>JANWXD010000027.1 GCA_025055455.1 Bryobacteraceae bacterium
TCGCCGCCGATCCGGATCGTCAAGCAATTGTTTCCGGTTGCTCCGTGTTGATGCCACACCGCCGGGATATCGGAGGGACACGTCGAATCGTAGCTAGGATCGCCAATGTTGGGCGACACGCTCGTGTTGGTAAAGTCCCATCCGGATGCACGCTTCACTGCGATTACCGGGCTGGTGAACGGTCCACCGAGCAACCGAGTATTGTTGTAGGTGGCCGGGGAACCACCGTTGGGAACATTCACACTAATATAGCCTGGATTGCCATCCATCGGAAAGATGGTTCCGGCGACGTTATGACAACCTGCCCAACGCAGCTCTTTGCTGCCCACATCGGCACCGTCCCACGGGGCGCCACTCCAAGTGTTGAACATCCTCTTCAGATTCCCGTCGAACCCGAACAGGAAAATCCAACACGGCGTTCCCTGTCCGCCAGGGTTGAGAAGCATCAAGATGGCGCCAGAAACTCCGTCGAAAGCCACAGTCGGCCAGCCGAACTTGCTTCCGTCCCATTCTGGATGGCCGTAGGCCGCTATCTGGGCATGAATGTCCCTGCCCTCGCTCGGCTTCGACAGGTTCTCCCACTCTAGCGGCGGTACGGGGCGAGTCTCGTTCGTGGGGTAATTCGGTCGGAATTCCCGAAAATCGCCCGTATAGCGGATTTTGAACACCGACAACTTGCCAGGGGTGTTCGTTTCTGCGATCGCGTAGAACACTCGCCCATCGTTCAAATCCCACCGTGCTTCCTTTCCGTTGAACCCACCCCAACCCGGGCGCGCGCGATCCCCGTGCGCCGTACCCGGCACATACGTCGCGATGTCGTGCCAGGGGATCGCCACCAAGCGCGATTCCCCCGTTTCTTCGCTGATCCAATAAATCGGTGGCGTCGAATCCAGCGCCCCATTCTGCGAAAAAACGCACAAGTAGCCGGACAACGGCTTGGGAATCGGATTCCCGTCCCGGTCTACAGTAGTCGTCACCGGAACCATGGAGCACTTTTGATTCGACCCACCAGCCGACTGTAGGGTGATGTTGCTCCAAGCAATCGCCTTCCGGATGCTCAACGACACCGTTCCCGTGGAAGTTGTCTTCCAGATCCGATAGCCGAAATTCAGCGCCCTGTAGTTCACCCCCGTAAGGTTCAAGCTTTCCTGGATCGTCAACTGCGTCGCGCTTTGTACGCTCACCACTGTGCAAAGGTTTCGAGGGCACGTGGGCGAGGAACCGGAGATCCAAATTTTCGACCCCGGGGCCCAAGAAGACAGAAACATCGTGCTCGTACTCGGGTTGGTGAGCGTAACCGTGTTACCAGAAACGTTGACCGTGCCTCCACCCTTGGGCCAATCCATGCCGCGTCGCAGCGGTCTCATAGCCCACGAGGCGAACATCGGCGTGGGATAGGCTGGAGGAAACAACCCAAGGTCCGATGCGCTCCCCTGCGGCAAGGTGACAGTGATGGCTGGACTGTGACACGTCTGCCCACTGTCCATGCTTAGGCACACCTGAATCTGGCGGTTCGCAGAGTTTGCGTCTGTGCCGGAGCCGTAAATTCGGAGCCCCACGTCGTCGATAGTGGTGTCCAACCCGTAGCCGCCCCAACCGTCCCCTTGCCATGGAATTCCGACGCCCGGGTTGGGCTCTATACCGACGAAGATCGCCGCGTTAGCCGTCGAAGTCGAGGCCAGCGCGCTTGTCGTACCACTGCGAATGTTTTCCGGATTGGTCCACGCTCCCTGCCAATCCCACCAGTAGTCCGCCCCGATGACTGCCTCGCCGCGCCGACTGTTGCCCTGTCCAGCGTGCGCCGCCAGCTTCAGCTTCACCCCCGTCATCGGGTCCACGTACTCTTTGTCCCGCCCCCCAGGCGTGAAGTCGATCGTGGGCCACCCATAGTTTCCGAATCCCTCTGCGTGCCAGGGCGGCGGCTCCGAAGAGGTGTCGCCCCAGGCCAGGGGGCGCGTAACAAATCGTGTCTCCCCTTGCACTGAACCACACGTCACCCGCACATAATGCGGGGTCGCCGCAGCAAGCGCCCTCGAGTATAGCCGCCCGTCCGTCGCCTTGTCTGACCGCCGCTTGCCGATGACGACGATTCGCTTGCGCCCGCCCGACAAACTCCGACTGGCATCGGAATTGGCACCGGGAAACAGTGTCCCATTGACGTCGTGCACCAACAGAGCCAACGAGGGGAATTCGCTCACCTCGATGGTGCAAGGATTGTCGTCCGGTGCCTCGTAGCTCAAAATTGCCTGCGTATGAGTCACCCCGACCACCTGCAAGCTGAGCATCTGGCCGAACAATGCGCCGCAAATCGAAAACGGAATACACCAGAGAATTCCCGGTCGTCGCATCCCGACCGCCCTCACTTCAGAAGTTGTTCTCCAAATAAAGACCCCCCACATCCACGAATTTGGAGGCGTTTTCGAGCGTGCGCAGACGCACCGCAACGCCATACGTCACTCCATTGCCGGGCAAATTCGTCGCATTGGTGCATACAAGATTGTTATCGATTCGAAACTGATACGCCGTGCCTGTCCAGGAAATCTCGAACAGATGCCGGTTGGTGTCCGCTGTCACCCCGGAGTCTGTAACAGTACAATTCCCTGACCCGCCACTACACGTGACGCACTTGAACGTAGTGTCTGCTGCCGAAGTCGAATAACGAAACATCGCGAGAGCGTGACCTGGAACATCAGTGCCCATTTCCCCTCCCGCTAAGTGGCTCATGCCGAGCCACCAGCGAAGGTTAGAAGTTGACCCGATCCCAACATAGGCTCGAAACACCTCGCCTCGGCGAAAAACGGCCAGGGGAAATGGGGACGTAAGCCCGGCGTCGCTACCACTCGTGGCTCCCGACGTATAGCGGATCGCACTGTGAGGCATCGAAGCGGTCGCGCCGACACCGCTCTGAGACCCATCGACGTTGAAGTTGAACCCAAGTTGGTGTATGGAGAAGTTGCCCGGCAAAGCCAAACGGATCATCTTCTGGAGGAACAGCACTGGCATGCCGCCACCCGTCGGCGTCCGCGGCTCCCATTGCCCGTTGGCGCCACTCCAAGTCAGCACCTGCCCGTCGGAGGGCGCCGTCGCCGCCAGCGGACGTCCGTGCAGCCGCGTCACCGTGGCATTTACGAGCGTACCCGACAAATCGCCTCCCGCATCGTTCGGAACGGAACAGGTGGTGCGGCCGCCCGTGGCGTCGTCCGCGCAGCTGACTCCCCCGCCGACGAAATTCAGCGTCGCCCGCTGGGCTAGTCCCGTTCCTTCGTCTTGCACTGTCGTATAACCAGACCCGCTCCCTCCCCCTGACCCGGTCGCGCTGATCGTCACCGTCGCGCCGGACTCCGCGAGGCTGATCCCTGCGCCCGCGACGAACCTCCGGCCCGCGCTCAACGTGGCTCGCCAGTCCGTCCCCGACGTGGACCATTGCGCACTCGCCGCGCTCCACGTGTACAACGGAATCGAATCCGCCGGAAAGGCCGTGACACCGACGACGACGTTGCAACCCGTGCACGACACGGACATCCCAGTCGCGGGAATTCCCACCATGAGGCTGCCGTCGTGGGCCACGTACAAGTAGGCCGTTCCGCCCCCCGACGTCACCGTAGCCGTCGCTGGCGCCGTGTACGTGTACGCCACCGCGCCGAACCGCACCACGCACGGCGACGACGGCGAGCAATTGGATCCGATGGCAAGCTGCGCCGCTGAAACCCGTGTCACCTCGAGTGGCACCTGACCCGTTGCCGCGCCCGACACAGTCGCTGGCTCCCATTGCGCGGTCACGGCGTTCCACGTGAGCACCTGCCCGCTTGAGGGTGCGGCTGCGGAAACGCGATGCCCTCGAATCCGCTCCACTACCGTCGAGCCCACCGGTCCCGTCACATCCCCCGCCAGCGTCGGCGCACCGCCTTGCGGCACCCACGTGCCTCCCACGCAGCCGTACAGGTTGGCCCCCGCCGGCGCATCCGTCTTGAAAAACATCTCGCCGGTATTGCACGTGGCCGGCAGCGTGGTTCCCATCTGGAACGGTCGCACCCCCGTGGCCTGCGAAAAATCCACCTCCTTGCCTTGGGTCTTCAGACTGACCCGGGTTTGCCCGATCAGCGTCTGGGCAGCAACTAGGCATACACTCAGCAACCGCCGTGAGCGCATAAGGCCTTCCGTACCCTAAACTACCGTCGCGGAACGCCATGCAAGACCCACATGAGCCTAACTCGTTCAATTCAAAGCCAACAACGTGATCCCCATCCTCTGTGATCGTTCGAATTAGACCCATCCCCGTACCCAGTACCATCCGAGCTTCAACAGCTCGGTACCGACGACCCATGCACATCCCCACCGCTCCAGCGGACTGTTGAAACGCTTCATCACATCGGGGAACGGCGCCGGTTCCACCTCCAGCCCCGCCTTCCGAAAGCACAGCCGCGCTCGGCGCATGTGAAAGTCGCTCGTCAACAGCACTTTCTTGCCCGGCCAGTGGCGGACCAGCGCCGTGGTGTACAGCGCGTTTAGCCGCGTGTTCCAACTCCCCTCTTCGAGCACGATCCGCTCGCGCGGCACGCCGAGCGCCGCCATGAACTCCCCCATCCGGGCTGCCAAGGAGGGGCCGGGCGCCGTCGTGCGGCCGCTGATCACTACCGTTTGAAAGTTACCATGGTGGAACGCCCGCACCGCATACACCGCCCGCCAATACGAACTGATGCCAAGCGTCCCATCCCCGAGCTGATCGGCCGCCAGCACGATCAGCACGTCCCCGTCCGTACCCCGCCAGTCGTCCGATAGCCACGCCGCAATCCACGGAACCACCGGCGTCACGTGCAATGCAAGAAAAACAGCCGTGAAGACCACGGCGGCCGTTCGTGCCGCCCTCCACAAGGCTTGAAGTGCGCGTCTCACGCCGTGCCGAAAGTGCGTCGCAAGCCCTCTAAAACACCCACCCGCGGCGTCCAACCGAGCAGCCGCCGAGCTTTGGACACATCGCAGGGCCACAGCGGTCGCAAAGAGCGGATGCGATAAACCGACAACGGCAGGTCTCGGTGCACGGCCTTGCCTACGAGCTCCACCCCCAGCCCGGCCGCCAGCAACACGCTGACGGGCACGCGGCGCACTCGGATCTCTCCCCCTAGCTTCCGCAGACACCAGCGGAGGTATTCCTCCTGCCGCACCTCTGTCGGATCCACGATGTGGATCACCTCGCCACACACGCCCTCAGCCGCCGCGGCCTTCAGCAAAGCGTCCACTACGTCTTCGACATAAACCAGCGGCAGCGGAAACTTTCCGCGCCCGGCCACGAGCCAATGCCGTCCGAGCGCAATCACGCCATTCGGCGCCGTACGCTCCGCGCCCGGGCCGAAAATCTGTCCGGGGCGCAGAATCACTGCCGGCAGACCACGCTCCGCGACCGCAGCGCGCACCATCCGCTCCGCCTCCAACTTGCTCCGGGTGTACCAGCCCCGCTTGTTCGGATGGGGTTCGACCGGGGAATTCTCCGTGACCACCTCTCCGGGCCGATGCCCCGCGTGATCCAGCACCCCGAGCGAGCTCACATACACGAGCCGTCGTACGCCATGCCGCAAGCACGCTTCGATAACGTTGCGCGTGCCCCAAATCGTTCCCGCCTGAAACTCCGCCGCCCCGCCCCGCATCCCAGCTCCCACGTGAAAAACCACCTCCACGCCGTGCACCGCGCGATCCACCGCCTCCGGGTCCCCTAAGTTGCCGTACACCACCGGGAGGCCTTCTGCCTCGGAACCCTCGCGCCGCACGA
This sequence comes from Bryobacteraceae bacterium, assembly GCA_025055455.1. GTDB lineage: Bacteria > Acidobacteriota > Terriglobia > Bryobacterales > Bryobacteraceae > JANWXD01. The sequence goes on from JANWXD010000027.1 coordinate 5,765, forward strand.
GCACCCGCGGTCTTTCTCCTTGCTCCCGGAGCCGCCGCACCAGCGCGCTGCCGAGAAACCCTCCCGCGCCCGTCACAAGAATTCGTGCCGCCGCGGGCGCAGCCGCCAGTCGCGTGCGCCGGCAGGCGAACTCCTCGTCGGCCCGCCGGGCTGCCTGCTCCACCCAGTACACTGCCCGGCGCCCTTCTTCCGGGCTCACCGGCGTCGGCCGGCCCTCCGCCAGCGCCCGGTGGAACTCCTGCACCGAAGCGTAGATGCCGGGCGAGGGTTTCAACGAACCCGCCGCGAACCGTATCACGTTCCACGGCGCTTTCCACAGCCGCCGCGCCGCCCCGGTCACCCCATTCAGCACGAATTGCGCCTGTTTCGGCCCCGGCCACAGGCGCCGCCACTCGCACACTTGCAGGAAGCAGTCCACGTGCAACACGCCGCGCGTGCCGTGAATCCAGAGTTCGTTCTGCATCGGCCGCGCGTTCCAGGAAAAAAACATTTGGCCTGTTCCCCGTTCGCAGACGACCGTCGCGCGCCATTCATCCAGCATCTGCGGCAGCTCCCGGCCGCGGCTGTACCAGCGCACCTCGAGCTCCCGCACCGGGCCCAGGAAGCTTTCGAGCAGATACAGGCCGTGCACGCCGAGGTCGCGGAATGGATACGAACCTTGGCGGTGCCATGCGGGCAGCGGACCCCCGCCGTAGGGCGGATAATCCGAGCTCCGCACGAACAGCACGCTGAGCACCTCTCCACACTCCCCGCGCCCCACCCGCTCGAGCGCTTCGACCACCACCGGATCGAACCGCGCCGAGTGGTTCACCGAAAGGACTAAGCCGCGCTCACGCGCGGCCATGATCATCCGGTCGCATTCCTCGACCGTTTCCGCCATGGGCTTCTCCACCAAGACGTGGCAGCCCATTTGGAGCGCCTCCATGGCCAGGGCGCAATGCGACTCCGGCGGCGTCAGAACGTGGATCACCTCCGGCTGTGCCTCGGACATCTCCGCCAGCGTGCGGCAGGTGCGCTCGACCCCGAAGCGCGCCGCCAGCGCCCGCGCCTTTTCCAAGTCCTGATCGCAGAGCGCCACGACGCGCGTCAAGCCCAGCTCTCGGAGGGCCCGCAGGTGGTGGCTGCAAACGTAACCCGCCCCGACGACCCCGACGCGAATCTCCCGCTGGGTCTGCCGGCTCAAGGTCGTTCCAACACGAGCGAGTGGATCTCGCCATCGGCCCCCCGGGCGATTTCCGTCCGGCGGACCGCCCCGTACGCCCGCAGCGCCACCTCCAACGCTGCGCACCGGCTCGTCTCGCAGAGAAGCTCCGCTGGGGGACGAGCCTGTGCCACTTCCGCGGCTAGCGCCTCTGCACTCCGGTCCACGTCGTAACCCACGAGCTCCGCCTCCGGACGGTAAAAATGCAAGATTGGCACCAGAGTGAATGGCACGTACCAAACCTTCGCGCCCGCCTGCGCCCCTCCCCGAAGATACTCGATCACCCCAGCGCTGACGAGCCGCCGTCCCTGATTCGCCTTGGCCTCGACGTAATGGGCTTGAACCATCCCCCCGAGGATCGCTAGGACCACGACCAAGCCCACAGCCCGAGCCGGCGCCCCCACTCGGCGCCAGAACTCGCCGAACCAGACTCCGGTAAGCACAGCGAAAGCGGCCATCAGCGAACCGTGATAGTGCGTATACGACAGCGTGATAAACAGCGTGGTCAGAAGGAAAATCCCGGCGTAGGCCGCAAACGGCGCGACTTCCCAGCGGTGAGCCAGCCTGCGCCAGAACAGCGCCGTCGCGACCAGCACCGCCGCGGGCAGCACAAACTCGAGCGGCGCCGTGCGAAATTTCGCTACCCAAAGTTCCTCAGGCCCACCCGCCACGAAGGTTTTCCGATGAAGTGTCATGTAGGCCAGGTACAGATAGCCTTTGAGCAGACCCAACTTCAGCAGGCCGGCGGGCCATGCCGCCAAGAAGACGCCCATGAACACAGCCAATCCCCGCACCAGAAGGCGCCCCCGTTCCCTGGGATCGAACGTCGTGACGATACGTTTGCGCTGAAGCAGCAGCATCAGGGCCAAGGCGGCAAGCACGAGCACGGTCGTTTCCACGGTGGCGAAGGCCAGCGCCAGAGTCGCCATCGCCAGATACCAGTTCCGTGGCGCTAGATCGCGGCAAAAAAGCGCCGCGAAATACAACGTGAGCACCGTCAGGAAGATAAACAGCGTATGCTGCGTGATCGCCAGCGAGGTAACGAGGATCGTCCGATTCGTCACGAAAGCTGCCCCGGCGACGAAGGCAGCCGCCGCCGGGAGGGCCGGAAACACTTTGCGAAATCCCCAAAAAATCGCCGCTGTCGTCAGTGCATGAAGCACCAGCCCGGTGGCACGGTAGCCCGCCTCGGTTTTGACCCCCGCGGCGTGCCACAACGCGATCCATTGTGCATAGAGAGCGCCGTGGTAGTGGCGGTAGAAGGTGATGTCGCCCGTCGCGCGGATATACCGCGAGAAATCGGGACGCAACTCCGGCTTTCGGGTAAGTTCTAAGCCTTTGGAGACAAACTCCGCCAGGGAGATCGAAGGCTCATCCCACCAGTTAGCCCACCAACCCCGCGTGCCCGCCCACATGTAGTCGGCCTCGTCATAGGCGTAGGGCTGGCGAGGCAAGACCGTGGCGAAAGCCCATAAGACCACAGCCGCCACTGCGGCAAGGGCGGCCGCGCTCAGCGCAGTACCCTTCGTACGCGACAAAGGCCCAGTATAACAAAGGCCCGCGACGGTCCTCCTTGAGTGCATGCCTCATCCGAGCTCCGTTTCGGCTTGTAAAACACGCGCTCCAGCGCCTCCGGGTTGGTCCCTCGGCATGGGCCAAAGCGCCAAGCTCCACTGCTTGAGACGATTAGGCGGAATTCGGGATGTCAATTCTCGTTTCGCTCTGCGACACGAGGCTGGGATCGTGATGTTTTACTTGACGCGAATGCGTTCAGTAGCATAGGATGCAAGCACTAGTAGGAATCCATTGGTCGAGGAGGTTCCTCCAATGCGGCACGTCACGCTGCTCGCGGCTTCCCTATTGCTGTGCTGCCCCTCGCTGCGGGCGCAGACCGCCACGGGGCAAATCACCGGCACGGTCCGGGATTCGACCGGCGCGGTCGTACCCGGCGTCAAGGTCGTCGTCACCAGCCAGCTCACCGGCCTGGCGCGCGAAACCAACACCAACGAGGCCGGCGACTACGTCGTCCCGCTCCTGCCGGTAGGTGTCTACACCGTCACGGCCGAGCGGCAGGGATTTCGAATGGCCAAGCGTACGGACATACAGCTCAACGTCAACCAAGTCGTGCGTATTGACTTGGAGTTGGCCGTCGGCGAGGTGACCGAGACGGTGGAGGTCCGGGCCGCCGCGGCGGCCATCGACACGGAAACGTCCACGGTGGGCCACATCGTCACCAATCGCCAAGTGACGCAGCTTCCGCTCAACGGGCGCAATTTCCTCCAGCTGCTGTTCCTGGGCGCGGGCGCGGTAGAGACGACCGGCGAACAGGGCACCATGCGCCGCGGTGTGGGCAACGCCATCAGCATCAACGGCGCACGGCCTACCTCCAACAACTATCTGCTCGACGGTACGTCCAACACGGATACGGCGCTCGGCACTCCGGCCGCAATCCTCTCCGTCGACGCCATCCAGGAGTTTAAAGAGCAAACCGCCACCTATTCGGCCGAGTACGGCTTCAGCGCCAATCAGATCAACATCGTCAGCCGCAGCGGGACCAACGAGTTCAACGGCTCGCTGTTCTGGTTCGGCCGCAACGACAAGCTCGACGCCAACAACTTCTTCAACAATGCGGTGGGGCGCCCGAAATCCAAGCTGCGTCAAAATCAATTCGGCTTCGTCGCGGGCGGCCCGGTCTATTTGCCCAGCCTGTACGATGGCCGCAACCGGACATTCTGGCTCGCCAACTACGAAGGTTCCCGCACACGCAGCGGCTTTCAAGATTTTCTGTTGATCCCGACCCCGGAACAGCTCGCCGGACGCTTCGCGAGCGTCATCACGGATCCGGTCACCGGGACACCGTTCCCCAACAATACGATTCCGCAGCAGCGTTTCACGCGCCTGGCCAATCTGGCCCGGACCAAGTTCTTCCCAGCACCCAACGCCAATCTGCCGCAGGGCAACTACATTCGCAGCCGTTCCCTTCCGACGGACGTCGATCAGTATACCCTGCGCGGCGACCAGGACCTCAAGGGGGCGGGAACGGTTTTTGGCCGGCTCACCAAGACGAAGTACACCACCACTGCTGTCGGCAACACCACCGAACTCGGGGACCGCTTCTTCCTGCAAGAGACGCGGAACTGGCAAATCTCTCACTCCAAGACTTTTGGACCGACGCTGGTGAACCAGTTCCGGCTCGGTTATGTGAAGGCGGACGCCATCGAGTACGGCCGGGCCGCAGATCCAGCCGACATTGAAGCCTTGCGCCTCACGGGCGTCTTCACCAACCTCAGCCCCAGGCAGCGTATGTATCCCGCCGTCGGCTTCGGTGGCGTGGGTACGGGACTCTCCGGCGGCGGCAGCGCCGTCAACGACTACACGGAGAGTTATCAGCCCATGTGGGACATCAGCAACGCCACCACCTGGATCCGCGGCCGCCACACCATTAACATCGGCATGCACGTGCGCCACTGGTCGCTCCAGCGGGATCTGGCCAACGACTTCCTCGGCCAGTTCACCTTCTCGGGTTTCTTTACCGGCAACCAGACTCGCGATCACGCCGTCGCGGACATGTTGCTCGGCTATTTCTCCGGCGCCAGTGTCTTTCAGCCGGCTGGCTTCAGCCTGCCGGATCGGGCCGGCAACCCGCGGCAGTTCAATTTCCGCTACTACGCACCCTACATCCAGGATGACTGGAAGGTCAGTTCACGCCTGACCCTGAACCTGGGTCTGCGCTGGGACTTCCGCACCGTACCGCACGAGCAGAACAACCGCATGGGCTGGCGCGACTTGGCCAACCCGCGCGGCGGCCTCCTGGTGGCGGATCGCACCCTGGTCGAAAAAGGCATCGTCGGCGACGGCTCCTACTACCGCTACGCCGGGCGTCGCAATCCGTACGACGCGTCCAAAAGCGTCTTCGCGCCGCGATTCGGCTTTGCCTTCCGGCCTTTTGGCGACGACCGCACGGTGGTGCGTGGCGGCTACGGCGTGTTTTTCGATTCGGCCGAGGGTCGGGAAATTGACGGAGCCGCCGACATCTACCCCTATGTCAGCCGCGGCAATTACATCCAGACGCTCGGCCAGGCCGTGGCCACGCTGCGCACCACCGATCAGATGTTCCCCAGCTTCGCGCAATTAGGGCCGGCCACGCCGGCCGCCAACACCTTCCTGGCCGTCAGCATGTCGCCGGAACCCCGCCACCCCTACGTGCAGCAGTGGTCCTTCAGCATCCAGCGCGCCGTCAGCTCGAACACCACTGTGGAGCTGTATTACGTCGGCACTAAAGGAACTCACTTGCTGATGCGCCGCAACATCGCCCAAGCGTTCCCGCCCCGGAACCCAGCACTGTGCGCGGCCACGCCCACCGTGGGCGACTGCCCGGTGGCGGCTCGTAAGCCCTTCCCGAACTTCGTTGTCTACATTGACAGCGACTGGTCGGGCAACTCGAGCTACAACGCCTTCAACGCCAAGGTGGAGCATCGTAGCAGCACCTTCCTGTTCACCTCGGCGTACACCTGGTCGAAGAGCATCGACAACAAGTCCGCCGCCGCGGGCATCGGCAATGACGTGGCGGGATGGCAGGGTTTCCTCAACAACCACGATGTCCGTCGTGACCGCGGCCGCTCCGAGTTCGACGTGGATCACCGCCTGGTGACTAGCTTCATCTATGAGCTGCCCTTCGGCCGGGGCCGGCGCTACGCCAGCAATGTGAGCAAGGCCGCGGATCTGCTGGTCGGCGGCTGGCAGGTCACCGGAATCGTCCTGTTCCAGAAGGGTTTCCCCATGAGCATCACAGCGACCGACATCGGCGGACTCAACGACACCTTCGGCACCAACCGCGCCGACGTCGTGGGCAACCCCAATCCGAAAGGATTTCGGCGCACCATTGACAAATGGTTCAACACGGATGCCTTCCGGCAGCCGCCCGCCGGCTTTCTGGGGAATTCGGGCCGGGGCATTCTCCGCGCCCCAGGCATCAACAACTGGGACACTGGCCTGTTCAAGAACTTCAGGCTCTCCGAGCGGATGAACCTCCAGTTCCGCTTCGAATCGTTCAACACTTGGAACCACACGCAATGGGGCGTCCCGATCCGCAACGTGGCCGATGCGCGCTTCGGTCGGATCATCTCCGCCCGCGCCGCACGGATCAACCAACTTGGCCTGAAGCTCACTTGGTAGCTGGCCGGAGCGGGCGGCGGCTGGCGGGTCTGCTCTGCCTCGCCGGCTGCCTCTCCGGCCAGCCACCGGACCCGGCCCTGCTGCGGCGCTACGCCGAAGAGGGCGAGCGGGCCCTGGCGCAAAAGCGCTATGCAGAGGCCGAAGCCGTTTATGAAAAACTGGCGCGGCTGGATCCGCAAAGCGCTGAATTGCGGGCGCGGCTGGGTGTGATCTATTTTCAGCAGGCCAAGTTCGGTCAAGCCGCCACGGCCTTCCGCGAAGCGCTGCGTCGGAAGCCGGATTTGGCGAATGCAGACGTCTTCCTAGCCATGTGTCTGGCTGAGATGGGCCGCCACAAAGAGGCTTTAGCTGGCCTGGAGAGAGGCTTTCGGCATTCCGCCGATTCCGCGCTGCGCCGTCTGAGCGGACTACACCTGCAACGCTCGCTGACGGCGCTGGGCCGGGACGATCGAGCGGTCGAAGTTGCCCTCCAACTTACCCGCCTGTATCCCGAGGATCCGGAGGTGCTCTATCACGCGGGCCGCACATTCGGCCACTACGCGTGGTTGACGATGCACAAACTTTCCCAGGTGGCCCCAGACTCGGTTTGGCGTTTCCAAGCTGCCGGCGAGGCATACCATAGTCAAGGGCTTTTCGACCTGGCAGTGGCAGCGTTCCGCCGGGTGATCGAACTGGATCCCGCTCGACCGGGGGCGCACTTCCGTTTGGGACGCGCCCTGCTCGAGCGCTCTCGCCAACCCGGAGCGCTCCCCTCCGACCTTCCGGACGCCGTTCAAGCTTTCCAAAGGGAGCTGGAGCTCGATCCGACCAACGGCAACGCCGCCTATGAGCTGGCCGAGATCCATCGCAAGGCGGGCGATCTGGGACGCGCCCGGGAGCTCTTCGAGCTCGCCTTGAAATCGGATGGCGAGTTCCGCGAAGCTCATCTCGGTCTCGGCCGCGTCCTGCTCGCCATGGGAGATCCACGTACCGCGTTGTCGCATCTGCAAAAAGCCGCCGCCCTCGACCCGAACGATGCGGTGTGTCACTTCCATCTGGCGCAGGCGCATCGCGCCCTCGGCGACGGGACAGCCGCACAGAAGGCGCTGGCCGAGTTCCGCCGACTGCGTCAGGAACGAGCGGAACAAGAACAAGCAGTGATGAGTATGTTCTCCCGACGCGACATCAGTCCGCAGGCGCTCGACCCGGCCGCGCAACCTTGAGCTTCTCCAAGCGATCCGAGCGAGAAAGCAACATGAAACGGAGAACGTTCCTCAAAACCTGTAGCGCCGCGGCAGCCTGGCTACGGAGCTCTGTTCGCGCAGGGCAATCCGGCGCCGCGGACCTGGAAAAAGCCTTCTTGTCACCTCCCGATTCGGCCGCGCCGAAGACGTGGTGGCACTGGATGAATGGCAACGTCAGCCGCGAGGGCATCACGCTGGACCTGGAGGCCATGCGACGCGTGGGCATCCGCGGCGTGCAACTGTTTCAGGTCAGCTCCGGCATTCCAAAAGGGCCGGTTCCGTACGGCACGCCCGAGAATCTTGACCTGGTCCGCCACGCCATCCGTGAGGCCGAGCGGCTCGGTCTCGAACTCGACCTGCATAACTGCCCGGGCTGGTCGTCGAGCGGCGGCCCTTGGATTCCGCCAGAGCTTTCGATGCAGCGGCTCGTGTGGACGGAGACCTTCCTGCGGGGCGGTGGCCCCGTAAAGGTTACCCTGCCCCAACCGCCGGCCCACGCCGGCTACTACCGCGACGCCATGGTAGTTGCTTTCCCTTCCCTGGCCGGAGAAAGTGAGCCCCTGGGCGACTTGCTCGGGCGCGTGACCGTAAACGGTGCGCCCATCGATCCAGGCCGCGTTACCTCGGGGCACGCTTCGGCGGGCGCGGATCTTGCGCCTTCCGGAGCGGATCAGCCGGCTTACCTTGAGCTGGAGCTCATGGCGCCGATGGAGGTGCGCTCCGTCTCCGTCCTCAGTCAGCCGCTCCCCGACTCGACGAGCACCAGGGCGTTCGCACCCGCACCAGCACTGGTCTTGGAGGCCTCCGAAGACGGGCGGCGGTTCCGCAAGGTTTGCGACCTTCCGCTGGAAACCGGCTTTTTCAACGCTCTCTACGGGCCGAACCCGGCGCCAGCCACCGCGAGCTTCGCACCCCTGCGCGCCCGTCATTTTCGCATCGTCGCGCGCCAGCCTCGTCGCATCCTCGACGTCCGTCTTTCCGGCGCCGTGCGCATACCGAACTGGCAGGTCAAGGCCAACTTCATCGTTCCCGGCCTCGGCACGTTCGGTCCCGAAGGCCCCCCGCCCGAACCCGAGATCCGCGTCGAGCCCGGCTCTGTCATCGCTCCCGAGAGCGTGGTGGATTTGACGGCCCGGATGGCCCCCGACGGGCGCCTGGAATGGGACGCTCCACCCGGAAACTGGACGATCCTCCGCTTCGGCCACACGAGCACGGGAAAACAGAACAGCCCGGCGCCGGATGGCGGCGAAGGTCTAGAATGCGACAAGTTCCGCCGCGAAGCGTTCGACTTTCATTTCCGTCACTTCTTCGGCGACCTATTGGAAACGCTGCGTCCCTTGGCCGCCAAGGGCATGGCCGGTGCCCTGATTGACAGCTACGAGGCCGGCATGCAGAACTGGACCGCAGCCTTTCCCGAAGAATTCCGCAAACGGCGCGGCTACGAGTTGTGGCGCTACCTGCCCGCCATGACCGGGCGCATCGTGGGCAGCCTGGAGGCCTCCGAGCGGTTCCTGTGGGATGTGCGCAAGACGCAGGCCGAACTGGTCCACGACAACTACTACCGGCGGTTCGCTGAGCTGTGCCGCCAGCACTCGCTAAAGGCCTACATCGAACCCTACGATGCCGGCATGTTCGACGAAATGGAATGCGGAGCCCAGGCCGACGTGCCCATGGGGGAATTCTGGCTCGGGCAGCTCAACCATCGCAGCGTGAAACTCGTAGCCTCGGTGGCGCATGTCTATGGCAAGCCGGTCGTCGCCGCCGAGTCGTTCACCAGCGTTACCCGGTGGCAGGAATACCCCTTCGCCATGAAGCCCGTCGGCGACTTCATGTTCACCCAGGGGCTGAATCAATACATCTTCCACCGTTACACCCATCAGCCCCATTCCGGCGTCGCCCCCGGAATGACGATGGGACCCTGGGGTTGGTCCTTCGAGCGCACCAACACGTGGTTCCACCAGGCCAGTGCGTGGATCGACTACATCCGCCGCTGCCAGTTCCTCTTGCAGCAAGGCCGTTTCGTCGCCGACCTGCTGTATTTTACGGGCGAGGACTCTCCTGTGATGGTTCCGCCTCGCGCGCTACTCGATCCGCCCCCTCCGCCGGGCTACGACTGGGACACCATCGACGCCCGGGCGATCCACGAGCGCGTGCGAATCCAGTCGGGACGCATCGTGTTGCCCGACGGGATGAGTTACCGGTTGCTCGTATTGCGCAACACTCGGACCATGACGATCGCCTTGTTGCGCAAGCTCCGGGAGCTGGTCGCCGCAGGCATGGTGCTGGTCGGACCCAAGCCGGAACGCTCTCCGACGCTCGCCGACGACCAAGCCGAGTTGCGCCGGCTGGCGGACGAGCTTTGGGGCAACCTCGACGGCCAGACGGTCACCCAACGGCTCTTCGGCAAAGGCCGCGTCTATTGGGGCACCCCCCTGGCGACGATCCTTTCCCGGCTTGCCATCGCGCCCGACGTCACTGTCACTTCACGCTCAGGCGACGCTCCGATCAACTGGATCCACCGCCGGACCCGCGACGCCGATGTTTACTTCGTCGCCAACCGCCGCCGGCAACCCGAGGAGCTGGTCTGCACCTTCCGGGTCCAAGGCCGGCAACCCGAGCTGTGGGACCCGGCCACTGGGCAAATCATCCGCGGAATCCCGTTCGAATCCGTCCCCGGCGGAGTCCGCGTTCCGCTGCGGCTGGATCCTGCCGGATCGATATTCGTCGTCTTCCGCACCGCCGCTCCGCGGCGCAGCCTCGTCTCCGTGGAGAGAGATAACCTGCCTCTGGTCAGCACGCGCCCGTTCCCCTCTCCCGAGCGGGGCCGCTACCGCGGCGTGGCCGACAATTTTACCATCAGCCTCTGGGTCAAACCGGACTTCGACATCGCCTTGACTCCGGTCGGGGCGCCGGAAGGCGGGGCTTTCAGTTTCGCTGCCTCGAGCTTCGCATTCTATCCTCCCGCCGGCGAGCAGCTGTACGGCCAAGGGCATGCCGCCTGCGGCCTGGCAGCCGGCCGCAATGGCATCGTGCTTTACGAGCGGACTCGCGGACGACCGGTCGCGGTCCTTTCGGTGGCCACACCGCTAGAGGGTTGGACCCACATTGCCGTCGCCTACCGCGACGGGGCACCGTCTTTATATGTCGGGGGACGCCGTGTGGCCCATGCCGCCCGATCCGCAAACCGAGTGCATCCGGGACTCGGCGAAGCCTTCCAGGAAGACGGCGCCAGTTATTTCGCAGGACACTCCGGAAAGCTGGAGCTGTTCCCCGAACCGCTTCCGGAGGCGCGCATCCGCGAACTGGCTCGCGGGCCGATCCCGGCTCCGGAAGCTCCGCCGGCGGTCGAACCGCACCCCGGCGGAATGTGTTTCTGGGAAAATGGCGCCTATACATTTCGCGACAGCACTGGCAAGACGCGGCTTGTAAGAGTCGAGGCCGTCGAACCGCCGCGCGAGATCCGGGGGCCCTGGCGCGTCAGTTTTCCGCCCAACGCCGGAGCGCCGCCGGAAATCGTCTTGCCGGAGCTGACCTCACTTCACCGTCATTCGGATCCGGGCGTCAAGTATTTCTCGGGCACGGCCACCTACCGGGCGCACGTCGATCTGCCGGCCCGCCCCGGCGGCGAGCAGCGGGTCTATCTCGACCTGGGCTGGGTCGAGGTGATCGCCGAAGTCTCGTGGAACCAAACGCCGCTCGGTACCCTGTGGAAGCCGCCATACCGCGTGGACATCACCGACGTTGCCCGGGCAGGTCGGAACGACGTGGAAATTCGCGTCACCAACCTGTGGCCGAACCGTCTCATCGGAGATGAAGAGTTCCCCGAGGAATACGACTACAGCGGCGGAGGCATGTTCGCCCTTATCAGCGGCAGCGGCGGCCTCCGTGAGATCCCGCAGTGGTACGCGCAGGGCCAGCCACGTCCGGCGGGCCGACGCATCGCCTTCACGACCTGGAAGCATTACGCCAAAGGAGCTCCGCTCCTCGAATCGGGCTTGATCGGACCCGTGACACTGCGCACCGCGGTGCGGCGCATGGTCGAAATTTAACCACGGCGCCGGCGGCTTACCAGCGAGACCCCCATAGGCGTCTCTGCCCGCCGCATTATGCTGAAAAGCTGATGCGAATCACGTTTTGGGGCGCGGTGCGCACCGTGACCGGCTCCTTGCACGAGATCCAGGTCCACGGCCGACGCTACCTGCTCGATTGCGGCCTCTATCAGGGCCGGCGGCAGCAAGCGCGGGAGCGCAACAGCCACTTTCCGTTTCGGCCGACCGAGGTGGACGCCGTGATCCTCTCCCATGCCCACATCGACCACAGCGGCAACCTGCCCACTCTCGTCAAACAAGGCTACGCCGGGCCCATCTACGCCACGCCCGCCACGGTGGACCTCTGCGACGCCATGCTCCGCGACTCGGGCTACCTACAAGAAAAAGACGCCGAGTTCCTCAACAAGCGCCGCCGGCGGCGCAAGGCCCTGGATCCCTCGGCCGAGGACGGCCTCGTCGAGCCGCTGTACACGATGGACGACGCGGCCCAGGCCATGAAAACCTTCCGGCCCGTGCCCATCCACACGCCCACCGTGCTCGACGACGTGCTGAGCTTCGAGACCTACGACGCGGGCCACATGCTGGGCTCGACCGCCGTGCTGCTGCACTACCACCGCCACGGCAAACGCACCCGCCTGGTCTTTTCGGGCGACATCGGACGCCCCGGCCTCGGCATCGTCCGCGATCCAGAGCCGCTGCCCCGCGCCGACTACCTGATCCTGGAGAGCACATACGGCGACCGGCTGCACAAGAGCCTCGACGCCGTCGCCGACAAGCTGGCCGACACGATCAACCGCACCGCCCGGCGCGGCGGCAAGATCATCGTGCCAGCGTTCGCCGTGGGACGGACGCAGCAGCTCGTGCTCTTGATTCACCAGCTCTTGAAGGAGAACAAAATCCCGCAGCTGCCTGTGTTCGTCGACAGTCCGCTCGCCGTGGACGTCACCGCCATCTTCCGCAAACATGCCGAATGCTTCGACGACACAACGCGCGAGTTCTTGCTCGAGGGTGAAGACCCTTTCGGCTTTGCCTCGCTCCGCTACGTCCGCGAAGCGGAGCAGTCCAAAGCTCTCAACGACCTGCGCGGGCCGTTCATCGTCATCTCGGCTTCCGGCATGTGCGAAGCCGGCCGCATCTTGCATCATCTCCGCCACAACATCGAGGACCCCCGCAACACCATCCTGATCACCGGCTTTCAGGCCGAGCACACCTTGGGCCGAAAAATTGTCGAAAAGCAGCCTGAAGTGCCCATTTTTGGCGAGCCGTTCCGGCTGCGGGCCGAGGTGGTCAAGCTCAACGAGCTCAGCGGCCATGCCGACCAGCACGAGCTGCTGCAGTGGCTCCAACCGCTGGCCCCGAGCCTCAAAAAGGTGTTTCTGGTCCACGGCGAGCTGTCGCAAGCCGCGGCGTTAGCCAAAGCGATCGAGGAACGCTACCGGCTCGCCACCATCGTTCCGGAGCGCGGCCAAAGTTTCGAATTGGAGTAAACCGAACATGGTCGGAAGGGTTCGTTTGGCTTGCCTCGCAGCGGCGCTCGTGCCCGGCGGTTTGTCCCAGCACGAGACGCCGCCACCGCCGCGCGACCTGCGCGTCGAGTATCTGGCCGACCCTATGGGCGTGGACGTGGCGCGCCCCCGGTTTTCCTGGACGCTGGCGCATCCAGAGCGCGGCCAGCGCCAAACCGCCTATCAAGTCCTGGTGTCGCTGAATCCCGTCCTCAGCTCCGGCGACCAGTGGGACAGCGGCCGCGTGGCGTCGCCGGACTCCGCACACGTGGTCTACGCCGGCAGGCCGCTGGAAAGCGGCCGGACCTATTACTGGAAAGTCCGCTGGTGGGACAAGGACGGCCGCGCGAGCGCCTACAGCCGCGTGGCGCGCTTCCATACGGGGCTGCTGGCCGCCTCCGACTGGCGCGGCCGCTGGATCGGTGGGGGCGGGCAATTGCGCCGAGAATTCCGCCTTCCCGGACGGCCCGTGCGCGCCCACGCCTATGTCTCCGGCCTGGGCTATTACGAATTGCGGATCAATGGCCGAAAAGTCGGCGACCATGTGCTCGATCCGGGCTGGACCACCTACGACAAGCGCGTGCTGTACAGCGTCTACGACATCGCGCCCTACTTGGCCGCGGGCGACAATGCCGTGGGCGTGCTGCTCGGCCACGGTTGGTACGGCCAGCGGTCGCTGCTGCTCCAGATGAACATCGAAGTCGAGGGCGGCCAGCGCATGGAAGTGGTGAGCGACACCACCTGGAAGGCCCATCCCGGCCCCATCGTCTCCGACAGCATCTACGACGGCGAAGTCTACGACGCTCGTCTGGAGACCCCGGGTTGGGATCGCCCCGGCTTCGACGACGCGGCCTGGAAGCCCGCCGTCGCCGTCGAGCCGCCCAGAGGTGTGCTCTCGGCTCAAATGATGCCCCCCATTCGCGTGGTGGACACCATCCTGCCGCTTCGCATCACCAACCCGCTTCCGGGCATGTGGGTGTACGACATGGGCCAGAACTTCAGCGGCTGGGTGCGGCTCAAAGTCCGGGGACCGCGTGGCGCGGCGGTGAAGCTCCGTCACGCCGAATTGTTGTACGAGGACGGAACGATCAACGTCGAGAACCTGCGCCGCGCCCGCGCCACCGACGTCTACATTCTCCGCGGGGATGGCGAGGTGGAAATCTTCGAGCCGCGGTTCACCTATCACGGATTCCGCTACGTCGAACTCACCGGTTACCCCGGCACGCCCCCTCCGGATGCCCTGCACGGACGCGTCGTGCACACGGACGTGCGACCCGTCGGCAGTTTTTCTTGCTCCAATCCTGTCATCAACCGCATCCAGCGGCTCGTCTACTGGGGCATCAAGACCAACCTCCACAGCGTCCCCACGGACTGCCCCCAGCGCGACGAACGCATGGGTTGGATGGCGGACGCTCATCTTGCCGCCGAGTCGGCCATCTTCAACTTCGACATGCCCGCTTTTTACACGAACTTCCTCCGGAACATCCGCGACATTCAGGAGACCGACGGCTCGGTGACTGACACAGTGCCGCACAAGTTAGGCCGCCGTCCGGCCGACCCTGCTTGGGGCAGCGCCTACCCCCTCTTGGCCTGGTACATGTACCAATATTTTGGGGACCGCCGCATCTTAGAGGAACATTACGCAGGGCTCAAAGCCTGGGCCGACTTTCTTCACAGCAAGGCCGAAGACGGAATCGTCACTTACTCTTATTATGGCGACTGGGTCTCGCTGCGAAAGACGCCAGGCACTCTGGTTTCGACTTTTTATTATTATTGGAGCACGGATTTGGCGGCCCGGGCCGCTCGAGTCCTGGGAAAGGATTCGGACGCGGCCATGTACCGCGCGCGGGCTCGGGCGATCGCCGAGGCTTTCCACCGCAAGTTCTATAACCCCGACTTACGCACCTACGCCACCGGCACGCAGACCGCGAAATTGCTCCCTCTGTTCCTGGACATCGTCCCCGAGGACGTCCGTCGTCAGGTCTGGACGGACCTCGTTAACGATATCGTTTACGAAAACAACACGCACCTGACCACGGGCATCATCGGAACGAAGTATCTGATGCCCCTGCTGAGCCGGATGAACCGTAACGATTTGGCGTACGAGCTCGCCAGCCGAACCACGTATCCGAGCTGGGGCTACATGGCGGAAAACGGGGCGACGACCGTTTGGGAGCTGTGGCAAAACAAGACGGGCCCCTCGATGAATTCGCACAACCACCCCGCCCTCGCAAGCGTGGGCGCTTGGTTCTTCCAGGCGCTGGCCGGCATCAATCTCGTGGACGACGCGCCGGGTTTCGTCAAGATTCGCATCCAACCCGAGGTCGTGCGGGACCTGCGCTGGGCCTCCGGCTCGCTCGAAACGCTACGGGGATTGGTGGCCTGCTCCTGGCGGCGCACGGAAACGGGGCTCCAGCTCAGCGTGACGGTCCCCGTGTCCTCGGAAGCGGAAATCCACTTGCCCAAGCTCGGCCTTCCGAGCGTGGTGGTCCGGGAGTCCGGACGAGTGATTTGGGACGGCCAGACCTACCGAACCGGCGCGCTCGGCGTCAGTGGGGCGCGACAGACGGAACGTGCGGTCATCGTCACCGTGGGATCCGGCACGTACGATTTCGAGCTGCAGGAGGCGCCCCTTGCGGTCTCGGCGAAATAAAAAGCCCGCGGGGCGCTGCGGCCTCCAAGCGAACAGCCCGCACGCGTCTACGGCGCAAGTTGGATCTTGAAGGCGTAGGCATAACGGCACGGCCGCTGCCGCGGCGGCCGGATCGTTAAACCGGAGGCCTCCTGCTTCCACTCCAGCGCCTCGCTGGATCCCAGCAACTCCACCCGCGTCACCTTTTCGCCCGCCAGTGCAGCGAGCCGCAGTTCTTCCTCGGGCCATTCGAGCGCAATCGCGTACAGCGTCCGGCCCTTCTGGGTGTACCGGACGTCCCCGTCGCGGAACGTGCGCCAGGGCCGCGTCCCGTAGATCGCCTCGCCGTTGATGCGCAACCATTCGCCTACGCCCCGGAGCGCCTCGACCATCACCTCCGGAATGGTGCCGTCGGCGCGCGGGCCGATGTTCATCAGCAAGTTGCCGTTCTTGCTCACCACGTCCACCAGATAGTCCACCACCTGGTTAGCGGTTAGATACATGCCGCGGGGCGTGAGCTCCCGGTAACCCCAGCTGAATGGATCGAGCGAATCGCACAGCTCCCACTTCTCCAGCACGATCCGGTCGTAATTGCGCCGCTCCGGGGTGCGGAAATCGCCCAGCGGTTTGCCGTCTACGTCCAGGCCCCAGCGGTCGTTGGCGCACACCTGGGACGGGTCGGGCGAGCGGTTGTAGAAGTACGCCAGTACCTCCTTGCTGCCCCAATAGTCGGCGGTCAGCGTACGGCCGTGGCGATCGCGCACCGGTCCCTCCAGGACGTCCCCCCAAAGGATGTCCGGTTGGTAGAGATCCACCAGCTCTTTGATGGAGGCGTTCATGTAGGCAACCCAATCCCGCCCCGGGTAGCGCGGGTCCCAAAACGTATACGTCGTGTTGTGATAGAAACCCATCTTGAGGCCGCGCGCCCGGACGGCCTTGAGCAACTCGCCCGCCAGATCCCGTCGCGGGCCCATCTCCATGGCGTTGCGGCGCGTGTGCTGGCTCGGCCACATGGCGAACTCGTCGCCGTGCTTGGCCGTGAACACGACGTAACGGGCGCCGGCTTCCTCGAAAAACCGCGCCCAGGCCTGCGGATCGAATCGTTCCGCCCGGAACAGAGGCAGGAAATTGTCGTAGGGGAAGTCGGCCCCCCAGCGCTTGCGATGGTATTCGACCGCGTCGGCAATCGTGGTCCTGGCGAAGAGTTCGTCTGGCAGCAGACCTTGTTCGGCGGTGTACGGCGGTCCCCCGAGCAAGAAGCCGTAATTGGCCCGCGGACTCATGTAATCGACGTACCACTCGTGGAATCCCGCCACAGCATAGGGCCCCCAGTGAATGAAGATGCCGAACTTGGCGTCCTCGAACCACGCCGGTGCTTTATGCCGGCGCAAGGATTCCGTGGTGGGCTGATAGAACTCTCGTGCAGCCCCGAGGGCACTCAGAAAAAGCAGCAGCCAGAGTTTGCGGCGCATGGTGTCCTCCGTCCGATCAAGTGTCAACTTTCGGGGACAGGCGCCGCAACCCCCGATACCTCCCTGGACCGGGCTCGAGACCCAGCGCGGTCTGGCCGGCCTTACCGCCCGACGGGGAACCCTCTTGGGAGCGTGGCTTCCGGCCCGGATTCGGTGGCGTGCCCTCGTGCGCTGCTAACCCAGGTACCGGTCGCGGCACTCGGTCGAGCAAAAGTACACCACTTCCCCTCGTACGGTTTTCTTGAAGCTCGACGAGGCGGCGACAAAGGTGCCGCAGACGGGGTCGCGCTTGAGTTCCCCTCCGGCTTTCGGATCCGCGCGCGGACGACGCGGTCCCAGACCCGCTAGTTGTCCGAAACTCCTGGCCAGCGCGCCGATCAAGTACCGCAGCAGCGTGATCAGCAGGATGGCAACCAGCAGGTAGAGAACGGTGCGGACGAACATGACGCGTCACTCCGCGGTGCCCGTGACGCGGCTCCGAGCTCACTTCTTCTTCGTCGTTTTCTTTTTCTGGGCCTCCGGGTTGACGTACTGCGTTTGCACGCTCTGCTCGATGGTCGCTAGCATGCCCCGCGCGGACTCCGCGAAGGTCCCATTTGGCTCGAGTTGCAAGTACTTTTCGAGCGCCTCCCGTGTGCCGGCCGGGGGCACGACGCGGCCGTCCGGAGAAAGCGTGGCCTTGGCGAACAGATAAACGGCGTATTGGTAATACGCGTTGGCGTAGTTGGGATCCGCTTCGATGGCCTTCTTGAAGGCTTCGCCCGCCGGCTCCGTCTGTCCGATGTTCACCAGCACGGCGCCCAGGTTGTAGTAAAACTGACCGGCGCGCGACGGGTCGAGTTGAGCCGCTTTGACCAGCTCCGCTTGCGCCTCCTCGAACTTACGCGCTTTGGCTAGCGCCAGCGCATAGTTGTTGCGGTAGCCGGCGTCCGTGGGGTTGAGCTCCATGGCCTTTTGATATGCCTCGAAGGCCTTTTGCATGACCGCCTCCATTTCCGCGCCGGTCTTCGTGCCCGCCAGCCCGACATAGGCTTCGGCGAGCTGGCCCCAAATCACATGCTGTTTAGGGTCGATCTCCGCGGCTTTGGTGAAGGCTTCGATGGCGGGCTCCCACTGCTTGGCCTGGAGCGCGGTCATGCCGGCGTTGAAGGCGTCGTTGAGCGCTCTGCCGCGAGCCAACTGCGCCTGACGTTCCTTCATGGCGCGCTCGAAGGCCGCCTTCTGCTCGGGGGTGAGCTCTCGCGCCTGCTCCTGGGTGAGCGTTCCCGTTTCGGCAGCCCGCGCCAGGGCTTGCTGGCGGTCTCTGAGCTCCTTGAGGTTGAAATTGATCGTTACCGGCTCACCTAGGCGCGTGCGCACGTTGTCCACGGCGTCCACGTCCCGCCCGTCGACCTCCAGCACGACCCGGTAGACGCCCAGGGGCAAGCCCGCGTGGATGTACTCGCCCTTCCGGTTGGTCTTGGTCTTGTAATTGCCCCGGATATCTTTCCGTTCGATCCGAATGATCGCGTTTTGCAAGGGTGCTCCGTCCTCGCCAATGACCTTGCCCTCGAGCTGCGACACTTGCGCGTGGGCGCTGCCGGAACACAGCGCGACCCAGACCACCACGGCGGACAGGACCGCCGATGGAAGATGCCTGAAAGCTTCTGTCCTGAGCATATTCGAGATCTCCGGCTCCGTTTTCGGGGTTTCTCACCTCAGCATACTACAAACCGGCGTGGCTACATGTATTCCGGCACGGGGATCCCTAGAATTCCCAGCACGCGGGCGAGCTCGGAACGGAAGTACGCCGTCAGCCACAACAGGAACGTCCGGCGCTCGGCGTCGGGCTCCTGCAAGACCGGGTAGGCGTGGTAGAAGTTGTTGAAGGCTTGCGCCAGCTGGAAGGCGAACTTGGCGACGTGAGCCGGCTCGCCGGATGCCACCGCTCGTTCGATCGCGCTGCCGGCTTTTGAGCTGGTCAGCACGAGCTGCCAGAAGTCCTCTTGCGCCAGTTGGCGGGCCATGGCGGCTTGGTCCAGCTGCGCAGCGAAATCGGGCAATGCTTGGCCTTGGCTCTGGAGTTTGCGCAAGATGTTCCGGGCGCGCACCGCGGCGTACTGCACGTAAGGGCCGGTTTCGCCCTCGAAACTGAGAGCTTCTTGCAGGTCGAAGGCGATCACAGCGTTGCGCGTGTACTTCAGCATGAAGTAGCGGAGCGCTCCGACGGCGATCTGGCGGGCCACTTCCGCCCGCTCGCTCTCCGGCGCATCGGGGTGGCGGGCCTCCACCTCGCAATGGGCCCTCTCGATGAGCTTGTCGATCAAGTCGTCGGCCTTGACGCCGAGACCTTTGCGCCCGGAGACCTCCACGTAGGCCCGCTGGCGCTCTTCCGGGGAGAGCTCGATGCCCAGTTCCGCGCAGGTGCGGGGCGACAGCGCCACAATTTCGTAGGCGAAGTGCACAGAGCGGCGGGCCTGTTCCTCGAAGCCCAGCGCCCGCAGTCCGGCGGCGACTACGTCTTGCAGATACGACTGGCGCGAGTCGATGACGTTGTACACCCAATCGCCCGCCCCGAAGACCGGCGCCGGTTCGTCACCCGGTGTGTCGCTAGTCACCCACAGCGTTTGGCCGTCCGGGTACCTCCACAGCGGCCGGTAATGAAAATCTTTCCCCAGCAGACCGAATTTCCAGAGCTGATAAGCGATGTCCTTCCCCACGTAGGTGACCGTCCCGTCGGAACGGACGATAATCTTGCCCTCGTCTTCGCCAGCAGTCTCCGAAAACGCCGCGGCCGGCATCACCCAGCAGCCGGCGTTCTTCCCCTGGGTCTCGAAGACGATGGCGCCCCGCTGTTTGAGCAGCTCGAACGCCGTGGCCCAAAACTTCAGGTGCAGGATTTCGCTTTCGCGCGGCAGCACGTCGTACTGCACTCCGATGCGCAGCATCGTGCGAAGGTGGGCCTGCATGACGGCATCGGCCACGATGCGTCCGAGTTCGGCCAGCGGCCCTTGGCCGGATTCGATGGCGTGAAGGGCCTGCTGGCGCCACCGCAGCGCTTCCGGATTCCCTTGGAAGTGAGCGGAGATGCGAGCGTACAGGTCCCAGCAGTAATAATCGAAACGGTCCTGCTCGGCTACGAGGGCGGCCACCTCTTCGGGAGACTTCTGTTCCAAAAAGTGAAATGCCGCGACCACGTCGGCGACCTGGACCCCGGTGTTATCGATGTAGTTCTGGACCTCGACCCGACGCCCGAGGGCCCGCAACATGCGCACGAACGTGTCGCCCAGCACGGCGTTCCGCAGATGCCCGATGTGCGCCGCCTTGTTGGGGTTGATGTTGGTGTGCTCGACGATGATCTTGCCCGCATCCACTGGGGCTTCTTCCTCCTCCGGAAACCCCGTGATGAGCGCCCGGCCGTACCAGCCGCGATCCAAGCGCACGTTGATGTAGCCGCTGCCGGCGGCCTCGTAGCTGGCGACGCCCGGGATCCGAGGCAGCTCGCGCGCCAGCTCTTCCGCAATGGCCCGCGGCGACTTGCGCCATGGCTTGGCCAGTTGGAACGCCACCGGCAGCGCCACTTCCCCGAAGCGGGACTGGCGGGGCTGTTCGAGCACGACCGGGACGTCCAGGCCGTAGCGTTCTTTCAGGTGCGAGGAGACACTGCGTGCCAAGCGCCTTTCGATGCGGTGAAACACGGGACCGAACGCGACCTGAGACTCGGTCGCGTTCTCATCTTACCATGCGCCCGCAGCGGGATTGGCCTCGAAAGCGCCGCGCCAAGTGCCGGTCGCGGCGCGTCGTCACGGCTCGGTGAAGCCGCAGTCGCGTCGCAAGATCGCGCCGACATCACGCAAGGCAGCGGCGTAGGCGTCGCGTTCCGACAAGTTCGTCCGCCCCAGACGCGCCACGATGGCTTCGGCCGGAGCCTTGGCCGCGGGGAATTTCTCTTCCAGCGCCTGCAGAAACTGTGGCAAGCCCGCCCAGTCGGCCTCGGTAAGCCCCAGTCGCGTGTCGGCCCACAGCGCCCCCAACGCCGCGGTCCGACCGGGTTCGAGACGGCTTGCCGGCGGCTGCGACTTCAGCCGCTCGAGAGCTGCTTCGAGGTTGCGGATCCAGTAGCCGCGCCACGGGATGTGACGGCGGTCCATCTCTTTTCGGATCAGCACGTGCTGCACGACGTCTCCCGTGTGCACGGCCAGACACGAGCGTTCGCCCAGCTCATAGGGCGGGGCGGGAAAATTCAGCGCTGCCAGCCAGGCGTGCCCCAGCTCGTGGGCGATCACGGCTTCCTCGGCACCCTCCCACTGGCTTTCGAGCGCCATGTTCAGCAAGATGAAGGAATATCGCCCCGCAAGCCCCGTGTACGTCACGGTCATGGCATGAGTGCGAACGAACTGCTCGCGAAAACTCTCCTGCTCGAAGAACTGCTCCAGGATCGGAAAGGCCTCGGTATCGGAAGGCAAGAAGAGCTCGTTGCGCTCGAAGTCGGTGTAGACCCGCGCCAGGACGATTCTCACCGCTCCCACCCGCTCCGTTTCGGCTTTCCACTCCGCCAGCCGGACGCTGAGAGCGACCGAGGCCGACTGCGCCAGAGCCGGGGGCACAGCAACGAGCATCGCGGCGAGCCAGCATCCGAAGGAGAACACGGCCGCCACTTTAGCACACGGCGGCTACAATAAGGCGTGATCCTGGACCGTCGCTCGGCGCTCGTGGCTCTGGCATTTCCTTGCCTGGGGTGCCTTCGCCGACACTCGCAGCCCCCGGCTGGGTTGGTTTTCGTGGCCAACCGCGACGGTAGGAACCTCGCCGTGGTGGACTTGGGTATCCTGGCGATGATCGCCCGTATCGAACTGGAGGCCGAGCCCAGCTCCGTACTGAGCGACCCCCGGCGCGGCAGGATTTACGCGTTGCTCGGCGACTCCGGATCGGTCCTGACCTTCGAGGCCGTCGACTGGAAGGCGATGCGCCGGACCCGCATCGCCCGTCGCTGCCTCTCCATGCAGCTGTCGCCCGACGGAGCGCTCCTGTGGGTTGTGTGCGCCGAGCCGCCCGAACTGGTAGCCCTGGCGCCGGACACCCTGGCCATCGCCCGCCGCGTCCCCTTGCCCCACGCCCCCACGGATCTCGACGTGGCGCCCACAGGCAGGCTCTGCGCGGTGAGTTTCGGCGCCAAAGGCGCAGTCGGCATCCTGGACGCTACGGTCCCGCGGGCTCTTCGCATGGTCGGAATTTCCGAGGAAGTCGGCTTGGTGCGGTTCCGCTCCGACGCGCGCCATCTTCTGGTGGCGAACCGGAGCGCGCGCATGGTTTCCATCCTCGAGGCGCCCACCGGCCGCGTCGTGGTGCACTTGCCGTTGGCCGTGCGCCCCGACTATTTCTGTTTCAAGCCGGACGGAGGGCAGTTGTTCATCACCGGCGAGGGAATGGATGCCGTCGTGATCGTGTATCCCTATACGACCGAAGTGGCCGGCACGATTCTGGCCGGCAGTTCTCCCGGACCCATGGCGGCCTCGCAATCCCCCGACTACCTTTTCGTAGCGAACCCCGCCTCCGGCGACGTCACCGTGGTCGACATCGAGATCCACCGGACGATTGCCGCTGTGGCCGTGGGCACGGAGCCGCACTTCATCACGGTGACACCCGACAGCCAGTTCGCCCTGGTGCTCAACCGCCGTTCGGGAAACATGGCCATTCTTCGCATCGCGGACATTGTGCCGACGCGCACCCGATCCGCGCCACTGTTCACCGTGATCCCCGTCGGCTCCGGTCCCGTTAGCGCGGCCGTGGCGCGCGCGTGAGGCTGGCCGTGCGCTGCCACTTGCGAGTTTCCGGGCCGCTGCTGCTCGTCTTCTTTGCGGTCCAGCCTGCGGACGCAGAACACTGGGAGCTTCACGAGCGCAGCCGCAGCGCCGGCACGATCCGCGGCGCCGCGATGGCTGGGACCGCCGTCGTCTACACCTGGGGCGATGTGTTAGAGGAGTGGAGACTGCCGCAAGGAATGCCCCGCCGGTTGGCCCACGGGCCCTTCGGCGAGGGCGGTTGCACTTTCGACGTGAACCGGGACGGCCAGCCCGACGTTATCGTCCAGCGCGAAGATCCCGCCCGCAGCTTGGTCTGGCTGGAGGCGCGCACGTGGCGCCAGCACACCATCGACACGGGAACCGAAGTGCACGACGCGATCGCCGCCACGCTGTTCGGCCGCCGCGGCGTACTGGCAGTGCACCGATACGGACAGGTACGCTTCTACCAAGCTCCGAACCGCAGCCTGGACCCATGGCCGTACCGGGAAATCTACTCCTTCTACACCGCGTCCCGGCAAGGAGGCCTGTTGCTTTCCGACGTCGATCACGACGGGCGGGCGGACATCCTCTGCGGCAACTACTGGATTCGTAGCCCCGAGCGATTCGCACTGCCCTGGCGGTTGTTTACAATCAACACATACAGTGAAGCGCCGGAGGCCGCCATTCTGCGGCTGGCGCTGGCCAAGCTCCCCTCCCCGGGCGAGGTGGCCTTGGTGGCCGCCGAGCGCGAGCGCTCGCCGGCGCGCCTGGCGTGGTTTCGGCCTCCGCCGAACCCCCGTGATTTGTGGATCGAACGTCGCCTGGACGGTCGGCTTGATCTTGTGCAGCCCCGTGGTCTCGCCGTGGCGGATTTCGACAGCGACGGGCACACCGACATCGCCGTCGCAGAACATCACGGCGCCAAGTCACGGCTGTTGCTTTTTCTGAATCGCGGCCGGGACAACTTCTTCCTCCAAGAGGCGTTTCGGGGAAAAGCCGTGATCGCCCTCTGGGCGGCGGATTTGAATCGTGACGGCCGCCCGGACTTGCTCGCCGCTGGACCGAACGGCGTCTTCTGGTGGCAGAATCCCGCCTACCGGCGCAAATAGGCGTCGTCTCCGCGGATCCAATCCTCTCGCACCGGCGAAAACAGATCCACGGCGACGCTATCCTCCAGCGCTTCGACCGCATGCGGCAGGTCGGGCGGGATCTGTACGGTCTCCCCCGCCTCGACCACCCGCTCCTCACCGGCGATCGCAAAACGTAGCCGGCCGCTCTGGAGCAGTGTGATTTGCTCGTTGGGGTGCTTGTGCTCGGGCACGATAGCCCCTTTTGCCAGGTGGATGCGAGCCACGGTCATTCTCTCGCCATGAATCACCTGGCGCGCGACCCGCGGATTCATCTGCTCCTTCTCGATTTCCTCCCAGCGATAGACGTTCATGGCGCCGCCATTCTATCACGGGGAACGGCCACCGCCACGCCCGACAACGCGTCGGCGAAAAGGACGCGCAGCCGGCGGCGGGCGATGAGCCCATGGTCCTCGCGAAGGAGCACGTAATAATCCGCCTCTCGATCTGGGCTCTCGCGGCGCACCGGCGCCACCCCGTCCATGCGCCAAAGCTTTCGGTAAAAATTGAGGCTCGGTTCGAGGAATGGGCTGGCAGCAATCCGCGCGGGCGCCGACCCCGGTCGCACCCTGGCGCGGAGCAGAGCCGCTACGTTCTTTGTGCTGGCGTCGTAGCGCCACTCGCTATAGTGCCGGGTCTGCAGAAACACGAGATACTGGCACACCAGCAGGACGGCGACAGCCCAAGCAGGCACGCGTAGCCACCGGGCCCGGGGCTGCCGGTCGCACGCACGCCACACCGTGAGAGCACAAAGCTTCGCGAGCACGATCAAATACAGGCCCGTTCGGCCGTGCGGGTACGGCAGGGCGAACAGCCGTCGGCCCACAAACAGCAGCAGGAGTGCGCCGAGCAAGGCGCTGGCGGCAAACAGGTGCAGGCGGCGCTCCGGATCGAGCGACAACACGCCTCGTGCCCGTACAACCTCACGCAGCGTGACGATCCACATCCCCGCCGCTGCTAGGAGCACAAACGGCGTCACGACCCACTGCACCATTTGCAGCTCCGCACGCACCCATGGGACCTCCGCTGAGGGGGCCCACGGCTTGGGGTGCGGGAACAACGAGAGCGCGGCCAGCACGCGAAGGCTTTCGTCGAACGTGTCATGGCCGACATAGAAGTGCTCCCGACGCGCATGCACGAGCGGCATCACCAAGATCAGGAACGGGACCACCAGGAGTGGAATCAGAAAACATTCGACCGCCAGCCGCCAGCGACTCCCCGCCACGCGGCGATCCAACAGCAAGGTTCCGAGAAAGACCAAAGCGGCGGGCGCCGAAGGAAAAGCGAACGTCAGGTTGGCAGACACCGACAAACCTAAGCCGACGGCGGCGCGGTAGGCGAACCGCTC
The DNA here is from genome assembly GCA_025055455.1 of Bryobacteraceae bacterium. Taxonomy (GTDB): domain Bacteria; phylum Acidobacteriota; class Terriglobia; order Bryobacterales; family Bryobacteraceae; genus JANWXD01. The sequence goes on from JANWXD010000027.1 coordinate 31,259, forward strand.
CGAAGGCGTTTCCGCCCAGAGGCACATCTGTGTTAGGGCCCAAACAAACAACGCCAGCGCCAGCCCGTAGCCCCGAGCTGCCGAGAGGAAGTCGAGAGCCAGCGGGTTGAGCGTGAGCAAGGCGACCGCCAGCGGCAACCGGGGGCTGTCGCCGAGCAACTTGCGGCAGAGGCCAAGCACGACGGTGAGGTACAAAGCGGCCCCGGCGAGGGCCGGAAGGCGCAAGGTGAGCTCCGAGACTCCGAGGAGCGTGACGGAAATTTTCTGCAAAATGGCATAGAGGACGTGGTGGCTCGCGTCGTATTGGTTGAACAACTTGGCGGGATGGGAGGAAACGAACCGGTCGAAGGCGAATGCCTCATCGCCGGTGATCGACTGCGTCCACGCCCGCCACAGGCTGAGCAGGAAGACGAAGCCCGCCACTGAGTTGGCCGCGAGACGGTTCGAAAGGATCGGCTGCACGCCCCTGGGGTGCCGAAAGTTCGAAGACCCGCGCGAGGCGGGCGGCTGGCGGAGCCGTGGAAACGGCGTAGGCGCCCAAGCAAAGACGGCCCGTGTGCCCGGCTCCCGAGCAGGCCTTCCGCCCCCCGCGCCGTAAGCGACTAGGATATCATGAGGGTTTTGCGCGTCCCGGAGGTCCCATGAAAGGTGTCGTACTGGCGGGGGGCACCGGCAGCCGGCTCTATCCGCTCACCAAGATCACCAACAAGCACCTGCTGCCGGTCTACGACAAGCCCATGATTTACTATCCGATCCAAACTCTGGTTGACGCCGGGATCCGAGAGATCCTCATCGTAACCGGGGGTAAGAACGCGGGCGATTTCCTGCGGCTGTTGGCCAACGGCAAGGAGTTCGGCCTGCGGCACTTGCATTACACCTACCAAGAAGGGGAAGGCGGCATTGCAGAGGCGCTGGCGCTGGCCGAGCATTTTGCCGACGGCGACAAGCTCTGCGTGATCCTGGGCGACAACATCATCGAGGGCAGCATCCGCGATGCCGTGGAGGACTTTCGCCGCCAGCCCCGCGGGGCCAAGATTCTCCTCAAGGAGGTGCCGGACGCCGAACGGTTCGGCGTGGCCGAAATTGTCGGGGACCGCATCGTCGGCATCGAGGAAAAGCCGAAGCGCCCGCGCTCGAACTATGCCGTGACCGGCATTTACATGTACGACAACACCGTCTTTGATAAGATTCGCACGCTGGTGCCCTCGGAACGGGGCGAACTGGAGATTACCGACGTCAATAACGCTTACATCCGCGAGGGGACCATGACCTTCAGCTTTCTGGAAGGCTGGTGGACCGACGCGGGGACCTTCGACTCGTTGCTCCGCGCCGCCAACTTGGTGGTGCAGTCGCGCCGTCGGGCCCTGGAACCGGCCGCGGTGGGAAGCGACAAGACGTAGCTCCCAGGCGACGATGTCGGCCCCCCAGGCGTGTTCGCTGCTCTCTCCGGAACTGGACATACCCCTCTGTGAGAAGGGCATCGGAGCGGTGATCCACACGCCTCATGATGCCGCTCTGATCGACGGCGTCCGCATCGAGTGTTCCGTAATTCACCCCGATGACCGCGGTTACTTCCTGGAGGTGATGCGCTCCGGCCAAGGTCTCGTCGCTGCGTACCCAGCCTCCAGGACCCAAGTTTCCGCCTCCGTGAGCTATCCCGGAATCATTAAAGCATTTCATTACCATGTCCGCCAAACGGATTGCTGGATTCCCGTAGCGGGAATGCTGCAAGTTGCTCTCGTGGACCTTCGCCGCCGCGCGCCGACTTTCGGCACCCGCAATACTCTCTACGTGGGCACGCTTCGACCGTGGCGGCTGTTGATTCCACCCGGAGTGGCGCACGGTTACAAAGTCATCAGCAAAGAACCTGCCGTCTTGGTATACTTGACAGATCAGTTTTACGACCCCGCCGACGAAGGGCGCATTCCGTACCATCACCCCGGGATCAACTACGACTGGGAACTGCAACACCGATGAAAGTACTGGTGACGGGCGGAGCGGGCTTCATCGGATCGTGCTTCATCCGTATGCTGCTGGCGGAAAATTCCTCCGCCAGAGTATTGAATCTCGACAAGCTCACGTATGCGGGCAACTTGGAAAATCTGGCGGACGTCGCCTCCGACGCCCGCTACACGTTTGTGCGGGGCGACATCTGCGATAGGGCGCTCGTGGACTCGCTGCTGGCGGACTGGAGTCCGGAGATCGTGGTCAACTTCGCCGCCGAGTCCCACGTCGACCGCAGCATTCTCACGCCGGATCCCGTGTTCCAAACCAATCTGGCGGGCACGTTCACCCTGCTCGAGGCAAGCCGGCGACGGGGCGTCAAACGCTTCGTGCAAGTGTCGACGGACGAGGTTTACGGCAGCCTGAGCGAACCACTGCAGGCCACGGAAGAATTCCCACTGCGGCCCAGCAGCCCGTATTCGGCCTCCAAGGCCGGAGCGGACCTGCTCGCGTTATCTTACTTCGCCACGTATCGCACGCCGGTTATCGTCACCCGCGCGTCGAATAACTACGGGCCATACCAGTTTCCCGAGAAACTTATTCCGCTGATGATTACCAATGCGTTGGAAGACCGTCCGCTGCCGATCTACGGAGACGGCCTGCAGGTGCGGGACTGGCTGTTTGTGGAAGATCACTGCCGGGCTCTGTTCCGGGTGGTGGAATGCGGCCGGGAGGGAGAGGTTTACAACGTCGGCGGCGGTTGTCCTCTGACCAACCGCGAGGTTGTGCAGCGCATTCTGGCGGCGCTGGGCAAGCCACAGCATCTGATGGTGAACGTAAGCGACCGGCCGGGCCACGACCGGCGGTACGCGCTTTGCTGCGAGAAGTTGCATCGGCAGACCGGGTGGAGGCCGAAGATCGGCTTCGAGGAAGGGTTGCGGCGCACGATCGCCTGGTACCAGCAGCATCCGGAGTGGGTGCGCCGCGTGCGTTCCGGAGAATACCTGGAGTACTACGCGCGGAATTACGAACGCCGGGATCAGGAGCTGGCGCGGCTGCGGCAATGAAGGTGGCGATCGACGCCACGCCCCTCACCCTCGCAGTCGGCGGCCTAGCCCGCTACACGGAACAGCTCAGTCTGGCGCTAGCTGCGACCTTCCCGGGCGATCGTTACGTCCTGCTGTCGGACCAACCGTTCCCCTTGCCGACAGGCGCCCCGCCGAACCTTCAGCGAGGAAAAGGCCCGGGGCACCCCTGGGAGCGACGGTGGTGGTTGTGGGGTTTGGAGCGGGCCATGGCGCGACACGGAATCGAACTGTTCCACGGCACACATTTCGAGGCGCCGCTGTTGCCCCGCAGGCCGGCCGTGGTCACGATCCACGATCTGTCGCCGTGGCTGGATGCGGCCTGGCAACCAGATGCCGCACGAGTCCGCCGGCGCGCGCCGCTGGTGCTGGGTTTACGCTTGTCCACCATGGTCATTACGCCCACCGAAACCGTCCGGCGGCAGGTGCTCGAGCGGTTCCGGCTGCCGGCCGCTCGCGTGGTCGCCGTGCCGCTGGCCGCGGCCGACTGCTTCCGGCCCCAGCCCGGCGCCCCCTCGCCCGTCCCTTATTTTCTCTGCGTGGGCGCCCTGGAACCCCGCAAGAACCTCGCGACGGCACTCGCCGCGTGGAGAGAACTCCGGAGCGACTTCGCGGTGGAGTTGGCACTCGTGGGCAAGCCGCGACCCGACTTCCCGGTGCCCGGCCCCGAGCCGGGCCTGCGGCTCCTCGGTCCGCTGCCCGACACGGAGCTGGCACGCCTGTACCGGGATGCTGTGGCCCTTCTCTACCCGTCCTTATACGAGGGTTTCGGATTGCCGGTGTTAGAGGCGATGCAGTGCGGCACGCCGGTCCTCGCCTCCCGCGATCCCGCCGTTGCGGAAGTGGCCGGCGGCGCGGCGCTCCTTTTGGACCCGCAGGACGTGCGGAGCTGGAAGGAAGCGATGCACGCCTTGCTGCTACGGCCGGAGCTGGCTTCCGAATGGAAGCAAAAGGGCTTGGCGCGCGCGGCGGAGTTTTCCTGGCGCCGCACGGCCGAGCTCACCCGTGCGGTCTATGTGGAAGCCTGCCGCCGATTCCCAGAGTAAGCGCGCCCTCCTGCTGGCCCCGGAGGCGCCCTACCCTCTCGTGGGCGGCGGTCCCGCTCGGACCGCGTCCCTGTTGGAATACTTGGCACGCCGCTACCAGACAGACTTGATCCTGTTCCGGGAAGACGGAGCAGGGGATCCGGCTGCCGCCGTGCCGGACGGCTTGGTCCGGAGCAAGTATGTGATTACCCTTCCCCGCCACTCCCGAGGGAAAATTGCCCGCCTGACGCGCAACCTCTGGAGGCTTCTCCGCCGACGGGCCCCGCTCAACGACCGCTTCGGAAGCTTCCGTGAGCCCATCCGGCGAGCGCTCGACGGGCAGCGGTATGACTTGGCCGTCGTCGAGCACTTCTGGTGCGCCGCCTACTTGCCCGAGCTGGCCGCCGCCGCCAAGACCGTGATCCTGGATTTGCACAACATCGAGTCCGCGCTCTTGGAGTCCTACGCCCAAGTGGAGCCTGGGCTCCGAGCCCTCCTGTGGCGCCGATTCGCGCGCATCTCGCTCGCCGAAGAGCGCCGCCTGCTGCCGAGCTTTTCCCTGGTCCTTGCGGCGTGCGAAAAGGATGCGCAGACGGTTCGTTCGCTGGCCCCGGAGGCCCGAGTGGCCGTTTACCCCAACACGATCCCTCACCGTCCCGCGCCGCCCGTGCCCGAGCAGGACGTCATTGTATTTTCCGGCAATCTGGAATATCCGCCGAATCGCCACGCCGTCCGCTATTTCGCCTCCCGCATCTGGCCGGCCCTTCGCCGCGAGCGGCCGGAACTGATCTGGCGCATTGTCGGACGCAACCCGGAGGCGGTGCGACCGTTCCTACGGGGCGACCCGCGCGTCGAACTGACCGGGCCAGTCGAGGATGCCTTGCCGTGGATTGCCGCAGCCAAGGTGGTCGTCGTTCCCGTTCAATGTGGCAGCGGCACGCGGGTGAAAATCCTGGAGGCCTGGGCCGCCGGGCGCGCCGTGATCTCCACCTCCTTCGGCGCCGAAGGCCTGCCCGCGCGATCGGGAGAACACTTATGGGTGGCTGACGGGGAGGAAGCCTTTCTGCAAGCGGTATTGACACTGTTGAACTCGGAGCCCCTGCGGAGGCGGCTGGGAGAGTCGGGTCGGCGCTTGTACGAACGCGAATTCACCTGGGACGCGGCGTGGAGACGGCTGGCCGACCTGGCAATTTAAGGGGCCCCTCCGCCGTGAAGGCACTATACTAAAAAGACGATTCCATGCTCTTTTCGGTGGATGCTCATGCGATCGGCCGCCACTTGACGGGGAACGAAGTCTACATCCGTAACTTGGTCAGCCAATTCCCGCTTCTGGACCCCGAAGCGACATTCGTGGCTTATGTTTCCGTAAACGATACGGGTGGCTGGGTGCCGGAGCAGTTTCTTCGTCGTCGGGTCTCGGCCAATCCCTTCGTCCGTCTAGGTTGGGAGCTGACGGCGCGACTGTGGCGGGACCGGCCGGTGCTGCTGCACGTGCAGTACACCGCTCCCTTGGGTTGTCCGGTGCCCGTGGTGGTCACGGTGCATGACGTGAGCTTTCTCGAGCATCCGGAATTTTTCAGCCCGGCCCGTGCCGCGCAATTGCGCTGGAGTGTGAAGCGAACCGTCCAGCGGGCCAAGAAGATCCTCACGGTGAGCGAGTTCTCGCGCCGCGCCATCGAGAAAGCTTACGCTTTGCCGCCGGGCAGAGTGATCGTGGCACCGAATGCCGCGTCGTCTCTGTTCCGTCCGATCGACCGCGCCGCGGCGGCCGCCCGGGTGCGGGCGCGGTTCGGGATCCCGTCTCCGTATGTGCTCACCGTGGGCGACGTCGTGCCGCGTAAGAATCAGCTCGGGTTGGTCCGCGCCTTCGCCTCGATGTTGCGCCATGACCCGCGCCTGCCCCACCACCTTGTGATCGCGGGCAAAGAGACGCGCTATGGCCGGCAGGTGCGCCGCGCCGCGCGCGAGTCTGGCGCTGCCGAGCGCATTCACTTCACGGGTTTCGTGAGCGACGACGATCTGCTGCAGCTCTACAACGCGTGCGAATTGTTCGTCTTCCCTTCCTTCTATGAAGGCTTCGGCTTGCCCGTCCTGGAGGCGATGGCCTGTGGGCGGGCGGTGGTATGCTCCAACACCTCGGCAATCCCCGAGGTGGCGGACGCGGCGGCCATCCTGGTCGATCCGCGTGACACGTCTGAGATCGCGCGCGCCATGCGGGACGTCCTGGTTGACGCCGAACTGCGTCTCCGGCTGGAGAGGCTGGCGCTCCACCGGGCCGCACAATTCAGTTGGCGCAAGACCGCTGAGCGAACCCTCGCGGTCTACTACGAAGTGGCGGGTGTTGCGAGTCGCGTACCCGCCGACACTGTCCAGAGCGTTTCCGTGGCCCGTCCATGAGACGTTCCTTGCTTGTGGCGGCGCTGCTCTGCGCCTGGCGAGCACCGGCGGAAAGCGGGTTGCCCGCCGACGGTGAGACCCTCCGCTACAGCGTGAACTGGCCCAGCGGTTTGCCGCTCGGCGAGGGGGAATTCCGCGCCGTGAAGCTGCACCCTCCGGACGCAGCCGGCCCGCGCTGGCACTTCACCATGACGCTGGAGGCGGGACTGCCCAGCTTCGAAATCTCGGACCACTATCGCTCGGTGGCGTCCCCGGAGTTGTGCTCGCTCGAATTCGAAAAGCACTTCCGGCACGGCAAGCGGAAAGCTGACGAGCGCACGATCTTCGACGGAGAGCGGGGCACGGCGACCCGGCAGACGCTCGGCGGAGGGGGCAAGTCGGAATTCCCGGTGCCGGGATGTCCAAGAGACGGGCTGGCCTTTCTCTATTTCCTCCGGCGCGAGCTTAGCCGCGGGCGGCTCCCGGGACCGCAGACCGTTTTCTTCGGGGCACCGTACCAGATTCGCCTGGACTACGGAGGCCGGCAGATGGTCCGGATTCAGGAGCAGCAGTGGCCGGCAGACCGGTTGATCGCCTCGGTCACGGGCAAGGCCTCGCAGGTCACCTTCGAGCTGTTCTTTTCGACGGATCACGCCCGGACGCCGCTGCTCGTGCGTGTGCCGTTCGCTCTGGGAACCTTCACCATGGAACTAGTGCGGGAGCCGTGACCGAACAACGTCTTTCGACGCACGGAGCCCTGCCGAGCGCCCACTGAGCCATGCGGATCGCGATGGTCTCCCCCATGCCGCCCTCTCAGAGCGGCATTGCGGATTATTCCGAAACCTTAGCCGCGCACCTGGGGCGCTTGGTGGAGCTGACTGTCATCTCCGGACCCACCGAGGCGGTGGAGCTCCGTCGTTTCGACTTGACGCTGTATCAGATCGGCAATAACGGCGACCACGGTTTCGTCTACGAGCTGGCGCTCCAGCATCCCGGCGTCGTGGTGATGCATGAGGCCAACTTGCATCACCTCACGGCGGAAATCACCATCCGGAAAGGGGATTGGGATCGATACTTCGAGGAAGTGGCCTACGAAGGCGGCGCCGCGGCTCTGGCGCACGCTCGGCGAGTCCGCGCTCTGGAAACCGGCCCGGACTATGAGGGGCTGCCCATGACGCGGCGGCTGCTGGAACGCAGCCGGGCCCTGGTCGTTCACAGTCGCTACGTCGAGAAGCGCATGCGCGAAGCTGGTTTCGCAGGTCCCATCGCGCGGATCCCGCACGGGGCCTGGACCGACCCCGTAAACGGCCTCCCCTACCGGCTGCGGCTCGGACTGGAGGAAACCACGCCGCTCGTCGGCGTCTTCGGTCACTTGAAGCCGTACAAACGCCTGCCGGAGATCTTGCGCGCCTTCCGCCGTTTGGTTCGCGGCCAGCCGCAGGCTCGCCTGATCCTGGTCGGAGAGCCGCACCCGGACCTGCCCTTGGACCCGCTCATCGAGCGATTCGACCTGGCGCCTTTTGTCCGGGTTCTGGGCCGCGTGCCGATCGACGACTTTAACGGCTTTCTAGCGGCCTGCGACGTCGTGCTGAACCTGCGGTACCCCAGCGTGGGCGAGACCTCCGGCACGCTGCAGCGTGCCCTTGGCCTCGGCAAATGCGTGTTGGTCTCCGAGACAGCGGCCTTTTGCGAGCTGCCGGACGAGATCTGCATCAAAGTGCCAGTGGACCAGACCGAAGAGGAGGTGATTTTCGAACTCCTGCAGTTAGTCGTGACTCGACCGGAAGTGCGGCGCGCCGTTGGCCAAGCGGCCCGGCGTTGGGCCCTGGAGCACTGCGCCTGGGAGCGGGTGGCGCAACGTTACGCCGCTTTCCTACAAGCCGTCCACTCGGGCGCCGCTGGACCGAACCAGCCCGAAGTTCCGCCTACCCCTCGTGCACCGGCCGGGGCGACCGATTCACAACCTCACGGCGAGCGCCCCCAGCCCACAACGCCAGCGGTCTACAAGCCCGCGCAAGCATCCGAAGCGTCACCCTCCGCGGCCGAGATCCTCTCCTGGGCGGCTCGTGATCCCGAGACGCGAGCCTATGCGGAAACGCATCTGACGCGCTTCGAGAAAACCTTGGCGATGATCCCGTCGGGCGGCCCGCAAGACCGAATCCTAGAGATGGGTTCCTACCTTCAGATCACCCCCCTGCTACGGACGCGACTGGGCTACGGCGAAGTGCGAGCCTGCTATTACGGGCCGGCCGGGCGCGTAGACCACCACAGCGTCATCTCCACAACCGGCGAGCGCTTCGACTGCCACTTGGAGTTGTTCGACGCCGAAAAAGATCCCTTCCCGTATCCGGACGAATATTTCGCGACGGTGCTGTGCTGCGAGGTGCTCGAGCACTTGACCGAAGACCCTATGCACATGATGGCGGAAATCAATCGGGTGCTGAAGCTGGGGGGCCATTTGGTGTTGACCACGCCGAATATCGCCTCCTTGCGCGCCATCGCGGCGGTTCTCGAAGGGCACCACCCGGGGCTGTTTCCCGCATATATCCGTCCCTCGCCGAGTGGGGAAAAGGCCGAGGCGCGGCACAACCGCGAGTACACGCCCAAGGAGATCCACATGTTGCTCCTCGATGCCGGTTTCGAAGTGGTGCGGCTCGAGACCGGACCCTTCCGCCAACAGCCGCGTCCCGAGCTGCACTGGGTGCAATGGCTCCTCGAGCGCTTCCAGCTTTCGACGGAGCTCCGCGGGGACGGCATCTATGCCCTGGGGCGGAAATCTGGACCGGTGCGGCAACGGTTCCCGGACTGGCTGTACAGCGGGGCAGGCTCATGAGCGTCGGCTATTCGGACCCCGTCGTCTTGCCGCATGAGCATGCTCCCCGCCTGCGGGTGACGTTTCGGCTGGAAAACCGCTCCCGTGAAATCTGGCGGGCCGCGGATGGCTTTCGCGTGGGGTGCCAGATCTTCGACCCAGCCACGGATCTGGTCGTGGCCGAGGGTCCGCGGCAGGCGTTGCCTCAAGATTTGGCGCCCGGGCAAAGCGCCCCCGTCGATCTGGAGGTCCCGCTGCCGCGGATTCCAGGCGGATACCGCCTCTTCGTTTCGCCCATGCAGGAGGAGGTGTGTTGGCACTATGAGCGCTGGCCCTTCCTTCTTGTGGACGTTACTGTCGAGGGCGGGCGCATCGCGGCAGGGCCGCCGGTGGTCACGACTCTGAGAGCCCTGCGCCGTCGGCACTTTGCCAAGTCCCTGGCGCGCGCCCTCATCTACCCGGTGCGCACGCTGTGGAGACATCGCAGCTTGATCCGGTCGATGGCGCGCCGCGACGTGGCCGGGCGCTACCGGGGCTCGTTTGCCGGACTCTTCTGGACCGTCCTGAATCCCCTGCTGCTCGTGCTGACCTATTTTTTCGTTTTCGGCATCGTGCTTCGCACGCGCTTCGGGACAGATCCAAGCCGGGCAGGCTTCGCCTTGTACTTTCTGGCCGGCATGCTGCCCTGGCTGCCCTTCAGCGAAGCGCTCGGCCGCGCGCCCTCGGTCCTGCTCGAGCACCGGACGTTCGTCAAAAAGCTCGTGTTCCCGCTGGAAATTTTGCCGACGGCGCAGGTCGCCGCCGGGCTCGTCACCCAAGGGTTCGCCCTGGCCGTGTTTCTGACTCTGCTGGTCATTTTGCGCGGCGAGGTGCCCTCATCCGCGGTTTGGCTGCCCGCGCTGCTGGTTCCGCAAGTGCTGTTGACCTTGGGCCTGTGTTGGTTTTTGGCGGCCCTGGGAGTTTACGTTCGGGATCTGGCGCAAGTGAACGGTTTTCTGCTCACCCTTTGGTTTTTCCTCACACCGATCTGCTATCCCGAAGCTTCTTTGCCACAAGAGGCGTTGTGGCTGCTTGCCATGAACCCGATGTTCGTACTCGTGCGAGGTTTTCGCGCGGCGCTGCTCGAAGGCCAAGCGCCCGCCTTCGACCCTTTATGGAAACTCTGGCTGGCGGCGGCAGCGGTGTTCGTTCTCGGTCATGCCTTTTTTTACCGACTGCGGCGCAACTTCGCGGATGTGATCTAAGCGCGGTGGCGCTCGCTGTGCGCCGGAGGCGCCCACGAGTACGCCCGTCCTGGCGTTCTTCATCAACGAGGGGGCGCCGACTGCAAGGTTGAGGCTGCGCTTGAGCGCTAAATCAGGGCTCAGGTGCGGGCATAAAGCGGCGCCGCAGAGATCATGGCCAACCCCGCCACGAACAGCACGAACATGAAGGCGAGCAGCGTCTTGATCTTGAAGTCCGCCCCGGCGAATTCTTTCCAAACCAGGACTCCCCAGAGCGCGGCGATCAGGGTGCCGCCTTGGCCCAGCGCGTAACTGATGGCCGGCCCGACCTGCACCTCGGGCGGCGCGCTGGCGGCCACGAAATTGGCGATGGTTCCAGTGGCCCATATCAATCCGCCAGCGATGCCGAGCAGATGCTGACGGCGGGTGCCGCGAAGGTAGTCCAGCGGGTCGACGGGCTGTCCCTGGATGGGCAGATTCATGAAGTAAAGGTTGAAAACGAAGGTCGAGACAAAGACACCCACGGCAAAAACGAAAGCAATGGCGTACGGGCCCAGACCCATTTCGCCCTGCTTTCCCATCTCCACGAGCGGATAGAAGGAGCCCATGAGCACGCCGCTCGCGAGACTCAGGATCACGCCCTTCATGGAGGCCTTGGGTTGCAGCGACTTGGTCAGGCCGGCTTTGATCCTCTCGTGCTCTTTGCGGAGGCTCAAGGCGCGGTAGGCGAGCGCGTCCAAGATGATGGCGGCCAGCACGAGGGCCGCACCCCCAAACAGCAGCTGCGGGTCACCTTGGGGATTGAGGGCGTAATTCCAAATGACGCCGATGATCAAGGCCAGACCGATGGCCACCGGAAAGGCGACCGCCATCCCCGCTACGGCGATGGCTCCGACGAGGAGCATGTTGGCGAGGTTGAACACGACGCCGCCCAGAAAACCATAGGCGATGTTGCGGCGGCCCGCGCGCATGAGATCGTCGAGAAACAGGAAGCCGTCCCACCCCAGGCTACCGAAGGTGAAGGCGGCGACGACAGCGGCCAGCAGCACCCCGAGCGCGTAGTCAAAATAAAAAAGTTCGAAGCGCCAGTTGCCGGCCAATTTCAAGGTATTGGCCCACGACCCCCAGCAGAGCATCGTCAGAAGGGCGAGCAGGAGCGCGCTTGTGTAAGTGTCCGGCAGCATCATGGGAGTGGTTCCTTTTCGGCGCAGCCGAGATTATAGCGCATGGCGCCTCGAGTCGATCCACCTTGGCAGGCGACAGCCGAAAGCGAGGCCATGGCGAGATCGATGCGTTACCCCGCTTGGCTTCATGAGAAGTCCTTCGCGCGTTAGACTAGGGCGAGGATGGCCGGCCGAGCCGAGGACTGGTTCCGGCAAGCCCGCCGGGATCTGGACCACGCGCGGCGGTCGCTCGAGCAAGGGGACTGGGAGTGGTCCTGCTTTGCCGCCCATCAGGCGGCCGAGAAAGCCTTGAAAGCGGTCTACGCCTCGATGGGAGAAGAGGGATGGGGCCACTCCCTGATGGGGTTGCTGGAGGCGCTGCCAGCTGCGACCAGAGCCGCGGAAGAGTTGCGCCGCGCGGCGCGCGACCTCGATCGGCACTACGTGCCGAGCCGCTATCCCAATGCCTACCCGCGAGGCGCGCCATATGAGTTCTACACGCGAGACGATGCCGAAAAAGCCGTCGCTGCGGCGGATCAGATTCTCCGGTTCTGTGCGGATTATCTCGCTGGACCGCCATGCGGCTATTGACGAGGTCAGAAGCGTGGCGGAGCGCCTGGCGCAGCAACATCCCGAGATCGAGGAAATCATTCTCTTCGGCTCGCTTGCCACGGGGACGGCTGGGCCGGCCAGCGATGCCGATCTGCTGATCGTATTGCGAGATTCCGAGCTGGAGTTCCCGGAACGGGTCGCCCGCTATCTTCCGGAAGGCTGCAGTATCTCCGTGGACGTCTTTCCGTACACTCGGGGCGAGCTGGAGCACATGGCGGCGGAAGGCCGCCGGCTCGTCACAGAAGCGCGGGAACGCGGATTGCGACTGTTCCCCTACCAGGCGACGTGACAGGCCGCCGTCCGGCTCACGCGGCGCTCCGGAGCCAGTGGCGCGCCTCGCTCGTCAGTTCGCGACCGCGCTCGTAGAGATCGCGGCCGAGGTACGACAGTTGGTGGCCGGCTTTCTTAAGTTCCAAGCCGGCCCGGGCGGCTCCGTGTCGCAGCGCCAGCCGGGTTCGGCGACCGGAGTGGGGCGCCAAAAGCAGTGCGCCCACCGCGCCGGCTAGAAACCCCAAACTAAACCCCCAAACCGCTTCCCTCCTCATGGAAGGTCCCTCCGTTCCATTAGACTGGGTCCGCCCCGCGCCGGTTTCAGTCGGCTTCCGGCCCGGTGTGATACTATCCGTTCCGAACAGGAGGTGAGCATGCGAATCTGGGCCCTCGTCGTGGCGCTGGCAGTCGCCCTCCCGGTGGCGGCTCAGCGTCACAAACTGACCATCAATGCGGAGACCCCTGAAGGCCAGTTGTTGCAACAGATCGGCCTGGAGGAGAACACTGCCAAGAAGCTTGCGCTGTTGGAGCAATTCGTGGCGCAGTATCCCCAGCACGAGGCGGCAGCCTGGGTGTATGCGCAGATGGTGCCCCTGTACAACAAAACTGGCGAGCACGACAAGGCCATGGGGGCGGCCGAAAGGCTTTTGGCCCTCGACCCGGAGGACGTCCGCACCGCGCACGGCGCCCTGAAAGCGGCCGAGGCCAAGAAAGATCCGGAGGCCGTCAAGAATTGGGCCGTGCGCGTTTCCGAAACAGCGCGCAAGGTCGCGCAGAAGCCGAAGCCGCAGGACGAAGAAGAAGCCGAGGTTTGGAAAGACGAGGTCGAATTCGCCAAACAGGTGGACACTTACAGTGAATATGCGCTGTACGCGGCCGCACTTCAGACGCCCGACCCACGCAAGAAGATTGACTTGATCGAGACGCTCGAGCAGCGCAATCCCCAGAGCCAGTACGTGCCGCAGGTCCGCGCGGTTTATGTGGTGGCGCTGCAACAGGTCGGCGAAACGGCCAAAGCCGCGGCGGTGGCGGAGAAGATTCTCGAAACAGATCAGTCGAACGAAGACATGCTGCTGCTGGTGGCGGATTACTATCTCAAGCAAAATAAGTCGCCGGAGAAAGTTATCCAATACGCGGAGCGGATGATCGAGCTCATGAAAACCAAACCGAAGCCGGAAGGTGTGGCGGAGGCGGATTGGGAGAAAAAGAAAGCTCTCGTGACGGGTTTAGGGTATTGGATGTCCGGAGTGACGCACGCTACGCAGAACCGGTTTGCGCAGGCCGACAAGCAGCTTCGCGAAGCGCTGCCCTACATCAAGCACAACGACCAGCTTCTGGCGGTGGCGTATTTCCACCTGGGGGTGGCCAATTACAAGCTGGAAAAGATCCTGGACGCCATCAAGTTCAACCAGGAATGCATCAAGATCAAGAGTCCGCTTCAGGCGCAGGCCAAACGCAATTTGGCCGCGATTCAAGCGCAGTACCGCGTCGTGCGATGAACATTCTGGTGCCCAATCTGGGCTCCACGTCGCTCAAGTACCAAGTCCTGGCGATGCCCTCCGAACGCGTCCTGGCGCGGGATCGGATAGAGCGCGTGCGCGACTACCGGGCGGCGGTGGCGCAGATCCGCCTGGGCGACACGCCGGTCGACGCCGTCGCCTTCAAGACCGTGCACGGGGGGCCGAATTACCGGGGCACGTACCTGGTGGACGAGGGCGTGCTGGCCGCCCTTGAAGAATTCCTGCCAGCGGCCCCGGTGCACAACGCCATCTATCTGGCCGCGATCCGCGCCTTTCAGCAAGAAATGCCCGGCGTGCCGCTGGTGGCGGCTTTCGAAACCGAGTTCCACGCCACCATGCCCGAGTATGCGGCGCGCTACGGGGTGCCGACGCGCTGGCGCGAGCGATATGGCATTCGGCGCTACGGGTTTCATGGCGCCTCGCACGAGTACGTGAGCTGGCGCATTCCGGAGCTGCTCGGCAGGCCGCGGGAATCGCTGCGTCTGGTGAGCTGCCACCTGGGCGGAAGTTCCTCTGTCTGCGCCATTGCCGGGGGGCGATCGGTGGACGTCACCATGGGGTTTTCGCCGCAGTCCGGTCTGGAAAACGCCACGCGGCACGGGGACTTGGACGTGTTCGCCGTGCTGACGATGATGGAACGCTGCGGCTGGTCGGTGGCGGAGGTGCGCCAACAACTGGCCCGGGAGGGCGGGCTGGCGGGCCTTTCCGGCGTGCCGGGGGGCGATGTTCGGGATCTGGAGCGAGAGGAAGCCGAAGGGAATCGCGACGCGGGCCTGGCGCTGGAGGTGTTTGCCTACCAGGTGAAAAAGACCATCGGCGCGTATGCTGCCGCCATGGGCGGCCTGGACGCCGTGGCGTTCACCGGTGGGATTGGCGAGAACTCGGCGCGCTTGCGTGCCCTCTGCTGCGCCGGGCTGGAGTTTCTCGGCATCCAGCTGGATGCGGAGCGCAATCGCTCGGGCGAGGGCGACCGGCTCATTTCGCCGGACGGCGCGCCGGTTGCTGTCGTGGCGCTGGCCACCAACGAGGAGTTGATCGTCGCACGGAGGGCATATCGGGTTCTCGCCGGGCAGCGGGAGGGATGCTTCAGTCCGCCGCCTGCGTGAGGGCCTTCGGGGGCTCGAGCAGCTGCTCTTTACGGTAGACCAAGGCCGCGGTGTTGTAGCTGGCGAGTTCGAAGCCGTGGCCGTGCGTGATGGCGTCGGTGGGGCAGGCTTCGACGCAATAGCCGCAAAAGATGCAGCGGTTGTAATCGATGTTGTACACCTTGGCGTAACGCTCACCGCCGCTGATGCGATTTTCGGCCGTATTCTCGGCGGCTTCGATGTAGATGCAGTGGGAAGGGCAAGCCGCCGCGCACAGGAAGCAGGCAACGCACTTTTCCATGCCCTGCTCGTCGCGGCGCAGGACGTGAAGGCCGCGGTATCGCTCCTGAAACTTAGGTGGCGCGTCGGGGTAGTCCTCCGTGACCGTGGGGGAAAGCAGCTCACGGAGCGTAACGCTCAAACCCTTCGCAATCGCCGCCACGGAGTCCAGGACATCGCCGGTCTTCACCGCCATATGCTTCCTTCCAGCATAGCGCAACGCTGCCGTCAGAGCTGTTTCAAGAGCTGCTGGGCGGCAATCAGCAGCGGGTCCCAGACGGGGGCGAAGGGCGGGGCATAAGCGAGATCCAGGTGCTGAAATTCGTCGACCCGCATCCGGGCGGTGAGGGCGGCGGCGACGACGTTGATCCGGCCGGCGACTCCCTGTTCCCCCACGACGGAGCCGCCGAGCAAGCGTGCCGTCCGCCGATCGGCCACCAGCTCCACCGTGATCCGCTTGCCGCGAAAATACCGGGCGCGCGTGCGAGCTTCGATGCGCACGGCCGCGGGATCGAAACCCTCCCGTTTGGCTTCGTGCACCGCGAGGCCCGTGATGGCCACGCCCAGCCCCGCGGCCCGCACGATGGCCGTGCCGACGACTCCGGGGAAACGCTCCCGCCGGCCGGCGGCATTCGCGCCTGCCACACGGCCCATCTTGTTGGCGGTGGTGCCGAGCGGGATCCACACGGGCCGGCCCGTGACAAGGTGAACGGTTTCCGCGCAGTCGCCAGCGGCGTAGACGCTCGAGAGATTGGTCTCCAAGTATTCGCTCACGCGCAGGGCCCCGGTCGGGCCGAGTTCCGCCCCGGCTTCGGCGGCCAGTTCCACGTTGGGCAGAAAACCGGCGGCGAGGACGACCAGGTCGCATGCGGTGTCGTCGACCCGGTCCGCTTCCAAGCTCCGGACGCTTTGGTTGAGCCGCACTTCGATGCCACAGCGTTCCAAATGGCGAGCGACGGTTTGCGTCAGCTCCGAGTCCGGGCGGCCGAGAAGGAACGCAGAGGCCTCGAACAACGTCACACGCATGCCGTGTGTTCGGAGAGCTTCGGCCGCCTCCAGGCCGATGTAGCCGCCGCCCACCACCGCGGCGCGGCGCGGTCGGCGGTTGACGAGGAATTCGCGCAGGCGCAAGGCGTCCTCGAGCGTGTGCAGCGTAAACACGTTGGGAAGAGTTCGACCGCCGAGCAAACGCCGGTCGGGGCGGGCGCCGGTGGCGATGACCAGTTTGTCGTAGTGAAGGCGCTCGCCCCCAGCCAGCACGACCTGCCGGCGGGAATGGTGCAACGAGACGGCCTCGGCCCCGGTGCGCACCGCGATGTTCCGCTCCCGCGCGAAGTATTCCGGGGTGTAGACCACCAGCTCGGCGGCCTCCCGCACGCGCCCTTCCACCAGATAGGGGAGCCCGCAGGCGGCGTAGGAAATGGAGGAGCCTTTTTCCAGGACGACAATTTCGAGATTCTTGTCGAAGCGGCGGGCCCGGGAGGCGGCGCTCAATCCTGCGGCCACGCCGCCGATCACGAGCAGCCGCATGACGAAAAACCGAGGAGAGCCCCCAGCTGCCGGTCAGGCATCGCCCGGCTCCGGCTGCTGCTGGAGGAAGGCGAGGATGTCGAAGCGCTGGATCGCGCGGTCGGGGAAGAAGCTGTTGACCGCGTCCTGCTCGTCGGCGAAGATTTCGAATACCGTGGACAGTTTGGTGAGCACCAGGAGCTCGATGTTGCGCCGGTTCAAGTTCAGCAGCTTCAGGTCGCCCCCAGCTTTACGCAGCGTGGTGTAGCAGACCACCATGGCGCCGAGTCCGGTGCTGTCGATGTAGTCGACGTCGCGGAGGTTGAGGATCACGTTCTTGCGGTCCGCGGCGAGCAGGTCATGCAGCACTTGCCGCACGCGGGCGGCGGGCTCGCCTACGGTCAACGGGCCGCTCAGATCCAAGATGACGATGCCCTCCTTTTCGCGCTGGCGGATCTCCAGGGCCATGGAAGGCACCATTGTAGCAGCGGCCGGGCAAAGTCAGCTTTCGTCTTCGACCTCGATGGCGTTGACGCAGGCGTAGTTGACGACCGGAACAAAGTTCAGAACGATCTTGCCTTGAGCGTTGGGGGCGACGCCACGAAAGGTTCGCTGGATGGCGCGGTCGGCGCCTCCCGCCTGTTTGAAGACGTCGAAGTTGCGCAACAGGGCGACGCCGTTGGCGTAAACATCGAAGACGCGGCTGCCAGCGCCCCCGCCTCCTGGCTTGCCAGGGCCGAACCAGGTTTCCGCAAAGTGCAGCGTCAGGCGGTACCGGCCGGGGGGCACGGGGATCACGTAAGAGAAGTTACCGAAGCGTTCCCCTTGGTAGAGTTCCGGATCTGCTGTGGCCGCGACGCGCACCGGGCGCACAACGGTCTGACCGCCGGTGAAACAGCAATCCGGCTCCCAGGTGCGGCCGGCCCGGTCGGTGTAGCTTTGGTCGTGCACCCGAATTCGGAACGGGCGCATGCGGCCGTCCGGCGCAGGCAGGATCTCGATCCCGCTCAAGATCGCTTGGTCTTTGACTCCAACAAACTGCAGGTGCAGGCGGCCGTCGGCATCCGGGGCGATATTCTTAAAAACTACAGCGTCGGCGGTATTCGGACCGCCTGCATTGTTGATCACGTCAAAATACTGTAGAGCTCGGCGGCCGTTGATATCGACGTGAAAGAGCCGGCTGGTTTCGCCGCCGCCCGCGATATTTCCCGGCCCAAAGACCGTTTCGGCAAACAACAGACGCAGCTGATACACCCCCGGCGGGAGGGGGATGTCATATCGAAATTCCGCACCCTCGCGACGGCCACGGAACAGATCCGGTTCGGTCGTGCGGTGAATCGGTTGGCCAGCAGCCGTGAAAGCTTGTCCCCCCGTATAATACCGGTCGCGGAGCCAAAGCTTACCCCTATTGTCGACATAATCCGCGGCCGTGCGCCCCGCCAAGATTCGGATCTCGGCCCCGGCGTCTGGAGCGACACCGGCGGCGACAACCGGCGGCGCCGGCCGCGGTCCGGGCCGAAGCGCCCTCCACGCGATGAGCATAATGAGGCCCACCGCCGCGAGCATAGCTGGAGGAATCCACCACCGACGGCGTGGCGCCGGAGACACAGCCTCAGGGGACACGCTGGGAAGGGCAGCTTCCGACCGCTTCCGGACGAAGACCGGCGCGTACTGACCCGGCGGAATGGTGATTTGAACGGTGTGGGAAGCGCCTTCGGTCTCATAGTATCGCTGAAGCCGTTTGCGAAGCCGGCTGGCCTCGACCCGCACGATGGCATTGGTTTTCTGATCGAATTCGGCTGGCCGGCCGAGCGCCTCGACGGCGATGTTGTATTCCTTGAGCTGATCGGCTTCACCGCGAAAGTACTTCTCGCACACGTACGATAGGAACTGGGCCAAGCTTGGCGCCCGAGCGAAGACCGGCGACGAGAGCACCGTGCGAAGTTCTGCGCGCTCCTCGTCATGTTGATGGCCAGCACATTCCGAAAGCGGTCGCATGGTTCCCCCGTGTGGTCTAAGCATAGCACGGTAGCCTCGCCCCATGCCGTCGTGTGTAACGTCGGCTTGTAACACGCGACCAAGTCTTTGAAAACACGAGATCAAATGCCGGGTAACGCTCCCGGTCACCCGTGGTTAACCCCTGTAGCCTTGCCGGGGTAGGGCATTCCAATTAAAGTGAGAGCACCAGCCATGCTGGCTCCAAAGCCGGTGGCTTGAAAGGCAGGTCGAACCATGCAAGGGCGTCTTGTTGGGCTAGTGATACTGGGGGTTTGGTTGTTGGATCCGGCGTATGCGCAATCGATCTTCGGCAGCCTCAGCGGGATTGTCAGCGACGCTTCCGGTGCGGTGGTGCCGAACGCAAGAGTGACGCTGATCAACGAAGCTTCCGGAGACACGCGCAGGACGACCACGAACACGGAGGGCTATTTTTCCATCGTCTCCATCCCGACTGGCAGCTACACCATTCTGATCGAAGCCCCGGGCTTCCAAAACTGGGAACGCAAGGCTATCGCGTTCACTGGGGCGGAGCGCCGGACGCTGAACGACATCGTGCTGCAAGTGGCGACGGCGGCGGAGCAAGTTCAAGTGACGGCGACCGTAGAAGGCATTGCCCCGGTGGAATCCGGCGAGAAGGCCGCAGTGCTCACGACGCGCCAGCTCCAGGAGTTCAGCGTGGTGGGGCGCAGCGCGGCGGAGTTCATCAAGATCCTCCCGGGATTCGCCATTGCCAATACGGGTGTGGAGAACCGGCAAAATTTCACCGGCGAGGTCATTGGCATCAATGGCAACGGCGACGCGGGCAGCCAAAGCGCCCTGAACAACGCCTACCAAGTCAACGGGTTGCCCCCGAGCTCGCTCGACATTACGGCCGACGGGGCTCACGTTTCCGACCCTGGGTGCAACTGCGCGACGCCGGTGAACCCCAATACGGACATGATCCAGGAATTCAAGGTGCTGACCTCTAATTACAGCGCGGAAAACCCCAAGGGGCCGGCGGTCATCAACACGATCGCAAAAGCGGGCGGGCGCGAATATCGCGGCCAAACCTACCTTTATGCGCGCCATTATGCGCTGAACGCCAACGACTGGTTGAACAACCGGTTCGGCACGAAGAGGCCGGAAAACAAATTCATGTTTCCGGGCGCCAACATCGGCGGTCCGGTGCGGTTTCCGGGGAGCAACTTCAACAAAAACCGGGACAAGATGTTTTTCTTCACCGGTTTCGAATACTTCTACCAAGTCCTGGACACCGGGGTCTTGACGGCGACGGTGCCGACCGAGGGCATGCGCAACGGCAACTTCAGTGCGGCGGAGCTGGCTAAGCTTGGGCAGCGCACGGCCTCCGGCGCGCCGCCCTCGCCACTGAGCCCCGAGTCGTTGGCCCAATTCCCGGGCGGCATCATTCCGGCCTCGATGCAGGACCCGAGCGGGCGGAATCTGATCCGGCTGTTTCCGCTCCCGAACGCGGACTCCGACGCCACCGGGGGGTACAACTACGTCAAGCAGGCCATTTTCAATCAGAACGGCTGGCAATGGCTGAGTCGCGTGGACTACAGCGTGAGCGACTACACCAAGCTGTTCGTTCGCTACAACGCCCAAAGGGAGACGCAGCGTTTCCCAGTCGGTCTGTGGTGGAGGAATGCCAACCAAGTGCCGTACCCTACGGAAATTCTCGGCAAGAATCGCTCGGACTCGATTTCGGCCAGCCTGACGCACGTCTTCAACCCCACCTTGACCAACGAGCTGGTTTTCGGCTACACCTACATCACCTTCCCGAATGTCTTCGACGACCCAAAAAAGGTGGACCGGGCCGCGCTGAACATACCGTTCCGGGGCTTGTACAAGAACGGCGTGGCCCAGATCCCGTCTTTAGTGAGCTGGGGCGGAGAGTTTGCGCAAATCGTCAATCCTGGGGGCTTTGAAGTCGGCGGCAGCAAAGGCCTGTTTGCCGACAAGCACCTGCCTTCGATCAGCAATAACCTGTCGAAGGTTTGGAGCACTCACACGATGAAGTTCGGGTTCTTTTACGAATACGTCATCAACAACCAGCCCGCCAACGGAGACACGAACGGGCGCCTGGTGCAGGCCAACTGGGGCGGCAACAGTTCCGGCAATCCTTACGCCGACCTGTTGCTCGGGCGCGTGGCCGAATATGGCGAGCAGAACCTGAATCCGCTGCACAACGAAGCGTACCACACGGTGGAGTTCTTCGCCCAGGACAGTTGGAAAGTGACGCGACGCTTGACGGTCGAGCTGGGCCTGCGGGCGTCGCACCTCGGCAACTGGTTCGACCGCGAGGGGATCGGTTTCGCGGTTTGGGATCCGGCCAGTTACGACAACAGCCCAGGCGTGCCGCCGGAAAAATACACGGGCTTGCTGTGGCATAAACGTGATCCCCGCATCCCGCTGTCCGGGTTTCCGAACAAGACGCTGAACTGGGCGCCGCGTTTCGGCATGGCCCTGGATGTGTTCGGCACTGGACGTACGGTAGTGCGCGGCGGTTGGGGAGCCTTTTATTACCATAATGCACAGTTCACCACCGGCTTGGACGCGCCGGCCGGCGTGCAGTTCAAGACCATCAGCGCCACGACATTGTCCAGCATCGAAAGAACCGATCCCGGGGTCGGCGCCATCGGCACGGGCGCCTTGGATCCGAAAGATGACAAGGTTCCCCTCACCTACAGTTGGAGCTTCACGATCTCCCAGCGCGTGCCGTTTTCGAGCATGGTCGAGCTATCCTACGTCGGCAATGAGAGCAAGAACGTGTTGAACAACTGCGGGGTGGGGACCAACGTGAACGCGGTGCCATACGGCGCTCTGTTCGGTATCGGCACGGATCCAAACGCCCTGCCGAATCTGGACGCGTTTCGGCCGCTCCGCAACTACCAGAATCTATGTGTCGTGCGGCACAACCTCTACCAGAACTATCACGCCTTTCAAGCGAGCTGGCTCCGGCAGATCGGCAAGTATCTCATCCTGGCCAATTACACGTTCGGCAAGAACTTGGGGATCAACAGCGGCGACGAGTTCCAGCTGCGGAACAATTACGGGCCCCTGCCGAATGACCGGAGGCACATTTTCAACATCGCCTATTCGATCGAACTGCCGAGCCCGGTGCGATCTCACCGAGCCGGCAAAGCGCTGCTGAACGGGTGGCAGATCTCCGGCATTACGCAGGTGCAAAGTGGCGTCAATCTCACCGGCAACACCGGAAACAGTTTCAATATCAACCCGAACAACTTCCGGATGGCGAACGGCTACGCGGTAACCAACCGCACGATCAACGGCACCGACGCGGTGGCGCTGCGTCCCATCGTGACGTGCGATCCGAGGAAGGGTTTAGGAAAGAACCAGTACGTCAACGGGAACTGTTTCAGCTTGCCGACCGTACCTGGCGCGAACGGCCCGATCATTCCGCCCGAGGTCTTCGGTCCGACGTTCTTCAACAGCGACTTGTCTTTGTTC
Source organism: Bryobacteraceae bacterium (assembly GCA_025055455.1). GTDB lineage: Bacteria > Acidobacteriota > Terriglobia > Bryobacterales > Bryobacteraceae > JANWXD01. Next base: position 53,628 of record JANWXD010000027.1, read on the forward strand.
AAGAACTTCCAGTTCAGCGAGACGCGCAAGTTGCAGTTCCGGTTCTCTGCGTACAACTTCCTCAATCACCCCCTGTGGACCTTCCGCAACGCGGGAAGCAATCTGAATCTGGTGTTCAATCCGACCACGGGAAAGCTGGACAACCCGAATTTCGGGATCGCGACCGAGAAGCTGGGGCGCCGCATCATTCAGCTCGCAGTCAAGTATTACTTCTGAGACTCGAAGCGCGACGCGCCCGACCGCTGCCGTATAGTAGGAGAGAACACCATGCGGCGGCTGGCGTGGCTACTGAGCGCCTGCGCCGCTGCGACGGCTCAGGGGCCCACCAAGCCCGGACCGCGCGCGGAAACCTTTCA
>JANWXD010000028.1:0-31950 GCA_025055455.1 Bryobacteraceae bacterium
TCATGCCGAATTCCACCATGTTCAGCAGCACCTGAATCTGCGCCTGATCCTGATTGTCGCCGCCGGGGGAGGAGATTATTAGAAACGGACGTCCCTCCTTGAGCACGATCGTGGGCGTGAGCGTGACTCTCGGGCGCTTGCCGGGCTGCAATTCGTTCGGGTGGCCGGGCGTGAGCACGAAGGTTTGCAGCCGGGTCGAAAGCGGAATTCCGGTGTCGCCCGCGATCACGGACGGCAACCATGCCCCGCTCGGAGTGGCGCAAAACACGTTCCCCCACCGGTCCACGACGCTGATCGAAGTCGTGTCCGGATCGAGGCTCTCCCCGCCGGCGCTCGTGGGAAGCACGGCGCCGGGAAGTGGTCCCGGACGGTGTTCGAGCGATGCCCGGTGAGGATCGATCAGCTTTCGCCGCTCGGCGGCGTAATCCTTGGAAAGCAGCACCGCCTCCGGCACGGAGGCGAACTTGGGGTCGCCGTAATAGGCGTCCCGGTCCGCGAAGGCCAGCTTCATGGCTTCGACCAGCGTGTGCAGGTACTCGGGCGTGTTGTGGCCCATGGTTTTCAGATCGAAGCCCTCCAGGATATTCAGCGCCTGGAGCATCACGGGACCCTGCGTCCAGAAGCCGGCTTTGACCACCTCGTAGCCCCGGTACGTCGTGATCCGCGGCTCGTCGAATTCGGCCCGGTAGCTGGCGAGATCCTCATAGCGAAGCAGTCCGCCATTTCGCTCCGAGAACTCGGCGATGCGGCGCGCGATGGGGCCGCGGTAAAAGTAATCGCGGACGGCGTCGAGTTTGCGCGGCCGCTGGCCGCGCGTTCTGCTTTCCACAGCCGCGAGCTCGCGCAACGTGCGGCCGAGCGCTGGAGCCCGAAACAACGCGCCGGCCTCGGGAAGCTCCCCGCGGGGCAGAAAGAACTCCCGCGATGAGGGCCAAAGCTCAAGGATCTTGCGGTGCGTCTTGAGAAAGGCCGCGAACTCGTCGCCCAGCGGAAAACCTTGGCAGTATTCGATGGCCGGCGCGGCGACCTGGGCGAAGGACAGGGTTCCGAATTCGCGCAGAGCGAGCAGCAACCCGTCGAAGACGCCCGGTACGATGGCGGCGCGCAATCCCAGCGCCGGAATCGGCGGCATCTTGCCCGGCTCCTCCCACGGCTCAGGCGCGCGGCTGCGAAAATACTCGGCCGTGGCGCGAGCCGGCGCCGTGCCCACGGCGCTCACGGCCACGACGGGCTTGCCTGCCATTTTGACGAGCAGCGGCATCTCGCCGCCCAGCCCGAAGCGTGCCTGTTCCGTTACGGCGGCGGCCAGCACGGCGGCGACGCCGGCGTCCACGGCGTTTCCGCCTTGAAGCAAGATTCGATAGCCGGCTTCGGCCTCGAAGTTATTGGCCGCCACGACCATCTCCCGCGCTCCCCGCACGGGCCAGATCATGGTGCTCTGCGCCGGCAGGCACTCCGGGCCCAGCAGCGCGAGCCACACGGCGATTCGAGCGCGGGTTCTCATCAACGCCTCGTCCGTTCCATCATAGTCCTGTATTTGCGCAGCAGCTCGTACAGGATCACCCCACCGGCGGTGGCCACGTTCAAGGACTCCTTCTTTCCCAGCATCGGGATGCGGACGTGGATGTCGCAAAAAGCGGCGACGTCCGCTCGCACCCCGCTGACTTCGTGCCCGAAGACGACGCAGACGGGAAAGGCCGGCGCCCAGTCGAAAAGGTCCACGGCAACGGGACTGGTCTCGGCGGCGGCGATTTCGTAACCCGAGGAGCGGAGCCGCCGGAGGACTTCGAGCGGATCCCAGCAATGCTCCCAAGCCACGCTCTCCTCGGCGCCGAGCGCCGTTTTGGAGATGCCGCGCTTCGGCGGGCAGGCTGTGATGCCGCACAGGTACAGCCTTTCGACGCCGGCGGCATCGGCGGTGCGAAAGAACGCGCCGACGTTGTACATGCTGCGCACGTTGTCGAGCAGGACGGCCACCGGCAGGCGTCCGATCTTCTCGTAGGCGGCGCCAGCGGCGGCCGCCCGAAACGGTACGCGTTCCATGGTCCCGTTCGGAAACGAGTGTAGCGGTCCGGGATTGGCGGAATCCGGCCGCCGGTCTATAACGGGGGTATGGTTCTGCTGGACGGCGAGTCGCTGACGCTCGAACAGATGGCCGCTGTTGCGCGAGGCCACGAGCGGGTGGGAATCGCCCCGGAGGCGCGCGAGCGCATGCTGGCCGCGCGCGCGGCCGTCGAGCGGCTGGCGGCCGCGGGCGCGCCAGTGTACGGAGTCAACACCGGCGTCGGCCATCTGGCCGATGTGCGCATCGCACCCGACGAGCTGGCGCAGCTGCAAAAGAACATCCTCCGTTCGCACGCCTGCGGCGTCGGAGAGCCTCTGAGCCAGGACGAAGTGCGCGCGATGATGCTGGTGCGCGCCAACGTGCTGGCCAAGGGGCTTTCGGGCATCCGTCCCGTCGTCGCCGAGCGGCTGTGCGAGCTGCTGAACCGGGGAGTCACGCCGGTCGTACCGTCGCGAGGCAGCGTGGGAGCCAGCGGGGATTTGGCGCCGCTGGCGCACATGGCGCTGGTGCTGATCGGCGAAGGGGAAGCCGAATACGCGGGCGAACGCGTGGCGGGTGCGGAGGCGCTGCGACGGGCCGGCCTGGCGCCCCTCGAACTCGAAGCCAAGGAGGGAATTTCACTGGTCAATGGCACGCAGGCCACGCTGGCAGTGGGCGGCCTGAAATTGCTCGAGGCGGACGTTCTCGTGGACGCCGCCGACTTCATCGGCGCGATGACGGTGGACGCGCTACGGGGAACGCCTCGGGCCTTCGACGCCCGCCTGTGCGCGGCGCGCCCGCATCCCGGCCAGGCGCGCAGCGCGGCCAACATGGCGGCTCTGCTCGAAGCCAGCGAGATCCGGGCGTCGCATCTGGCCTGCGGCCGGGTGCAGGACGCCTACTCGCTGCGCTGCGCGCCGCAGGTGCACGGAGCGGTGCGGGACGTGCTGGCGGAGGCCCGGCGCATCTTCACGATCGAGCTGAACGCCGCCACCGACAACCCGCTCGTGTTCGGCGAGGAGGTGCTGTCGGGAGGCAACTTCCATGGCCAGCCTCTGGCCTTCGCCCTGGATTCGATGGCCATGGCGCTCACCGCGCTCGCGGCCATTTCGGAGCGGCGCGTGAACCGGCTGGTCAATCCCGCGCTCAACGAGGACTTGCCGGCCTTCCTCGCATCCCGGCCAGGGCTCGAGTCCGGCCTGATGATGGTGCAAGTGACGGCCGCAGCCCTGGTGGCGGAGAACCGCACGCTGGCGACGCCCGCCTCGGTCGGATCCATCCCCACGAGCGGCGATAAGGAGGACTTCGTCAGTATGGGCATGACCGCGGCGCTGAAACTCAAATCGATCGTGGCCAACACCCGATCCGTGCTCGCCATCGAGCTGTTGGCGGCGGCGCGCGCCCTGGACCTGCTCCGTCCCCTGCGCTCGGGCCCGCAGATTGAGGCGGCACGGGAGGAGTTGCGCCAGATTGTCCCACCGTGGGAACACGATCGCCCGCTTTCGGACGACATCGCCCGCGCGGCGGCCTGGATCGCCTCGGGCGCGCTGAAGGCGGGGTGAGGGCGGGCGGCTACGGCTTCGGACGGAGGTGGTGAGCCGGCGTGAAGCGCTTGATCTTCATGTTGCGGAACTCGGCGGGCACGCCCTCCGCTTGCAGACCGATGTAGCCCACCCGCGGATTGGCGTTCGAAGCCAGACCGACGAGCACGCCGTTGAGCACCGTGGCGACGCGGCCTTCTTCGGAATAGACCTCGTACGTGTTCCACTCGCCCGGAGGCCGTGCGGCGGAGTGAATCATTTCGCCCCCCTCGAGCGTGGCGCCCTGAATGGGAAAGATGCGGCCCATGTGCGCCTGATAGAGCTGGCACTCGATGCCTTTGGGCCAGACGCCGTCCTGCTGCACGTGGATCAAAACGCCGCTGTTGCCGGACTCGGCGAAGCGCACCTCGACGTGGAAGACGAAATTGTCGAAGACGTCCACGGTGCGCACGTAACCGTTCGGCTTGCCCGTGGTGACGATCCTGCCGTCGCGCACCGCGAACGTATTCTGCTCGCCGATTTCCTGCGGCCGGTAGCGCCGGATCTTCCCCTCGGACTGCTCGAGGACCACGACCCATCCGGTGAAATCCTTGCCGTTGAACAGCGGCGTCCAGCCCTCTTCGTAGCTCCAGTCCGGGTCGCGGTAGTCGCCCGTGCGCTGGCCGCGCACGAGGACGGCCGTCAGCCCGGCGGCGGTTAATGCGACAAAGCAAACGTGAATTGTTTTCATTGGAACAGCCGCTCTCCGGGTTACAAATCCGGAACGCCGAGCTCGGGCCAGGTCATGACCTTTCGACGGTACATCGCCTCGCGGCCGAGGATGGCGGTCAGCGCGGCGGTGGCGCCCACGGTCAGGTCGGCGAAGGGCGTCGTGCCGGAGCGGATGGCTTCGAAGAACGCCGCCACGTGGGCGTGCGGCGGGGTCTTTTCCGGCTCGGCCAGAACCACGGGCTGGGCGTCGCGCGCCCTCGGATAAAAAGTGGCGTTGGTCAGATCCACCGCGCCCTCGGTCGTGTACACGTAGTAGTACGAGCCCCCGCCCGGCATGCCCCGCGGATGGAAAAACACCTGAGTGTAAGAGAGCTTGATGCCATTGGCGTACTCGTAGCTCACGGTGTATCCGTCCATGTTCGTGCGGCCGGGCGGGTCATCGACCCAAACCAGAGTTCCGCCGAAGCCGGCGGCCCGCTCGGGCCGGCTGGCGGCCACCCAGTTGCACACGTCCAGGTTGTGCACCGACATCTCGACGATCACGTCGCCGGAGCGGGCCGCGTTGAAGAACCAGTCGGCGGAGGGGCCGTGGTGGTCCAGGTCTTCGCTGGCGTGCCGCTGGGCTTTGATCATCACGACTTTTCCCAGCGCACCAGCGTGAATCTTCTCGATGGTCTTTCGCAGGCGAGCGTCCGAGCGCATCTGCTGGCCAATCTGAAAAATGGCTTTGGACTCCCGGGCGACGCGAAGGAGCTCCCGAATGGATTCGGGCGTGATGCCGAGGGGTTTCTCGCAGTAGACGTGCTTGCCGGCCTTGAGAGCCGCAATCGCCATTTCGACGTGCAGATCGCACGGGGTGGCGATGAAAATGGCGCCCACGTCGGGCTGCTCGAGCAAACGACGGTAGTCGGTGTAGGTCCGCGGTTTGTCGCGCGCGGCCAGCGTGGCGGCCGAGTCGAGACGGTCAGGCTTGATGTCGCACAGCGCCGCCACTTTGACCCCGGGCTGCTCCATGGCCCCTCGGAGGAGGTAGGCGCCGCGGTTCCCAGTGCCAATCACGCCGATTCCGATCGACGCCTCGCTCGATTGGGCCGCGCGGGCCAGGTTCGCGGCCGAAGCGGCTGTCATCGTCGCAAGAAATGTTCTGCGGTCAAGCTGAGTCATGCGCGTGTTTTCTTTCCGCAGAATACAGCAGAAAATACTCCACCGGTTGCTGCTGCGTCCAACCGAACCGAGTCCGGTGACAAGGCTAGCGCCACCGGCTGCGGTGTTCACGTGGAATCGGGGCTCGTCTCTGTGACCGATCGTGGAGAGAGACCGAGGCGGCTTCAACGCCGGCGGGCAGGCGCACACGGGTTGTTCGCGGGCGGCGGAGACATCGCCGCGCGGGTCTCCGGTGCGCTCGGGGACACGCAGCCGGGGCTACGCAGCCCGTCCGGGAAGTCAATATTCCACGTTCACGAGGAAGAGGCCGCAGGCGGGGGCGGTCGGGCCCGCTTTCGAGGCAGTGCCGGGACGGAGCCAGTGCACCAGTTCCTCGCGAGTGAGGTTGCCTTTTCCCACCTCGAGTAACACGCCGACCATGTTCCGCACCATGTGTTTCAGAAACCCGTTGCCGCGCACGCGGTAAACGAGGCGGTCGCCGGCCAGCTCGGCGCGGGAGGAGAAAATGGTCCGCACGGTGCATCCTCCAAGGGCGTCTTTTTCGTCCGCCGCGGCGAACGCAGAAAAATCGTGCGTGCCCTCGAAGACCGGGGCCGCCTCCAGGATCCGCTCGAGCGCCAGCGGATAGGGATGATGGTGCACGTAGCGCCGCTCGAACGGAGAGCAGATTTCACTGAGCACGATGCGGTACTCGTAGGTCTTGGCTTTGGCGTCGCGTCGCGGATGAAAATGGGCGGGCGCTTCTTCGGCGGCGAGCACGCGGATAGCGGGCGGCAGCAGCCGGTTCAGAGCGCGCCGGAGATTGGCGACCGGAATCGGGTTTTCCAACGTGCAGGCGGCCACTTGCGCGAGCGCGTGCACGCCGGCATCGGTGCGCCCGGAGCCCAGCACCTTCACCGGCCGGCCCTCGATTTCCGACACGGCCCGTTCGAGCGTCCCTTGGATGGTCGGCACCTGGGGCTGGACCTGCCAGCCGTGAAAGTCGGTGCCGTCGTAGGCCAGCGTGAGCTTGATCCGGCGCATATCGAGACGCCTTGACGCCTGGCGGACGCGCGGTGTGGCGGTCAGTTTTTCCGGGAGCCGGGCTTGGCCACCGGCACGCCCTGGCGGCACAAGGGGCAGTCTTCGGGCCGGTAGGCGGTGACGCGGAGCGTGGCCAGCGCTACGCGCGGCACTCCCACGTCGGCCTGGCCGCCGCTGCGGTCGATGATGGAAGCCGCCGCCAGAACTCGCGCGCCTCCCCGCGCCAGCAGCGAGATCACCTCCCGCGTGCTGCCTCCCGTGGTAACCACGTCCTCGACGACGACGGCCGCCTCGCCGGGCCGCACCGTGAAACCTCTCCGAAGCACCATTTCCCCGTTCGCATCCCGCTCGGCAAACAGGAAGCGCGCCCTCAGCGCCCGCGCGGTTTCGTGGCCGATGATGACGCCGCCCAGCGCGGGGGCCGCCACCAGCTCGATTCCGGGACCCGCCACGGCGGCCAGCGCCGCCGCCAGTTCGCACCCGAGCCGCTCGGCGTGCTCCGGGTGCTGCAACACGAGCGCGCATTGCAGATACTCGGAGCTGTGCAGACCGCTGGTGAGCCGGAAATGTCCCCTTAAATGAGCCCCAACGCGCTCGAACAGCTCGAGAATTTCCGCGGCTTGCAGCGCCACAAAGCGCTAGCATACCATCGAAGTTCGAGGAACCGAGGGGGCGGCGTTTTGCGTCTTTGGGTGGGTGGAGAGTTTCTCTGAGCAAAGCAGCCAACCCGGAGTGTCCGAATCATTTCCCAGGAAACGGCCTATGGACGTGAGAGCGATCGTGTGCGTCAGTCTGTCACTTTGGCTGGCCGCGGCGCCGTTGCGCGCTGCCGACCAGCCGGCGAACCCGGCGGCGAGTTCCGCCGCCTCCGGAAGACAGTGGTTCCGCGCCTACCGCTTCCGCGAGGAAGCGCCGGTCAACCTGGCCAACTCCGGCCGTCTGGAGGCGTTGCTGCGCGCCGGCAAGATCTACTTGTCCTTGCAGGATGCCATCGCGCTGGCGCTCGAGAACAATCTGGACATCGAACTGCAGCGTTACGGGCCGCGGATCGCCGACTCCGACATCCTGCGGGCCGAAGCTGGGGGCCTGCTGCGCGGAGTGCCGACGAGCGTGGCGCGGGGCGCCACCAGCGCCGTGGCCCAGGCCACCGGCACGGCGGGCGGCCAGGCCGCTGGGGCGCAGGCCCTCACCGGGGGAGGCGGTGAGGCCTTCACAGCGGGCGGAGCCATCATCACCACTACAGGGACCGCGATTCCCAATCTCGACCCGGTCATCACGGCGGTGTATAACTGGAGCCACCGCACGATTCCGCAGACCAACTCGTTCATCACCGGCACCAATTCGCTCATCATCCGGAACACGGTCGGTAACATGGCCCTGCGCAAGGGGTTCCTGACAGGAACGAACGTCGAATTCGGCTGGAACAACAGCGCCTCACGGACCAACGCGGGCCGCAGCGACTTCAACCCTTCGACGACAGCCAGCTTCAACCTGACCATCACCCAGCATCTGCTGCAAGGTTTCGGCATCGCGGTCAACAATCGCAACATCCGCATCGCGCGCAACAACCGTCGCGTGAGTGACCTGGTGTTCCGCCAGCAGGTGATCAACACCGTGGCCTCGGTGGTCAATCTCTATTGGGATCTGGTGAGCTTCAACGAGGACGTGAAAGTCCGGCGGCAGGCGCTGGCGCTGGCCGAGAAGCTGTACAACGACAACAAGAAACAGGTGGAGATTGGAACGCTGGCGCCGATCGAGATCGTGCGGGCCGAAGCCGAAGTCGCCCGAGCGCAGCAGGACCTCACGGTGGCGGAAACGCGCGTGCTGCAGCAGGAGATGATCCTCAAGAACGCCCTGAGCCGAACGGGAGTGGCCAGCCCCGTTCTGGCGGAGGCGCGCATCGTGCCGACCGACACCATCCGCATGCCCGATGTCGAACCGGTCCAGCCGTTGCAGGATCTGGTGGCGCGCGCGCTCGAGCTGCGGCCCGAGTTGCAGCAGGCGCGCCTGGCGGTGGAAAACACCAAGATCGGGTTGGAGGGGACCAAGAGCGCCCTGCGGCCGTCGCTCGATCTGGTGGCCAGCTTCCAGAACAACGCCTTGGCGGGACAGATCAACTCGCTGCCCATCCCGCCGATCCCGGGGACGAACGTCACGGTGCCCCGCAATCCGGCCAGTGTCAATCCGTTTTTCATCGGCGGCTACGGCACGGTGCTGGGGCAGTTGTTCCGCCGCAACTTTCCGGACTACGGCATCGGTTTTCAGCTCAACATTCCGCTGCGCAACCGGGCGGCGCAAGCCGACATGATCCGCGACCAACTCACTCTGCGCCAGCAGGAGATCCGCCAGCAGCAGCTCGTCAACCAGATCCGGCTCGACGTCACCAATGCGTTGATCGCGCTCCAGCAGGCCCGGGCCAGCTACCAGGCGGCGATGAAGGCGCGCGTGTTGCAGGAACAGACGCTGGAAGCCGAAGAGAAGAAATACGCGCTCGGCGCCTCGACCATTTTCTTCGTGATCCAGGCGCAGCGGGATCTGGCGCAAGCGCGCTCGACCGAGGTGGCGTCTTTGAGCGCCTACATCAAGGCCAAAGCGGAGCTGGACCGCGCCACCGGCCAGATCCTCGACGTCTACAACATCTCCTTGGATGAGGCGCTGCGCGGGCAAGTCTCGCGGCCTCCGGCGCCGGCGCCCGAAGAGGAGTGAGCAGGGGCCGTTTGTGCCGAAGCGGCACACAGCTGTGTCGAATGTGACCCGGCCCGGGGGCTGCGCGCGGGCCGTTGTGTCGCACGGCGAGGCGCTGGGTTTGGCGCGCTGCATGCAGTGCGGTTGAGCGTACCACGGCTGACCAAGGCTCAAGGAAGCGCGGTCGCCTGCCTGGAACCCCTTGATGTCACGTGGTCCCGACAGAACAGACCCTTACCGTGAACCTCCCAACTCCTCCTTCCCGGACCGGCTTCCTTGAGCCGCCGAACTTTTGGCGGGCGCGAAAATTCTGGCGGGGCGCCACGTAACCTCTACCGTCTCGCGGCGCGCCTTGTTGTGATATAGTCATTCCGGTGTTTTCTTCGCGCGGCCACATTCGGCGTGGCCCCTGACACAGAAAGGAAGGTGTCTGGTGAAACGCAGCAAAGATCCTGAGAGCCAGGCGCAGCCGAAAGGCCTGTCACGGCGCGGCTTTATCCGCGGCGTGGGCCTGAGCGGCGGCGCCGTGGGCCTGTTACATCCGGAAGGGGAGGCGGCCCCGGCGCCGGCAGTCCTCGGTCCGGGACCGGTTCCCATCACTCTGTTGGTGAATGGCAAGCCGCACAAGCTGGAAGTGGAGCCCCGCGTCACACTGCTCGATGCGCTGCGCGACCGGTTGGACTTGACCGGCGCCAAGCGCGTGTGCGACCGCGGCACCTGCGGCGCCTGCACCGTGATTCTCGGCGGCAAGGCTGTTTACGCCTGCAGCGTGCTGGCCATCGACGCCCAGGGAAAACCGATTCAGACCGTGGAAGGCATCAACGCCGGCGGCCGGTTGCACCCGGTGGCGTCGGCTTTCGTCAACCAGGATGCGCTTCAGTGCGGGTTCTGCACGCCGGGGTTCGTCATGGCGGCGAAGGCGTTCCTGGACCGCAACCCCAATCCCACTCTGGAGCAGGTGCGCAAGGGTCTGGGCGGCAATCTGTGCCGTTGCGGCACCTACGTGGGCATCCGGCAAGCGGTGCTGGAAGCTGCCAAACAGATGAGAGGAGGAGCGCGCAATGTCTGAGCCCAACTATCGCTGGCCGGCACGCGACAAGCGGCGCGTCATGGGCACGCGGGTGAACCGCATCGACGGCCCCGCCAAAGTGAGCGGCCGCGGCAAGTACGGTAGCGACATCAACCAACCGGGCATGCTGTTTGCGGCGCTGCTGACCTGTCCGCATGCCCACGCCCGCGTCCGCAGCGTGGATATCAAGGAAGCGCAGGCGTTGAAGGGAGTCACCGCTGTCGAGGTCATGTCCGGGCCGGGCACGGTCATTCAGTGGGCGGGAACGGAAGTAGCGGCGGTGGCGGCCCTCACCGAGGAAATCGCTCGCGACGCGGTGCGACGCATCAAGGTGGACTATGAAGTCCTTTCCCATGCCGTCAAAGAGGAGGATCTGAAAGCCGCGGGCGGGCGCAGCAAGCCCGCCGGCGAAGTGTTGGTCGGGGATCCGGACGATGCCTTCAAGAAAGCGGACGTGATCTCGGAGGGCGAGTACGGGATCCCGGTGCTGCAGCACTGCTGCCTGGAACCGCACGGGCAGGTGGTGATGTGGAAGGGCGACACGATCGAGTACTGGCCCTCGACGCAGAATGTCTCAGGGATCGGCGGGGACTTGGCGCAGTCGCTCAGCATTCCAGCCGCCAACGTTCATGTGCGGCAGGACCACGTGGGGGGCGGCTTCGGGAGCAAGTTTTCAGCCGACCGGTGGGGAGTGGTGGCGGCAAAGCTCTCCAAAGCGAGCGGCGGCCGGCCGGTGAAGCTGTTCCTGGACCGTCGGACTGAACTCGAGATCGCCGGCTCCCGTCCGTCAGGATTTGCCCGCATCCGGCTCGGGGCGCGCAAAGACGGGACGATCATTGCCTGGGAATCCCAGTCTTGGGGCACCAGCGGCCCCGGCGGTGGCGGCGTGGCCGCCACGCAGCTTCCGTACGTATTCGTGAATATCCCGAACAAGCGGGTCAACCACACCGGAGTCATCACGCACACCGGTCCGGCGCGAGCCTGGCGCGCGCCGAATCACCCCCAGGCTAGCTTCCTGACGTGCTGCGCCATCGAGGACTTGGCGGCAAAGCTCAACCTGGATCCGCTGGAGGTCTTCGACCGCAACTTCCAGTACACGGCGCGGCCCGAAGTCTACCGCGCGCAATTGCGCAAAGCGGCGGAGCTCAGCGAGTGGGAGAAGCTGTGGCATCCGCGGGGCCAAGCCGGTCCGGGACCGGTCAAACGGGGGTTGGGGATCGGCGTCGCCACTTGGGGCGGACTCGGGCATGCCAGCGACTGCCGCACCACGATCCACCCGGATGGTTCGGTCGAAGTGGAGCTGGGCAGCCAGGATTTGGGCACCGGTACGCGCACGGTGATCGCCATGGTGGCGGCCGAGACGCTGGGATTATCGGTAGGCCAGATTCAGGTCAAAATCGGCGACAACCGGTACCCGCCTTCGGGTGGTTCGGGGGGGTCGACCACGGTAGGCGGCGTGGCAGTGTCGACCCGCAAGTCCACCATGAATGCCCTTCAGAAGTTGTTGGAGGCGGTGGCGCCGGCCCTGGGCGTATCGGCGGACCAACTCGAAGCCGTGGACGGGCGGATTCAGGTACGGGGCAACCCCGCCAAGAGCCTGACCTGGAAAGCTGCCTGCCAGAAGCTCGGTGTCAAACCCATCGTCGAGATGGGACGAAACGACCCCAAAAACCCGATGGGAATGATCAGCCAGGGCGTCGGCGGCATTCAGATCGCTGACGTTTCCGTGGACGTCGAGACCGGAGTGGTCAAACTCAACCGCTTGGTGGCAGTGCAGGACTGCGGTCTGATCATCAATCCGAAGACGGCGGAAAGCCAGGTCTACGGGGCCTGCATCATGTCCATCTGCGGGGCGCTGTTCGAGGAACGCATCATGTGCCAGCAAACCGGCCGCTTCCTGAATGCGGATATGGAGTTTTACAAGCTGGCGGGAATCGACGACATCGGCGAGATCATCGTGCATCTGGACATTACGCCGGAGCACGACGCCCGCGGCGTGATCGGGCTGGGCGAGCCGCCCGTGGTGCCGGGTATCGCCGCGATCGCCAATGCGGTGGCCAACGCCATCGGCGTCCGCGTGCCCAGGGTCCCGCTGACGCCGGACCGCGTGCTGGCGGCCCTGGAGGGGAGGAGAGCCTGATGCAAGCCTTCGAGTATGCAAGTCCGACCACGTTGAAGGAGGCGCTAAGTCTGCTCGGCGAGCGCTGGGGTGAAGTCGACGTGCTGGCGGGCGGAACCGACCTGCTCAGCCTGATGAAAGACTACGTGCACACGCCCAAGCGCGTGGTCAACATCAAAGGCATCGCCGAACTGGGCGGCATCCGCCGGACCCCGGCCGGGCTGCGCATTGGAGCCACGGTGACGCTGGATGAGCTACTCGCGAGCCCGGTAGTGCGCACCGAGTATCCGTCGCTGTGGACGGCGGCCGATGGCGTCAGGAGTCCCCAGATCCGCAACATGGGCACGGTCGGTGGCGATCTGTGCCAGCGGCCGCGCTGCTGGTACTTCCGCCTCGGCTATGGGCTGCTGGCGCAGAAAGACGGCACGAGCCTCGTGGTCAACGGCGAGAACAAGTATCACGCCATTTTCGGCGGCGGCCCGGCGTACTTCGTCAGCGCCTCGAGCCTCGGGCCGGCGCTGGTGGCTCTCGGCGCCAAGGTCCGGCTGGCCTCGGCCTCCGGAGCGCGCGAGCTTTCCGTGGAAGAATTTTTCGTGATCCCGAAGAGCGACGCGGAGCGGGAGATCGCGTTGCGGCCGAATGAAATCCTGACGGAGATTCTGGTGCCGCCGGCGACGGGGGTACGGAACGCGACGTACGAAGTCCGACACAAGGAAGCGTTGGACTGGCCGCTGGCGACCGCCTCGGTGACGCTGCGCATGAAGGGTGCCACTGTCGAGAGCGCGCGGGTGGTGATGGGGCACGTCGCTCCGATCCCGTGGGTGGCCCGAGAAGCGGAGCGACTGCTTGCCGGCAAGACGATCACCGAGGAAGTAGCCGAGCAGGCCGGCAAGGCGGCGGTGGCGGGAGCGCGACCACTGAGCCAGAACGGCTACAAGGTTCGGCTGGCGCAGGTGGCGGTGAAGCGCGCGCTGCTCGCCGCCGCGCGCGGAAAGGCATGAGCCATGCACGACCGCGCGCGCGACATTTTGGCCGAGGAACGGTGCGTGAACCTTCGCTGGAAGGGGCTGTACATCGACCCGACCAACGACTATGCCATCCAGCAAGGGGACGAGCGCATCTTCTGGTGCACGAAAACGCAATTGAACTTGGGCCCGGACGGCAAGATCGTGGACGCCTACGAGTGCAGTCCGGGCCGCTCTTGTTACGAGGCGCTCTGAGCGGGCAGGGGGCGGGGTAGAAGCCGCGACGGCTCCGTGCGGTAAAATGGGGGCGAGTTCTGGGCGTTTTCCAGATCATTTAGGAGGCTAGGGATGCGAAACATAACAGGGATGCTCCTCGCGCTGACGGCGATGGCCGGGATGGCGCTCGGGGCGGGGATTCCGTCCAACCACGTTTCTGGCCAATACATCGAGGCTCGAACCGCAGACGTCTACACCGGTCCTTGCTTTGCCAACGGCGAGGTCGGGTTCGGTGGCGACATGGCGGTGTTCGGCTGGAAAGTGACCAAGGGTCGTTGGCAGGGCGTGCCGCTGGAGGGTTTGGCGGTCGTGGCGGCGGTGCGCGGGCGTCACACGCTGGGGGATCCAACCAAGTCGGCCTACCCGATTCAATCCGTGCTCATCATTGACGAAAAGGCGAGACCCGAGCAGCGGCGGGCGCTAGAGAGTTTGGCGCGGCGCTTGGGCGGCGACCTGCTGGACAATGTGGTGCGCGTCGTCTACCGCCCGATCCAGTTCGACGTAGCCGACGGAAATGTTCATAGCTCGAAGGCCATGCTGAAGGCGGGCGAGTGGGCGCGGATTCAAACGCGGGAGATTCGTGAGGAGGACCACATCTGCTCCAACGAGTACATTTATTACGGGCCGCTCACGAAGCTCTCTCATGCCATGCCGGCGGTGAGCGTCACCTCCGCCTACGAGGGCGAGGGGCTCGGGGCCCATTGGAGCTTGTCGAACCGGCGCAACGCCTTCTTGGGCACGTTCGAGATCGGCGAGTAAACGGCGGGTTTCACTCATGTCGCTGTGGCCGGCGGGGGGTGTGTCTGTGCCCTCTGACGGCGAGCCGGCAAGAGTTTTTCTAAGTTTTAAGTTTCTAAGCGGCTGGATAAGTCCTCCCATTCAGCAAGCAGTTCCTCGAGCCGTTGGCGCCGGCGGGCGAGCAGTGATAGCAGGCGCCGGGTTTCCTCCGCGCTTTGGAAAGAAGCCAGGGCCTGCTCGAGGGAAGCGATCTCGGCTTCCAGGCGCGCGATGTCGTCTTCGAGCGCTTCCAGGCGCTCCTGCATCCGCCGGCGCTTGATGGGATTGATCCGGCGCGGCGCGCAAACGGGGCGTGCCGGGGGCTCCGTTTCCGGCTGCGGCGCAGGTGCGGGAGAATCTGTGTGCGCGGCGGCCGCGCTCTCGTGTTTGCGCCGGAGGTAATCCTCGTAATTTCCCGGATAGACCTGCACCTGGCCGCCACCGACTTCGAACACCCGCGTGGCCAGGCGGTCCAGAAAGTAGTGGTCGTGGGAGACCAGTACGAGCGTTCCCGAGAACTCCTCGAGCGCCTTGAGCAAGACGTCCTTGGCGCGCAGGTCAAGATGGTTGGTGGGCTCGTCAAGCAGCAGAAAGTTGGACGGGCGCAGCAAGATCCGGGCCAGGGCGTAGCGGTTGCGTTCCCCGCCGGATAAGACGCCCGCCGGGCGGAAGACGGCATCGCCGGAGAACCGGAAACAGCCCAGCAAGGTGCGCAGCTCGGTGTCGGTGGCGTGGGGGGCGAGGGCGCGGAGATCGTCGAGCAGGCGCACGGAAGGATCCAGCTCCTTGTACTGGTCCTGAGCGAAATAGCTGACCTCGACGTTGTGTCCTAGCCGGATCTGGCCGGAGCTCGGCGGTTCCAGGCCCGCGAGCAGGCGGAGCAACATGGACTTGCCCGCGCCGTTGGGCCCGACCAGAGCGATGCGGTCT
Organism: Bryobacteraceae bacterium; assembly: GCA_025055455.1. Classification (GTDB taxonomy): domain Bacteria; phylum Acidobacteriota; class Terriglobia; order Bryobacterales; family Bryobacteraceae; genus JANWXD01. The sequence continues at coordinate 15,305 of JANWXD010000028.1, forward strand.
CCCCGCTCGATGACGAAGTGGACGTTTTCGAAAACCACCGTGTCGCCGTAGCGCTTGGTCAAGCCGGCGGCTTCGGCGACGATGCGCCCGCTGGGCGCCGGCTGCGGGAAACGGAAGCGCACGGTGTCTTCCTCCGGCGGGGCTTCGACGCGCTCCATGCGTTCCAACTCTTTGATCCGGCTCTGGACCTGTCGGGCTTTGCTGGCCTTGTACCGGAAGCGCTCGATGAAGCGGTTCAGTTGTTCCACTTTGGCTTGTTGGTTGCGGCGGGCGGCCTCGAGCTGCGTCTTGCGCTGCTGTTTTTGCTCGAGATACTGCGTGTAGTTGCCGACGTAGAAGCGGAGCTGCCGATTCCAGATTTCGACGATCTTTTCCACGGTCGCATCGAGAAAGTAACGGTCGTGTGAGACGACGACGAAGGCGTGCGGGTAAGCGCGGAGGTACTCTTCGAGCCAGTTGCGGGCGTCCAGATCCAGGTGATTGGTCGGCTCGTCGAGGAGCAACACTTCGGGCTGCTCGAGCAGGAGCTTCGCCAGAGCGATGCGCATCTGCCAGCCGCCGGAGAACTCCTCGGTCCGCCGGCGCCAGTCCTTTTTCGGGAAGCCCAGGCCGGCGAGGACTTCCCCGACGCGCGCCTCCAAGCAGTAGCCGTCGCGCCGGCGGAACTGGTCTTCGAGGCGGTGGAATCGCTCGGCAGCCTCGCGCCAGGCGGCGCTGGAAGGATCGAGCGCGGCCATGCGCCGGGTGAGCCCTTCCATTTCGGCTTCCATGGCCTTGAGTTCGGAGAAGACCGCGAGGCACTCCTCGAAGACGGTGCGGCCGCAGAGTTCGAGTCGGGACTGGGGCAGATAGCCGGCGGTGAGACCTTTGGCGCGCCGGATCTCGCCCGAGTCTACGGATTCGAATCCTGCCAGGATCCGCAGGAGCGTGGTTTTTCCGGATCCGTTGGCGCCGACCAAGCCGATCCGGTCGCCGGGATGAATCTGCCAGCTTGCGCCTTCGAAGAGCACGGTATCGCCGAAGCGCTTGGAGGCGTCGGAGAGCCGAATCATCGCGGTGGATCCGACTCAGTGGACCGGGCCGCAGAAGAAGTCCAGGGCGCGGGCGATGAACGGCTTCATGTCGTGGCGGCGCACCACCGCGTCCAGGAAGCCGTGCTGGAGCAGGAACTCGGCGCGCTGGAAGCCTTCCGGGAGTTTCTGGCGGATGGTTTGCTCGATGACGCGCGGGCCCGCAAAGCCGATGAGGGCGCCTGGCTCGGCGATGTTCAGATCGCCGAGCATGGCGAAGCTGGCGGTGACGCCGCCGGTGGTCGGGTCGGTGAGCACGCTGATGAAGGGGACGCGGGCCTGATCCAGGCGCATCAGGGCGGCCGAAACTTTGGCCATTTGCATGAGGCTGACGGCGCCTTCCTGCATGCGGGCGCCGCCGGAGGCGGAAACGATAATGAGCGGCTCGCGGCGAGCCAGCGAACGTTCGATGGCGCGGGTGATCTTCTCGCCGAGCACCGCGCCCATGCTGCCGCCGATGAATTTGAGCTCGAGGACGCAGATCTGGACCGGGCGCGACTGCAAACGCCCGGAGGCGGCGATCACGGCGTCCTTGAGCGAGGTGGCTTGCTGCATGGCGGCGAGGCGCTCCTTGTACGGGCGCTGGTCCACGAACTCGAGCGGGTCGGTCGAGACCAAGTCGCTGTCGTATTCTTCCCACCGGCCGTCGTCGAGCAACAGGCGCAGGCGCGTGACCGCATCGATCTTGAAGTGGAAATCGCACTTCGGGCAGACCTGGAGGTTGTCTTCGAGCGCCTTGCGCCAGATGATCTGGCGGCAGTGGTCGCACTTCGTCCACAGCCCTTCGGTCCGGACGCGGCGTTCCTCCTCCGCGGCAGGCTGGCGTGTGGGTTTAGATCGCGTGAACCAGGCCATAGGGACTCGCGTTCAGTATTCGATGCCTCGCTGGGCGAGGATGCCTTTCTGGTACGGGTGCTTGATCTCCTTGATTTCGCTCACCAAGTCCGCGGCTTCGATCAGCTCCGGGTGGGCGTTGCGGCCGGTGCAGATGACGTGCAAGCGGGCCGGGCGCGCCGCCAGGTCGCGCAGCACTCGCTCGATGGGGAGCAAGCCGTAGCGGACGGCGTAGTTGATCTCGTCGAGAATCAGCATGTCGTAACGGTCCGAGCGCATGGCTTCCACGGCGAAAGCCCAGGCCTCTTCGGCGCTGCGGACATCTTCCGGATCCGGCCGTTCCGTCCCGACCTTGACGAAGCCGCGGCCCATGGGGCGGATTTCGAAGGCGTCTCCGAGCATTCTGGCGGCGTCGAGCTCGCCGTAGTGCCAGGAACCTTTGATGAATTGGATCATGAGCACTTTGAAGCCCTGACCCACGGCGCGCATGGCCGAGCCCAATGCAGCAGAAGTCTTCCCCTTGCCGTTGCCGGTGAAGACGATGAGCAAGCCGCGGCGCTCGTCCACGTCTTACGTTAACGCGGGTAGGGATGGCCTCGCAAGGAAGCCAGGGCGCGGTAGATTTGCTCGGCGAGGACGACGCGGGCCAGTTCGTGGGGCAAGGTCATGGGTGACAGCGAGAGGCGCTCGGCGTCGGGCCGACGCCACGTCTCGGGCAAGCCGTCAGCGCCTCCGAGGAGGAACACCAGATCGCGGGCCTCGCGCTCGGCCCGGGCGACACGCGCGGCGAAATCCGCAGAGCTCAGGGCCGCTCCGCCGGCGTCGAGAACGATCTTGGCGGCTTGCGGATGACGCAGCCACGGATCGGCGCGCTGGGGGCGGAGTTCGGCCATCGTGCAGGGCGCCCAGCGGGAGGCGCGGCGAAGGTAGTCCTCCGCGAGGGCGTGGGCGCGGCGGTCGCGGATTTTGCCGACGTAATACAGGTAGATCCTCACTGGTACCATTATGCGAACGAGCTCGGCAGGGCGCGGCGAATCGAGATGCGGCCTGCGGCATCGGAACCCTGCTCGATGCGGGCGAGCAGAGCGAGGCGCGTCCTCCACGCTGTTTACCACGACTCGCTGACCTCGCGCCGCCGCTCCGAATTCCTACAATCGTGTCTGATGACGCAAGACAGTCTGTTTTCTCTCGACGGCAAGGTCGCCGTGGTGATCGGAGGCGCGGGGGTGCTCGCGGGCGCCATGGCGGAAGGGCTGGCCAGGGCGGGAGCGGATATCGTCATTGTCTACCACCAAAGCAAAGAAAAGGCCGAGGAGCGGGTGCGGCGCATTTGCGCGCTGGGGCGGCGGGGGCTCGCCGTGCAAGCGGACGCCACGCGGCGGGAAGACCTCGAGCGGGCGCTGCGCCAGACGCTCGAGGCTTTCGGGCAGGTGGACATCCTGATCAATGCCGCTGGCATCAATTCCGCGACCCCATTCTTCGAAATTCCGGAAGAGGAATGGTACCGGATCCTCGACGTGAATCTGAAGAGCGTGTTCCTGGCGTGTCAGGTGTTCGGCAAGGTGATGGTCGAGTCCGGGCGGGGCGGATCCATCATCAACATATCTTCGGCGTCTTCCGGGCCGCCGCTGTCGAAAGTCTTCACCTACAGCATTAGCAAGGCGGGGGTGAACCAGATCACGCAGTTTCTGGCGCGAGAGTGGGCGCCGTACAACGTGCGTGTCAACGCGATTCTGCCGGGCTTTTTCCCGGCGGAGCAGAACCGGCGCCTGCTGACGCCGGAGCGCACGGCGCAGATCCTCAATCACACGCCGATGAAGCGCTTCGGAGAGCCGGAGGAGCTGGTGGGGGCGGCGATCTATCTGGCTTCCGAGAAGGCGTCTTCGTTCGTGACGGGCGCAATTCTGCGGGTGGACGGCGGCTTCCTGGCGACGACGATCTGAGGGCGGCGGGGTCTCCGGTCGCAAGAATGGGGCTTCCCGGGCCGCGCGCCGCGGCGCCATCCTCCGATAAGAGGCGCGACCGGGGCACCTCTTCGGCAGAGGCGCGAACGACCTCGGCCCAGAGCGAGGCTCGCACTTTGGCCCCCGGGGGCGTCCCTCCGATCCGTCCGCGTGTTCATTGTGGGCGACCGGTGTAGTGCCGGATTTCGTGCACGCGCTCGTGGTCTTCGACGGCTTCCAGGTGGGTGACGACCTCGGCGGGCATGCCGAGCGCGGCTGGCAGCCGCTGTTCCAGCGTCGTGGCCAGCCGATGCGCTTCGCCGAGCGAAACGTCGTATGGAAACAACAGGTGGAGCTCCACGCGCAGCCGCTGGCCGGTGTGGCGGAAGCGGACGCCGTGATACTGGATCCCGAGCTCACGGCACAGGACGTCGAGGTGCTCGCGCAGCTGGCGGCCCGTGGCGGGATCGGCGTAATCCATCAAGCCCCCCAAGGAGCGCAGCACCAGCCGGCCCCCGGAGCGCAGGATATTGAGCGCGACGGCAAAGGCGCACAGCGGATCGAGGGCACGGAAGCCCGTAAGCAGGACCAAGCCCAAGCCGGCCATCACGCCGAAGCTGGTCCAGCTGTCGGTCAGCACGTGGCGGCCGTTGGCTTCCAGAATGAGGGAATGTGTGCGCCGTCCGGTCCGGACCAGGTGCCAGCCGAGCAACGCGTTGACGGCGGCCGCCACTGCGACCAGCCCCACGCCGGCGCTCAGGTTCTCCAGCGGAATGCCCGCGAGCCACTTGCGGATGGCCGCCACGATGATGGTCACGGCCGCGAAAATGATGAGCGCACCTTCGAAGCCTGCGGAAAAGAAACTGATTCTTTCGTAGCCGTAGAGGAAGCGATCGTTGGCGGGCTTGCTGCTCAAACGCAGGCTGAAGGTGGCAAAGCCCACCGCCGCCAGATGGATCACCGACTCGGCGGCATCCGAGAGGATAGCGGCGGAGCCGGTCCAGAGGTAGGCGAGCGTCTTCAGGGCCAGCAACGCCACGGCCACGGCGAGCGAGAGGTTCATGGCGCGTCGCGCCGCCGGCTCGGGCTCCATCATTGCCATTGTAGGACCGGGATTGCGGAGCGCAAAGGTCGCGCCGGTCCTCGCCGACGGAAGCCTCGGGCGACGATGGAGCGGGAAGGGGCCTGCTAGAATAACGGGTGCATGCAGGTCCTGCAAGCGGGAGATTACAAGCTCATCTTCTTGGAGCTGGATCCCGAGATGGTGGCCCACATCGCGCGGCAGTGCGGCTACCAGCCGACGGTGCAGGACGGGCCGCGCAGCATCACCGTCCAGTTGATCGCGGCGCGCCAAGCGCCCCTGCTGTTGTTCGACGCTGCCGACGCCGCCAACCTAGGCTGGTTCTCCCGCTGTCACTTCTACGTGGACGGCAGCTCGGGAGCGGTGCTGCAAACCCCCTTTTCAGTGGCCAACGTCCGGGACGCTTCCGGACGCGTGCTGAGCCACGCCCTGCGCTTGCAAATCGCTAAGGAGCTGCCGGCCACATTTCGCCTGCCCGGCAAGCAGCCGCTCACCGAACAGAGCATTTATGCTGTGCTGGCTGCGTTCCTGAATGCGCTCATGAAGACGGGGGTGGGGGTGTGCGGCGGCTCGGTGGTCCAGCCGCTGACAGGCCGCTCCATGGCGCGGTGACCGGGCGGCGCGGGCTGGCAAGGCGATTGCACTAGGATTTACGGACTCTGAATTCCCTCTAGGGGAGGGTAGCGTGATTCCCCGCGACTCGTTGATCCCGGTGGGCACAGGCACCCGCCGGAAGGTGTCCAAGCTGACGGCGCCTCTGCTCCAGCCCCGCCATCGGTTGGAAGGCATCCTGAGCCGTCCTCTCACCCGCAAGATGCTGGCCTGGCTGGCCGCTCCCGGACCGGACGGTCGGAGCCTTTTTGAGCGCCTGTGCGAGAACTATGACAACCCGCACCTGCGGGGCTGGGAGCGGGTGAAGTGGACGCTGCCGAGCCTGGCGATTGACTGGGGCTTGTCGCGCGCCGGCTTGGACAAGCAGTTGATGAAGGAGAAGCTGTTCCACCACCACCCGACGGTGCGTGCGTTGGCGCTCACTGCGCGGAGCGTGGCCCGGTACGGTCTGAGGGAACCCCAGCGGTTTGCCGCGCCCCTGTTCGTGGTGTGGAACATCACCCAGTTGTGCAATCTGAACTGCAAGCACTGCTATCAGAACGCGGGGCCGAGGCCGGCGCCGGACGAGCTGACGCTCGAGGAACGCCTCCGTGTGGTGGACGAACTGGCGGCGAACGGCGTGCCGTTCTTGGCCATTGCGGGGGGCGAGCCGCTGGCCCTGAAAGACCTCTGGCCGGTGCTGGAGCATGCCAATCGACGGGGCATCCACTTGACGATGGCCACTAACGGGACGCTGCTGACGCCGGAGAAGGCCGCGCGGCTCAAGGCGTGCGGCGTCAAGTACGTCGAGATCAGCGTGGACGGTTTGGATCCGCACGAGCACGACGCGTTCCGGGGCCGTAAGGGCGCTTGGGCGCAGGCGATCCAGGGCATCCGCAATGCGGTTGCGGCGGGGATCCGAACCGGCTTCGCCACCTGTTTCACGCGCCGGAATGTAGACCGTGCCGAAGAGATGGTCGAGTTTGCCATCCAGCTCGGCTGCCAGACGTTTTCGCATTTCAACTTCATTCCAGTAGGGCGCGGCCGCGAAATCATGGAGGAGGACTTGACGCCAGCTCAGCGCGAGCGGCTGCTGCGCACGTTGGAGAAATATCTTCAAGAAGGGCGCATCAACGTCATTTCCACGGCGCCGCAGTTCGGCCGGGCCTGCGTCGTCTACGGCCCGCAGGAGGGGGCTTTCGCCACCGGCCATGCCGGGCGCGGCCGCGGGAGCAAGACGATGGTGCTGGCGCGCTACATCGGCGGCTGCGGCGCCGGGCGGTGCTACTGCTCCATCCAGCCGAACGGGACCGTGACCCCGTGCGTGTACATCTCCTCGATCCAAGTGGGCGATTTGCGGCGCCAAAGCTTCGAAGAGATCTGGAACAACGAGCTCTTCGCCTTGCTCGCGGAGCGATCGCGGCGGGGCGACCACTGTGCGGTGTGCGACTACAAAGCGTATTGCGGCGGCTGTCGCGCCCGCGCCTTCTCGTACACCGGCGACATTGCGGCCGGCGATCCGGGCTGCGTGTACAACTACCACCTATGGGACGAGCTGGAGGCGCGGGCCCGGCAGGAGCTGCCGGTGCTGGCCGCCCCGGTGCGGACGGAGGCTCCGGCCGGCTCGGGGGCTGCCCTCGTCGCTGGAGGGGACTAATGCTGGCGACGTGGCTTGGGCTCGGTGTGTGTGCCGTTGTGCTGGTGGCGGTTGGGCTGTGCGCGCGGCGCATGATGCGCACGGCGGCCGGCGAAGCCGAGCGGTGGCGCCGCGCTCTCCAGACAATGGCTTACGAGGCCGCCAATGCCGCCAACGCCATCCGCGGCCACGTGGCTGCGCTGCGGCACACAACGCTTTCCAACGAGCAGGCGGCGCATCTGGGAGAGATCGAGGAAGCGCTCGAGCGGATCCGCCGGGCGCTCGAGCAGGCGCGGAATCCGGCGGCGGCAGCTCCGACCAGCCCCGTCGAGCCGGCGGCGCCCCGCATGTGCACGCCCGTGTGATAGCGGAGCGCGCCGGCTGGAGAGGAACGCCTGCGGTTCTCCTGCTTGCGCCACTCCCACGGCGGCACGGGATTCGGATCCTGCCAGAGGCCGCGCTTGCGCCAGCGCGCCATCCACTCAAGCACGGCCAGGCGCAGGTCGCGCGAATACTGCCGGTACCACCAGGCGTAGCCGGCGGCAACGAGTTCGCGGTTCAAGTTGCGGCCGTCCGGGAGAATGACTTCGCCGACCACACGGCCGTAGCGGTCTCGGTCGTGGACAATGACAGTGACGTCGTGGCCGAAGGCGAGCTCGGCCGTAAACTGCCGCGCGCGTGTGCCGTAGGGCTGGCTGCGCTCCGGGCAGTCGATGCCGTGCAGGCGCACGCGCCGCGGCGTTTGGCCCTGGAGCACCTCGACGGTGTCTCCGTCCAGGATGCGCACCACGCGGCCGGAGAAGGAGGCGGCGCCGAGACCGATCGCGCAGGCCGCAAGGGACGCAACGACGCGGAGCGCCACCGTGATGGTCAAGCCGCGCTATTATAACGCGTCGCTCGACGGGCGGAGGCGAACGCGCAGGGACCGTGAGGCGCTGCAAGATGCTTCCGGCCGCCCCAACCGGCGAGGAGTCTCTCGGCACGATTGTGGGTGCGGCCGCTAACGGCGCAGGACGCGCACCGAGGGGCTTTAGGACCTGGCGCGGTGAGGCGGCGATGGCGCCGGAGGCGGGAACGGGGCTCTGGACTTGAACTGCGCGGCAGACGATGATTATACTGACGTTTCCAGCGAGTGCGCGCTGGGAGCGATCGCGACGATGCGCGGAGACGATTCAGATTTCTCGACCCCTCAAAAAGAGGCGGCCTTGTTCTACGGGCTGTTCCTCAGGGGGCATCCTGTCGAAACTCTGCGCCGGGACATTGACGTCCCGAAGGCGGTCGTGGAGAAATGGCTTCGAGCGCCGCAGTACGAGCCGGCCTTCCGCAACATGGTGAAGCGGATGTACAGCTACCGCAAGGCGGTGCTGGCGATTTTCGACGAGCTCGTGCATAACGAGCGCAACCGGGCCCGGCTCCAGTAGGCTGCCCCAGACAGGAGAAATGAAGATCGCGCACGCCCCGAAGGCGAAAGAGCAGATTCTGTCCGTTCCGACGCGCCCCTTCGACCCGGCCGGGGCCAGTAGCCTCTCCGAAGTCCTCACTCGCATGCAGGGCACGGCCTTCCAAGGCCGCCAGCTCGGCTTGGCCTTCGAGGTCTGGAAGAAGATGCTGACGGAGCGATGCACGATCTGGCTGGGCCTGTCGGGCGCCATGGTGCCAGCGGGCATGAGGAAGCTGGTGGTGGCCATGATCCGGCACCGGCTGGTGGATTGCATCGTTTCTACCGGCGCCAATTTCTTCCACGACTTCCACGAGACTCTGGGGTACGCGCACTACCAGGGCTCACCGCATATGGATGACGTGGAGCTCGCGGAGAACCTGGTGGACCGGATGTACGACGTGCTGGCGGACGAGGAGAAGTTTCGGGAGCACGACCTGTGGATTGGGCGGTTCGCCGCCTCGCTCGACCAGTCGCGGCCGTACACGACGCGCGAGTTTCTCTATCTGCTCGGGCTCGAGCTTTCCCAGTGGGCCAAAGAAGAGGGAATTTTGACGGCGGCGGCCAAGGCGGGCGTGCCGCTGTACTGTCCGGCCATTGCGGACAGCTCCATCGGGATCGGCATCGCCGAGAACCGCCACATCGGCGGAAATCGATTTGTCTTCGACGTCATTGGCGACGTGTTGGAGACAGCGCATATCTGCGCGGGGTCGCCGGTCACCGGGGTGGTCTACTTCGGGGGCGGCACGCCGAAAAACTTCATCCAGCAGACCGAAGTGACCAACATGGTGATGAAAGCGGGCGCCTCGGGACATAAGTACGCCGTGCAGGTGGTGACGGACGCGCCGCATTGGGGTGGCTTGTCGGGCTGCACCTTCGAAGAGGCGCAGAGTTGGGGCAAGATCGCCAAGGATGCCCAGATGGTGACCTGTCATGCCGACTCCACCATCGCCATGCCGCTGCTGGTGACGGCGCTGCTCGAACAGAAAGAGCTCCTAGCCAAGCGGCGCCCGCCGCGCTTCTCCATGGGCCGCGAGCTCGAAATCACCATCTGACCGTGCCGCGGGGCAGGCCTGGGGCAGAGGGAGGCGGGGCGTGTCGGGCGGTCCGAAGTCGGACGGGCGTTTTAGGGACGGCGCCTGCGATACAGGGAAGCCGGTGGTGGTTCCGGCGGTGAGCGCTACGCACCGCTTGGTCCTCCGATGCCTTTGGGCCGTGTCGCTGGCCGGGCTCATTGCGGGATCCCTGCTGCCGGGCACGCTGCTGCCGGGTTTGGGCCGCTTCGACAAACTCGCGCACGTTTCCAGCTACGCGGCGGTCATGTTCCTTCCCTCGTTGCACGAGCGTTGGCGGACAGTACTCATGTTTCTGGGCGGCTCGATGGTGCTGGGCGTCATGCTGGAATTCTTGCAGCTGCTGACGCCGGACCGTTTCTTCGAGCCGGTGGATGTGGCCGCTAACATATGGGGCGCGTTGCTGGGTCTGAGTGTTGGTGCGATCTTGCGGCCTCAGGTGGCGCCGCGCAGAACGAGGCGGGCGAACCACGCCGCGGCGAACGCCCCGACGTCACGACCGCTCTGAAGCGGCGGAGGGGGCGAATTCGGCGCCTTCGGCCACGGCCGGCTCCGGCGCTCTGCGGCAGAACCACGGATAGAGGGCGGGCAGGACGAACAGCGTCAGCAGGGTGGAGCTGACCAGTCCGCCGATGACCACCGTGGCCAGAGGGCGCTGCACTTCGGCGCCGGTGGTGGTGGCGGTCGCCATGGGCAGAAAGCCGAAGCTGGCCACGAGCGCGGTCATGACTACGGGGCGCAGGCGCGTGCGGGCGCCCTCGACGACGGCCTCCAGACAGCCCATGCCCTCCAGCCGCAGGCGGTTGATGTAGCTCACCATGACGATACCGTTCAACACCGCCACGCCGAAGAGGGCGATGAAGCCGATCGAGGCAGAGAGGTTGAGGTTCAGGCCCCGCAGCCACAGGGCCGCGATGCCGCCCACGAGCGCGAAGGGCACGTTGAGCAAGATCAACAGCGCCTGCGGCACGGAATCGAAGGTGGCGAACAGGAGGGCGAAAATGATGCCTACGGTGACGGGCACGACGATCATCAGCCGCCGCATGGCCCGCTGCTGATTTTCGAACTGGCCGCCCCAATCCACCGTATAGCCGGCGGGCAGGCGGAGGGATTGGGCCATGCGGCGCTGGGCCTCGGCGACGAAGCTGCCCAGGTCCCTGCCGCGCACGTTGGCTTGCACGACGATGCGCCGCTGGCCGTTCTCGCGGGCGATGACTTCGGGGCCGCGCGCCACTTCGATCCGCGCAATCTGACCCAGCCGGACGCGCTCGCCGCCTGGGGCCGGTAGGGTGACCTCGGCCAGGGCGGCGGGGTCTTGCCGGTAGCGCTCCGGCAGACGGACCACCACGGCGAACCGGCGCTGTCCTTCGATGACCTCCGAGACCGGCCGGCCGCCGATCGCCGCCTCGACCACCTCTCGCACCTCGGCCACGTCCAGGCCGTAGCGGGCCAGGGCGCTGCGGTCCAGTTGCAGACGCAGTTCGGCGACGCCGGAGACGATTTCCATTTGCGCATCCGCCGCGCCGGGGACGCCGGAGAGGATGCGCAGCGCTTGTTCGGCCAACTGTTCGAGGGTGCCCGGATCCTCGCCGAAGATCTTCACCGCCACATCGGCTTTGATGCCGGAGACGACTTCATCGAGGCGCATGGCCATGGGCTGCGTGAAGTTGTAATGCACTCCGGGGATGTTGGTGAGCGCCTCGGCAAGCGCCGCGATCAATTCCTCCTTGGTCCGGAACCGGCGCCATTGCTCGCGCGGCTTTAAAAGCACATAGACGTCGCCCTCGTAAATGCCCATAGCTTCCGTGGCGACGTCCGGCCGCCCCAGTTTGGTCACCACGCCGGAGACCTCGGGGAAGGTCAGGATGAGCTGTTGGATGCGCTGGCTGATGGCGATGGACTCCGTCAGCGAGATGCCCGGAAGTTTGCGAGTCTGAATCAGGATGGAACCTTCGTCGAGCCGGGCCATGAATTCGGTGCCGATCCAGGCCAGTGAGGCCAGTGCCACGGCCAGGACGATGATCGCCGCGCCCAGCACGGGCGCGCGGTGCCGCAGGACCCAGCGAAGCGCGGTCTCGTAAGCCTGCTGGAGTCGTTCGAACCACTGCTCGGGCCGGTGGCGGACGCCGCGGCGCAGCACCACGGCGGCGGCGGTCGGCACCACGGTAAGGGCCAGCACGAGCGAGCCGACGAGCGCCGAGCACACGGTAATGGCCATCGGGCGGAACATGCGGCCCTCGAGGCCCTCGAGAAACAGGATGGGCAGGTAGACGGCGATGATGATGGCCACGGCGAAGACGATGGGGCGGGCGACCTCGTGGGCCGCCTGGCGCACGCGTTCCACCGGGTCAAAATGGCGTTCCACGGCGGCGTGGCGCAATCGGCGCACGGAATTTTCCATCATGACCACGGCGCCGTCCACGATCATGCCGAAATCGATCGCCCCCAGGCTCATGAGATTGGCGGAGATGCCGAAGGCGCGCATTCCCATAAAGCCCACCAGCATCGACAGAGGAATCACCGAGGCGACGATGAGCGCGGCCTTGATGTTGCCCAGAAACAACAGCAGCACCAGCACCACCAGGATCGCGGCTTCGAACAGATTTTCTTTCACGGTGCGGATGGTGCCGTCGATGACCGTGGATTGATCGTAGAACGGGACGATCCGCACGCCCTCGGGCAAACGCAAGGAGGCCAGCTTCTGCTTGACGCGTTCGATGACCCGGCGGCCGTTCTCGCCTTTGAGCATGATCACCATGCCGGAAACGGTCTCCCCACGGTCGTCGCGGAGCACGGCCCCCTGGCGCGGCATGGGGCGGATTGCGACGCGCGCCACGTCGCGCAGGAGCACCGAAGTGCCTTCCCGGGCGAGCAGCACGATCTGTTCGAGCTCCGAAATGCTCTGCACGCGCCCCAGGCCCCGCACGGTGTACTGCTCGGAGGCGTGTTCGATGAAGCCGCCGCCGAAGTTGGCGTTGCTGTCGCGGACGCGTTCGAACACGTCGCGGAGCGAGAGCCCGTAGCGCTCGAGGAGCACGGGATCCACTTCCACCTCGTACTGCCGGGTCTCGCCGCCCCAGGTGTTGACTTCGTTGACGCCCGGCACGGTGCGCAGCTGCGGCTTGATGTGCCAGTCGTGGAGCGTTTTCAAATCCATCTGGGAGTAGCCCGCGCCTTCCAAGGTGTACTGGTAGACCTCGCCAAAGGCCGTGGCCATGGGCCCCAGGGCGGGCTCGATACCCTCGGGCAGACGCGCCCGCACTTCCTGGAGCCGCTCGTTGACGAGCTGGCGCGCAAAGTAGGTGTTGACCGAGTCTTCGAAGACGACGGTGACCATGGACAGACCGAGCTTGGAGATGGAACGGATTTGTTCTGTGCGCGGGAGGCCCATCAGCGCCGTCTCGATGGGAAAGGTGACGAGCTGCTCTACTTCCGCCGGCGCCATGGCGGGGCACTCGGTGACGACCACGACTTGGTTGCTGGTCAGGTCGGGGAAAGCGTCAATCGGGAGCTCGCTGAGCGTGTACAGTCCGAGCGCCACCAACGCGGCCAGGCCGGCCAGCACGAACCAGCGGTGCTTGAGGTGAAAATCGATCCAACGCCCGAGCACGCTCACTCCTCGGCAAGGGTGGCCTTGAAAAGCTCCGACTTGAGGATGTAGCTGCCGCGCACCACCACCGCCTCGCCTGGCCGGAGCCCGGAGCCGATTTCCACGTCGCGGCCCACGGTCCGGCCCGTGCGCACCCAGCGGGGCTCGAAACGATTCGGAGCGGTCTGCACGAAGACCGCCGGCCGGCCTTCGATCTCCTGTACGGCTTCCTGGGGGACAAACAAGGCCGGCTCGGAGCGGCCGAGCACGATTTCAGCCCGGGCGTACATCTCCGGCTTGAGGGCGCCGGCTGGGTTGGGCAGCTCGACGCGAACTTTGACGGTGCGCGTCGTGGGATCGAGCTCTTCGGCGATGCGCCCGATGTGTGCCGGGAACCAGCGGCCGGGGTAGGCCTGCACGGCGACGCGCACGGACATGCCTTCCCGCAGCTTGGAAAGATGCTCCTCGGCCACGGCGGCGATCATCCACAGCGAAGCGAGGTCGCTGATCACGAAGAGGTCCGTGCTCGAGCTGACCACGGCGCCGGCCGTGACGTTGCGCGCGAGGACCGTGCCCGAAGCGGGCGCCTTGATCGGAATCAGGTCTTCTTCGCGATGGGCGTGTGTAGCGGCGGGCTCCTCGGGACCTTCGGCCGGAATCTGGAGGAATTCGACCAGATGTTTGCGCACGCGCTCGAGATCTGCTTCAGCGTTGGCTAAAGCCGCCTGGGCGTTGCGGAGCTCGGTCTCGGCATGCTCGGCCTGCTCGAGGGAACCGGCTTTCAGTTCGTACAGCCGCCGGGCCCGGTCCCGCGCCCGGCGGGCGTAGGCTTCCACGGCGCGCAGACGCGCCACCTCGGCCACGGCTTTTCGGTACTCGGCGCGCGATTCGTGGATGTCGTGGCTGTGCATCCGCGCCAGGACCTGACCCTGTTCGACGTGGTCCCCGACCGCAGCGTAGACGCGGATGATGCGGCCCTCGGTGACGGCGCCAACGCGCCAGGTGCGGTTTTCGTTGACGGTGATGCGTCCTGAGGCCTCCAGTTGTAGGGGCGCCGCAGCCGGCTGGACCCGCTCGATGGCGATGGCTGCCTCCCGTTGCGCCTCTGGCGAAAGGGTGACGAAGCGGGGCGCGCGCGGCTGCACCTTGGCTTCGGCGACGGCGCCGGAAGGTTCCGGCCGCGAGCAGGCCAGCGACCATATGGCTGCCGCCAGCACGACCAGTGGTCTCATGGTTCCACTCCCAGAGCCGCCTCCAAGGCCGCGGCGCTCTGCCGGTACTCGGCCAGCGTGCGGTAATACAAGGTCTCGGTTTCGAGCCGTACGCGCTCGGCGTCGAGGAGGCGGAGCAAATCGGTGCCGCCTTCCCGGTAGGCCGCCTGCGCGATGCGTGCGGATTCGGCCGCATGCTCTCGCAGGGCGCGCAGCGACTCGGCCAACTGCCGTCTGCGGGCCTCGTACTCGACGGCGGCGGTCCGCACTTCGGCGCGAATCAGCGCTTCAGTGGCGGCGAGGGAAGACTCCGCGGCCCGGACCTCGGCCAGCGCCGCCGCGATGTTGCCCTGATTGCGGTTAAGCACCGGCAGGTTCCACTGCACGCCGCCGAGCAGGGTGTTGAAACCGGCGGTGCGTTTGTAGCCGAACAGCACATCGAGGTCGGGGCGCGAGTGGGCTTCGGCCAGGCGCAGGTTGGCGCGCGCCTGCTCGACGGCCAGGCGGGCCAGCTGCATTTCCGGGCGGGACTCCAGCGCCGCTGCCACGTCCACGACGACCGGCGCGGGGGCGGGATCTTCCAAGGGGTCGGCAAAATCCACCGGTGGGAACTCCGTCCGCCCCATCTCCCGGAACAGCTGGATCCGTGTGCGTTCGGCCTCGAGAGCCGCGCCGTTGGCGGCGATCGCCAGGCGCTCTCCCTCCAAGCGCACGCGGAGCAGGTCGGCCTCGGCCATGGCGCCTTCTCGGACCCGGAGTTCGTGGTACTCGACGACTTGCCGGAAGGTCTGGCCCGTCTCCAACAGGATCTCAAGCTGGCGCTGGGCGCCGGCGGCGGCCCAGTAAGCTTGCTTGACCCGGGCGGCGATCTGGCGGCGCAGCAGCTCGCGCTCGAGCTCGGCGCGACGAAGCGTCACAGCGGCGGCCTCCACGCGCCGCTCCCGTTTGGCGCCGGTTTCGAAGACTTGCGAAACGTAGAGGTAGGAGTCGGCATCGCGGCCATAGCTAAACCCCGGCGCGCCGTATGCGCGGAGGTTCTCCAGCTGGATGAACAGCCGGGGGTTGGGGCGAAGCGCGGCCTGAAGCCGGAGCGCCTCGGAAGCGCGCACGCGCTCGGCGCCGGCCGCCAGCACGGGGTGCCGGGCTAAGGCCTCGGCCACCGCCTCCCGGAGCGAGAGCGGCGGAGCGGCGGCCAGCGGAACAGCGACGAAACAGACCCAAACCGCGAGTGTCATAACTGGGAAAATGAGATCGGCACCTCCCAAGTTAGCATGACGCTCCCCACGGCAATTTGTTCACCGTTCCAAGTGGGGTGCGGCTACACTCGAAAGATGCGAATCCCGATTGTTGCCGTGGACGCCTTCACCGGCCGGGTGTTTGCCGGCAATCTTGCCGCCGTCTGTCCTCTGCCTTGGTGGCTGGAGGATGGGCGGTTGCAGGCGATCGCTGCCGAGAACAATTTGCCGAAAACCCTCGACGACCACCCCTGCCGCCGCGACCGTGCCCACGGCCGCATAAGTCCATCTCCACCGCGCCGTGTCGTATCGGAAGGGTACGATCTCGCTCCCCGACTGAGAATTTCCGGGCGATTGTGCCGATAGAAAGGCGGAGGCGGGCATGAAACCGGTGCGCACCTTTGCGGTGGTTCCTTCTTTACCCAAGCCGCTCGAACCGCTCCGAGCGATCGCATACAACCTCCGGTGGGCGTGGGATCACGACACGATCGAGCTGTTCCGTCGGCTGGACAGCGACCTCTGGGAGGCGTCTGGGCACAACCCCGTGCGGATGCTCGGCATGATCGAGCAGGCTAAGCTCGAGGCGGCGGCCGCCGACGACTCGTTTCTGGCGCACCTGGAGCGCGTTCGGGAGGAACTGGAAACGTACGCCGCCGGCGAACGCTCCTGGTATCGGCGCGCTCACAAGGCGGGCTCGGGGCTGCTGGTGGCGTATTTTTCCGCCGAGTTCGGCGTGACCGAATGTTTGTCCATCTTCGCCGGGGGACTCGGCATCTTGGCGGGCGATCATTTGAAATCTGCGAGCGACTTAGGCGTGCCTTTGGTCGGCATAGGCCTTTTGTACCAGCAAGGTTATTTTCGCCAGTACCTGAACGAAGCCGGCTGGCAACAGGAAGCCTACGAGGACAACGATTTTTATACGCTCCCGCTGTCGCCCGCCACGCG
>JANWXD010000028.1:32049-49514 GCA_025055455.1 Bryobacteraceae bacterium
ATCGCGCGTCACGGTGGAGCTACGCTGCGGCCGTGTGGTCACCGCGCAGGTGTGGCGCGCGCAAGTCGGGCGGGTGCCGCTGTACCTGCTGGACACCAATATCGCCGCCAACTCGCATCCGGAGGACCGGGACATTACCGATCAACTCTACGGCGGCGACCTGGAGATGCGTCTGAAGCAGGAGATTCTGCTCGGCATCGGAGGCTATCGGGCGCTGGAGGCGTTGGGGCTCGAGCCCACGGTGTTCCACATGAACGAAGGCCACTCGGCCTTTCTCGCGCTGGAACATGTGCGACGGCTCATGGAGCGGTACGGCTTGAAATTTGCCGAAGCGCGCCAACTGGCGGCGCCCTCGCTCGTGTTCACCACCCACACGCCGGTGCCCGCCGGACATGACTACTTCCCGCCGGAGCTGATGGACCGGTATTTTGAGGACTACTACTCCAAGCTCGGCTTGAGCCGGTCGGAGTTTCTCGGTTTGGGCCGCCAGGACCCGCGCAACGACTCCGAACCGTTTTGCATGACGGTGCTGGCGCTGCGGCTGGCCGGAGCGAGCAACGGTGTCAGCAAGCTGCACGGGGAGACCAGCCGCCGGATGTGGCGGGGAATCTGGCCCGGCGTGCCGCTCGAGGAGATTCCCATCGGCCATGTCACCAACGGGGTGCACTTCCGCTCGTGGATCTCCTTTCAAATGAACCAGCTCTATGACCGCTATTTGGGCCCCCGCTGGTGGGAAGAACCCTCGGAGGTCAGCCTGTGGAAGCGCGTCGAGAGCATCCCGGCTGAAGAACTCTGGCGCACGCACGAGCGACGGCGTGAGCGGCTGGTAGCGTTCGTGCGGGGGCGCCTGAAGGAGCAACTCCGCCGGCGCGGAGCGCCTCTGGCGGAGGTGGAGGCGGCCGAGGAGGTGCTGGACCCGGATGCTCTGACCATCGGCTTTGCGCGGCGCTTTGCGACCTACAAGCGGGCCACATTGCTGTTGCGGGACACGCAGCGGCTGGCGCGCCTGATGAACGACCCGGCCCGACCCGTGCAAGTGATCTTCGCGGGGAAGGCGCATCCCAAGGACGTACCCGGCAAGCAGCTCATCCAGCAGATCGCCACCCTGGCGCGGCGGCCGGAGTTTCGCCGCCGGCTGGTGTTCCTGGAAGATCACGACATGGCCATCTCGCGGTATATGGTGCAGGGATGCGACCTCTGGCTCAACACGCCGCTGCGGCCCAAAGAGGCCAGCGGCACGAGCGGCATGAAGGCGGCGGCCAACGGCGCGCTCAACGCCAGCACGCTCGACGGCTGGTGGGAGGAGGCCTGGCGGGAGTTCGACAAGGGGACGGGGCTCACGGGCTGGGCCATCGGACGGGGGGAGACCTACGACGATGCGGCCTATCAGGACGAGGTCGAGGCGCAGGCTTTGTACGAAGTGCTGGAGCGGGACGTGATCCCGACCTTCTACGACCGCGGCCCCGACCGGCTCCCGCGGCGCTGGATCGCGCGGATGAAAGCTTCGATCGCGAGCCTGTGCCACTACTTCAACAGCCACCGGATGGTCCGGGAATATACGGAGGTGTTCTACCTGATCGGCCACCTGCGTTTCACGCAGCTGGCCGCGGACGGCGCGGCGCGGGCGCGGGCGCTGGCGGCTTGGCTGGAACGGGTCGAGCGGAGCTGGCCCGCTGTCGGCGTAGAACGCGTCGAAGCGGAGCTTCCTACGGCCGTGGCGGTCGGGGACCGCTTCCAGGTTCAGGCGCGGGTGCGTCTGGGCGAGCTGACGCCGCAGGACGTGACCGTCGAGCTCTACGTGGGCCGACTGGACTCGTCGGGCGGGTTCGCCAAGCCGGCGCCGATCCAGATGACCGCGGCGGGAGTGGACGAAGAAGGCCGGGCCGTCTTCCTGGCAGACGCGGTAAGCTGCGACCGCAGTGGGCTCCACGGGTTGACGGTTCGCGTGCTGCCGTTCCACAAAGACCTGCCCCAGGCCTTTATTCCGGGCTTGATCAGTTGGGCGTGACGGCTACAGATTTATCTCGCGTTGGCCGAAGCGACTTCGAGGTGCCAGACCTCGCCGAAGCCCCGCAGCATCCCCTTCCGCCATTGGGCAACAAGCTCTACGTCTTTTCCGAGGAAGTCCGAGAGCACGGCGGGCGCCGGTCCGGAAGCCCCGGGCGGCCGGGGCGGGAGACTCAAGGGCAGCCACGGCCGAACGGGCACCCTGCGTCCGGCCTCATCCTTGAGGACGAGGCGCAGGTCCGTGAAGTAGTTCCGCCCTTCGTTTTCAAGCCGCCCGCGCACGCGCACGGTGCGGTCGCGGAACTTGTGGGGTTCCCGCTCGAGCTGCTCGATGGAGACCTTGACAGGGTCAGCGGGCTGATCCTCTTGTTGCCGGGGCGCGACTGCGCCCGGCGAAGTCCAGCAAGCGCTCAAGAGCGCGAAAGCGGTGCACGCGACAGTCATCAGTCCCTCCGGGCGGCCCACAACAGTCCGGCGGAAAGCGCCAGGATCATCAGGCTGATCCACTGATTGCTCGGGAGCCCTCCGGCGATTAAGTGGGCGTCTCCGCGAAGCGCGTCCACGAACAGGCGCACCGCAGAGTAGGACGCGGCGACGCGCAGGAATGTTGCTCCGGCGAAAGACGCGGGCCGCGCGGCGGCAAGCCACCCGATGAGCACTACGGCAGCGGCCTCATAGAGTTGGACAGGGTGCAGGGCGGCGAAATCGCCGAAGCGGCGAGCGGCAAGGGTGCCGGGGGCGGCACTTACGGCCCACGGTAGCGCTGTAGGACGGCCGTAGCAACATCCAGCAAAGAAGCAGCCGAGCCGGGCCGCCACGCCGAAGAAGCACAAGCCCCGCGCGGCGGTGTCGGCGAGCTTCCGCAAGGGCAATTTGGCCGAGCGGGCGTAGACTCCCGCTGCGGCAAGACCCGAGAGCAGGCCTCCGTAGGAGGAGAAGCCTCCCAGGCTCGGGTGGAGGATCCAGCGCCAAAGCGGCTCCCGAAGCAGTTCTCGGTGTTCGATGACAAACCAGACGCGTGCGCCGGCCCAGCCGGCGAGCCAAGATAAGAGGAACAAGGCAAGCACGTGCTCGCGCGACACGCCGTGCCGTGGCGCGTCGCGGAGCCCCCAGGTTGCGAGCATCGCTCCTCCAGCGGCCATGAACAGCGCCCAGGCGGTGGCGGGACTCAGGCCGGAATCGAGCGGCGCAGCCATCATGAAGCCGAGCGGCGTTGCCGCAAGCGGAGACCGGCGAGCCCGGCGCCGGCGGCGAGAGCCGGCAGCAGCGGCAAGAGCCACTCGGGGCCGGGATGAACGGCCGAGGCGGGGACGATGAGAGAGCTACAGCCGCTCGGAGGAGGAGCACAGGCGCCCGTGGAAACCAGCAGCCTGGCGGTCATGGGGTTGCCCGCGGCGCTGATGTCGCAGACAGCGGCGTTGCCGGTGGAGCGGGGGTTCGAGGAATTGTCGAAGCGTCGGTTGTTGGAAGAGCCGGGGTAGAGGTCGCCGGAATCGCCGCGGTTGGCGTTGTTGTCGAGGTCGCGGCGGCCGTCGGCTTCCGCCAGCTCCACGCCCTGATTGTTTTCGTCGGCATTGACCCGGTTGTTGGCCAAGCCGGCGTTGACCACGGTTTCGTTGACCCTCAGAATGGCCAGGCCTGAGGTGGGGAGGTTGGCGTCGAAGAGCACCCTCTGGATGTTGTAGACGAGGTAGTACTGGGTTGGCGAGATTCGGATGCGGAAAGCGGAAGCATTGTCTTCGAAGCGCGGGACGGTGGCGGGGTTCAGGTCCGAAGTGACATCGGCCGGGCTGATCCAGCCGAGGAACTCTTTGGACCAGGCGGACATGTGCACCGGGCGCGCGGGCGATCTGCCGTCGCCGCCGTAGGATCCGCTCGCCATGAGATCCCAGTTGCCCAGGCCGGCGGAGTCTCCATTGCCGGGGTCCGTGTCGTAGAGGTCGGGCAAACCGAAGGCGTGGCCGAACTCGTGGCAGAAGACGCCGATCTCGATCATGGTGGCGCCGTCACAGCTCGTGGCGGGCATGATGACGTAGTCGTCCACTTGGATGAAGCCGCCGCCGTGGCGTGCGTCATCGGTCTGGAACGGCCCGCCACCCCAGCCGGACAGCACGTAGCGGTGGGACCAAATGTTGTTGTTGCCGCCGCACTCGCCGCCGTGCTCCGGATGAACGAAGGCGACGAAGTCCACGAAGCCGTCGTCGTCGCCGGAGTTGGGCACGCCGTCCGGGCCGTCGTTGTCGTAGGAGGCAAAGTTGACCGCGGCGTCATGGGCGGCGAGGCTTTCGCGCAGGAAGTCGCCGACGCGCGAGGCGTTGCAGATGCCGTTACAGCCGGACGGTCCTTCGTAATAGGCGTCATTGCGAGTCAAGGTACGCCAGGGCGCCACGGTGCCGTTGACGCTAAAGGCGCCGTAGGAGATCTCGCGGTAGTAGTCGGCCATCGTGCCGGTGGGCCACGGTCCGTCGAAGAGCTGGCGCTGGAGATTCGCGGGCGGGTAGGGGTCTGCGCCCGTGTTGCTGAATTTGGCCAGGAGCACCGGGACCGATTTGACGCCGGAGACGGCGACGCCGCCCCGAGCGGCGGCCGCCGCGGGGGTGATATCGCCGCGGAGGACCGCAGCGCGGTTGGCCTGAATCTGGCGGACCAATGGCAGGAAGGCGCGGGCCGGGGCGACGTTGCGCGGGCTCGCCAGCCAGGCGCGGATCGAATCCGGCCAAGGCTGGCCCGGGCGGGGCGGCTGGGTGGCGTTCGAGTTCGAGACCAAGCTGAGTAGGAGTAGGGCGCCAAGAAACGGCGTGCGTGAAAGGCGCATGGGAGGCCGCTCCCTTTCGACGGCCGACCCAGTCTAGCACAGGAGCGGCGATCTGGCGTGGGGCGCCTTCCCGCAGAATTTGTAGAATCGGAATCGTGCTGAGAACGGTGGTTCTGCTGGTGTGTTCCGTTCTGGCGGCAGGCTGCGGGCGCAAGCCGCCCCCGCCGATCTGGCAGTTCGCCGAGGAGTTCGTCTACGAGCGCCTGGCGCTTTCGCCCGTGTTGGCCACGCAGGTGGGCTACCACGAACACCGCGGCGTGCGCTTGGACGAGCTGCTGGACGATTACAGCGCCGAAGGTCTGGATCGCCAACGGCGGTTCTACCGGTCCTTTCGTGACCGTCTCAGCCGGGACTACGTGGTCGCGGAGCTTTCTCCGGAAGACCGGGCCGACTGGGAAATCCTCAACGCCGAGATCGCCCTGGGGCTGCTAGAACTCGAGGAAATCCGCAGCTACGAGCACAATCCGACGCTCTACGTGGAACTGGCGGGCAACGCGCTGTTCCAGCCCTACGTGCTGCACTACGCTCCGGTGGAGGAACGATTCCGCCACATCATCGCCCGTTTGGAAAAGATCCCCACGTTGATGGCGCAGGCGCGGCAGAACCTTTTGGACGCGCCGGAGATCTGGCGGCAAGTGGCGATCGAGGAAAATCAGGGGAACATCGCCTTGATTGATCGGACGCTGCGCAGCGCAGTTCCGGAGGCGTTGCGTGCCCGCTACGAGCACGCAGCGGAAAAAGCCCTGACGGCGCTGCGCGAGTTCAACCGGTATCTCGAGGAAGCCCTGAGCCTCCGTGTCAGCGACTGGCGGCTGGGCAGGCCCCGGTATGCGCTGAAGTTCCGTTATGCCCTCGGCACGGACCGCACGCCGGAGGAGGTCCTGTTCGAAGCCGAGGCGGAACTGAAACGGGTTCGCCAGCAAATGTTTCAGCTGGCTTTGCCGTTGCACCACAAATGGTACCCCGGGCACCGGGATCCGGTGGACCTGAACCTGATCGTGGGCGAGACGCTGGCCCGGATCGCCCAACGCCGCGCCACGCCCGAAACATACTTCGCCGAGGCGCGCAGAGACCTCGAGGAAGCGCGGGCCTTCGTCCGTGCCAAAGGGCTGGTGCCGCTGCCGGCGCGGGACAACCTGCAAGTCATCGAAACGCCGGAATTCATGCGGGGCATTTACGCGGTGGGCGGGTTCGCCCCGGCGCCGCCGCTCGAGCCGCATCTGGGAGCCTACTATTGGCTGACGCCGATTCCCAAGGACTGGCCGCGGGAACGGATCGAGTCCAAGCTGCGCGAGTACAACTATTACGGGCTGAAGTTGCTCACTCTGCACGAGGCCATCCCAGGACACTACGTGCAGCTGGAGCACGCCAATGCGGTCGAGCCGAAGGGCCGACGCGTGCTACGGTCGGTCTTCGGCAGCGGGCCGTACATCGAAGGCTGGGCGGTCTACTCCACCGAGATGATGCTCGACGAAGGCTATCTCGACGGCAGCCCGGAGCTGCGGTTGACGTTTCTGAAACAGCTGCTACGCGTGCTGGCCAACGCGATCCTGGACATCCGCCTGCACACGATGGGCATGACGGACGCGCAGGCCATGGAGCTCATGACGCGGCAGACGTTCCAGGAGACCGAGGAAGCCACCGCCAAGCTCCGGCGGGCCAAGCTTTCCTCCTGCCAGCTTCCGACCTACTACCTCGGCTGGCGGGACTGGAAGCGTCTGCGGGAGCAGTACCGGGCCGCCCGAGGCGACGCGTTCCGGCTGGCCGAGTTCCACGCGCGGGCCCTCAAGACGGGGGCGGTGCCGATCGGGGCCTTGGCGCGGATCCTGACGGGGAAGCCACTCGCCGAGGAAGCGCCAGCCGGAGGATCGTCCACAGGATCTTGAAGCCGGCTTTCAGGCTGCCGGTGAAGGTTCCAGAGATCTTGTCGCGGCCGGCGGTGCGGCGTCGGCTGGCCACCGGCACTTCCAGAATGCGGAGGCCCTCCTGGAGCGCACGCACCTGCATTTCCACCGTCCAGCCGTAGCCGCGGTCGCGCAGACGGAGCTGACGCAACGCGTCGAGGCGCACGGCGCGGAACGGTCCCAGGTCGGTGTAGCGGCCGCCGTGGAGGATCCGGATCAGCCAGACCGCGAGGCGATTTCCCCAGGCTTGGTGGAAGCGAAGGCGGCAAGAGGCCTGACACGTGCGGGAGCCCACCACTAGGTCGGCTTCACCTCGAAAGATGGGTTCGAGCAGCCGCGCCGCCTCGCGGGGATCCTCGCTGCCGTCGGCCTGGAGGAAAACGACCGCGTGCACGTCCGGGGGCACCGCCGCCAGCCCCCGCTGACAGGCGGCGCCGTATCCTCGCCGCGGCTCGCAGACAACGATGGCGCCTGAGCGGCGCGCCACCTCAGCCGTCCCGTCCGTCGAGCCGTTGTCGGCCACGATCACCGCCGAGAACAAGCCTGGGGGCACTTGCGCCAGAGTGTGCGGCAACGCCTCCTCTTCGTTGAGTGCAGGGATGATCAGCGCGGCTTTTGCCCGGCCCGGTTCGTGCATGCTAATAATGGAGGAAACGCGGCACAGAGGCTATGAGCGACGCGACTCCTTTGGGGGCGGGAGCTGGGACCGGCCCGCGCCGACCGCTGCAGATTCTGGCCGGGTGGCTCCGCGACCTGCTGCTTTCCTTGCTGATTGCGGCGATCGTGATTTTGTTCATCTACCAGCCGGTGCAGGTGGAGGGAACGAGCATGATGCCGACGCTCGTGGACCGCGAGCGCATTTTCATCAACAAGTTTACCTACCGGTTGGGGTTGGAGGAGATCGAGCGGGGCGACATGGTGGTGTTCTGGGCGCCGGAAGACCCGAACAAATCCTACATCAAGCGCGTGATCGGGCTGCCGGGCGACGTGGTGTGGATCGACCGCGGCGTTGTCTATGTCAATGGGACGGCGCTGAAGGAAGACTATGTGCCGGAAGCTTACCGCGATCGCCAGTCCTATGCACCGGTTCGCGTGAAACCCGGGCACTACTTCGTGCTGGGCGATCATCGCAGCTCCTCCAACGACAGCCGCGTATGGGGTCCCGTGCCGCGGGAGAACATTTACGGCAAAGCGGTTTTCGTCTACTGGCCTCCGGAGAAGATCGGACCGGTCAGATGACTCAGCGCCGGCTGAACAGCCACAGCAACAGCGACAGCACCACGCTCAACAGCAGTGAGGTCGCCAGCGGAAAGTAGAACACCGAGTTCTTTCCGCGGATGACGATATCGCCGGGCAGCCGCCCGATGCGGAGGGGAAGACGTTCTCCCACGGTGAAGAGCAAACCCACGAGAATCAGGATCGCGCCGATGAAGATCAGCGTCTTTCCGATGTTCATGGGATCGAGCGATCTGCTCTCAGCTTAGCAAGCTTAAACGGAATAGACGCGGCCGCGGTGCGCGCCCACCAGGATCTGGAAAATGCGGTGGGCGATGAGCTCGTGAAGCGTGAGCAGCTCGCGGTTGGCGGCCGTGATGGCTTCGGCATCGGTCGTGTCCGTGGCGCCCCCTCCGGCCTTCAGGGCCTCGGTGGCCTCTTGAATGACGGGGTCGGCGGCGACCTCGCCGGCCATCTCCCACAGCGTGATGAAGCGGTCCACAGCGGTGGGGAAGCTGACGGCGAAGACGCCGTAATTGCTCGTGGTGCGCGGCGGCTTGTAGTCGAGGTTGAACGGACCGTTGTAGCCGTGGGTGCGCAGCAGCACCAGCACATTGAGCCAGTCCAGGGGATTGACCAGGCCGATGCCGATGTCCACATCGTGCTTGAGGCGGTAGCCGTCGTTGATGTCGAAGTGCCACAGCTTGCCGGCGAGCAGGACGCGGGCCAGAGCGGCGCGGGGCGCAGCCCCCCACATCAGTTCATGCAGGTACTCGGGATTGAGGCCGACCATCTCGGGGTGTCGAAGCAGCCCGGAATGGATGAAAGCGAGCATGGCGTCGCTCGTCGGCAGCAGGATCTCGGCTTGTGGCTCGAAGGGTTTGGCTTCCAGACAATGCTTCAACGTGGGCCGGCCTTTCTGCCGGGCGGCCTCGATATCGGCCTCGCAGGCCGCGTTGATGCCGTCGGCGTACCAGCGCAGGGTTTGGGTTTCCTCGACGGCGCCTTGGGTGTAATAGCCGAGCGAACCCGGCCAATACACGACGAACTGGGCGCCCAGTTCATGGCCGATCCGCACGGTATTGGCCAGGCGGAAGGCGGCGTAGGCGCGCACTTCCGGAGCCTCGGCGGCGGGACTGGCCGCCCATACGGCGTGGTAGAAAGTCTCGGTTGTCACCATGGAGCACTGGACGCCGTGATCGGCCAGCGTCTTCTTGATGCGCGCCACGATCTCCCACTGCTGGTCCTTGCCGAGGGCTTCCGTGGGAATCACGTCGGTGTCATGCGTGCTCCAATAGCCGATGCCGATCTCCGCATACCGCCGGATCACCTCTTCGAAACCCACCGGCGAGCGCGTCGGAGCATGAAACAGGGCTTGCCCCTGATAGGCCGCGGCCCACTGGGGCCCGGAAAGGAAATACTTGCGCCGTTGGGCGGGCGTGTAGGCGCCGCCACAGGCCTTCATCAAACGATCCACGAGAGCTTGCTGCTGGTTCGGCGGAACAGGTTTCATGGCCCCCATGATGCATCGCCGGCGGCGGCTGGCGCAAGCCGCTCGGCAAGCGGACGACCGGCTGGCGGTGTGAGCTATGCTGGGGCCTGTCGATGGTGTTTTCCGCGATGCTGCGGCACGTGTCGATCGCGAGGTTGTGCCTGGCGGCGTGGGTGGCTGTGGCGACGGCGCCAGCGCAATCGCCCGCGCCGCTATTCGGCCAGATCGAAGGGATCCTGTCCGAGCTGGCCGAAATCACCGGGCTCCGGCTCCGGAAGCCTGTCGGATACGATTCGATCAGCCGCACCCGCCTGCGTCAGTTCCTCGAGGACCGTATCCGGGAGGAGATCCGGCCGGAGGAGATCCGCGCTGACGAGCTCACACTGAAGAAATTCGGCTTGCTTCCCTGGGACTTCGATCTGAAGAAGACCATGGTGGATCTACTCACCGAACAAGCGGTGGCCCTGTATGATTTCCGCAAGAAGAAACTGTTCGTGCTGGAGTCGGCGCCGGAGATGCAGCAGCAGATGGCGCTCGTGCACGAGCTGGCGCACGCGCTCGCCGATCAGCACTTCGACTTGAAGCGGTTCCTGGAGGGCGCCCGCGACGACGACGATATGGCGGCGGCGCGGCTGGCGGTGATGGAAGGGCAGGCGAGCTGGCTGATGTCGGAGTATCTGGCGCGGCGCACCGGCCAGTCGCTGAGGACGTCGCCGGCGCTTTTGCAGCTCCTGAGCCAAACGGCCGCCATCTCGGCAGAACAGTTTCCGGTGTTCGAGGCCGCTCCGCTGTACTTGCGTGAGACGCTGGTATTTCCCTACTCGAAAGGGATGCGGTTTCAGCACGCCGTCGTCGAGAAGAAGGACAAAGACGGCTTCGCGGCGGTGTTCCGCGACCCGCCGGTGAGCACGCAGCAGATCCTCCATCCGGAAAAATACTTCACGCGCGCCGTGCCCACCCGGCCGGAGCTTCCGCGGCTGGCGGGCGAGCGCGAATACCGGGAGCTCGCGGCGGGAACGATGGGAGAGCTGGATCATTGGATTCTGTTGCGGCAGTACGACTCCGAAGACGTGGCCGCGTCGTTGGCACCCCGGTGGCGCGGCGGGCGATACCGCCTGCTCGAGCACAAAAAGAATGGACGGCTGGTGTTGTTGTACGCTTCCGACTGGAGCGAAGAATCGGCGGCCAGCGAGTTTTTCGGCCGCTATCGGGGGCTGCTCGCCCGCAAGTGGAAGCAGATGACCGTGACGGAGGAGGCCGAGGGGAGGCTGACCGGGAGGGGCGATGACGGAGAGTTTGTGTTGTGGCTCCGGGGCACGGTGGTGCGGAGCGCCGAGGGGCTGGCCTCGCCGGCGGACGTTCGGCTCGCGCCTGCCGGGGAGCTAGGATACACTGGAAGTAATTGAGTTGAGAGGCTCCACATGAGGAAGATCGCGGCGCTGATTGCAGCCTTCGCGGCGTGGGCGCAAACGGGCCAGGCCAGCAAGGTGCCCCGACCGTCGCCGGAGTACGTGGTCCGCCTGACCACGGGGCAACAGATTCTGCTGAGCAGTCTGCGCGGCAACGTCGTGGCGCTGATGTTCATTTCCACCGAGTGCCCCCACTGCCAGCAGACCGCCCAGTTGATGGACCGGCTGTACAAGGAGTACGGCCCGAGAGGGTTCCGGCCGGTGGCGGTGGCCTTCAACGAGATGGCGATGATGCTGGTGCCAGACTTCATCAAGCGCCACAACATCAGCTTCCCGGTCGGCTACGATGTGCGCGACACGGTGTACGCCTATATCGAGCGGTCTCCCATGTTGCGCACCTACGTGCCGATCCTGGTGTTCATTGACCGCGGTGGCACGATTCGGGGGCAATACTTGGGCGATGACAATTTTTTCCGCAACGAAGAGAAAAATATCCGCGCCATGATCGAGCAGTTGTTGCAGGAGCCGGCAGGGAAGCGAACGCCGGCAGCCAACTCCGCCGCCCGGCGGGGCAACTCCTGAGAGGAGCCGGCGGCGGTGAAAGCGGTAAAATAAAAGCGAATCGCATCTCATGCGCCCGTAGCTCAGTCCGGATAGAGCGCTTGCCTCCGGAGCAAGAGGCCGCTGGTTCGAATCCAGCCGGGCGTACCACAGGTCGAGCCGCCCGCCATCGTATCGACCCGACGGCCGTATTTACTCTGGGCGTATCAGGGCTGACGACAGTCGTCCTCATTTCCGCAAACACGGCTCGCCCCAACTGGATCGCCACCACCGTACTGGCCAACCTGGTTCTCAGCCCACTCCCGAAAAGTTTCTTACAAAGTTTCAAAAGCACAGCCGCAATCCTGGGTCTGCGCTTATCACGATCCCGCCACGTTGAGCTTGCGACCTCGATCGCCGCGTGCGCGGCTACCGATCGAAGATCGAGATCGACCGCGGCGCGGGGCAGTTCATAAAATGCCCGTTATGACCCGCGCCCTCATCGTGTTGCTCGCTGGCGCCGCGACGCTGCGCGGCCAAGCCCCGGAGGAGGCGATCCTCGCCCGGATCGATCCGCCCCTACGGGCCCGCCCGACGAACGTGGCTGTAACAGGCACGGCGCTGCTCGAGCTTCCCCCCAACGTCTTCGACATCCAGCAACGGCAGATCCAGGATTACTTCCTCCGCGAGATCGCCGCCACACCCGCGCGGCGGGATGCGCTCTGGAAAGACTATCCGCAAGACGTTGCCGAGCGGCGCAAGCGTCTGGAGGCGATGCTCGGCAGCGCCGGCGGCGGCGGTTACCAGGCGCACTCGGCGCTCCTAGGAGCGTGGGAGGAGGTCAGGATCGAGGAGCTCGAGGTCCCGATCGAGGGTAGCCATGCCGCGCACGCCGTGATCCTCACGCCGCGCGGTGGCGCGCCGCGCAAGCCGGCGCTCATCGTCATCGCGCCCGAGGACCAGCCGGCGGAGCGGTTCGCCGGCATCGAAGAGGGACGCACGCCGGCGCCCTGGCTCATCCGCTTGCTCGCATCGGACGTCCTTGTTTGCTTGCCGGTGACGGTGGAGCGCACCACGGATCACCCGCTGTCGGAGCGGCTGCGTGCCTCCGACCGGTTCCCGCTCAAGGACCGCCGGCACATTCTGCACCGGCTGGCGTTCCTCAGCGGGCGGACGCTCACCGGCATGGAGACCGACCAGGTGCGTGCGCTCGTCGGCGCCCTCGGCGCCCGCGAGGATGTCGCGCCGGAGCGGATCGGCTTGCTGGGCCGCGGGCAGGGTGGCATGACGGCGCTCTACGCTGCTGCCCTGGATGAGCGAATCCGCCTGGCGGCCATCTCCGGGTATTTCTCCGCCCGCGAGGAGTGCTGGCGTGAGCCGGTGGACCGAATGATCTATGGGCAGCTTCTCGAATTCGGCGACGCCGAGCTGGCAGCGCTGGTGGCGCCAAGGCCGCTGCTGGTCGACACCGCCGCGGGAACCGTCGAGTTCGAGCGTGCCCGGCGATATTTTGACCGGCACAAAGCCGCCGGGCAACTGCGTTTCCTCGCGGGCGGGTTCGAGGCGCTGGCGGCAGAATGCGCGCGGCTGTTGGGTGCTGCTGAGGCCGCCTCGCCCTTCGAGCTTTCCGCAAGGCTGCCGGCGGTGGAGATCCAGGAGCGGCGCAACCGCCATTTCGAGGCGCTGCTCGACTACGCGCGCCGGCGAAACGAGGCTTCCGACGAAGTCCGGCGGCGGCGTTGGAATCTGGCCGGCACGCCGCCCCAGAACCGCGAGGCCAAGGCCCGCGAGCTCGTGGCGGAGCTCCGACGGCTGGTGGGCGAGACGCCGGAGGATGGAACTCCCCTCAATCCGCGCACCCGGCTGATCAAGCTCACCGACCGTTACGCGGCTTTCGACGTGCTGCTCGACGTGGTCCGGGGCGTGGAGGCCTACGGCCAGCTGCTGGTGCCGCGACACGCCGCCGGGCGTCTGCCGGCCGTTATCGCACAGCACGGCTTGGGCGGTAAGCCGAAGGATGTCACCCTCCAGGGTGAAAACCCCGACGCGGTCTATCACGGCTTCGGCGCGCGACTGGCCGAGGCCGGTTATGTCGTCTTCGCGCCTTATGTCACGGTGCCCATTCCGCAGGCCGAGCTCGTCAACCCGCTGGTGCGCCAGGCAGCGGTACTCGGGCGGATGCGTACCAGCATCGAACTGGCCAAGCTGCGCCGTATCGTCGATTTCCTCGAGTCGCTCGATTTTGTGGACCGCGACCGCATCGGCTATTACGGGCTCTCCTACGGCGGCTACGCGGCCCTCTGGATGGGGCCACTCGAGCCGCGCCTTCGCGCCACGGTCGTCTCCGGCCATTTCAACGATTGGCGCCGCAAGATCACCAACGAGGTCGAACGCACCAGCTACCTGCTGCACGTCGACGAAGATTTCTTCAATTGGGACGTGCTCCACCGGTTCACCCACGTCGAGCTGCTCGCGGCGTTCTATCCGCGCGCGGTGCTGGTGGAGTTCGCATTGCGCGACGGGACGACCTTTCCGCCTTGGCACGAGCGCGCCTGGAGCGAGGTGGCGGCCGTGGCGCGGGCCTGGGAAGCCGAAGACCGCATCGTCCGCGACCGCTTCGAAGGTCGGCACGAAATCCACGGCATCGGCGCATTCGAATTCCTCGACCGCTGGCTGCGACCGGAGAAGGCGCCCGGTCGGAATTACGAGTATCGCCTCTGGCCGAGCCTCCAGTGGCTGCCCGGTATCTCCGATCCGGCCCCCGAGACGCTGCCGTACGTGACCCACCGGCTGGATGCCCACCCGGCCAGCTGGATCCGCGGAAGCCTGCGGGCCGGGTCGTCTTTCAGCGGCCTGGCGTTCCGCTTGGCGCGCACCGGCGATCCGGGCAGCTTGATCGTGCGCTACGGCAGCCGCCCGGGCGGCGAGGAGCTGGGCGTGGCCCGCGTCGCTGCCAGTGAGATCCATCCGCTGTTCGATTTATGGGTGGACGCGCCGGTGCCCGGACGAGACCTTGGACCGGGCGCCACGGTCTACTTCGAGCTGCGGGCCGAGAGAGGGCGAGCTCCTCGGGATTTCTTCACTGTGTTCGGGCCGCGACCCCTGGGCGGCTCCCGGCTTCCGCCCGAGTTCGCGCTCGCGTTCCGGCCGGTGGGCGTCGGGCGGCCGGGCCGTGAGGAGCGTTTCGAGTTTCTGCGGCCAATGCTCGGTCCCTACCAACCTCGGAGAGCTGCGATGCTGCCGGGCGGCCGTTTCGAGATCCGCTATGCCGGCCCGCCGAGCGACGTGGCGGCGCAGGCTGCGGATCACCTTCGCGAGGTGCTCTCGGCCTGGGGCGCCACCCTCGGCCCCGGCGGCCGGCGGATCGAGCTGGCGCTCGCGCCGGGCGATCTCCGCGGCGAGGCGTTTCGGCTCGAAATCGACTCCCGAGGCTTTCGGATCGCCGCGGGCGAGCCGAGAGGACTGCTGCGTGGGGTCTACGAGCTCGAGGACCAGATCCTGCTGGCTGGTTCACACCAGCTCACGCCGCGCAAGATCGAGCGCCGCCCGCGATTTCCCATCCGCATCACTACGGCGCCGGTTCCGGGTGGCGACCGCTACACGGAGACCTCGCGCGAGCTGGTCTACACGGACGGCCTGCTGCGCCGGATCTCACGCGACGGCTTCAACGGCATCTGGGTCTGGTTGAACGTCGAGGAGGTGGTGACGGACTCGAAGATCTTCCCCGAGCTCAACGATCCGGACGCCCCGCTTCGGCTGGAGCGCCTCGCCGCGCTGTCGCGGCGCGCCGCTCGCTACGGGATCGACGTCTGGGTCTATCTGGCCACCGGTTACAACCGCCACATGCCGGAGTGGTTCTATGCGCGGCGCCCGGAGCTGCGCGGGCAGGGGTGGGGCAACCCCTTGTGTTTTTCCCAGCGCCCGACCCGGGAGTTCTATGCCGAAACCGTGCGGCGCCTCTTCGAGCGCGCGCCCGGACTGGCCGGCTTGGTGGTCATCTACGACAGCGAAGGCTTCTTTCATTGCGCCAACGACGAACGCAATCACCGCCGCTGTCCGCGTTGCCGCCTTCAGCCGCGGGAGGAACTCGCGCGCGATCTGCTAGTGCTGCTTCGAGACGCCATGCGCCAGGGTGGCGGACCGGAGAAGCGCCTCATCGCCTGGAATTACGGCGTCGAGACCGACTGGCTCGAGCGCCTGTTCGCTCTGCTCCCGAAGGACATCCTCCAGCAGTGCGACTTCTCGAAAGGAGGACTGGTGGAGCGCGACGGCATCCGGCATTCTGCCGGCGACTATAATCTGACGCTCATTGGGCCGCCGGATCACTGGCTCGAGCAGTACCGCATGACGCGAAAGCTCGGGCTGAACGTCGTCGCCAAGACCGAGCATGCTGTCAGCCAGGAGTTCATCTTCGTGCCCTACATCCCGGCGATGGAGCAGTGGCTGGCCCGCATCCGCAAGATGCGCGAATTTTCTCTCGCCGGCTGGTTCGGAAACTGGAGCCATTACGGCTATACGCCGTCGCCTCCGGCGCGCCTGATCAACCGCATGTCCTGGGATCCCGAGCCGGCAGCGCCGCTCGAGGAGCTGGCCCGCCTCGAGTACGGGGCGGAGGCTGCTCCGAGAGTCGTCGAGGCTTGGCGGCGCTTCAGCGAAGCGATCCGCGAGTTCCCTTATTCGGACGATGTTGCGCGCGTCCCGGGCCCGCTTCAGAAAGGGCCGAGCCACCCGTTCTTCCTGGACGCCTCCGTCCCCACCTTCGGCCGCTGGCGAAGCTGGCAGAACGACTTGGAATGGACGAAGCCCTGGGGGCCGGAGGTCACGGCGAAGTATTTGCGAAGGGTGCGGGATGGCTTCGCGGAGGGCGCCCGGCTTCTCGAACAGGCCCCGGCTGCGGCGGCCGAATACCGCATTGCCCGCACGATTGTCTCAGCGCTCGAGACGACCTTGAACTTGATCGATTGGATCCGGGCTCGCGACGCCGGGGCGCCGGCGGAGCGGCTGCTGGAGATTCTCGAGCGGGAGCGCGCCCAGGTCGAGGCAGTGCTGCCGCTGCTCGAAGCGGATTCGCGCCTGGGCTTTGCCAGCGACGGAGGCGGAATCATCCGTGGCGGACTGTTCACACCCGAGCTGGTGCGGTGGAAACTCGGCCAGATCGAGGATGCGATCTCGAGGCTGCAGGCGCGCATTGCGCCAGGGGTCCGGCAGTGGGACCCCCGTCAACCGCCGCCCACAAAGTGAACGTTTGAAGCGGCTTGCTAGCGTTGCGCGTGGTCGCGACCCCCTTCAAGCCGCTCGTCAGCCAGCCGAAGACGCTTCCGGTCCCGAGCGTTCGCGATCGCTCGAGCGACATGCCGTCTCAGCCGGCGCGACTACGGCTCCGCCGCTGCGTTAGAACGTCCGCCAGTAGCTGCGGTAGGAGTCGCGGTCGGGGATGGGCAAGCGGGCCTCGACGGGCGGAAGCGGAGGAAACGCTCCGTGGGGCTCGGTCTGATACCAGTAGGCGACCGAGGAGTAGTCGCTGGAGTGCACGTTGGCATGGCCGTGCTCGATGGTGACTTTGATGGACTTGCTGAACATGATCGGATCCTCGATGTGGAAGCGGAACATGGTCCACTTGCCGGAGTAGGGCGCCGGACCCTCGGTGGGACCGGCCAGCGAAATCCCGTGGTAGGGCATCGAGTTGTGCCCGCCGGGGTAGCCCCAGGCGGCGCAGAAGTAATCTTCCGTGCCGGTGCCGATCAGCGACGGAGTCTCCTCGCCGTCGATGAAGATCATGTCGTCGCCCTCGCCGAACCAACCGAAGTTCGGAATCGGGTTGATATGATCCACCGACAGCACGCAGCCCACGTAGTGCCCGCGACCCGTCGCCTCGAGAATCACGTAATTGCCCCGACCGTCGCGGTTGACGAGGGCGTTGGTTTTTTCGAAATCTTGCTTGCTGCGGCTCAGTTCGATGCTCGAGGGCGTCGGGTTGGATCGGCGCCACTGCGCGTGGAACCGCAGTGCATTCTCCGGCAGTGCGCTGTACTCTTCGTAGTCCACGTAATAGTACAGCGAGCGGATGGGCTCTTTGCCTTGAT
>JANWXD010000029.1 GCA_025055455.1 Bryobacteraceae bacterium
GCGACCTTGGCCGCCGCGCAGGCCTGATTGGCACCTTTGCCTCCGGGAACCATCTGGAACTGGCGGCCGAGCACCGTCTCGCCCGGGGCGGGCAACCGGTCCACGCGCACGACGAAATCCATGTTCAAGCTGCCGACGACCACGAGGCGGATGCTCATCGAGTGAGGTCAATGCCCAGCTTCTTGAGTTCTTCGGCGTAGTAGCGGCGGTGCAACAACTCCCACTCCTCGCTACCTTCGGTGATCTCGCGTTTCTGGGAGCGGATTTTCTGCCGCGCCGCGCGGTCCACGCGTTCCTCCAGCTGGAGCAGCTCGGTCATGAGCCGCACGATCTCCAGCCGAACGTCATTCGGCTCCCGCTTCATACGCACTTCGCGCGACCGGCGCATGGCGGCGATCAGCTTGTGGGAGATCTCGTTGACCTTGTCCCGCGACAGCTTCATCCGGTCGCCCGTGTCGCGGCCCGAAGCCCGCACGACTTTGCGCTGGGCAATGAGCGTGTTCTTGATGCGCCGGAACATCTCCTGGTAACTCACCCCCTCCCGGCGCATGTAATCGCTGTATTGGCTCAGGATCTCGCGGACCTCTTCGTTGAGACGGTCCTCGACCTGGAGTTCTTCCACGATCAGGTTGGAAATCATCTCGGCGACGGCGTCGGCGTTGCTGGTTTCAATGACTTGGGGGCTCAGTTTGGAGACCAACTGGCGGGAGAGATAGGCGATCAATTCCTTGGGAAGCAACATCCCTGATTGAGTCCGCTCCCGATCGGCATCTGAACTTCAGTCTACTGAGCGCCTTGCGAGCTGTCAAACCTTCCCGCGCGGCGTCCGGCGCGGGTTGCGGCAGGCCGGAGGGCAGCGACAGTCCCGCCCGCGGCAGTTCGGTCCAGAGAAACGAGGACGGCGATCGAGCTGGTTAGAGCGCAGGCAGGGGCACGCGGTAGCGACCGGCGAAGACGTCCTCGAACAACGCCAGGAGCTCGTCGTGGATCCGGCCGTTGTCCGCCACGATGTGGGGTCCCGTGAGTAGCGCCGGACCACCCCGCATGTCCGAGACGCGTCCGCCGGCTTCAGTGACTAGCAACAGACCGGCAGCCATGTCCCAGGGATTGAGACCGAACTCCCAGTAGCCGTCCAGACGGCCGCAGGCCACATAGGCCAGATCGAGGGCAGCCGATCCGGCGCGGCGCACGCCGTGGCTGGCCATTGCCGCCTGGTGGAAGAAGTGGACGTTGATGTTGCGGTGGCGCTTCCAGCTGGGAAAGCCGGTGGCCAAGAGGCTGACCTCGAGTCGGTCGGTGGAGGAAACGTGAATCCGGCGGTTGTTCAGATAGGCGCCGCCGCCGAGCTCGGCGCTGAACATCTCGTCGCGCAGCGGGTCATAAACGACGCCGGCGACGAGCCGCCCGGCGTGTTCCAGCGCGAGCGTCACGTTGAACATGGGGAAGCCGTGGGCGAAGTTGGTGGTGCCGTCCAGCGGATCCACGTACCAGCGGTACTCCGAGTCGCCGCCCTGCCCGGTACCCTCTTCGGCGACGATGGCGTGACCGGGGAAATACGAGCGGAGGCGGTCCACTACGAGCCGCTCGGAGGCCCGATCCGCCTCGGTGATCAGATCCGCTTCCCCTTTGAGCTCGTACCCCACGCGGCGTTCGAAGTACCTCAACAACAGCGACCCGGCTTCGCGGGCAATCTCCTTGCTCGCCTCGACGAAGGAACGCATTGGAAGGGGGAGGGTCAGGACTCTTCGTGCAAGTACTTGATGTCGTGTTTGTAAATGAACAGATTGGGCCCGTCCTGCCGCGTCAGGCGGATAAAGCTGGAATCGTAAAACTCGATGACGCCCGTGACTTCCTCGTTGTTCTGCAATCGAACGCGGACTGGGATCTCGTTGTCAATCAAGTACCGCAGATACTTCGGCTCCTCGAAGGTTTGCTCGGGCGGTTTGCTTTTGCGTTTCTTCTTGTTGCCGTTTTTTCCCATAAGGCGACCGCCGTCAGCGCCGCCTTCTTGGCGCGGGTTCGGATTCTTCATAATAGCCGCTCCGGGCCAGCACCCGCAAATTAGGCTGGGACACCTTCACTTCCAGACGGTGGAAGCGATCCCGGGATGGGGGCACGTTCTTGGGATAATACGCCAGCAGATATTGGGTTCGGAGGTCCCGGAGGATCTCGGCGAAGGCTCGATCGAGCGCCGAACCGATCTCGGGCCGAAACACTCGGCCTCCGGTGCCCGCGGCCAGAGTCTCCAGGGCGTTTTCGCCGGCGAGGTGGCGGCCGGCGTCGGAGCTGATGGGCACCACCAGGATGGCATAGATGACGGCATCGGCCCGGTGCGCCGCTTCCAGGGCTTGGTGAAAACTCTTGGCGCTGGTCGTGTCGGCTCCGTCCGTGACCAGGATCATCACGCGGCGCCCTTCGCGGGTCTCTAGGTCCTGCGCCGCCAAATAAATGGCGTCGTAAAGCGACGTGCCGCCCTCGGGCCGGAGCTGTTTGAGTCCGGCGCGGAGCCGTGCGCGGTTGCGCGTGAAGCTCGCAACCAGCGTCACGTCGTAGCTGAAGCTGTAAAGGGCGATGGCGTCCTCGGGATGGCCCTCGGAGAAAAGCGCCTCGAGGAACCGGTCGACGGAGTCCAGCTCGTAGCGCAGCTCCTTGGCGGTGGAGAGGCTAGTGTCCACGAGCAAGGCAATCGACAGAGGCAGCTCCGTGTGCCGTTCGAACACGGCCAGCTCCTGCGGCACGCCGTTGTCGTAGACCGTGAAGTCTTCCTTGTTCAGCGAGCCCACCAGTCCGCCGGCGGGATCCTTCACGGTTGCCAGAATCCGCACCAGGCGGACGTCGACGCGGAAGACCGGTTGCTGGGCCGCCGCCGCGACCAGTAACGCTGCCAGGAGCGCCGAGGGCATCTTATCCACTCCGCAAGGACGGATCCCACTGGCCCTCTACCCAGACTTCACCGTCGGCGAAGTGTTCTTTTTTCCAGATGGGCACCTGGAGCTTCAACCGGTTGATGGCTTCGAGGGCCGCAGCGAAGGCGGCCTCGCGGTGCGGCGCGGTGACGACGATGGCCACGCTGGTCTCGCCGACCTCGAGGCGGCCCAGCCGGTGCACCATGGCGATCCGGCCGATCGGACGCTCGGCGGCGAGGGCGCGGCCGATGCGCGCCATGATTTCGATGGCCATCGGCTCGTAGCAGTCGTAATCCAGCATGCGGGTCGGGCGGCCCCGAGTGTTGTTGCGAACCACGCCGCGGAACTCGACCACGGCTCCGTCCTCGTCTCGTTGCAGCCGGCGGACGATCTCCTGGGTCTCGATCGGGCGGCGCGTGAGCGCAAAAAAGTGCCCGGCAGGGTCTTCGATGAGGTGGGTGTACGGGCCGGCGCCCCCGCTGACCGGAGGGAGCAAGGCAATCTCGTCGCCGTCGCGAATCTCTTCGGAGCGGGCGGCGAACTGGCGGTTGCGGGCCGGTACGATGCTGGAGGACATCTCGTTGATACGCGGAAACTTCTGCGCGTAGGCCTCCAGCACGTCGCCGACGCGGGCCGGCTCGGCGAGCTCGAGTTCGTCTTGCGCCGCGCCCACGACCTCCTTCAGCACGCCGAAAAACAAGACCTTGACTCGCACGGCCCTTTTCATCGTAGCATCCGGGCGCTGCCGCGCCTGCACGTTATAATCCGTTGAATTGATGCGCACGACGGAAACCCGGTTTCGTGTCCGCTACGCGGAGACCGACCAAATGGGCGTGGCGTACTACGCCAACTACCTTGTCTGGATGGAGCTGGGACGGGTGGAATATTGCCGGGCGGCGGGTCTGCGCTACCGGGACCTCGAAGAGCATGACGGCATTCTGCTCACGGTCGTGGAGGCGCGGTGCCGCTACCATGCATCGGCCCGCTACGACGACGAAATCGTGGTCAAGGCTTGGATCGGGGAGGCTTCCCCGCGCATGGTCCGTTTCGACTACGAGATCCGCCGGGCGGAGGACGGACGGCGGCTGGCCACGGGTTACACCAAACATGTTTTCTGCAGCCGCGATCTGAAGCCCACGCGACTGCCTGCCAAATACCACGCGCTGTTCTCGGTTCGCTGACCGCTCATTGTCGGTCGCGGTTCGCCCTGCCGGAGCTCATTGGATGGCCGGAACTACGTAGGGACTGCGGTAGGCTCGTGTCAGCAACCGGTCGGCCTCGGGGTCGTCGATGAAGCGGCCCCGAGCGGGGTCGAAGCGCAGCTCGCGGCCCAGGCGGTACGCAATGTTGCCGAGATGACACAACGCGGCCGAAAGGTAGGTTTCCCGGATCTCGGCGTTCAACACCGAAGGATCGCGTCGGCGCACGGCTTCGATGAAGTTCGCGTAATGGCTCGCGTCGGGCCAAGGCGCGAGGGGGGACTCGGGTTTCTGGTTGCGCCCGAGTGTGATCTCGAACCGGCCGTCCTCGAAGATGTGCAAGTGTCCTTTGGTCCCGAAGAAATCCCATGACATCGGCTCAGGCGTGTATAGGCCGCGGATTTCGCCGAGGATGGCAGTTCCATCGTCGTACTGCCAGAGCACGGTTTGCGTGTTGGGTGTCTGGCCCTGGTCCTCGTAGCCGAAGCGGCCGCCCCAGGAATGGATTTTGACCGGCAGCTCTTTTTTCATGCCCCAGCGGGAAATGTCCACGAGGTGGATGCCGTTGTTACCGAGTTCCCCGTTGCCAAAATCCCAGAACCAGTGCCAGTTGTAGTGTACCAGGTTGCCGTGGTAGGGCTGCTCGGGCGCTGGACCGAGCCACAGGTCCCAGTTGAGCCAAGCGGGAGGCGGCTCTGAAGGTTTGAAGCCGATGGAATCCCGCCGGCCGGGGAAAAACCATTTCGCCAGGTAGATCTCGCCGATCGTGCCCTCGTGGAGCAACTGGACCGCTTGCCGGAAACGCCCCATCGACCGCCGCTGGGTGCCGCCCTGAACGATGCGGCCATACTTGCGAGCTGCCGTGACGAGTTGTTCGCCTTCGAACACATTGTGCGAAGCCGGCTTTTCGAGGTACACGTCTTTGCCGGCTTGCATGGCCCAGATGGCCGCCAAGGCGTGCCAGTGGTTGGTGGTGGCGATGATGACAGCTCGGATGGATGGATCTTCGAAGACGCGCCGCATGTCGGATTCGACGCGCACCCGCTTGCCGGTGTTTTCGAGCACCCACTGGGCGGCTTTTTGGGCGCGGTTGCCGTCCGGGTCGACCACGGCGCCGATCTCGACGTTGGGAATCCGCGCGAAGATCCGCATGAGCTCGTGGCCGCGCCCGCCCAAGCCGATGACCGCCAGGCGCACGAGTTCTTCGGCGGCGTCGGCCAGGGCAGCCCCGGTCAAGGCAGAGGAGGAAAGGGTCAGGAATCGTCGTCGGTTCATCGCGGCGTATTGTAGCAAGCGGTCTGCTTTCGGCTCGTGTCTCGACTCGCGGAGGCTCGCTCGGCGATGTGCCGCAAACTGGAAATCGTGGCGGCGGCCTCGAGTCGGCACGCGCCCAGGGCACGGGCTCACGTGGGGTCGAAATCGGCGGTGGTGCGGCGAGGGACCCGTCAAGGAGACAGGGAGGGTTGCGGGCGGCGCAGACGGCGCATCACGTGCAGGGTCAAGGCGAGTCCGAGACCGACCGCCACGACGGGAATCACGTAGAGCCAGCTGCGCAGTGCGCCCTCCGGCTCGCGCAGCACGCGCTTGCCATAGCGCTGCACATAGACGTCGAGAATTTCGCGGTCGCTTCGCCCTTGTCGAACCCACTGCGCGATCTCGCGCCGCATTTCGGCGGCCACGGGGCTTCGGTGAGTGGCGACCGACTCGTTCCAGCAGCAAGGCGCCACCAAGGATTCTTGAAGAACACGAATGCGCTGATCCGCTGTGGGGCTGCTCTCGTCGGCGGCCAGAAGGACGCTGCACAGCGCCGCCAGGGCCCAGGCCGCGTAACCCGCCATTTTCTTTTCAAACTACCATGACCCGCGGCGAAGTTCGGCGCCGAGGACTCAAGACGGGCTTCATCGCGGCCTGCGATGGCAAGAGATTCGCTTACGGACGCAGGAACGCGATGATGTCGGCCAGGTCCTGGCGGCTGAGGTAGGTTTCGAAGTCGTCCGGCATGAGGGAGATCGCCGAGGCGCGCATCTCGGCGATCTGATCCCGGGGCACGGTGTGGTCGAACTCGCCCGAGCCGCTGCGCAGCGTGATGGCCGCCTCGGTCTCCCGCACCAGAATGCCATCGTAGATGCGCCCGTCCTTGGTGGTGACGATGTAGTTCACGTAACGGGCTTCGATGGCGTAGCTCGGATCCAGAATCGAATTCAGCAGCTCTTCTTTGGTTTTGTTGCTCACGCCGGACAGGTCCGGTCCGACGCGGGCACCGCGGCCCTGGTGCATGTGGCATCGGCCGCAGTGCTCGTCGAAGAGAATCCGGCCGCGCTTGGGATCGCCGCGAAGTTTGAGCACGTCGACGTGGAGCTCGACGACGCGGCGACGCCGGGAGGCATCGTATTGGAACAGGCGCCGCGCCCGTTCCGCGTTGGCCGGATCCGGGTCATCCAGCAGGCGTGCGCGTGCCGCCGCGTCCACAGCGCCGACTTCGATGTAGCGCTTCTCCAAGGCTTCGAGCAGCATCGGGACGCGCGGTCGCCGGTGAAGGAATGACTCGATCAGGCGCGTTCGGGCCGCGGGCGCGAGGGCTTTCCAGTGCGCCAGCAATGTCTGTGCGGCGGAGGGTTCGTCGAAGGCGGCCAGAGCGTCTACGGCGGCCACTTGAATCTCTGCGGGTTCGAAGCTGGACAGCACGCGCGCCAGCACCGGGGCGGCCGAAGAGTACGGCGCCCCGCGAAGGGCGCGCACGGCCGCCGCGCGCAGCGCCGCAGATTCCTTGCGCGCCAGAGCGAGCTGACGCGCAGGCGCTACCAACTGGCCCAGCTGGAAAAACCGCGCCGCCTCCCACGCCGCTTGCCGCGCGGCGGGAGGACCTTGGACGGCTAGACGGCGCAAGGCGTTCGCGGCCGCCGGCGCTTCGAGCAGGCCCGTACCGCTGGCCTCGAGTCCCTGCGCCAATCCGCGCAGGGCGTGCTCGGGGTGGGCCAGCGAGCCGGCCGCGTGGATCCAGCGTGCGATCTCCCCGGGCTGGCGCGAGGCGCCGATGAGGGCGCCCAATCCGGCGAGGAATTCCGGAGTTTGCCAAGCGACGCCGCGTTGCGCGAGGAACCTGGAAAACTGCGGGGCGGAATGGGCGGCGGAGGTCAGCACGGCGGTGCGGATCCAGGGATCCTTGGCATCCTTCACGGCCAAGTCTGCCAAGGCTTCGAGAGCGCGGGAAGTTTTCACCTCCCCGAGCGTCAGCGCCAGCTGGAGCCGGACGCGGGGCGCCGGATCGGTGGTCATGCGCAGCAGGGCGTTCTCCAAAGCGGGATCCTTTCCGGCGAGTGGTTCGGCCAGCCGGATGGCGTTTTCGCGCACGCCCGGGTGGGGATCGGCCAGCGCCTGCCGCACCAGGGCAGCGTCCAGAGCTCCGATTCCTTCCAAGGTCCACAGGGCGCGCACGCGGGCTTCGGGTTTCAAGCTGGTGCGGGCCAGCGCGGCGAGCAGGCCGGCCGCGGATCGGTCCTGCCGCTCCACGAGCAGCCGTTGCGCCGTCTCCCGGTGCCAGCCGTTGCTGTTCTCGAGGTGCCGGACGAGCTCGGCGGACGTGGCGGCTCCGAGGTTGGGGCGGAGGTTACCGCGACGACGGGGCCGGTTCGCCAAGATGCGCCAGATCCGCCCGCGGTTGTCCCCCGCCCAGAAATTCATGTTCTTTTTGAGCTCTTCGGGAATGGATTCGGGGGTTTCGATAAAGAGGCGGTACATGTCGGCGACGTAGAGGTTGCCGTCAGGCGCATTGGCGAAATTGCACGGCCGGAACCATGTGTCGGTGGAGGCCAAGAATTCGACGCCGGGTTTGGCCCGCGCTGCCGCGAAAGTGACTCCGTCAGGCCGCAAGATATCCCGGTGCACGAGGTTGCCGCTGACGTCTCCGGTGAACACACTGCCCTGATATTGCGGGGGCCAGGCGTCCCCCGTATACAGCGTGCTGCCGGCCGCGGCGGTGAAGTATCCCGAGGCGTGTTCCACGCGGTCCAACCCCAGCTCCTGGTAGCGGCGCTGCCGCATACGAGTGCGTTCGACGCGCCAGGCCTGCGGCGGCGTCAGGGGGAACATCGGCGCCGAGGGGCGGCCGTGATCGGAAATATCCGGCGCGACCGGAGGCAGCGTCAGGAAGGGCGCCCGCGCCAGGTAGCGGCTCTCGAGCACGACGTGGCGCAGGTGGATGGTGTTGTGGGTAATGAACCGGTTGCCGAAATCGTCCATGGTGAGGCCGAACTGAGCCGGGCCCGAGACGGCTTCGGCCCGTCCGGTCCGCGGGTGGAACCGAAAATCAGCGCCGCCGACGAGCACCGGCGGGATTTCGGGGCGGCCCGGCGCAACGATGCGGCCCGGGGCGCCGTTGTTCGCGCAGTAGACCCAGTTGTCCACGCCGAGGCGGGGATTGGTGATGCGGCCCTCCGGATTCACCTTCGGGAATCCCGTGTACAACACCTGGCGGAAGTCCGCTCGTCCGTCGCGGTTGGTGTCTTTGAAGAACAGAATGTCGGGGGCGCTGGTGACGATGAGGCCTCCATTCCACGGCAAGATTCCGCTGACCTGGAGCACGCGATCGACAAAGATGAAGCGGCGTTCGAAGCGGCCGTCGCCGTCGGCGTCCTCGAGCAGCTTGATACGGGAACGGGCAGGCTTCCCCGGCGGCGGATCCTCGGGATAATCGCGCATCTCGGCGACGTATAGCCGGCCGTTCTCGTCGAAGGCCAGGTCCACCGGATCCACCACGTCCGGCTCGGCCAGGAAAAGTTCCACGCGAAAGTCTTCGCTGAGACGGAAACTCTCGAGAGCCTCTTGAGGCGAGAGGGGCGGGGGTTCCGATGAGCGCCGGCCGCAGGCGGCTACCAGCAGAAAGCAGGCCGCCACGGCGGTGTTCTTCCACCAGGATCGCCGCATTGCCCCAAGGAACTATCCTACGACGCGGTGGTTGCGCGCCGGACGCGGACATTGGAGCATGAAAGCGTATGTATGATCTGGCGTATTTTCGGGCCAACTTGGACGAGATTGCTCGCCGGCTGGCGACGCGCGGCCTGGCGCTCGACGGGGACAAGTTCCGCGACCTCGATGCGCGGCGCCGTGCCGCCATTACGGAAGCCGAACGGCTGCGCGCACAGCGCAACGCCGAAACAGCGGAAATCGCCCGGTTGCGCCAACTCGGCGAGGACACGAGCGGGCGCCAGCAGAAGGTCCGCGAGCTGGCCGGGCGGATCAGCGCGCTGGAGGAGGAGGCCAAGCGGCTCGACGAGCAATTTCGCCAGGAACTTGCGGGTGTTCCCAATCTTCCCCACGAATCCGTGCCCGTCGGGGCCGACGAAACCGGCAATGTCGAAGTGCGCCGCTGGGGACGCCCGCGAGAATTCGATTTCGTGCCCAAGGCGCACTGGGACCTAGGCCCGGAATTAGGGATTCTCGATTTCGAGCGGGCCGCCAAGATCACGGGGGCGCGTTTTGCGGTGTACTGGGATCTCG
The DNA here is from genome assembly GCA_025055455.1 of Bryobacteraceae bacterium. GTDB lineage: Bacteria > Acidobacteriota > Terriglobia > Bryobacterales > Bryobacteraceae > JANWXD01. The sequence goes on from JANWXD010000029.1 coordinate 9,602, forward strand.
GCGCGAAACTGGAACGGGCGCTGATCAATTTCATGCTCGACCTGCACACCCGCGAGCACGGCTATACGGAGGTTCTGCCCCCGTTTCTGATCAATTCCGCCAGCCTGTACGGCACGGGCCAGTTGCCGAAATTCGCCGGCGACCTGTTCAAATGCGAGAGCTACGACTTCTGGCTGGCGCCGACGGCGGAGGTGCCGGTGACGAACCTGTACCGGGACGAGACGCTCGAGGGCGACGCGCTGCCCATCAAGCTGTGCGCCTATACGCCCTGCTTCCGCAGCGAAGCCGGCTCGTACGGCAAGGACGTGCGTGGCATCATCCGCCAGCACCAGTTCCAAAAGGTGGAGCTGGTGAAATTCGCACGGCCGGAGCAAAGCTATGACGAGCTGGAGTCGCTGACGCACGACGCCGAGCAGGTTTTGCGCCGGCTCCAGATTCCCTTCCGCACGGTGGCGCTGTGCACGGGCGATTTGGGTTTCGCCTCGGCGAAAACTTACGACATCGAGGCGTGGCTTCCGGGCTTGGGAGCCTACAAAGAAATCTCTTCTTGTTCGAATTTCGAGGCGTTCCAGGCGCGCCGGGCCGGCATCCGGTTCCGGGCCGCAAAGGGGAAAACCGATTATGTCCACACGTTGAATGGCAGCGGTCTGGCGGTCGGACGCACCTGGGTGGCCATCGTGGAGAACTACCAGCAGCGTGACGGCAGCGTGGTGATACCGGAGGCGCTGCGGCCCTATTTGAACGCCGAGTGCATCAGCCGGCAAGGGGTGCTCCGGTAAGACGGGAGTGGGCCGGAAACCGACGGTCACAGGCCAACGCAAGCTCGGGGCTGGCCGGTAACTTGGCTCGATCGGTGGAGTTAGCTCGGCGCAGGCCAATCTTTTCGGGATCGACGACGCCGGCTGACATGTCTAGACTGGAGCCGGAGGCAGTTCCCAGCCGGCCCGGCCCCGCAGGCGGGGCCGGGCGTTCGTGTTTTCCGACCCCTGGGAGGCGTTCATGAGATTCTTGCGCGCGGCTGCGCTGAGTTTGGCGTGGACGGGCTCCGCCCTGGCGGCCCCACCGCTGACCACCATCGAGGACGTGCTCTACAAGGCCGATGGCAAACCGTTTCACGGGCTGGCAGTGATCCAATGGAAAACGTTTCAAGCTGCCGACGGCTCGACGATCGCTACCAGCAGCTTGGCAGTGCCGGTCGTCAATGGGCTGTTGCGGGTGCAGCTGGTGCCGACCACGAATGCATCACCAGGCGCCTATTACACGGTGCGGTACCTGGCGGAGGGCCGGATTCAGTTCGAGGAGAGCTGGGCGGTGTCGCCGAGCCCGGTCCCATTGAAACTCAAAGACGTGCGTGTTGCCGGATCCGTGCCGGGGGGTTCGCCGGGCGGACCGCCGCCGAACCCCCAGACGCAGATTCAAATCTCCGACGTTTTGGGTCTGTCTGAAGAGCTCGCCACACGGCCCCTGAAAGGTCCGGGCTACGCGCCCAACCGCGCAGCGATGATCAACCAGTTGGGCGAGTTGGAGGCCGTGGTGGGGAATTTGTCGGACTGCGTGCGAGTGGATGGCACGGCGGGACCTTGCGGCACGACCGGCAGCACCGGCCCAGGTTTCGTGGACGGGGAAACCCCGGCGGGTCTGATCAACGGTTCCAACGCGACCTTCACGCTGGCCAACCCGCCGAGTCCGGGCTCGAGCTTGGCGCTCTACCGCAACGGGCTGCGGCAGCAGCAGGGACTGGATTACACCTTGAGCGGCAACACGATTACGTTTCTGCCCGGTGCGATTCCGCAGCCGGGCGACACGCTACTGGCTTCCTACCGGCTGGCGGACGCGGGAAACCCGTCGGGCCAGGCGGGCGGCCATCTGACCGGGACCTACCCGAATCCTCAGATTGCGCCGGGAGTGATTTCCGACGTGAACATTTCCGATGTGGCGGGGATCCGGGAGTCGAAGCTGGCTTTGAACTTTCCGACGCACTCCAATGCCAACGACCCGACCGCCGGCGAGAAGGCAGCACTGGCGGGTACGGCGGGAACCCCGTCGGCGACGAACCGCTACGTGACGGACCAAGATCCACGGTTGAGCAACGCGCGGACGCCGACGCCGCATGGGCTGCTGAGCGCCAGCCACAGCGACACGACGCCGGGCAGTCCGACGCGTGGGGATCTGATCGTGGCCGCGGGCAGTCCAGCGACCTGGACGCGGCTTCCGATCGGCCCGGCCAACCGCTGTCTGATGTCGAACGGATTCGACGCGATCTGGAACACGTGCTTGTACACCGGATTCAGCGCCGGTTCCGTCCCTTTCGTCGACTCCAGCGGACTGCTGGCGCAAAACAACACCCGGCTTTACTGGGACAACAACAACCGGCGCCTGTCGGTGGGAAATAATCTCGCCGGCGCCACCTTGTACGTGTACGACGCACTCAGCGCGACCGGCCTGACCTCGCTGGTCGTGCGGGCCGGACAGGGACAGGGAACCACGCCGTTGCAGACGTGGCTGAATTCCAGCGGGGCGGAGCTGGCGCGTGTGGATGCTTCCGGGAACTTCACCGGGGCGTCGTTTACCGCGGCCACGACGAGTTCGCGCGCCGCCTGGCGAGATACGGGGCTCGCCGGCGATCCCGGCGTCGTGGCGAATGGCGATACGTGGTACAACTCGGCGGTGCAAGCGCGCAAGACGGCGGAGGCGGGCCAAGTCCACACGCTCCCGCAGGTGATCTGTAGCAGCACCGGCACGGCCACGAGTTCCACGGGTCTGACGCGCTTAGGCAGCTGCACGGTGCCCGGAAACTATTTGAGGCCCGGCGACCGGGTGACCATCGACTTCCACTTTTCCCACGAAGGCACGGCCGTCGGTTTCACGGTGGAGGTGCGTTGGGGCGCCACGACGCTGCTCGCGCGCAGCGCGTCGGCCGGCGAGACTCACGTGGCGGGGCGGGCGGAGGCCGGCGTGCACACGGCGGGAGCGGCTTGGAGCACGCAGAGCTGGGGCGCTTCATTGGCGCTCGCCACGTCGGTGGGTAATGCCTCCGACTCGCTGGCGGCGCCGCTCGTCGTCGACTTACTAGCCCGCATGGCCGGCCCTACCACGGAGACGGTCACCTTGCGGAATTTCACTGTTCTCCGTTATCCGGCACAGGCCAATCCGTGAGGGCCTTCGGAGTTTTTTCCTCTTCAGGACTTGGCGAAACCACTGATTGGCGGACCGGCCGAGATCTCGGAAACTGGAGGAGACAGCTCGGAGACTCGAAAGGTGGTGGTCATGCGCCGTTTTTGGACAAATGCCGCCCGGTGGGGCTTTTGGCAAGAGGACGGGGGCCAGGACCTGGTCGAATATGCATTGTTGGCGGGTTTTGTGGCGGTGGCCGGCGCGGCGGCTTTTCCGCCCGCCGCGCAATCCATCAGCTCGATCTTCTCGCGCGTACAGAGCGTTTTGAGCCAAGCAGGGGCTTGATCGCTTTCCCGGCGCCCTAGGTTGCTCGGAGGGAGGGCGGCGCGGGCGTTGGGCGGGCGCGAGGAGGCGTACTTCAGTTCTTCAAATACTTCTTCAGATCGGGGTTGATCTGCGCCTGAACGTCCGGGTGGTCGAGGTTGTCGCGCGTGATCAGCCGTGGGGCCAGCGCGTTGACCTTCGGAGGCGTTTCGCCTCTCAGTTTCCGGACCGCCGCCATCACGGATTCGTAGCCCATCTTGAAGGGGTGTTGCACCACCAGCGAGTCGACCAGTCCGCTGCGTAGTTCTTCGAGCAGCGTCGGGCTCCAATCGAAGCCCACCAGCTTGACTTTGCTGCGCCGCCCTTTGAGCGCCTGGACCGCGCCGACGGTGCTGGACTCATTAGAGGCGAACATGCCGTCCAGATCGGGGTGCGCGGTGAGCATGTTTTCCGCTACGGCCAGTGACTTGGCGTAGTCGGACATCCCGAAACGTTTGTCCACGATGACGATTCCGGGAAATTTTTCCCGGATGGTGTCTTCGAAGCCCGCTTCGCGCTCCATGGTGGAGGCCGAACCCGGCTGCGTCGCCACCATGGCCACCTTGCCCTTGCCTCCGAGGATCTCCCCCATGCGCTCGGCGGCCATCCGTCCAGCGCCGTAGTTATCCGTGGCCACATACGAGACGAACTGGTCGGTGTCGATTCCGGAATCGAAGATCACGACGGGGATGCCCTGGCGCGCGGCGCGCTCGACGACTCCCACCATCGCTTTTTTGTCGATCGGGGCCAGAACGAGCGCGTCCACGCGGCGGTTGATCATCGTTTCCGCGATCTGCAACTGGATGGTGTAATCGGTCTCGGTGGGCGGGCCGTTCCAAAGGATCTCCACGCCGGTCTCCTGGGCCGCGGCGGCCGCTCCGGCGTGCACCGACTGCCAGAACAGATGAGCGCGGCCTTTGGGGATGACGGCGATGACTCGCTTGGTGTGGCGGCGGCAAGCCGCAAGAATTAGGGGCGGCAGAATCGTGAGAATCTTGCGCCGGGAGGTCATTTCATCGAGATTGTTTCAGAGAGATTTTTTCATAGCGCCGTGCTGCCGCGCCAGTGCGAGGCGGGCGTTGGTGGGCCGGATCACAGCGTGATGACCTGATCTGGAGGATTGGAGGCGAGCGCTCGATAGAGATCGGGAAAGCAGCCGATCAAGACGCCGTCGAAGAGCTTGTCGGCGATGTCCCGTTCGTAGCAGCATTGGTCACAGCCCATCAAGAGGATGTTTTTCTCCCTCGCCACCTTCACCAACCGCTCGCCGAGGGGGTCGCCCTTGCGCAGGATGTAATTGTTGTCCTCGAAGAAGAACATGGCGACGACGTCGGCGCCATGGCGGTCCTCCTCGAGTTGCGGCAGGATCATCCGGCCGAGCTTGTAGGACACCGTGTGGCCGGTGGTGGCAAAAATATAGGCGACTTTCATCGGCGTTCGCTTCTCCTTTCTCCGTCCGAGTTCAAGGCGGCGTGCAGGGCTTCGACGGCCAGCGCGGCTCGCCCCTGACGGTGAGCGGGCACGCCCTGGACCGCTGCGACGAGGTCGGCTGCGCGCAAAGCGAGGGCCTCTTCGGTGCGCCGGCCTGCCACCCAATGGGCCAGTAGCTCGCAGTAGGCCAGCAGGGTGGGGCACGTGGTGGCTCGGTAGTCCGCGCGAACGACGAGGCCGTCATCGACGTCGAGGTAAAAAATCACCTCGAGCTTTTCGGCCGGGTCGCGACCGTGGCCGATGTGGTCGCTGGGTCCCGTCCAACGCGGCCGTCGCAGGGCTGCTTCGAACAAGTCGCGCGGGCTGCGGCCGCCAAGGGCGCAACAGGGCTCCGGCCTCATTTCAGAGTGAGAACGCATCATTAGCAGGCGCGCAACCTATGGGTTTCCCTGAGTGGCGACGTCCGCCCCTCCGCTCGGTCGGCGCGGCGGCTCGAAAAGGCGCGGAGCGGCGCTCGGGACGTTCGCCGGCTTTCACCTCGGTCGGCAGTCGGCGCAGAGGCCGTACGGTGTCAGCTCGTGCCGAAGCACTTGAAACCTGGGTTTGCCGAAGCTTTGGATTGCGGGCAAGCAGCGGTCCACTTCAAAGACGCGCCTGCGGCGGTCACACTGGAAGTGGTGGTGATGGTTTTTCCCGGCAGCCTCATACAGGACTGCTCCGCCCGGCAGGTGTACAGCCACCAAGCTCCGGTCTTCCACCATCGACTTCAAGTTGCGATAGTCCGTGGCAATCCCCAGCCGCCGGACCTGACGTTGAGCCGAGCGGAGGATCTCACGTGGGGAGAGCGACCGGTCGACCTGGTGGAACAGACTACGGATGGCGGCCCGCTGACGGGTATTGCGTTGCGCCGTTCGTAGCTCCACTTCTTCAGGATGCCAAGGGTTCCCCCGGCGTGCAACCGCTAGTGCGGGCGAAGGTTACGAACCGGCACGCCTGCCAGTCTTGGGGAGCGGAGACGCGGGCGGGCTGCCGTTTGCGGGGCCTTCCACCCTGGGAACGGCCGAGACATTTGGACTTGGAGCGCACTGATCTGAAGTGCATGCGGGACCAAGGGAGATCCAGGCGGCGTCAGAACGTCAACCGCAAGCCCAGTTGGATCTGTCGTGGGTTGAATCCGCGCCGCATGGTCGCGACCTTCCGAAGCGGGTGTCCGTCAACACGTAGAGGGGCGCTGCAAAATTCCCGTGGCCTGAGGTTTTCGGGGAACGCAGCGCTCGCCAGGGTCGAGGCGATGGCGCCCACGAGTGCGGAGGGCACAATCAGGAGTGCGAGCCCCGCCGCGACACCCCGGGCCTTGCCGGCAGCTAAGCTGCTGGGGGGTACACTGGCGCTCAACACCAGGCGTATGACGCCTTGCTCGTGTTCCCGGAGAAACCTCTTTGCCTTTCAGCCCTCCGCCGACAGCACGCTGGCTGAACACTTCGCTCCTTTTACGGCGGCCGTGGTGCTTCAGGTCTTGCTGCCCCCGGTCCTCATCGCGCTGGCTTTTTCCGTTTCGCTGGAGGCCCCAGGCGAACGGCGTTCCGGCCCGGGCTCGGTGGGGTAACGAGTGCGACCGGAACTTCAGGGCCCACGCTGCAATGCTTGCGCCCGGCTGGCGGTGCGCGTTGGCCTTCGGCGGGCTTGTCCTTTTTACGCCGTGTTTACGCCGTGAGTTTACGGTAGCGCTCGGAGACGAAATCCCAGTGGATCACGTTCCACCAGGCGGCGACGTAATCTGCTCGCCGATTTTGATACTTGAGGTAGTAGGCGTGCTCCCAGACGTCGATGCCGAGCACGGGGGTATTGCCTTTCATCCAAGGGTTATCCTGATTGGGCGACGTCTCGATGATCAGCTCTTTAGCCGGAGTGAGGCTCAGCCAGGCCCAGCCGCTGCCGAACACACCCAGGGCCGCCTTGGTGAGCTGATCTTGGAATGAAGCGAAGCTGCCGAATTTGCGGTCGATGGCTTTGGCCAATTCCCCGACCGGCTTGCCGCCTGGGTTCTTCCTCATGATTTCCCAGAACAGCGAGTGGTTGATGTGACCGCCGCCATTGTTGCGTACGGCGGTCCGCACGTCTTCGGGCACCGCGTTGAGGTCGCGCATGAGCTCCTCGATCGACTTGTTGGCCAGTGTAGGATGTTTGGCCACGGCCGCATTCAGGTTGTTGACGTAGGTCGCATGATGCCGGCCGTGATGGATTTGCATGGTCATGGCGTCGATGTAGGGCTCCAGGGCGTCGGCTGGGTAGGGTAGGGGAGGGAGGGTAAACGGGCCGGTGGGTCCGGTTTGCGCCCGGGCTACGCTAGACAGAGCGGCAGGCACGGCGGTGAGTGTCCGAATCCAATCACGTCGGGTCATAGGCGTTCTCCTTCAGGCTCGCACGCTCGCAGCGGGGATCTTGGCGATCAGCGCTTCCAGTTCCTGGCGGCTCTCGCTGCCGATGGTGAAGCAGTCCACACAATCCAGCGCCAGCACGTATTGGAGACATTCATCCACGCGCTGGCGCAGGCGGCCCGCACCGAAGATTTTCATGCCGATGATCCCTTTGCCTGCCGCTTTCATCTCGCGGAGCACGGAGATCACGGTTCGCGGATCCGCGTCCATCGCGACGCCAGCGGGATTGATACGGGCCAGATCGACCTCGACCCACGGGGTGCGGGCGGCAGTTTTCAGTGCGCCCAGCGTGTGGCAGGAGACGCCGTGCGTGCGCACGATGCCTTTTTGGCGCGCCTCGGAGATCACGTTCATGGCGCCCTGCTTGCGGCGCGGCCAGTCGTCGTCCATCATGCAGTGCAGCAGTAAGATATCGATGTAGTCCGTGCCGATTTCGCGTCGGAACCGGTCCAAATCGGCGCGCATTTCCGCCTCGGTCGAGGCGTGGGTCTTGGTGAGAATGACCACCTTCTCTCGCGGCACGGTCTTCAGGGCCGCCTTCAGATGCGCATGCGTGCCGTACTGATCGGCCGAGTCCCAGAAGTTGATGCCTTGATCGTATGCGGCCCGCAGCAGATCCGCCAAGCCCCGAACGCCGAGCTTGCGGGTCTGGTTCGAGCTGCCTCCGACGCCGTTGGTTCCGGTCCCCATGGCCAAACGGCTCAAGGTAATCCCGGCGGGGCCCAGCTTGACGCGGTCGCTAGCATACTTCTTGACCGTGCCTGCGAACAACGGATAGGGGAATGAGTCGAGCAGTCCGGCGCCGACGGCGGCGCTGGCCGCGCAGCAAAACGTCCGACGGTTCATGCGTCCTCCAACCGTAGGGATCCGACCGCACCGCATTCCGGGGGCGGCTGGATGCAAACTTATCATACTCGCCTTCACGCCCGCTAGCGGGCCCTCTTTGCGAAAGGCAAGTAGAGCAGGGCAAACACGGCCACGGCGAAGACCTCCCCGACGACGATATACACCGGCCAGGGCCCCATGTAGTCGAGCAACGACGGCGTTGGAGGTTTGCGGCAGAGAAACATGTAGTTGGTGCCGAACGCCACGTTGAACAGCCCGACCAATGTGGTGTAGCCGTTGAGGAGCAGAAAGGCCCGCCACCAGCACCCCGGCCGGGGACGGGCTAGGCCGGCGATCGCGAGGAACAGGACTGTGGCGACGACTCCGCCGTGGGCCACGAAAAAGTAGATTGTGGGGTAGGAAAACGTGGGCGCCCACAGCGCCGGGGTGATGAGCGCCATGGTGCTGCCGCCCAGCCCGGCAAAATAGGCCAGCTCGTAGCTCCAGGCGCTCCGGCGCAGAGCGGAGAGAACCGTCATCCAAAGGGCGAGGTCACACAGCTGCAGCGGCAAGCCTTCGGGGAACCGCCATCCTTCCGTGCGCAGCCGCCAGGCATACCAGATCAATTCGTTTCCGGCCAACAGGAGGCCGAGAGTGCGCGAGACGCGCTGAGCCGGCAATCGGCCGCGGCGAACGGATCGGGCCAGAAGCAGAGCGCTCGCGGGGGTCGCCGCGAGGATGGCCAGGTGAAGGGGACCGAACAACCGGAAGTCGGTCTGCATGGTCCCACGCTAATGCAGGGCGATGGGCGCTGCCAAACGAGGGTTGTCCCGGGCGGGGGTTCGGGCTAGCTCAGGAATGCGTTCACCGTCGCGAGCAGGTCCGCACCGGAAACCGGTTTGGTCAGGAAGGCTTGCATGCCCGCGACGGCACAGCGGTGACGGTATTCCTCGGTGGCGTTCGCGGTGACGGCTACCATCGGCACCTTGTCGTAGCCGGAGAGCCGCCGCAGTCGTTGGGCGGTTTCGACGCCGTCCATCTCGGGCATTTGCAAGTCCAGCAGGACCAGATCGAAGCGGGCCGCGGCGGCCAGTTGCAGCGCCTCGAGTCCGCTGGCGGCGCACGTGACCAGGTAGGAATGCCGCTCCAGCATGCGCGTGACGATTCGCTGGGCCACCATGTCGTCTTCAACGACGAGGATGCGGCGTAGCGGCCGAGCCGCCGCGCCCGAGTCCGTTTCGCTTTCGGCAATCGGGACCGCGGCTTGGAGCGGCAACTCCACGACGAAGGTCGAGCCTTGCCCGGGACGGCTGTCGACCCGCAAATGTCCGCCGAAGAGCTGCACGGTCTTGGAGACAATCGCGAGTCCCAGTCCGAGCCCGGCATAGCCGCGAGAAAAGCCGCACTCCAACGAACCGAAGACCTCGCAAATCGAATCCAGCTTTTCCTCAGGAATTCCGACGCCGGTGTCCGTGACGGCGATCTCCAGGCCGAATCGCGGCGGTTGGCGCCAGCCGACCCGTGCGCTCACCGAGAGCCGTCCGCGGTGGGTGAACTTGATGGCGTTGTCCAGAAGGTGACTTAGGATCTGCCGGATGCGGGAGGGATCGCCGACGGCGATCGGGGGCAAGTCGCCGTCCAGCGCCAACTCCCAGGCGAGGCCCTTGGCCTCGGCCCGCTCCTGGTAGGGCTTCACCGCGGCCTCCAAGGCCCCACGCAGGTCAAACTCGGTCTCTTCCAGGGAAACCGTGCCGGCGGCCAGCTCCGAGTAGTCCAGCACACGGTTCAACAGGCTCAGCAAATTCTCCGCGCACAGCCGGATGGCGTCCAGATATTCCTTTTGTTCCTCCGTCAATTCGGTCTCGAACAGCAGCTCGGCCATACCCAAAATGCCGGCTAGGGGCGTGCGGAACTCGTGGTTGACCCGGGCGAGGAAATGGGCCTGGAGCCGCCGGAGGTCACTGCTGAGGAGGGAGGCGCCTCCCGGTGGAGCCTCGGCATCTCCGGCCGCTGGGGCGACAATCACAACTGCTATATCGGCGCAATTCGGCTCCAGCCTTAGCCGGCGCCGGGGCGGCCGAGGTCAGCGCAGGAACTCCGAGGGGGCGTCGGGATAGGGGAGGCTGGTACGTTGACGGAACTCCATGCGCCGGACTCGCAGGGCGAGCACGGGACTTTCCCCTCGTTCCACTCGGATCACCACGCCCTCGCAGTGTAGGGACCGGTTGCGGTTTGCCGACTCGGCCAGTTCGACGTTGGCTTCGACGAGCTGGCCTGGCTCGGGCCCAACCCCGGCGGGCAGCGGCTTCAACAGCCGCACGAGCATGCCCGTGCGGCTGATGTTCAGGGTCACCGCGGCGAGGTCAGGAAAATCTCGAAACGGCGAGCGGAGGCGACAGGGAAAGGACAGGGCAAAGCGCCGTGCATGCCGACGATCGGTAGTTGACGCCATCACAGCCACTCCTTCTCGTTTTAGGCTGCCAACGGCCTCAATGTCGAGTCATCTTTCAGTCAACTCGCTCTAGGAAATCAGGCCCAGTACTGTCGTCCAGAAGGCGCTATTCCTCTTCTTCCTCGACGCCCGCCTTCGCCGCTCGAGCCGCGGCGATAATCTTCTCCGCCTGGGCTTGCGGAACGAAATCGTAGTGGGAGAACTCCATCGTGAAGGAGCCGCGGCCCTGGGTCATCGAGATGAGATCACTCTGATACGTGAGCATCTCCGCCATGGGCACTTGAGCGCGGATGATTTGCATGTTACCGCGCGTGTCCATGCCGGTAATCCGCCCGCGGCGGCCGTTGAGATCGCCCATCAAATCTCCGGCGAATTCCACCGGCGCCTGCACCTCCACGTTCATAATGGGCTCGAGCAAGGCGGGCTTGGCCTGTTCCATGGCTGCGCGGAAGGCTTTTCGGGCGGCGAGCTTGAAGGATAGCTCCGAGGAGTCCACCTCGTGGTAGGCGCCGTCGTAGAGGATCACGCGGAAGTCCACGACGGGGTAACCCGCCAGGTAACCCTCCTCGGCGGCTTCCAGAATTCCTTTCTCCACGGCCGGAATGTACTGTTTGGGAATTGCGCCGCCGAAGATTTGATTGACGAACTCGAAGTTCGCGCCGCGGGGCAGGGGCTCCATGCGGATGCGGCAGTCGCCGAACTGGCCGTGGCCTCCGGTCTGCTTTTTGTGGCGGCCTTGCACGTCTGCAGTGCCGCGGATGGTCTCCCGGTAGGGGATTTTGGGCGCCTTCAGCGTGACGTCCACCCCGTAGCGGTTTTTCAGCTTGCTGACGGCGATTTCGATGTGCTGTTGGCCTGTGCCGGCCAGCAGAAATTCCTTTGTCTGCGGATCGCGGTAGAAGCGCAGGGAGGAGTCTTCTTCGAGGATGCGCTGGATGGCGGAGCCCATCCGGTCCTCGTCTTGACGCGTCTTGGCCTCGATGGCGAACGCGATAGAAGGCTCCGGCAGCTTGACCTTGGGATACGTGATGGGCGCCGCTTTGTCGGACAGCGTATCGCCCGTCAGGGTGTCCTTGAGCTTGGCTACGACCCCGATGTCGCCGGCGTGCAGTTCGGTGACGGGGCGGATTTCCTTGCCGAGGGGGCAGCCGATGTGCGACAACCGTTCGACGTTGCCCGAGCGGGTGTTCAGCAGGTTGGCGTCGTTTTTCAGGACGCCGGAAAAGACCTTGAAGTAGGAAACACGGCCCGCGAACGGGTCCGCCATCGTCTTGAACACGAAGGCCGAAACCGGTTCGGAGTCGGCGATCGCGCGCGTCGCCGTCTGCCCGTCGGAAACCGTTCCCGTGACCGGCCCACGCTCGTTGGGAGGCGGAAAGAACTCCAGAGCGAAATCCAGCAGGAGGTCGGTGCCGATATTGCGCGTGGCCGACGCGCAGAGGACCGGGAACAGCCGGCTCTCCTTGACCGCCGCCCGCAGCCCGTCCACCAGATGCTCGAGCGGCAGCGTGCCCTTGTCGAAAAATTCCTCCATCAGCGCGTCGTTACCTTCCGCGATCATTTCCACCAGCGCTTCGTGGGCCTCGGCGGCAGCGCTCGAGAGGGCGGCCGGAATCTCGATCTCTCGGCCTCTGCCTGTCGGCTCCGGGCCATAGGTGTAGCATTTCATCCGGACCAGATCCACGATGCCGGAAAACTCACGTTCCGAACCGAGTGGAAGCTGCACCGGCACCGCCGCCCGCCCGAAGTTCTGATGGATGCTCTCGAGCGCCCGTTCGAAGCTGGACAGCTCCCGGTCGAGGCGGTTGACGACGAGGGCCCGCGGAAGATGGAACTGGTTGCAGAAGTGCCAGACCTTCTCGGTCTGGACTTCGACGCCGGCGACGCCGTCGACGAGCACCAGCGCCGCGTCGGCGGCCACCAGCGCCGCCTGCGTGTCGTTCAGGAACAGATTGAAGCCCGGGGTGTCGAGCAAATTGATCTTGTGTTTTTTCCACTCGGCAAAGGCGACGCCGGTAGAGATGGTGAGCTTTCGCTGCACTTCCTCCGGATCGAAGTCCGTGAGCGTGTTGCCCTCGTCGACGCTGGTGAGGCGGTTGGTGGCGCCCGTCAGGTACAAAATCCCGGCCGCCAGCGACGTCTTGCCGCAATGGCCGTGGCCCAACAACGCAACATTACGGATCTCAGGACTTCCGTAAACCTTCACAAAGAGAACTCCCCTGCTATGGCGGTATCGCGCGGAGCCAGCATCCGCTCAACAGGGGATGGTAGCACATCGGGCCGTGTGCGGAAGGCCTGCGCGGCTTGGGTCTAACCTTCGTCGCCAGCAGTGGTTCGGCAAGCGGCCACGCGGACGCGGGTTTGGCGGTCAATGAGCCGTCGGCTCCGCAGCCAGTCTTGGAGGCGCTCTGCGGCCTCTTCGGGCCTCACGGCCCGGCTCGCCTCGACCACACCGTCAGCGACGGGCAAAGTTTCGTCGAAAGCCCGATATCCTGTAAAGTCACGCAGGAAAAACTGCTCCAGCCATGCCTGAGGTACCGGCCGCTCACCCTGAGGGCTTTCCAGAACCAGCATGAGTCGGAGGGCAAACATGGCAGTTATTGGGGCGACCGCTTCGGCCGCACTGCACGGGTCGTTACTCAGCTTCCGCAGGCTGTTCTCGGGAGTAGTGGCTGGAGTAGTAGTAGGTGTACTTGTGGTACAACTCCCCAGCGCGAGCGCAGTTGGCCACGACGCCCAGCACGTTGTTTTCGCAGAGCGATTGCATGGCGCGGACCACGGAATCAATCGTGGTCGAACCGATGCGCACGACGAGCACGGTGCCATCGCACATGGTCGCCAGCAGGTTGGCGTCGGCCGTGAACAGCAGCGGGGGCGTGTCCAAAATCACCCAGTTGAACACGGACGGCAGTTGCACCAGGAGCTCCCGGGTCTCGTCGGCGTTCAACAGCTCGAGGGGGTTGTTGACAGGCTCTCCGGCGGGCATCAGATAGAGGTTCAGGCCGGCGATCTTCCGGATGGCCGCATGCAACGGGGCGGTTCCACGGAGGTAGTCCGTAGCGCCCGGTGCGCGCTCCGTCTGAAACAGGTTGTGTAGTGTCGGCAGCCGGAAGTCGAAGTCGGCCAGCAGCGTGGCATTGCCTTCGAGCTGGGCCTCGGCCAGCGCCAGGTTCACAGCGGTGAAGGACTTGCCCTCGCCGGGACACGGGCTGGTGATCACGAGGGAGTGGACCGGGTGCAGCTTTTGGAAATGATTCAACCGCGTCCGCAGGCTTCGGAACTCTTCGGTGTGCGCGTCCAGCCGGTCCGGATGGATCAAGTTCCACTCGGGTGCCGGCGTGAAGGGCACCTCCGAAATCATCTCGAGGAGTCCATGCAGAGCGGGGACGGCAGCGCCCCGTGGGCGTCTGCGTGCAGGTTTGCCGTTAGTACCCCAGCCGGCGCGGCGCAAAGCTTCGTGTACTCGGCTCATGGTCTGTTGTGGCTAGCCGCTCTTAGTGTAATAGTAATAAACCGATCCGATCATCAGCAGCAGGCCGAGCAGACAGCCCGTCGACCACGCCAGCCAGACAAGGCGGCGTCGGCGCCGTACGAGCAGATCGCTCTCCAGCAGCGGAATGCTGCCCAGGATGGGCAAGTTGGTATAGGCGCGCACATCCTTGAGATTCTTGAGGGACGTGTCCTTGACTTCGCGGAACCCCGCCAGGCTCACGCCGAGCAACAGGCCCAGACACAGGCCGGCCCCGACAATCCTCACGCGTTTGGGCCGGGTGGGCGTAGTGGGCAGCGAGGCTGGATCGAGCAGCTCCAGCGTCTCGCCTTGCTTGCGGTTTTCCAGATCCGTGGCGATCTCCGATTGCGACGACTTGAAACTCAGATCGTCGTAGCGCTGCTTGGCCAGGTTGTAGTCCCGGACGAGGTTGATGTATTCGCGTTCGCTTTCCGGTGTGGCTTCGATGCGCTGCTGGAACTGGCGGATCAGGTCGTTGAGACGCGCCTGCTCCTTGACGAGCTGCTCCATGTCCATGTCCTTGGTTTTGATCAACACCTCGAGGCGCTTGATCTCGGCCTCCAGCGCGCGCACTTCGCGGGAGGGCTGCTGGGGCTCTCTTCTTACGGGCTGGGCTTGAGCCAGCTTGCGCTGTTGCTCCTCCTCGGCTATAAGAGCATCGCGCTGGCGGCGCAACACGGCCAGCTGGGATTCGGCCCGCCGCACGTCAGGGTGGGTGTCTTTGTACTGCTCCTTCAGGCCGGAAAGCTGCGTCTCGAAGGTGAGGATTTGCCTTTCCAGCTGGGCCAGCCGTTCGCTCTTCGCGGCGGCTTCCACGGGGCGCTCCACCGCGGCACCCAAGGCCTGCCACTGGTCCTTGAGCGACTTGAGCTGGGTCTCCAGCAGCAGCTTCTCCTGTCCGACGCGGCTCATGGACGTGCTCACGGCATTCAACTGAGTTTGCAACGCATTGAGCTGTTGGAGGTTGCTCTGCAACTGGTCCGGAAGCCGTCCCGCGTAACGCATCTTGTAAGCGGTGAGGCGGCCCTCGATGACGTCCAGTTCTTTTTTTGCCTCCGCCAACTTGTCGCGCAAGAATTCCGTGGTCATTACGGACTGGCTCGCCCGTCCGGTGATGCTTTCGTTGATGAACCGCGTGACCAACTCCTGCACGACGCGCTGCGCCTGGTAGCGGTTTTCGTAAGCAAATTCGATGCGGAAGGCCACCGAACTTCCGCGCCCTCCCCCCGCGTCGTTCAATGGATAGACCGGGCTGATCTGGATGGACTTGCGCATCTCTTCGATGACGTCCTCCAAGGGCATGCGCTTGCGCTCGCGCGGGTAGAGCCCGTGAGAGTTGATCAAGTCCGCCAGCCGCGCCCGGCTGAGGATCGTCTGCGCCATGGCCATGACGCGCTCGGTCATCTCCGTGTTGACGTTGCTGGCCACGTAGCGCTCGGGCACTTGCGGGGGAACCACGCGGATGCGCGCTTCCGAAACGTAGGTGTCCGGCCACAGAAACGCCGCCGTGACCGAAATCACCAGACCCGCGAACGTGGGAGCGAAAATCCAGCTCTTGTGCCGGCGGGCGATGTCAAGGTAATCCTCCACATCCAAGGGGCGCCGGGCGATGCTGAGGGGCTGAGCCGTTGGGGCTGGGGTGGGTAGCGTCGGTTCGGGACTCATCACACATCCTAAGGCACGATAATATGATCGCCGTTCTCGAGCAGCAGGTTCTGTTCCACGCGCTTGCCTTTGATGACGTCGTTGTAGTTGAATTTGAACCGCTTGGGCCCGCGCATGATGATGATGTTTTTCCGGTCGGCATAGTCGCGGAAGCCGCCCGCGATAGCGATGGCCGCCAGCACGGTGGTCGGCGAAACGAGGGGATAAGAACCCGGACGCTGGACCTCGCCACTGATGAAGTACTTCTTGCTATTGACCGCCGCGACTTGGACGATGACCTCTGGATTGTTTATGTACTTGGAAAACCCTTCCGTAATCCGTTCGGCGAGGGTGGCAGGCGTCATGCCGCCGGCCTGAATTTCGCCGATCAGGGGCAGGGAGATTTTTCCGTCGGGTCTCACCCCCACAGCGCCCGACAGGTCGGGTTCGCGCCACACCCGGATGACGAGAATGTCATCCGGTCCGATGATGTAAGATTTGGGATCCACGGGCAGCCCGACCGCTCGGCGCAAGTTCTCATCATCGCCCGGCCTCACCGGTGCGGGCGCCGGTTGCGGCTCAGACCGGTCTTGCTGCGCCCCAAGGTTGGCTGTGGCGGAGATAAGGCAGAATAGCGCCGCTGCGACACAGGTCTTGGCGCTCATCGTGCTTTCCTCCCCAGCGATAGATTTCATACGTTCCTTATCGGAACGGCCGCCAATCGACGACAAGTCCATTGTACACCCGACATCGGCAGCACGTCGCCGGACGATCGAAATCCTTGCCTCCTGGACTCATTCCGCTAACTCGTTGAATACGTGTGGGCGACGACCTGGGCCTGCGCCGGGAAAACTTTGGTACTAGTACTAAAATGGCGCTTGGGGTCCCTTTTCACACCGCCACGATAATAGGAGTTTAGGAGCTAAGGTTAAGAAGAGAGCGGGGCAAATCATGAAGTACTTTCTCGCAAAGACAGATCCTGGAACCTACTCGCTGGACGACTTAGAGCGAGACAAACAGACGGTGTGGGACGGGGTCAGCAACCCGCAAGCGCTCCGGGCGATCCGCCAGATGCGTCCGGGCGATAAGGTGTTCATCTATCACAGCGGCGGCCAGTCAGCCGTGGTGGGTCTGGCCGAGGTGGTCTCCGAACCGCGGCCCGACCCAAACAACCCCAAACTCAGCGTGGCCGATTTCCGGTTTCTGGCCCGTCTGGTTCCTCCGACAACCCTGGCCGAGGTCAAGGCGCAGCGGTCCTTGCAAAGCTGGGCGCTGGTTCGACAGCCGCGGCTGTCCACGATGGAGGCCCCGGCCGCGTTTGTGGAGTGGATGCGCCGGCGCTATCCGAAGGCGCCCATCTGAGTCAGGCGCGGGCCGCGATCTCCTTGAGCCGCCGGTACACCAGCGCCACGGGAAGGCCCACGACGTTGAAGTAACACCCCTCGATTCGTTCGACGAACTTGGAGGCAAGTCCCTGGATGGCGTATGCGCCGGCCTTGTCCAGGGGCTCGCCGCTGGCGACGTATTCTTGGATCTCTCGCTCTGTGAGAGGCGCAAACCACACGCGCGTTGTTTCTACGTCCAGGCGCAAGTTCGGACCGCGGCGGAGGCAGACTCCGGTCAGCACGGCGTGTTCGCGACCGGAAAGGCGTCGCAGCATGCGCACGGCCTCCTGTGGGTCTTGAGGCTTGGCCAAAATCTCACCGTCCAACACCACGGTGGTGTCGGCGCCCAAGACAATTTCTTCGCCGAGGGCCTCCACGGCCGCCGCCTTCGCGTGCGCCAGCCGCAGCACATGCTCCGACGGACTCTCGCCGGCGACCCAGGTCTCGTCCACGTCGGCCGGCTGCACTCGGAAGGGAATCCCGGCTCGCTGCAAGATTTCCCGGCGTCGCGGCGATCTCGAGGCCAGCACCAACATATTCGCATGGTACAATGATGCCTTCCCATTTCATGGAGCGCGCCGGCAGGGTGATCGCCAAACTGAAATTGCCTGCGGGCACAATCTCGCCCGAGCAGCTCGCTTGTCGCGGATGGGTCGCAGCCGTGGGGAAGCGCATAGCGGCACGCGCGCGCGCCGTGACGCTTCGTGATCACAAGCTGGTGGTCGAGGTGGACGACGCCGTCTGGCAAGGACATCTCAAGGTTTTGGAGCGGCAAATTCTGGACCGGCTGGAGGAGGTGATCGGCCCGGGCATCGTCCAGGGTATCGAGTACTGGCTGGCCGTGCCGCGCCGCCTGCCGCAGTTTGCCGCCGAGCCGGACTTCCGCGCGAGCCTCACCCGCCGCGATGAGCGGGCTCGTTCTGGGCGTGTGCAGGCCCGCCGACCGGGGAACACGGCGTGAAGATCACCGAACAGGAGGTCCGTTACGTGGCCGAGCTCGCCCATTTGGCGCTCACGGAAGAAGAGCTCGCCCGCATGCGCGCGGAGCTGGAAGAGATCCTCGTCTACATGGACAAACTCAACGAGCTCGACACGACGGGCGTGGCCCCGATGGCTCAGGTGCTGTACGAGGCGGAGGAGACGGCCACCCTGCGGGAGGACATCGAGCGGGAGACCTTCGACAACGCCACAGCGCTGGCCAACGCGCCGTCGGCCGGCGGAGGCTACTTCAAAGTGCCCAAAGTGATCGAGAAATAGCGCCCGATGGATGCCGGCTTCCTGCGCTCACTGACGATTGACGCGGTCCGCCAGGGGTTGCTCCGAAAGGAGTTCCGCGCGGTGGAACTGGCCGAGGCGATGCTTCGCTTCGCGCAGGCGGAAGACGCGCGAACACGCGCCTACCTGCATTTTTGCCCCGAACGTGCCTTCTCGGCAGCCCGACGCGTGGATGAAAAGATCGCCCGGGGCGAGGATCCGGGACCGCTTGCCGGCGTCCCGGTGGCCGTCAAGGACGTCATTCTCACCAAGGGCGTGCGCACCACCTGCGCGTCACGGCTGCTGGCGAACTATATTCCCCCTTACGACGCGACCGCGGTGGTGCGCCTCGAGGAGGCGGGAGGGGTGATCCTGGGCAAGACGAACTGCGACGAATTCGCCATGGGCTCCTCCACGGAGAACTCCGCCTTCGGGCCGACGCGCAACCCTGTGGATCCGGAGCGCGTGCCGGGGGGCTCCAGCGGCGGCTCGGCGGCGGCGGTCGCGCAGGGCACGGCCGTGGTCGCCTTGGGTTCCGACACGGGAGGCTCGATCCGCCAGCCGGCGTCCTTCTGCGGCATCAGCGGCGTCACGCCGACCTACGGTCGGGTCTCGCGCTACGGCTTAGTAGCCTTTGCCAGCTCACTGGACCATATCGGGCCCTTCGGCAAGACGGTGCGCGATAACGCCATCCTGCTGCGTGTGATTGCCGGCCGGGACGAGAGGGACTCTACGTCGGCCTTCGCCCCCGTTCCGGACTACCCCGCGTTGCTCGACGGCGACGTTCGCGGCGTGAAAATCGGCCTGCCGCGCGAATATTTCAAAGGTCTGGCGAGCGAAACGGGGGACTTGATCCTGCGCGCCGTGGACCTGCTGCGGAAACTGGGCTGTGAAGTTTTCGACATCAGCCTGCCGACCACGGACTACGCCATCGCCTGTTACTACATCATTTGCACGGCCGAAGCCAGTTCGAATCTGGCCCGTTACGACGGCGTGCGCTATACGACGCGGAACTTCGAAGCCGATACCCTCGTCGAGATGTACCGCAGGACGCGCGGCGAAGGCTTCGGGGCGGAGTGCAAGCGACGCATCATACTGGGGACCTATGTGCTGAGCGCGGGTTACTATGATGCGTACTATTTGAAGGCCCAAAAGGTGAGAGCGCTGATCGCGCGGGATTTCGCCGAGGCCTTTCAGAAAGTCGACGCGATCATTACGCCGGTGTCTCCCTTTCCGGCTTTCAAGCTGGGCGAAAAGATCGATGACCCGCTCGAGATGTATCTGTCCGACATTTACACGATCACCGGATCGCTAGCGGGCATCCCGTGCATGAGCGTGCCCTGCGGCCGGACCGCTTCCGGATTGCCCGTAGGGATGCAAATTCTGGCAAGACACTTCGACGAGGCGGGGATGCTCCGCCTCGCGGACGCTTTTGAGCGCGCCGGCGGAACAGCCGGCGCTTGAGGGGCTTTTTCCACAACGCTAACAGAAGGAGGAACGATGCCGTTCGAATTGCCGCCGTTGCCTTATGCTTTCGACGCTCTGGAGCCGTACATCGACAAAATGACCATGGAAATTCACCACGGCAAACACCATGGAACGTATGTCGCCAATCTCAACAAAGCCCTAGAATCCGCGCCCGACCTGGCGGGCAAGACCATCGAAGAGCTGCTGGCCGACTCGTGCGCCGTGGTGCCGGAAAGCATCCGCACCGCGGTGCGCAACAATGGCGGAGGCCACGCCAATCATACGATGTTCTGGTCGATCATGGCGCCGAATGCCGGCGGCGAGCCTTCGGGGAAACTGGCCGAAGCCATCAACAGCGTGTTCGGCAGCTTCGACCAGTTCAAGCAGAAATTTACCGAGGCGGCCATGGGGCGGTTCGGCTCGGGTTGGGCGTGGCTGACCCGCGATGCGGCGGGCAAGCTGGAGGTCTACTCTACGGCTAATCAAGACAGCCCCTTAATGGAGGGTAAGTTTCCCATCATGGGACTGGACGTGTGGGAGCACGCCTATTACTTGAAGTATCAGAACCGCCGGGCTGAATATGTAGCGGCCTGGTGGAACGTCGTGAACTGGCGCGAGATCGAGCGGCGGTTCATGCAAGGTAGGTAGCCCGACGTCCCCTGTCCGGAGGTGTCACGCTGCCGTCACCGTTGCGCGGCGGCAGCGTGGCCGCGGCGCCGCAGCTCCAGCTCGCGAGTGATCTCCGCCAGTTCCGTTTCGGGATCCGTCTCGTACCGTACGGCCAGCTGCGCGGCGGACACGGTGACCTGCCAGCGGTGCCAGACCGCGACGACAAACAGCCAAGGAGCGGCCCACCACAGCGTGCGGGACAGAATGGTGGCTGCCGCCACGCCAGGAATCAGGCCCAGCCAGAGCGATACCAGCCGCATGACCAGAAAGGCCGCCAGACACCGGAGGGACGCTGCCATGCGCCCTCCGCCCATCTCTTGGCGGATGCGATGCAACACCACGCTCATGGCGGCCGGGGCCGCGAGTAGCAGAGGGCTGGCGGATTGCAAACGTCGGATCAGGGGATAGGCCGACTGGGCATCGTGCATGCTGTCGCGAAGGACCAGGATGGCCGGCACCAGGGCCAGGATCGCCCCGAGCAAGAGTCCGTCCGAGGGCCGAAAGCGCAGCCCCAAGCCGACGGCGGCGAAGGAAGACCACATCGCCGCCAGCCCCGCCGTTAGCAGTAGCAAGGAGAGGACGATGGGGATCTGACGCAGGCTGACCAAGGTCGCGAGATGGGCGTCGATCCAGCCCGTGGCCAGCACCAGCCACTCGAACACGTGCCGGAGGACGGCAATGGCGGCGCTCGCCGTGATCAGCCCCCAGGCCAAGCGCATCCGAGTTTTCTCGCCGTGGTCCGAGGCGATCTTCCGGCACAAATGCACGGCGACCAGGTAGGCGGCGGCAGCGGCCAGGTGGAGCGCCATCTGTAGCGGGCGCACCGTTTGGGTCCCGGCGCCGGAAACGAGCAGAAGCCCGTGCACGGTGCCCGCCGCGGCCGACGCCACTAGCAGCAGCGTCCACCACGGAGGCTGAACTCTTCGCCGGCTCATGCTACCGCCTCCTCGGCCAGGCACAAGCCCGCCAGCGCCACCAGCCGGCCCACGGCCGAGCCGCAGACGGAGGCGGCCGCGTCACTGAGGTGACCCACGAACCGGCCCCAGTCCCCCCACGTCAAGGCGGGCCCCGCAGCTCGGGAGCGCTCCAGTGCCCGTTCCACGACGGCACGCACCGTACCCTGGCCGCAGATGGGTTCCATCAGGAGCCGTAAGATGGACAGGGCCTCCAGCACGGTCCAGCGCCCGAGTCCTTGGCGGGCCGCTGCTTCCCGGAGCCGATGCAAGCTGCGCCAGGCCATCCGTTCCCACTCCTCCTCGCCGCCGCAGAGTGCTGCGCGCAAGCGCCCTGCTTCCGTCTCGAGCAGCTCACGCCATCGCTCGAGTTGGCGGGATTGCCAACCGCAATCCGCGCAGATGCCCAGGTGCGCCTCTAGCGCCGACCTCGCTTGGGCGTCCAACGTGCCGTCCAGCCACGCCAACCAGCTTTGTTCGTCGATCCCGTGCCGCATCCGTCAGCCTCTTCCGTTTCCGAATCGCTTGATCAGTTTTTTCTTGGCGTTGAAGATCTTCCATTGAACGGTGCCGGTGGGCAGCCCCAGGACCTCGGCGATTTCGTGGTATTCCAACTCGTCCACGTACCGCAACGTGAGGATTTCCCGTTCGTCCGGCGCCAGCGACGCCATCCATTCCGAGAATTGGGAACCGGCCAGAGGGTCGGCAACGGGCGCCGGCAGCTCGGCCGTTTCTTTACCGAGCGCCACGGTCGCCACATCCCGGCGGCTGCGCCGCAGGTGCTGCAACAGCACATTGCGCATGACTTTGTACAGCCACGGCCGAAAGCGTTCCAAGCGCCGCAGCATCCAGCTTCGCTGATAGACGGTCCACATCACCTCTTGGGCGAGATCCTCAGCGAGCTCCGTGGGGCAGCCGCGGGTGCGGAAGTAGCACAGCAGCCGCGGCGCCAGTGCCCGGAACAACTGGCCATAGGATTCTTCGGACGGCTCGCGCAGAAACCGGTCCACCGCTTCGTCCTCGAACAAGGCGAGCGCGTCGTGGCCCGCAGCTGCCGGCTGACTTGGCACTGTTCCGTTAACTTAGCGCGAAGCGCGCGGTAATAACAATGATAACGCCGGGGCGGTGGTTTGTTTGCTCTGCGACCTCATGCGGGGGCGTGTGGCGCCGTGTTCGGCTCGCCCTGCGGCCCTCGGCGGCTTAGGGAGAACCCGGAAGCGTGCCCGGTTGGATGGCCGGTGGAGTGGTCTTCGGCGCCGGCAGCCGATAATTGCGGATGGCGATCGCCGTGGTCGCTCCGGCGTAGCCCAGGTTCACCCAGTTCCATTCCTGCGACGGGTACAGCTCCTGAGCTGCCCAGAGCCCCGCCAGCACCCCGAGCTTGACACCCACGCCCCGCCCCACGCTGAAACGCCCGTCTGGGCCGCGCAGCAAGGGATTGGCCTCCCGCCGGCCCAGCGAGCTGTGGACGTCCAGAATCTGTGCCACCGCCACGGCCGCAAAGGTGAGCCGGCGTTTTGCCTTCGTCGAAAGGCCCCAGGAGGGCAGGACGGCAAGCAAGAGCAGCGCGGCCAGTTTCCGCATCTTTCACCTCGAGTTGAAATCCTGTCAGCTCCAGTGTGCGGCCAATTCCGTAGGCGACACAAGAGGTTTGCCCGAGGCGCCGCCCCGCCGCCGTACTAAACCGGTGCGGAATACAGCTTGGGCGCGGCAGCGCGTGGCCGAGGGCGCTTGCGGTACCTCGGCCCTAAGGCGAATGCCTGACGGTGAAACCGTATGTCAAGATAGGAGAGGGTATCCGCTCCGACCGCTGCCCGAAACGGTGTAGCCGGCCCGCCCCAGTACCGCGCCGATGATCGATCTCGTCGAGGTTTCCAGGCACTTCGATGGGAAACGCCAGGTGGTGGCGCTCGATCGCGTCAGCCTTCGCATCGACAAAGGGGAAATGGTGGCGATTGTCGGTCCGTCGGGGTCAGGGAAATCCACACTGCTGAACTTGATCGGGGGGTTGGACCGCCCGACGGCAGGCGAGATCGTCATCGACGGGGCCCGTCTGAACGGCATCGACGACGACGAACTCACGCGGATCCGGCGCGACAAGATCGGTTTCATTTTTCAGTTTTTCAACCTGCTGCCGACGCTCAGCTGCCTGGAAAACGTCGCGCTGCCGTTGCATTTGCGCGGCTGGCCGCGGAAACGGATCGAAGCGCGAGCCCGGGAGCTGCTGGAGCTCGTCGGTCTGGGCGCCCGCCTCGATCACTTGCCAGAGGAATTGTCCGGGGGCGAGCGCCAGCGGGTGGCCATCGCGCGGGCCCTGTCGGTTTACCCTCCGATCCTACTCGCCGACGAGCCCACCGGCAACCTGGATTCACACACGGGCGAAGAAATCCTGGCCCTCATCCGGGAGCTCCACCGGCGACTGGGCTCCACGGTGCTGATCGTGACCCATGACCCGCAGATCGCAGCCAGCTGTCCGCGACGCATCACGTTGCGCGACGGCCGCATCGTGGAGGACCGCCGCCAGTGAGGCTCGCGCGCCTGATCGGCTGGCCTTATGCGCGGAAGCACGTCCTGCGCACCTGCCTCACCGTGGCCGGCATTGCCTTGGGCGTGGCGGTGTTCGTGGCCATGCATGCCGCCAACCGAGCGGTTCTCGGCGGCTTCGAACGCACCGTCGATCGAATCGCCGGCGCCGCGCAGTTACAAGTCACCGCTGGGGGATTCGGCTTCCCGGAAGAAGTGCTGGAGCGGGTGCAAGCCGTTCCGGAAGTGCGGGTGGCGGTTCCGGTGATCGAAGCGGTCGTGGACACGGGCTTGGCGGGGCAAGGGAGCCTGCTCATTTTAGGCGTGGATATGACCGGGGACCGCAGCCTCCGACAGTACGACCTGGAAAGCGGTGAGGAGGCGATCATCGACGACCCGTTAGTGTTCCTGGCGCAGCCGGACTCGCTCATCGTGACGCGGGAGTTCGCCGAACGCAACCGTCTGGAGGTGGGCCACCGGATTCCCTTGATGACGATGGAAGGGCCGAAACAGTTCGTGGTGCGGGGGATCATGCGGCCGGGGGGCTTCGGCAAGGCCTTCGGCGGCAACCTGGCGGTCATGGACATTTACGCCGCTCAGAAAATGCTCGGCCGCGGTCGCCGCTTTGACCGGATCGATGTCGCAGTGCGCGAGGGCGTGCCGGTCGAGCGGTGCCAGGCCGCGTTGCGCGCCGCGCTCGGCCCCGGCTTCGAAGTCGAGCCGCCGGAGGCCCGAGGCGCGCACTTCGAGTCCATGCTGCGCGGCTACACCTTCACGGTGAACATCTCGAGTCTGTTCGCCCTGTTCATCGGGATGTTCATCATCTACAACTCCTTCCAGATTGCCGTGACCGAACGCCGCGTCGAGATCGGCATTTTGCGGGCCTTGGGCGCCACGCAGGGGCAGATCCGCGGGCTGTTTTTGGTGGAAAGCGCGCTGCTCGGGGCGACCGGCGCGGGCCTCGGCGTCATCTTGGGCGGCGCCATGGCGCAGCTCAGCGCGGCCTACATCGGGGGACTGCTCGAGGACGTCTATGGCGTGGCGCAGCACGTGGAGGGCGCGGAACTCGGCGCCCCGCTGATTGCCTCCAGCGCGGCGCTCGGGGTTTTGGCCAGCGTGCTCGCCGCGTGGATTCCGAGCCGGGCCGCGGCGCGGGTGGATCCGGTTCAGGCCCTGCAAAAGGGCAAATACCAGGTGCTCAGCGTGGGCGAGAACCGCGCGCGGCGCCGCGCCGCGGCCGCCTCGCTTGCGGCGGCTCTGATCTGCCTGGCGGCGGGACGCTCCGCCGAAGCATTCTATGCCGGGTATTTGCTGGCGGTGCTGACGGCCATTCTGCTGGCGCCGACCCTTTCGCTGTGGCTGTCCAAGCTGTTGCGGCCGCTGTTGCGCTGGCTCCGCCCGGTGGAGGGCACGCTGGCGGCCGACAGTCTCATCCACGCGCCGCGCCGCACCTCGGCCACTGTGGCGGCCCTCATGCTCTCGTTGGCGATGGTGATCGGCTTTGCTGGCATGGCCGGCGCCATCTACGATTCGGTCACCCAGTGGATGGACCAGGTGCTGAATCCGGACCTTTTCGTCAACGCTTCGGGCAGCATTTCCCGGCGCAATTTCACTTTCCCGGCCAGCTTGGCGCACGAGATCGAACGGATGGAGGGCGTCGACCAGGTGCAAGCCGTGCGCCACGCGCGGGTCATCTTTGGCGGCGTGCCGGTCTCGGTGGTGGCGGCGGACGTGGAAAAGCTGGCGAGCAAGGTCCGGCGGATCGTGATCCAAGGCGATCTGGATGAAATGTATCGCCTCACCGCCCAAGGGCGCGGGGTCATCGTCTCGGACAACTTCGCTGACCTGCGCGGCGTCCGCCTCGGCGATACCATCGCGCTGCCCTCGCCCTCCGGATTGGTTCGTCTGCCGGTTGTGGGCATCACTCGGGACTACACCGACCAGCAAGGCAGCGTTCTCGTCGACCGCTCGGTGTACCGCCGCTGGTGGCAGGAGGACTCGGCCGACGTGCTGCGCATCTACTTGAAACCCGGCTATTCGCCCGAGCGAGTTCGCCAACGCATCCTCGAACAGTTCGCGGCGCGGCAGCGCCTCTTCGTCCTCGACAACGCTGAAGTTCGCCGCGAGATTCTCCGCCTGACGGATCAATGGTTCGGCATGACCTACAACCAAATCGCCGTGGCGGTGCTGGTGGCCGTGTTGGGCATCGTCAACACGCTGACGGTGTCGATCACGGACCGGCGCCGGGAACTCGGCGTGCTGCAATCCGTGGGCGGACTGCGGCAGCAGGTGCGGCACACGGTGTGGATGGAAGCTGTGGGCATCGGTCTCATCGGTCTGGTGCTGGGCCTGGCCCTCGGCGCCGTGAATCTGTATTACACGGTGGAGATGGTGCACCGCGTGGCGGGCTTGCGGATCGACTATCAGTATCCGTGGGGCGTGGCCGCGCTGCTGGTGCCCGGGATGCTTCTGGTCGCCCTCGCGTCGGCTCTGTGGCCGGCCGAGAAAGCCGTTCGCGGCCGCCTGGTGGAGGCTCTCGAATATGAATAGACTGTGCGCTTGGCTCTTGCTGGCGGCCTCGGTCGGCGCCGCCCAGGAGGCGCGCTCCATCGTGGAAGAAGCGCAGCGGCGCACGCGGACCCAGTCCCAGCGCTACGAAGGCACGCTCGAAGTCATCGGCAGCAAAGGAAAGATCGCCGTCAAGCGCTGGCGCTACGAACGGCTGGGCTCGCACGGGTCGAGCAAAGCCGTGCTGCGCTTCACGGCGCCGCCCGAGGTCAAGGGCGTGGCGCTGCTGGTGCACAATCATCCGGATCGCGCCTCGGATCAGTGGATGTGGACCCCGGCACTCCAGCGCGACCGACGGATCGCGCTCCAAGACCGCTCGACCCGCTTTTTCGGCACCGACTTCAGCTTCGAAGATCTTGAGGAGCGCGATGTGGACCAGTTCGACTATCGCCTGGCGGGCGAGGAGACGGTCGACGGGGCGCTGTCCTGGAAGATCGAAGCCGAACCCAAGAAAACGCGCGCTTCCCAATACACGCGCTCGCTGATCTGGATCCGCAAGGACAACTACGCCTGGGTCCAGATGGAGGGCTATCGCGGCGGGCGGCTCATTCGCCGGGTCCGCTACTTGGACCTGGAGCTGGTGCAAGGCATCTGGACCGCGCGGCGGCTGGAAGTGACGGACTTCACCCGCAACAGCCGCACCGTGCTGCGAGTGGACAAATTGGAATACAACGTCAAGCTGAGCCCGGAGGAGTTCACGCTCCAGGCCTTGCGGCGCGAGTCATGAGGCGCGGGCTGGCGGTCCTGCTGGGCGCACCGTTGCTCGGCGCCGATTTCAGTCAGCGCGGTTTTGTCGAGCTGCGCACCGTGCTCTATCCGCAGACCGCGGCCAACGACCGTGCCCGAGTGGTGGCCGAGGGCCTGCTGCGCTACGAGGCGCTTTTCAAATTTTCCGGCTGGCTTCGGGCCGCCGGCGCCCTCGACGCGCGCACCGACACGCACCATCAGACCAGCCGCGGGTTTCAGGTTTCTGTGTGGGACCGCGAAAGGCAACGCCCGGCCTTCGCGCTGCGACGTTTCAGCGTGGCGGTCAACCGCGGCAGCTTCACAGCGGAATTCGGCCGACAGTTCGTACGCTGGGGCAAAGCGGACGTGCTCAATCCTACCGACCGGTTTGCCCCGCGCGACTTCCTGACCGTCGTAGACAACGACTTCCTTGCGGTGACGGCCGCGCGATGGAGTTGGGAGCGCCAGGGCCACACGCTCGATGCGGTGCTGGCACCTCGTTTCACGCCCAGCCGCATTCCGCTGCTGAACCAACGCTGGGTGGTCGTGCCGGAAGCGCTGCGAGGCATCCCCCTGGCCGACGGAGGCGCGAGATTTCCCGGCGGTGCGCAGTTCGGGCTGCGCTGGAACCACGTGGCGCGCGGCTTCGAGCACTCGTTCTCCTTTTACGAGGGCTTCCACCACTTGCCCTTATTCGAGGGGAGACCGGCTTTCGGCCGGATCGAGGTCGTGCGCTTCTACCCGGCCCTGCGCATGTATGGGGCGGATGCGGCGGCGCCGCTTCGCTGGATCACGTTGAAGGGCGAAGCCGCGTGGTTCACCTCCCGTACGGCGCAGGCTGACGAGTACGTGCAATATGTCGTCCAGGCGGAGCGGCAATCCGGCGAGTGGTTCCTGGTGGGCGGGTACGCCGGCGAACGTGTGACGCGGCGGCGCAATCCGTTCGGCTTCGCTCCGGACCGCGGTTTGACGCGCGCCTTCCTCGGGCGGGCCGGCTATACCATCGACGCCAACCGCAGTTTGGCGTTCGAAGGCGCCGTGCGCCGCAACGGCAAGGGGCTATGGCTGAGGATCGAGTACTCGCAGGGCCTCGGTGCGCATTGGCGGCTCACGTCCAGCTTCACGCTGATCCGTGGCGCCCAGGAAGACTTCCTCGGCCAATACCGCCGCAACTCGCACGGCATCCTCTCTCTGCGGTACAGTTTCTGACCGCGCGAGGGCCGACTTTATGATGGCGGCGTGCGTTCCGTTTACACAGGAGGCCAGTTGTGGTCGAAGTGCGTGACCTGCCGACGCTGAATGCCGTCCTGAATACGACCGCGGCTGTGTTGCTGGTGACCGGGTACGTGCTGATCCGGCGCGGCCAGGTGCGCGCCCATCGGGCGGTGATGCTGGCGGCCTTCGCGACATCGATCCTGTTTCTGGTCAGCTATCTGATCTACCACGCGCAGGTGGGCTCGGTGCGGTTCCAGAAAACCGGGCCGATCCGCACGGTGTATTTCGCCGTGCTGCTGAGTCACACCGTTTTGGCGGCTGCGGTGCCGCCCTTGGCAGTGATGACGCTCCGCCGCGCGCTGCGCGGCCAATTCGACCGGCACCGCGCTGTGGCGCGCTGGACCCTGCCCGTCTGGCTGTACGTCAGCGTCACGGGAGTGATCATCTACTGGATGCTCTACCAGCTCCCGTAATTCCGGGGACCGAGCCCAAAACTTCCCGCCGGGCGCCGAGTGGACAGGGCTGGCGGGAGCTGTCGAACGATCAAGTACGCGAGTGGCTCCCCCTGCCCGGAGCGAACCGATACGGCGCCCGCCTCACTCGTGGCGTCTCATACGATCCTCCGGAGAGCGGAGGAACTGCGCGAAGCGAACCGAAAGGGCGCGCCTCACTCGCCGATGATCTTCACCAGCACACGCTTGCGACGGCGGCCGTCGAATTCGCCGTAGAAAATCTGCTCCCAGGGTCCGAAATCCAGCTGGCCGTTGGTGATCGCCACCACCACCTCGCGGCCCATGATCTGACGCTTCAGGTGGGCGTCGGCGTTGTCCTCGCCGGTCTCGTTGTGGCGGTACTGCGAGACGGGCTCGTGCGGCGCTAGCTTTTCCAGCCACTTGTCGAAATCCTGATGCAAGCCGCGTTCGTCGTCGTTGATGAACACGGAGGCCGTAATGTGCATGGCATTGACCAGCACCAGACCCTCCTTGACGCCGCTTTCCTCCACGCATTTGCGCACCTGCGGCGTGATGTTGATGAAGGCGCGCCGCGTGGGGGTCTCGAACCACAGCTCTTTGCGATAGCTCTTCATACCAGCTCCCGGTTGCTTTCGGTTCCAGGCTTCGTCATCCCCTTCTCGTTCCGACGGCGTGGGCCGATATCGTGGGGATTTCGTAGCCTGTCCCCGATTTTGGCGCGATACAATTCGGGTATGCAGCGAGTCCTCCTGGCCGTGCTCGTCGTGGGCGCGGTGCTGCGGCTCGAGGCGAAACAGGCCTTCGATGTGCACGCGCTGCTCCAGGTGGCGCGCATCGGCGACCCGCAGCTTTCCCCCGACGGCAAACTCGTGGCGTTTACGGTTCAGCGTCCCGACGTCGAAAACAACACCCGGCCGACCCATATCTGGATCGTACCCGTCGAAGGGGGCGCGCCGAAACAAATCACCTACGCTGGCACGCGCAACGAGCGCCCGCGGTGGTCGCCCGATTCCAAACGCCTGGCCTTCGTGTCGGACCGCAGCGGTTCGTCCCAGATCTGGATCATGGATCCGGACGGGAGCAACGCGGTGCAAGTGACCCGCCTGGCTACCGAGGCCGAGGGCGTGCTGTTCTCGCCGGATGGAAAGCATCTGATCTTCACGAGCGAAGTGTACCCGGAGTGTCCGGACGAAGCGTGCAACGAAAAGAAACTCGAGGCCGAAAAGGCGGCAAAGATCAAACCGCGCCTCTATACGACGCTGCTGTACCGGCACTGGAACCACTGGAAGACGGCACGGCGGCGCCATATTTTCGTGATTCCCGTCACCGGAGGGCGGTCGCGCGATCTTACACCCGGATGGCGCGACGCGCCGCCGTTCTCGCTCGGCGGTCCCGACGACTACGCCGTTTCGCCGGACGGCCAGGAGCTGTGCTTCGTGATGAACTCGGATCCGGAACCGGCGGTGAGCACCAACTCGGACTTGTACGTGGTTCCCTTGGAAGGCGGCCCGCCGCAGAGGATTACGGCGAACGTGGCCGCGGACAACTCGCCGCTGTATTCCCCGGACGGCAAGTACATCGCCTACCGCACACAAGTGCGCGCCGGCTACGAAAGCGACCGCTGGCGGCTGGCAGTCTTCGACCGGACGACGCGGGAGACGAAGATTCTCACCGAGGGGCTGGACCGATGGGTGGGCAGCTTCACCTGGTCCCCCGATTCCAGCCGCATCTTTTTCACCGTGGAGGACCGGGGCCGGCAAGTAATCCAGATGATTCCCGCTTCGGGCGGTGGGGCCCGCATCGTGGCCAGCGGCCCCAGCCATCTGGACGATGTTCAGTTGACCGCAGACGCGAAAACGATGATCTACACCGAACAGAGCGCCTCTCGGCCGGTGGAGATTTACCGGGCCGCTTCCACGGGAGGCCCCGCCGTTGCGCTCACGCGCCTCAACGACGACTTACTTTCCCGGTATCAGCTAACGGCTGCGGAGGAGTTCTGGGTGGAGGCTGCCGACGGGGCGCGCGTCCACAGCCTCCTCGTCAAACCGTACGGATTCGAAACCGGCAGAAAATACCCGGTGCTGTTCCTGATTCACGGGGGTCCCCAGAGCGCGTGGGGCTACAGTTGGAGCTATCGTTGGAATGCTCAAGTCTTCGCTGGCGCCGGCTACGCCGTCGTGATGCCGAACCCGCGCGGCTCTACCGGGTACGGTCAAAAGTTCATCGATGAAATCAATAACGACTGGGGAGGCAGGGTCTACGAAGACATCATGGCCGTCGTGGATCACGTCGCGCGCCAGCCGTGGGCGGACCCGGATCGAATGGTCGCCGCCGGCGCGTCGTATGGCGGTTACATGATGAACTGGCTGCTGGGCCGCACCGATCGGTTCAAGGCTCTGGTCTCGCACGCCGGCGTCTTCGACCTGCGCAGTATGTTCGGCGAGACCGAGGAGCTATGGTTTCCCCTGTGGGAGTTCCGCGGGACCCCTTGGGATAATCCCGAACCCTACACTCGCTGGTCTCCCAGTTACTATGTTACGCAATTTAAGACCCCCACGCTAGTAACTCACGGGGAACTGGATTATCGTGTGCCCGTGGGCCAGGCTCTGCAATTATTCACGGCGTTGCAGTTGCGGAAGGTTCCTTCCAAGCTTCTCCTGTTCCCTGACGAGGGCCATTGGATTTTGAAGCCGCAAAACAGCCGTTTCTGGTACGAGCAGGTGCTCGACTGGCTGGGCATGTGGACCCAGCGGGCGCCCAGCGCGGCACAGGAGGCCAAGTGACGGTGCTTCGGCGCGCGGTACCCTTGGCCGTGCTGCTGGGGGGACTGTGCGTGGGGCAGCCCCGGCGGCCCGATGTGAACTACGACGAGTCCAAGGTCCCCCCATACACCCTGCCGGATCCCTTCGTTTGCGCCGACGGGACGCGGGTCACGACCGCGGCTCTGTGGCGGAAGAAGCGTCGTCCCGAAGTGCTGCGCCTGTTCGAAAGCGAAGTGTACGGCCGGAGCCCGGGGCGGCCCCGACACCTCGATTTCGAGACCGTATCCGTCGAGCGGGGCGCCCTCGGGGGGAAAGCGGTCCGCAAGCTGGTTACGGTGCGTTTCGCTCCAGGACGCACGGATCCCCAGATGCGCCTTCTCATCTACCTGCCTGCGGCCGCGCGTGGGCCTGTACCCCTTTTCGTCGGACTGAATTTCGGCGGCAACCACACCGTGCATGCGGATCCCGGCATTCCGCTGGCGCCGGTCTGGGTGCGGCGCGACGAGGGCAGGGACCTGACGCCGCAGATCCCGGAGGAAAAGACCCGGGGTATGGCGGCCAGCCGCTGGCCGGTCGAACGGATTCTCGACCGGGGCTACGGCTTGGCCACCGCGTACTACGGCGACATCGATCCGGACTTTGACGACGGCTTCCAGAACGGCATCCACCCGCTGTTTTACAAGCCGGGACAGACACGGCCGGCGCCCGACGAGTGGGGCTCGATCGGTGCTTGGGCGTGGGGATTGAGCCGGGCCATGGACTATTTCGAGAGGGATCGAGATGTGGATGCGCGACGCGTGGCGGTGATGGGGCACTCGCGGCTCGGCAAGACCGCGCTGTGGGCCGGAGCGCAGGACGAGCGCTTTGCCGTGGTCATTTCGAACAATTCCGGCTGCGGCGGGGCGGCCTTGAGCCGGCGGCGATTCGGTGAAACGGTGCGGCTCATCAACACCGCCTTTCCGCACTGGTTCTGCGGCAACTTCAAACGGTACAACGACAACGAGGACGCGCTGCCGGTGGACCAGCATTTGTTGCTAGCGCTGATCGCGCCGCGACCTGTCTACGTCGCCAGCGCGGAAGAGGACCTGTGGGCCGATCCCCGGGGCGAGTTTCTCTCGGCGCTGCACGCGGATCCCGTCTACCGCTTGCTCGGAGCCGACGGGCTGGGCGTGCGGGAGATGCCGCCGGTGGAGCAGCCGGTGATGACGACCATCGGCTATCACATCCGCAAGGGCAAGCACGATGTGACGCTGTACGACTGGGAACGTTTTCTCGATTTTGCCGACCGCCACTTGCGGCGCTAAGGGGCGAGCCCTCACCCGAGTCTGCGCCGAAGCCAGTCGAGCGCCGTCTGGACCGCGACGGTGCGCACGCGCGCGCGATCTCCCGGGAAACGGAACCGCCGGGCGTCTGCTCCGGTGGAATCCGCCAGACCGATGCATACGGTGCCCACCGGAGCGGCGTCGGTTCCGCCAGAAGGTCCGGCCACGCCGGTGACCGCGAGGGCGTAGGTCGACTGGGTGCGCTCGCGGGCGCCCGCGGCCATAGCTTGCGCCACAGGCTCGCTCACCACGCCGTGCTCGTCCAGCAGCGCGCGCGGCACGCCGAGCAGCCGAACCTTGAGGTCGGCGCTGTAGACGAGGAAGCCGCCGAGAAAGTAGTCCGAACTGCCGGGCACTTCGGTGATCCGGGCCGCCAGCAACCCGGCCGTGCAGCTTTCTGCCACGCTGAGGGTCGCTCCGGCGGCGCGCAACCGCGCGCCCACCACCACCTCCAACGACTCTCCGTTGCGCGAATAGATCTTGTCGCCGAGCAGCACCTCGATCTGGCCGCCCAGTTCGTCCAACAGGCGCTCCGCCTCCTCGGCGGTGGCGCAACGGGCCCGCAAGTGGATCTGGATGTCGCCCGGCGCCGCAAGGATCGTCGTGATGGGGTTGGCGTACTTACGATATACGGGCGCGATGAGCTGGTCCAGGTCGGACTCGGGCATTCCGGCGACGCGGTACACGCGGGTGCGGATGACTTGCCGTGGCGCCCAGCGCTCGAGCTTGGGCAGGCACTCGCGCAGAAACATCGGCTGGAGTTCGGCGGGCGGACCCGGCAGCAAGATCACAACCCGGCCGTCGTGCTCGACCCACAGCCCGGGCGCGGTCCCGTTGTCGTTCCGCCAGGCTTCCGCGCCCTCGATGATGTAGGCTTGACGCCGGTTGATCTCCGCCATCCGGCGGCCTGCGCGGCGGAAGCGCTCTTCGATCCATTCGAGGAGATCGGCGCGGAACACCAGCGAGCGGCCGAGCGCAGCGGCCACGGCCTCGCGCGTGACATCGTCCTCGGTGGGACCCAGCCCTCCCGTGAGCAAGATGATTTCGCTTCGCGCTAAGGCCCCGCGCACGGCTTCCGCCAGCCGCGAGCGGTCGTCCCCGACGACCATCTTGCAGACCACCTCGATGCCGAGGTTGTTGAGGTGTTCCGTCAGGAAAAGGGAGTTGGTGTCCAGCCGTTGCGGGGTCAGCAGTTCGGAGCCGACTGCGATGATCTCCGCGTTCATCTACAGGAGCGGCTTGCCTCGGATGCCGACGTCCACGCGGTAGATAGCGTTGTTGGTGGCCACGATCATGGCTCGCGACGGGGTGAAGGCCAGACCGACGATGTTCGGACCCGATAGGAACAGCTCGGCACGTCGGTCTGGATCGATGCGGACGATGCCCTTGCGGCCCGCCAGCGACGCCGCCACGTACAGCCGTCCGTCGATGTCGAACGCCAAGCCTTGGGGCCGCCCCAGGCCGCGGTAGAAGACCTCCGTGTCGCCTGTCGGCGAGATCCGGTAGACGCAGTCGAAGCTGGAAGTGGTCGGGCCGGTGACGTACAGATAGCCATCGGGGCCGAAAGCGAGATGATAGGCTGCGATCGATGGCTCCAGCGTGGCGAAGACGTAGATCTGGCGGTCGCGGCTGATCTTGAAAATCGTGCCACTGCGGTCGCCGACGTACAGATTTTCTTCCTCATCGAAGGCCAGACCCGTGGCCACCCCCATGCCTTCCACGTAGACCGTCATCTGGCCGCCCGGGGTGACCTGGTATACGATCCCCTCGTAACGGCTGGAGACGTACAGCAGGCCGTTGCGATCGAATGCCAGGCCGGTCGCATTCATGATGTCGGAGAGAAACGGTTTGAGGCTGTAGTTGAGGTCGATGCGGTAGACGGAGACGGGCGTCTTTTGCCCTCGCGAGCCGCTGAACGTGGTGTAGATGTTCCCGTGGCGGTCGATGGCGGGATTGGCCACCGGATGCACGCTTTCGACCAGCTGCAAGCCGATTTCGCACATGTAGGTGGCCGTCCGCTCGTCGCCGTTGCGCAACACGACTTCGCCGACGGCCGCGCCTTCGGGCACGCGGACGATTACCAGTGAATCCGAGCCGATGATGATCGGCGCCGGAACGTCGCCCACCGTGACTTTCGGCCGCTCCGACCTGGCCAGATGCTTTCCGCGGATCTGCAGTTCGCCGCCGGCAATTGCCGCCGGAGGCGATACCGTTTCGATCACCGGACGATCCGCAGCTTCTTTTCGGGTCCCCATACTCAATAAAGATTGAAACATCCTGCTGCGAACAACACAAGCGCCCCGTACAGTCCCGCCACCACGTCGTCGGCCACGATGCCCCATCCACCGGGGAGCCGCTCGGCGTGGCGCGCGGGGTATGGCTTGCAGATGTCGAAGAGCCGAAACAGAAAAAACCCCGCGACCGCGCTGTGCCAGTTCAGGGAAGTCGCCCCGGCCAAAGTCAGCCATTGTCCCACGGCTTCGTCGATCACTACCTTGCCAGGATCGCGCTGGCCGCAGTTACAGGCCGTTACGCCGGCGGCCCACACCGCCGGCAGGAAGGCGGCCGCGGCCAAAACTGCGAACTGCCCCGGCTTCCCGCCTGCGTATTGCGCGAGCACAACCGCCAGGGTCAACGCGCCCAGAGAACCTACCGTACCCGGCGCCACAGGGGCGTAGCCCAAGCCGGCCAGCGTCGCCACCGGCTCCGCGATGCGTGCGGCGGCCTTAGCCGGCATCGTTTTCCTTCTCAGTTTTGGGTTGTTCTTCCTCCGAGGCGATGGGGGTCGAGATGACGTACTTTTCCGCCGCCCAGTTGCCCAAATCGATGATCTTGCAGCGTTCACTGCAAAAGGGCATGAAGGGGTCTCCGAAGCGGACCTCTTTCTTGCAAATGGGGCACTTCAAAAGCCGAGAGCGGCTCATAAGCCGATCGCCGCCGGGCGTTGCGCGCGCCGCGCGTCGAGTACGACGAACGGTGACGAGGTCCGTCGGCGCTGAGGTTCGGCGTGGCCGACGAGCGTGCCGATCAAGTCGTAGTCCAAGGCGCGCGTGACGCGCAGCTTGCGGAAGCAGCCGGGCTGGGGTGCAGGCCCCTCGACGTCATTGACGAAGCATACGCCGTCGATTTCCGGCGCCTGTGTGGCCAAGCGCGCTTCCCACAACAGCTCGCTCTCCCGCGACGGTCCCTCCACGAGCACAGTGAACTCCTGCCCCACCAGACGGCGGAGGTTCGCCCGGGAGATCCGGCGCTGGAGGGCGAGCAACCGCCGCTTGCGGTGATAAACCGTACGCCGGTCCACTTTGTCGGGCAGGTGGAAGCTCTCGCTCGTTTCTTCGTCGGAGTAAGAGAACACGCCGAGCCGGTCGAAACGCGCCGCCTCGACGAACTGGCACAGCTCCTCGAAATCCCGATCGGTCTCGCCGGGGAAGCCGACGATGAAACTGGTGCGGAGGGCGACACCCGGAATCGTGCGGCGGATCCGCTCGATGAGGCGCAAGAATTGGTCCCCGCAGCCGCCCCGTTTCATGCGCTTCAGCACGAAGGCGCTGGCGTGTTGGAAGGGAATGTCGACGTACTTGACGAGCGCGTCGTGCGCGGCAAGGGTGTCGAGGAGTTTCGGCGTGACGCGGTTCGGGTAGGCGTACAGGAAGCGGATCCATTTCGGGTGCTCCGTCTCGATCTGGGCCAGTCGCTCGAGCAGGAGCGCCAGGCCATCCCGCAGGCCCAGATCTTCTCCGTACGAGGTCGTGTCCTGACCGATCAAATTGATTTCCCGAACGCCTTCGGCGAATAGGCGCGCCGCCTCGGCCACGACGGACTCGAAGCGCCGGCTCCGGAACCGGCCCCGGAACTGCGGGATCACGCAGAACGAACAGGGATGGTCGCAGCCTTCAGCGATTTTGATATAGGCGTAATGGCGGGGCGTGGAGCGAAGCCGGGGCGTGAACTCGTGGTAGAGGTACGGTTCCACGGCAGGAGCTGGCTGGCCGCCTTCACAAACCGCCACGATGGACTCGAGTTGGTTGGTTCCTAAGACGGCGTCCACGTCCGGGATGCTCCGCTGGATTTCGTCCCGATAGCGCTCGACCAAACAGCCGGTGACGATCAACCGCCGGGCTTGCCCGGTGCGCTTAAATTCGGCCATCTCGAGGATCGTGTCGACGGACTCCTGCTTGGCGGGGTCGATGAAGCTGCAGGTGTTGACCACGAGGACGTCGGCATCTTCAGGCTTGCTCGTCATCTCGTGGCCGCGCGCGGCCAGCAGCCCCATCATGACTTCGGTGTCCACCAAGTTCTTGGGGCAACCCAGGCTGACGAATCCGACTTTCAAGGTTGCGCGTCTCGGGGAAAAAGAATGCGGAGATTCGCTTTCAGGATAGCATGGAGACGAAAAGCGCGATGGCGAGGTTGCGGATTCGTAACCGCACGCGCGGCACGGTGCTGGCGACCGCCGCCGAGGTAGCCGCCACGAGCCGCCAGCGGCGGACGGGCCTGCTCCGGCACGAGCGGCTGGAGCCGGGCGAGGGCCTTTGGATCGTTCCCTGCGAAGCCATCCACACCTTCGGAATGCGCTTCCCCATCGACGTGCTCTTCTTGGACCGGCAGAAAAAGGTCCTCAAAGTGCGGTCGCATATGCCCCGGGGACGGATCGCCGTGTGTCTGTGGGCGCACTCCGTCCTCGAACTGCCGGCTGGCACCATCGCGGCCAGCGGGACGCAACCGGGCGACGAGCTGGATTTCGAGGAGGCCAATGAGGCCGTCGAGGGCGAGCGGATGAGGTCTTGGGGAGACTTTGGGGCGCGCTAAGAGCCGGCCGCCGCCGGCAAGAGAGGATGTCGCGCCAGCCACGTCTCGCCGCCGTCCAGGGAGGCGAAGACGCCATGGGGGCTGACGGCCCACATCCGGCCGTCTTCCGCTACGACTCCTGTGAAAGTCTCGGAGCTGCGCAGGGGAGCGGGCTGCCAGGTCTCGCCCCCGTCGCGGCTGATCAAGATCTCGTCGCCCGCGATCAACCCTGCGCCGCTCGAGGTGAAGCAGATGGCGCGCAGCAAGCCGGCTACGGGAGAATTCTGACGGGACCACGTCTTGCCGCCATCGCGCGTGCGGAGAAT
>JANWXD010000002.1:0-9327 GCA_025055455.1 Bryobacteraceae bacterium
AGTGGTTCGGCTACTTTAGCCAAACGCACGCGCACAACTATTATCCGGAGCACTTGCTCGAGGGCAACCGCGAGTACCTGCTGCGCGGCAACTTCGGCGCCCGACGGACCGAATACGCCCACGATCTCTTTACCCAGCGCGCGCTCGACTTCATCAAGCGCCACAAGGACCGGCCGTTTTTCTTGCACGTCTGCTACACCATCCCGCATGCCAACAACGAATGGGGCCGCGACACCGGCAACGGTATGGAAGTGCCAGACGACGCGCCGTATTCGGGGATGAGTTGGCCCCAGCCGGAGAAAAATTTCGCCGCCATGATCACGCGCATGGACCGGGACGTGGGCGCCATCCTCGACGCGCTCCGCCAAAGCGGCGTGGCCGAAGACACGGTCGTTTTTTTCTCGAGCGACAACGGGCCCCACAAGGAAGGCGGCCACGATCCGGAGTTTTTCGACAGCAACGGTCCGCTCCGAGGCATCAAACGCGACCTTTACGAAGGCGGGATCCGGGTGCCGGCCCTGGTCTGGTGGCCGGGTCACATCCAGCCGGGCCGCGTTAGCGACTTCGTTTGGGCCTTCTGGGATTTTCTGCCCACGGCCGCCGAGCTGGCGGGCGTGCCGCCGCCCCGCGGCTTGGACGGCATCTCGATCGTGCCCGAACTTCTCGGCCGGCCCCAACGCGAACACGACTCGCTTTACTGG
This sequence comes from Bryobacteraceae bacterium, assembly GCA_025055455.1. GTDB lineage: Bacteria > Acidobacteriota > Terriglobia > Bryobacterales > Bryobacteraceae > JANWXD01. Next base: position 702 of record JANWXD010000002.1, read on the forward strand.
GAGTTCCACGAGCGAGGCTTCAGCCAGGCGGTGCGAAAAGGAGACTGGAAGCTCCTGCGGCTCGATCCTTCCCAGCCGCCGGAGCTGTACAATCTTCGCGACGATCCCGGAGAAACGAAAAACTTGGCGAGCCGGCGGCCGGAGCTGGCTGCGGAACTGGAGGCGCTTTTCCGGCAACTGCGCACGGAGTCGCCCGAGTGGCCCGTGAGAGCGGCGGCCCGCGCCGGCAGCGACGCAACGAAGTCTCTGTTATGATTAGGGTTACGGGATGGAGGCCGGGCTCGAACTCGCGATCGCCATAAGCGTGCCCACGCTCGCGGTGCTGATCGGCATCCTCGTCAACAACAGCCGGTTCAACGACCTCAACGGCCGCATCCAGGACCTCGACAAGCGCATCGACGAGCTTCGCCAAGAGATGGACCGGCGGTTCGAAGCCATGGAGAAAGTTTTCACCCAGCGGCTGCTGCGGGTGGAACAGGTGCTAGACGCGCGGCTGACCAATATCGAGCATCACCTCAGTTTGCGGTGAGGCTCGGCCTGGGAGGGAGGTCCCGTGGGTTGGTCACGCCCAGTGGGCCCGCGCGCCGGCGGAATTAAGGGCGGCGTTTGTTATGCTGGGGTTGTCTGATGGAACCGGGACTCCAGCTTGCGATCGCCATGAGCGTGCCGACGCTGGCGGTGCTGATCGGCATTCTGGTCAACAACAGCCGGTTCAACGACCTCAATAACCGCTTCAACGACATTAACAATCGCTTTAATGACCTGAACGGCCGCATACAGGACCTCAACAAGCGCATCGACGAGCTTCGCCAAGAGATGGACCGGCGGTTCGAAGCCATGGAGAAAGTTTTCACCGAGCGGCTGCTGCGGGTGGAACAGGTGCTGGACGCGCGGCTGACCAATATCGAGCATCACCTCAGTTTGCGGTGAGACGCGTTCACGGCGTCGCGGGACGCACGAGCCGATAGGTTCGCCCCCGCCACTCGATGGTTCGCGAAAAGGCCGAAGCCACCAGCGATGCCATCCAGGCCCAGGTGGCGAGCGGCGTCCACCAGGCATGCACCCAGCTATGGCGGCGAAACCAACCGTCCCAGGCAGGCAGCGCTTCGCGGGCCAAGGCGGCGCGGTGAGCGCCCTTGGCCATGCCGATCCCCCACAGCGCCACCAGGCCGTATTCGCCCAGCAACCCTCCCGAAAAAGCGCAGATCAGGCAAGCCACGGTGGCGGTGCAGTAGATCGCATGGGAAATGAAGGCGTACCACCAAAGACGAGGGCAATACACGCGCGTGATGACCAGCTGGCGTCGCGTCCAGCTCCAGAACTCTCTGGCTGTGGTACGGTCGGGTGAAACTGCCAGGGCGCCGGGAGCAAAGCGGATCGAGAGACCGGCGCTGCGGACAGCTTCACTCAACCGGTAGTCGTCGCTCACCGCGCCGCGCCAGAACTCGGGCACGCGGCAGCGGTGAAAGACGTCGCGGCGGATGGCCATGGCGCCGCCCCAGGCGAAATCGGTCTGCTCGGGACCGAGACGTCCGGCAATCACTGCGTTCCAAACGCTCCGCAGCAACGACCAGAAGTCGGGCGGCTCGGGCAGATACCAGCGGTAGCCCGTCGTTGCGCCCACGCTGGGATCCTCAAGGGGCGCTACCAGTGCGCGCAGCCAGGCAGAGCTGACGCGTCCGTCCGAATCCGCAAAGGCCAGAACTTCGCTGTGTGGGCGCGCCGCCTCCACCCCCGCCAATAAGTTTTGGATTTTCTCCCCAGTGTCACAAGGGGTCTCGCCGGCCAGCACTACGCGGGCCCCGTCCGGCACGACCCCTTCGGGGATGTCCTCGGCCTTTCGGGCCGCAACGATCAGCTCATAGTCCGGATAATCTTGACCCGCTAGCGAGGCCAGATTTTCTCGCAGTCCCTCCTCCGGCCCTTTGACCGGAACGATCAGCGTCACTGGCGGTAGCCAAGTCGCGGCTCCAACGGAGGCGAGGGATTCGCGGTAGAATCGGGCCCGACGCCGCTCACCGCGCAAGCCGGCCAAGGCCAACAACAGCGCAGGAAGATACAGTGCCCAGAACCAGGACAACGCAAGAGTGTATCAACTCCGGCCAGCCGTTATACTTGGAAGCAATGCGGCTGCTGGTGGCTTTGGCGTTGCTCGCCGGCGAGACCGTGTGGGCGCGCGCGATCCCGCACGAAGAGTTCCGGGCCCGCCGGGAGGCCTTGCGGAAAGCGTTGCCGGACGGCGTCACCGTGCTCTTCGGCCGCGCCGAGCGGGATGCCGAGGACCTGCGCAGCGGCTTCGCTCAGGAACCGAACTTCCTTTATTTCACGGGCTGGCAGGAGCCGGGAGCGATCTTGCTCGTCGCGCCGGCAACCGGAGAGGCGCCGGCGCAGGAAGTGCTTTTCCTTCCGGACCGCAATCCGGACCGCGAGCGCTACACGGGACGGCGTGTAGACGCCGGCGATCCGGATGCGCGCGCCGTCACCGGGTTCGAGGAAGTCTTGCCGGTACGCAGCTTCGAGAGCCGCCTGTTTCGCGCGCTGGAAGCGTATCGCCGGGTCTATGTTCTGGCCGGAACAGCAGGCGCAGAGAAAGTTCGCGCCATGCTCCCGCTGCGGGAACTTTCCGACGCCACAGAGGCCATCGGCCGGCTGCGGCTGAAGAAATCCGCCCGGGAGATCGAACTCATCCGGCGCAGTGTCCAGGTGACGATCGAGGCCCACCGGGACGTGTGGCGGCGCCTGAAGCCCGGCCTGTTCGAGTATCAGGTCGTTTCGACCCTGGTGGGGGGATTTCTCGAACGGGGCTGCGAACGGCCCGCCTATACGCCCATCGTGGGTTCCGGGCCCAACGCCTTGGTGTTGCATTACTCCGGCATCTTTCGCCGCATGGAAGCCGGAGAACTGCTGTTGATCGACTCAGCCGCCGAATGCGCCGGTTACGCTGCCGACATCACCCGGACGATTCCGGTCAGCGGGAAGTTCACCCCACGCCAGCGTGAACTCTACGAGCTGGTGCTCCAAGCACAGCAGGCGGCTATTGCCGCCGTCAAACCGGGCGCATACCTCAGAAGGGGCGAGCCGAACAACCTCACCGATCTGGTGCGGGACTATTTCGACCGCCACGGCAAGGACCTTCGGGGAAACCCGTTGGGCAAGTATTTCACGCATGGCATCGGACATCATGTGGGGCTCGAAGTGCACGATGCCGGCAAGCTGTTGATGGCGGGACCGCTCGAGCCGGGCATGGTGATCACGGTCGAGCCGGGCCTGTATATTCCCGAAGAGGGCATTGGCATCCGCATCGAGGACGTGGTGCTGGTGACGGAGCGAGGCGCGGAAGTGCTCAGCGCCTCTTTGCCACGCGATCCCGATGCGATCGAACGGGAGCTGGCAAGCCGCATGGCCCATGGCGCTATCCCGTAAGCAGGCAGCCGGTTACGGCCTGACCCTCGCCGCGGCGTGGCTGGGGGCTGTCCTTTCCGGCTTTACGGCCTTCGCTCGTCAGGTGGATCTAGATGCCTACGACTGGATCTTTCGTCTCTTGCCACCCCAGCCGTGGCGGCCGGAAGCTGCTCTGTTAACCGTCGATGAGCCCACGTTAGTCAGCATGGGGGGTCTGCGGCGGCTGCGCGAGATCCTGGCCGAAGGGCTGGAACGCCTGATTCCCGCGGGCCCCAGCGTGGTGGCCGTAGACGTCACGCTGGCGGATCCGGGGGACCCCGAAGCGGATGCGCGTCTGGCAGCGGCCTTGTCGCGAACGCCCCAGTTGGTCCTGGCCTCCGAGATGCTGCCCGACGGCCGCGACTGGCAGGATCCGCTGCCGGAGTTTGCGCGCTGGGCGGCGGCGGTGGGACACGTCCATGCGGCTCCCGACGAGCTCGACGGCGTCAACCGCAAGATTCCCTTGGAGAAGGCGGCCGGCCGGCAACGGCGCTGGGCTCTGGCCTTCGAAGCCTTCCGGATGAGCCGGGGCGGCGGGCCGGTGGTGGAAACGCCCGAGGAGGTGCAGGCAGGCGGCCGGACGATCCCCGCGCGCCGGGAGGACTCGCGGGCGCTCGCCATCCGCTATTTGCGTCCGGATCCGAGCGGCGTGACCCCGTTGCCGCGAGCCTCCGTGCTCGAACTGCGCCGCGATCCCGCGCTCGCCGGCCTGTTCCGCGGCAAAGTGGTGTTTGTCGGCGTCACGGCGCAGTCGGCGGCGCGCGACCGGCTCGTAACGCCGTACAGTTCCTCGCGGCCAATGCCGGGCGTGGAAATCCATGCGAACGCCTTCGAGACCCTCGTTCAAGGTCGTTTCCTCAGGCCCGTATCCGAGACGGCGACGCTGGGCCTGTGCGTGGCGGTGGCCATCCTCGCGGGGTTGGTCTTCGCCTTTCTGGCCGGCTGGCCCGCGTATGCCGCAGCGGCTTTGCTGCTGCTGGCCGTGCATACGGCCCCATTGATCGCCTTCCGGCAAGACCTGGTGCTGCCGTTCTCCTTGCCGGTGGCGACGGCTTGGTTGTGCGCCGGAGCGGCAGCCAGCTACCAGCACTTCGTGGTGCGGCGCCAGTTGCGCCGGGCCGAGGCCGAGAAACGCCGCTATCAACAAGCGGTGCAGTTCGTCACCCACGAGATGCGAACGCCGCTGACCGCGATCCAGGGATCGAGCGAATTGATGAGCCGCTACAGCCTCAGCGAGGAGAAGCGTAAACAGATCGCCGAGCTGATTCACAACGAATCCCGGCGGCTAGCGCGGATGGTGGAGACTTTCCTGAACGTGGAGCGGCTGGCCGCGGGCCAGATGGAACTTCGCCGGGAAGCGTTCGCCGCGCGCCGGCTCGTCGAGGCGTGCCTGGAGCGTGTCCGACCCTTGGCGGAGCGCAAGCGCATTCGCATCCGGATCGCCGAGCTGGGCGAGGAGCGTTTAGTAGGTGACCAGGAACTCATGGAATATGCCGTCTACAACCTGCTGACCAACGCGGTGAAATATTCTCCGACCGACACGGAGGTGACTGTCAGCCTGACGCGCGAGGGCGATTCGTTCCGGCTTTCAGTTCGCGACCAGGGAATCGGCATGGACGAGGACGAAATCAAGAACATCTTCCACAAGTTTTATCGTACGCGCCAAGCGATCGCCTCCGGGGAGAGCGGCGCGGGAATCGGCCTTTCCCTCGTCGAGCAGATCGTCGTCCATCACGGCGGCCGCGTGGAGGTCTCGAGCGCCCCCGGCAAGGGCTCCTGCTTTACACTAATCTTACCGGCGAACGCATCGGCGATCCCCCAACCGCAGTGAGGCCACCCCCCGTGCAGAAGCTGTTGGTAGTCGAAGACGACGCCGGGGTCCGCAACACCGTGGCGACGTTTCTGGAACTGGAGGGCTACCAAGTGGACGCGGTCGCCTCGACCGAGGAAGCGCTCCGGCGGCTTCAAGAAAACGTCTACCCGGTGGTGATTACCGACATTTACCTCGATGAGCGTACGGGTCTGGACGTGCTGGAGGCGGCGCGGCGGAAGGATCCCCGCTGCGCTGTGATTCTCATGACGGCCCGCGGCAGCATGGAAACCGTGATGGCGGCCACCCGCGGCGGCGCTTTCGATTACATTGCCAAGCCTTTCGATCTGGAAGTCCTGCTGAAAACCGTCAAGCGCGCCGAGGCGTTGCGGGCCGGCGGTCCCGAGGCGGATGAGGAAGCCGAAGTGGAGGACCCGCCGGAATCGGAGATGATCGGCAGCTCGCCGCAAATGGTGGAGATTTACAAGATCATCTCCCGCGTGGCGCCGACCGACGCCACGGTGCTGCTGGAGGGCGAAACCGGCACGGGCAAGGAACTGGTGGCGCGCATGATCCACCGCAACAGCCCGCGTGCGGCCCATCCGTTCGTGCCGGTGGATTGCGCCTCGATCGCGCCGGCTCTGCTCGAAAGCGAGCTCTTCGGGGCGCTCCGGGGCGCCTACACCGGCGCGGACCGCGACCGCATGGGCGTGTTTGAGGCGGCTAACCGGGGCACGGTGTTTCTGGACGAAATCGGCGACATCGAGCTGAATTTCCAACTCAAACTGCTGCGGTTTCTCCAGGAGCGCGAGATCCGGCCGCTCGGCGCCCCGCGGGGCAAGCCGGTGGACGTGCGCGTCCTTGCCGCCACCAACCGGGACCTGCAAAAGATGGTGGAAGACGGAAAATTCCGCGAGGACCTGTGGTTCCGGATCAACGTGGTGCGCATCCTGCTGCCGCCGTTGCGCGAACGGCGCGGCGACGTGCCCCTGCTCGCCCATTACTTCCTGAAAAAGTACAATCAACGCTACCAGCAGCGCGCACGTCTGACCGAGTCCGGACTGAAGGCGCTCGAAGAATACACCTGGCCGGGCAACGTACGGCAGTTGCAGCACATGATCGAACGGTTGACCATTCTGGCCCCGGAGGGGCGCATTGACGAACGGGCGGTTCGGGAGGCCATCCGCCAAACCCAACCGCGCGAGCACCCCGGCGAGACGCTGGCGGAAGCCGAGATGGAACAGATCCGAAAGGTTCTGGCCGCTACGGGCGGCAACAAGAGCCGTGCCGCGCGCATCCTCGGGATCGAGCGGAAAACCCTCTACCGCAAGTTGGAGCGCATGGGGCTTTGAAGGCGCCGGAGTGGTCGCACCCGCGGACGAATTTGCCCTTCGATTTCGGGTTTCCTTATCCCGTTTTTAGGGGTAAAATCGGGGTAGCGCTCGCCGGCGCGTAGCTGCGTCCTTGGAAGGAGGACGACGAGCATGTTCGAGAGCTTGGATGAGCACATCAAGCACGACGAGGAGGCCGAGACCACCCGCACCGAACGCGTGCTCCGCTGGGTGGCTGTGATCGTGATTTCCGTGGTTGTTTTTGGGGGACTGTACTTCGGCGTGCGGCTTTTGGAGTGAGCCTCCTCCGTTAGTTCAGGCAACGGGTTGGCGCCCAGGGGGTTCGGCAAATCCGGGTCATGACGTATTTGACCCGGAGGGGATAATTCACGTAGGGATTGTACGTCCGGAGGAGCTCATCCAAGTCTTTATCTCGGTATAAGTTAGAGGTGGCTAGGCGTTCGGCGACGTGGTGAATCCCCTCTTTCAAGCTGCCGAATTGCCCCTCGCCGTTATCCCAACCGAACAGGTTATTGTGACGATACTGCTTACCCCCGCCGGATTCGACCACCGCGATTGCCGGTAGCAGGCGCCAATCAAGATCGTGGCGGTCGGCCGCCAGAAGGAACTCTTTGGCCAGATGGCCGATGGGAGATTCGCGCTCCTCGAAGAATTCTCTCAATATGAGCAACCTGGGGTCGTTTTCGTACAAGGGGGGACGGAACTGCTGGCCGGGGCTTGTAGGCGAGTAACCCGCCAGCAGGCCTGCGACGACCACTGCTCCTCGAACAGCGACGCTCCTCAAATCAGGACGACCTTCCTTTTCAGCCAGTTAACAGTGACGAGTTGAGGTGGAAGCGCGTGAGAACCCTGAATCCGTCTGGGTGTCGCCAGACGCTGTTCATTCTAGCACGGTCCGACGGGCTATGTCGGCGCGGTCGGGCTAGGAAGTGCGTCCGTCATATTTCTCCCCGGCGCGAATCGGCACCGGGAGGTGGTTCTGTTTGGGGGGCAGGGGGCAGGTGGTGTAGGGATTGAACGCGCACGGCGGATTGTAGGCTTTGTTAAAGTCGAGCATTACGGCGCCGTTCTGCGGCAGGTCGGCGTAGAGGAATCGGCCGGCCCCGTAGGTCTCCCTGCCGCTGGTTTGGTCTTTGAAGAGGAACCACAGGCGGCCATTGTCGAGCACCGGTTCGAGGCGCACCTGCTTGCCCGCCACGCGGAACTCCACATACCCCGGACTCTGGTGGTATTCCGTGTCGCCCAGGATATTGAGAATCGGCACCCTCCTGGGCGGCTCGTAGGGCACGAATTTCGCTTGGACTCGATAGGCGGAATCCACCGGGAACCACTGGCAGCCGCGGAAGTTCCGGCGGAACTCGCTGTTTTTGTCGCGCACGCGGATCCCGTAGCGCCGACCTCGCTTGATGACGAGCAGCGAGAGATCCCCGACCCGGAGGATGTCGGCAGGTCCCGGAACGTCCGGTTGCAGCTTGACGGCGGTAACAGGCCGATCTTCGAGAAATACCGTTGCTCCCGGCTCGGCTCGAAACAGGACCTCGTTTCCCTGCAAGAGAAAGGCGCCGACCCGTTTCGGGGCGCTCCTTGGGAGCTGAATGTCATTACCGGGGCCCGACCCCGCCCAGTTCGGACCCTCCCGCAACCAGAACAATCCGACGAGACTCAACCAGCCGTCTTCGGCGCGCAGGCGGCTCTCCCGCTCCGCGCGCCACTTTTCCACTTCGGCTCGATAGGCCGGATCCGTAGCCATCGCCAGCGAGCCGACCAGCAGCAACGTCGTACCGAGGAGAGGAGGCATCAGCGGGAACGGCCGGCGGGAACGGACGCGGGCCGGGCGGGAGGCGGTTCCGGCGCTGGCTCCTCCACACGGATCAGGCCGAGCAAACGCCGCAGATCCATTTCGATCCGATCCCGGATTTCGGGGTGGTCTTTAAGAAATTGCCGCGCGTTTTCCCGGCCCTGGCCGATTCGTTCGCCTTTGTAGCTGAACCAGGATCCGGTCTTTTCGAGCACGTTGTGCTGG
>JANWXD010000002.1:9807-264057 GCA_025055455.1 Bryobacteraceae bacterium
GGCTGGGAGACGAGCAGGTTGTCCACGTCCACGCCCAGCTTGCGGGCATAGATGGGATCCAGGGCATGCTCGACGTCGATGAAGGCCGCCATGCCTCCGGCTTTTTGTGCTTCGGCAATGACTTGGAGCGCGACGGTGGTCTTGCCGGAGGATTCCGGTCCGAAGATCTCCGAGATGCGACCCCGCGGGAAGCCGCCGACCCCTAGAGCGGCGTCCAGCGCCAGCGAGCCGGTCGAGATCGCCGCGACGGGAACGATCGCATCCTTCGCCCCGAGGCGGACAATGGAGCCCTTGCCGAACTGCTTTTCGATCTGGCCGAGCGTCAAGCCGAGCATCCGGGCGCGCTCGGAAGAGTCCAGGCGCGCTGGGACAGCGGCGGACCGCGGCGTTCCGGCCGACATGCGAAGCGTCTCTTTTTCTTCCATGAACGAGGCGTCCTTCCCGGGGGAGGGTGGCTCGACCAAGATTATAGCCGACGCACGGCTTGCGGAGCTTCCGCCCGCGGGCGAGAATTAGCCGTCGTGTCGCCGAGACCGCCGGTCGCGGCGGACCGCCAGCACCAACACGCCTGCTAGGATCGCCACCGGGGGTACAAGCATCACCATAATGCCGCGGTTGAGCACCCGGGCGCGCTCGGCCTGCTGCGCCTCCGCGGTGCGCTGGCACATGACGCATTGGCTCGGCAGGATCGCCGCTGCCACGGCCGCGACGGCCACAAGGCGCGCCCAGGCCGTCATCGGGGCCGCAACTCCATCAGCCGGAAAGAGTCCGGCATAAAGATGAACAGCAGCAGAATGCAGAAGATCAGCATCGGGAACAGGGTCAGGAAGAGGCTGAAGCGTTCGAACTTGAGATGCATGAAGTAGGCGATGATCAGCGCGCCTTTGATGACGGAAAGTCCCATCAGGGCGGTCAGCATGAGCAGCAGCGGCACGTGGAAGTAGGCCAGCAACACCTCCACCACGGTCATGGCCAGCAACGCCACCCACACCCAGACGAAGGTCTTGGCCGTCACCGCGATGGCTTGTTCGGAATGGGCCTGCATGCGCGTCCTCCTAGATGTGCACCGACATCAGATACACCAGCGGGAAGATGAACATCCACACCAGGTCGACGAAGTGCCAGTACAGCCCGCTGACTTCCACGTCCTCGGGCTTGAACTTCCCGCGGCCGACGCCGATGGCGATCACTCCCAGATACAGCACGCCCACGATGACGTGCGTCATGTGGAGCCCGGTGAGGGCGAAAAACGTGGCGCCGAACAGGGGCTCGTTCCAAGGATTGGAAAAGGGGGTCACCCCCTCGTCCACGATCAGGTGACGCCATTCGGTGGCGTGCAGGATCACGAATGCCGCCCCGCCGGCCATGGTGGCCAAGATCCAGCCGACCGCGCGGCGGCGATGCCCGTGATTCATGGCATGCACGCCCATGACCATGGTCAGACTGCTCGAGAGCAGAACGAAAGTCATCAGAGAAGCAAACAGGATGCTGGGCGAGAAGTGGAACGGGGTGGGCCAGTTCGGCGTCGCCAGCCGCAAATAGGTGTACGCCACCAGAAGCGCCGAGAAGGTTAGCGCGTCGGAGATGATGAACAGCCACATCCCCAGCTTCTTCGAGTTCATGGCGAACGGCGAGGCGCCGCCGCCCCAAGCCGAAGCCGGAACCAGGGTCTCACTTCGAGCTTCCGCCATCAGCTCCTCACCCCCAGAATCGGAATAGTAAGAGCAAATAAATCCACAATCCGTCCATGAAATGCCAATACAGCGCGGCGACGTCTACCGCAGTGCGGCGCCCCGGCCCCAGCCGCAGCCTCCAGGCGCAGACCGCGATATAGAGGAGCGCCAGCAGTCCGCCGCCCAAGTGCAGGGCGTGCGCCACGGTGAACAGGTAGAAAAACGAGCTGCTCGGGTTCGTGGCCAGGTAAATTCCCGCGGCGGCCAGTTGGCGCCAGGATGCGTACTGGCCGGCCAGAAACAGCAAGCCGAGCGCGGTGCCGGCCAGCCACAGATAGTTGAACGACTCCCGCCGGCCGAGCCGCAGCGCCCGCCGCGCCCGCTCGATCATGACGCTGCTGGCCAGCAGCACCGCAGTATTGAGCCAGAGAATGCCCGGCACACCCAAGCTCTGCCAGTCCCCACCCAAGCCGCGCCGCACGATCATGGCGCTGGTGAGTGCGGCAAAGAGCATGACGATGGAGGCGCAGGCCACGACGATGCCGGTGATCCCGGCGCGGCGGGCGGCGCCTCCGCCGGATCTTCCGTCGCCGCCGGGCTCCACCGGAGGCGGGACGTTTACGACATCGGCCGGCGAGACCCGGGCCATCGCCTACTCCTTTACGGCCACTGCGGGTTCGTTTTGCATGAGATAGTCCTTTTCGGCGCCCGGCACGCTGTATTCGTAGGCGCCGCGGTAGACTTCCGGCAGCCGGCCGCCGAAATTGTCATGCGGTGGGGGCGAAGGGACGGTCCACTCGAGCGTGGTGGCCTCCCACGGGTTCACCGGCGCTTTGGCGCCCTTTTTCATGCTCCAGAAGAAGTTGAACAGGAAGATCAACTGCGCCGCCGCGGTGAAGAACGCGGCGTGCGTCATGAAGGTGTGGACCGGCAGCAACTCGCCGAGAAACTCGAACTCTTTGAAGTTTGGATAGCGGCGCGGGTTACCCGCTACGCCCACAAAGTGCATGGGCGTGAAGATGGCGTAGACGCCGATGAACGTCAGGTAGAAGTGAATCTTGCCCAGGGTTTCGTTCATCATGCGCCCGTACATTTTGGGGAACCAGTAATAGGTGCCGGCGAAGATCCCGAAGATCGCCGCCACGCCCATGATCATGTGGAAATGCCCCACGACGAAGTACGTGTCGTGCAGGTAGAGGTCCAGCGCGGGCTGGCCGAGAAAGATCCCGCTGATGCCACCGGTGACGAACAGCGAGACGAAGCCCAGGGCGAACAGCATGGGCGTGGTGAAGCGGATGCGGGCGCCCCACAAGGTCCCGATCCAGTTGAAGGTCTTGATGGCCGAGGGCACGCCGATGGCCATCGTGAGCACGGAGAAGGCGATCCCGGTGTAAGGGTTCATGCCGCTCACGAACATGTGGTGGCCCCACACCAGAAAGCCCAGGAATCCGATGGCCAGGATGGCGTACACCATGGCGCGGTAGCCGAAGATCGGCTTCCGAGCAAAAACGGACAAGACCGTGGAAGTGAGGCCCATGCCCGGCAGAATGGCGATGTAGACCTCGGGATGGCCGAAGAACCAGAACAGGTGCTGCCACAGCAAGGGCGAGCCGCCTTTGTGATTGAGGATCTGGTCGTTGACCACCAAACCGGCAGGCAGGAAAAAGCTGGTCCCGGCCGTACGGTCCAGGAGCAGGAGGATGCCGGCGGCGAGCAGCACGGCGAAGCCGAGCAGACTCAGGATGGCCGTGACGAACCAGGCCCAGCAGGTCAGGGGCATGCGCATCAAGGTCATGCCCTTGGCGCGCAGGTCAATGGTGGTGGCGATGAAGTTGATGGCGCCCATCAAGGAAGCCGCGCAGAAGAGCGCGATGCTCAGGATCCACAGGGTCTGGCCGGTGCCCTGGCCCGGGCCCGCGATCTCTCCGACGGCGCTCAGGGGCGGGTAAGCCGTCCAGCCCGACAGCGGCGCGCCGCCAGGTACGAAAAAGGCCGCTAGTAGAACCACCAGCGCCGCGAAGGTCGTCCAGAACGAGAGCATGTTGATGACCGGGAAGGCCATGTCTTCGGCGCCGATTTGCAAGGGCAGGAAGTAGTTCCCAAAACCCGACTGCGGCGCCGTCGTGAGCACGAAGAACACCATGATGGTGCCGTGCATGGTCATCAGCGACAAGTACAGCTCCGGCGTCATGATCCCGCCGGCGGCGCCGGTGGGCCACAATTTCTCGAACCAGGAGACCTTGGCGTCGGGATAGATCATGTGGTAGCGCATGAGCACCGACAGCAGCATCCCGACGAAAACGGAGAACAAGGCGAGCAAGTAATACTGCTTGCCGATGACCTTGTGATCCGTGCTGAAAATGTAGCGGCGCAGGAACCCCTTGGGGGCGGCGTGCACCGCGTGGTGAGTGACCGGTGATGACATCCCAACTCCCCTCCGGTGGCTCCGGCCAGCTCAGCGCCGGAAGCTCACCTCACGGTTGCTGGAGCTGGCGCAGTTGCTCCACTTGCGCCTGCTCCCATCGACGAAACTCTTCCGCCGTCAGCACCTCGAGCGTGCTCCGCATCTGGTGGTGCCCGAGGCCGCACAGCTCCGAGCACGGGATCTCGTAGACGCCGGTCTTGTCCGCCTGGAACACCAGCGGGATCTCCATGCCCGGCACCAGATCCTGTTTGAGGCGCAACTCCCGGACAAAGAAGTTATGGATGACGTCGCGTGACTTGAGCGTCAACCGCACGGGCGTGCCGACCGGGACGCGGAGGGCCGAGGTGACGATATCGTCGCGGGCCGCCGGATCGGTGTCGTCCAGGCCGAACGGGTTGCCGCCGGCGTCATTGATGAGCTTGATGTCGGTTCGCCCGAACTTGCCGTCGGGACCCGGGTAGCGGAAGCTCCAGGCGAACTGTTTGCCGAGCACCTCGACGCGCAGGGCGTTCTCGGGAGGGCGGCCTAAGTGAACCCCGGCATAGACCCGCGTGCTTGCCAGGACCGCCCCGATGAACAACACCGCTGCGGCGGAGGTCCACAACACCTCCAGCTTGTTGTTGCCGTGGGAGTAGACGGCGCGCTGGCCCCGGTCTCGGTAGCGCACGATCACATAGCCCAAAGCGAGCTGGGCAAGAAAAAAAATCACGCCCGTCACCAGGAGCGTGCTGAGAAAGTGCTGATCGTAAATGATGCCGTGCTGGTTGATGGGCGGGGGGAACCACCACAGCCGCGCCAGGAAGACGTAGACGATGACAATGGCAAACGCCCAGACGATGAACGCCAGCGGCATCCCGCCTCCTCTACAGAGGGTACACCCTCGGATTCCGACGCTCATACATATCACACTCGTAGGGCAAGTGCAACAGTCGCACTGAAAACTTTTTGGGCTCTTTCCAGGAGAGCCGGGACCGCGCGGGACGAAGGTCCATGGGCGCGGCGGGCGTGATCCCCGTTGCTCGGTCGGCTGGGCTGTCGCCGAGCGGGGGCTCCTGGTCTCGAAGCGACTCCCGCCAGGTCCTGATTCGGCCGCAGAAGTCCTAGGAGTCCGGTTGCCTAATAGCCGGATCTTGGCTATAATCCTGCCCCAGAATGTTAGTACGTACGGGCACCCTCCCTTACGTAATGGCCGTGGTAGTTGTAGTCGCCGCAATGGGTGCGACCAAGCTCGATTACCCTCTCATCGGAGACCAGACTCTGTTTGCGATGGGCGCACAAGTGATCTCCGACGGAGGCGTACTGTACAGAGATTTCTGGGACATCAAACCGCCAGGCATATTCCTGTGGTTTCTCGCGGCCGGAGAGCTATTTGGGTTCTCAGACTTCGGAGTTCGAATCTTCGACATCCTTTACCAGTGTACCTTCGCTGCGCTGATGGTCTGGATGCTGAGCCCTTTGGTTGGGGGTCGGACAGCGGCTTTGGCCGCACTGTTGACCGTCGGGTGGTATTACGCTTTTTGCGAGCACTTACTCTTCGTTGAACCCCTGGTGCAACTCCCGTTGTTCCTCACCCTAGCAGGCGTAACCCGAGCCCACAGCTCTAGAAATTCATCGGTCTGGTTCCTGGCCGCGGGCGCGGGCACCGGCCTTGCAACTCTTTTCAAACCGGTGCTTGGCCTTGTGGGTCTCGGGGTGTGGTTGGCAGGGGCTCGCGGCCGAAGGGGCTGGCTGCCCGCAGCGCTGGGGGCGGCGATTCCCGTTTCGGTGACGCTCACGTGGTTCGCTGCGCATGCGCCTTTCCGCTTGAGTCGGTATTAGATTTGGGTCTGAGAACTTGGCTGAAGCGCGCCGGTGCGCTGATCCTTTTGGCAGTCGCATCACTTATGGTCCGACGTGACCGACTGACGGCGAGCTGCGCTGCGTGGATCTTGAGTGCGGTGGCTGTCATCATGCTGCAAGTGCGGTCGTGGTGGGGATATCAGTGGGTCTTACTAATCTGTCCGCTGTCGATTCTGAGTGCGCTGAGCCTCGAAGCCGCTGTTCAGACGCTAAAAACATGCGCACGCAGATGGGTAGCCATTGTACTGTTCAGCGTTGTACTTGTGCCCTTCGTGAGAAAAGTGATCGCCATTAACGTGAAAGACCGCGAAACGCACTTCGCTCAGCTTGTTCTTGTTAATCGGGAAGTGCAATTCCTAAAACAATCCTTGTCGGGTCGTGTGCTTGTCGTGCAGAATCCTGAGATCTACTATCGTTCCCGACGGCGACCGGCTACGACAGTCCACACCTATCCCTTGATGTGGTCAAGTTCACAGATGCAGCGATTATGTTCGGAGATCCGGAGGTCTCAACCGGTGCTGACATTATTACCCAACTGGCTGAAACTAGATGAGTACCCCAGCGATTGCCTGTTACGATTTCTCGAAGACCACCGGGAAGTCCGCCGGTCCGAGCTCGGGGTCTGGTACGTCAAGCCGAGACGCCCCGCGGCGGAGAAGCAACCGGGGCCGTAGGGGGCCCCGGAGCGGGCGTCGTGGGCTCGGAGATGGAGGGTCACAGCCACGCCACGAGCTTGGCCAAAAGGGCCGCCCGCGGGGCCAGGCAGCTCAGCAGGACGCTTTCTGCTGCCGAGTGCGCGCCTTCGCCGACGGCACCCAAGCCGTCGAGGGTCGGCACGCCGAGCGCGGCGGTGAAGTTGCCGTCCGAGCCCCCGCCGCTCGTCGATTCTTCCAATTCGAGGCCGAGCTCGCGCCCGAGGTTCTGGGCCGTGCGGAACAAACGCACCACCGCGGCCGTTCGCTCCATCGGCGGACGATTCAGGCCGCCGGTGACGCGAAGCGAGCAGCGCGCATCCACGGGCTTCAGGGCAGCGAATCGGCGCTCGAGCGCCGCGGCGTCGCGCAGCCTGAGGACGCGCACATCCACTTCGGCTCGCGCCTCCTCGGGTATCACGTTCACTCGCGTGCCGCCCGCAATCCGTCCCGGACTCACCGTGACGCCGCGCCGCGGGTTCGTAAAGCCGGCGACCCGGTCGAGTTGCCGCGCCAGTTCCACGATGGCGTTGGCGCCTTTTTCGAAATCCACTCCCGCATGCGCTGCGCGTCCCCGCACCACGATCGTGTAGCTGCCCACGCCCTTGCGCGCGGTTTTCAGCTTGCCTTCCAGACCGGTGGCCGGCTCGAGCACGAGAACCGCGTCCGAACGCCGCGCCTCCCGCTCGGTCAAGGGACGCGAAGATTCGCTGCCCACCTCCTCGTCGGAGTTCAGTTGCAAGACCACGCGCCGCCGCACCGGCACCTCCAGCTCCCGCAGGGCGCGCATAGCGAAGACGAACAGCGCGATGCCGGTCTTCATGTCCAGCACGCCTGGCCCCCAGAGCCGCCCGCGCGCCACGCGGAACGGCATCCGCTCGAGCGTTCCCAGGGGATAGACGGTGTCGGAATGCCCCAGCGCGAGGATGCGGCCGGACTTGTTGTTTCCGGGGAGCTGGAACTCGCACTGCAAGTGGCGGCCGAAGCGGCCGCCGGGAAACGTTCGCGTGCGAGCGATGTCCGCCACCGAGTCCGCTACCAGCTCGACGAAGCGATTCACGGCCTCCGGCGCATCGCTTGGCGATTCGCACCGCACCAGCTGCTCCACCCACGCGATGAGGTCGGGTTGGTGCTCTCGCATCCAACGAAGCAAGAAATCCATCGCCTGTTATAATAACGGGGCTGCATGCCCCAGCTCGATGTGGAAGGGATCCGGAGGATTCTGCCGCACCGCTATCCCATGCTCCTGGTGGACCGCATCGTGGAGCTCGAGCCGGACCGCATCGTAGGCATCAAGAGCGTCACGCTCAACGAACCGTTCTTTGCCGGTCACTTTCCCGATTTTCCGGTCATGCCAGGCGTGCTGATCGTGGAAGCCATGGCGCAGGTGGCCGGAGTGCTGGTGCTGCAGAGCGTTCCGGATCGCGACAAGAAAGTCGTCTTGCTGGCGGCGATCGACAACGCGCGCTTCCGCCGTCCGGTGGTGCCGGGCGACCAGCTCCGCATCGAGATGAAGGTGGCGCGCCGCAAAGGCGCAGTCGCCAAGATGTACGGGGAGGCCCGCGTGGACGGCGTGCTGGTGGCCGAGGCGGAGGTGCTCTGCAAGCTGACCGACAAGGACGCCACGCCGACCCCGTAAGCCGCTCATGGCGATCCATCCGACGGCGCTCGTCGATCCGAACGCTTCGGTTGCGCCTTCCGCCGAGATCGGACCGTACTCGATCGTGGGCCCGGAAGTGGAAATCGGCGCCGGCACGCGCCTGCTGGCTCACGTCTACGTCGAAGGCCCCACGCGGATCGGCGAGGACAACATTTTCTATCCCTATTCGACCGTGGGCGTGGCCTCGCAGGATCTGAAATACAAGGGCGAGCGCGCCGAAACACGCATCGGAAACCGGAACAGGATCCGGGAATTCGTCACCATCCATCGGGGCACCCAAGGCGGCGGTTTGCTCACTGCGATCGGCGACGACAATCTGCTGATGGCGTACGTGCACGTGGCGCACGACGTCCGCATCGGCAACCACACCGTGCTCGCCAACGGCGTCACCGTGGGCGGCCACGTCGAAGTCGGGGATTGGGCGGTGATCGGGGCCTTCACGGGCATCCACCAGTTTTGCCGCATCGGCCGCCACGCCATGATCGGTGGCTACACCGTGGTCACCCAGGACGTGCTGCCGTTTTCGCTCACCGTGAGCGAGAGGCCCGCCAAAGTCTTCGGCGCCAACCGCACGGGTCTGGAGCGCCGCTGTTTCCCCAAAGAAACCATCGAGGCGTTGCAGCGGGCCCTCCGCATCCTGACCCGCTCCGGACTGAACACCTCGCAGGCCGTCGAGCGCATCCGCGCCGAAGGGCCGGTGTGCGCCGAAGTCGAGGAGCTGCTCGAGTTCATCCGCACCTCCGAGCGGGGTGTCATCAAGTAGGGAGCATGCGCTACGCCTTGATCGCCGGCAACGGCCGCTTCCCCATCCTGGCCCTGGAGCAGGCGCGCAAGCTGGGCCATGAAGTGGTCGCGATCGGCATCCGCGAAGAGGCGAGCGCGGAGATCGAGCCGCTGGCGGCGCGGTGTTACTGGATCTCGCTGGGCCAGCTCGGCCGCCTCATCGAAATCCTCAAGCAGGAAGGACTGGACGAGGTCGTCCTGGCGGGCCAGGTCAAGCACGTTAGCATCTTCTCTTCGATCCGGCCGGACTGGCGTTTGATGCGGCTGCTGGCTTCGTTGCCGCAGAAAAACACGGAATCTCTCATCGGCGGCGTGGCGCGGGAGCTGGAGCGCGAGGGGATCCGCCTGGCGGATTCCACGCGGCTGCTCAAGCCGTTGCTCGCACCGGAGGGCGTGCTGACGCGCCGCAAGCCCACCCGGCAAGAGCGAGCCGACCTCGAATACGGCCGCCGCATCGCCAACGCCTTGGCCGAGCTGGACGTGGGGCAGAGCGTGGCCGTAGCAGAACGCGCCTGCGTGGCCGTGGAAGCCATGGAGGGCACCGACGCGATGCTGCGCCGGGCGGCGGCGCTGGTCAACGGGCGGCCGCTGCGGCTCGTCAAAGTATCCCGGCGGCGGGGGCACCTGCTCTATGACGTGCCCGTCGCCGGACCCGGTACGATCGCCGTGATGCGCGAGACGGGCACCACAGCGCTGGCCGTGGATGCCGGCCGCACGCTGCTGCTCGATCGCGACGAGATGCTGGAGGCGGCCAACGCCGCCGGCATCGCCATCCTCGCCCTTTCGGCGACAGGCTACAAAACTCCTGAATGCGACTCCCCAGAGGGTGCCAGGGCGGACCCGTTGGCCTAACCTTCCCGAGGATGAGAGGATCGGTCATGGACCGCTTGCGCGTGGCGGTGGTCGGGGCGGGGCAGTTCGGCCGCCAGCATCTGCGCGTGATCCGGAACTCGCCTCAAGCGGCACTGGTGGGAGTGCTGGATGCGGATTCGTCCCGGGCGACCGCTGCGGCCCAGGAATACGGGTGCCCCGCGCTGCCCGATCTGGAGTCCGTCGCGGAGGCGGCGCAGGCGGCGGTGGTCGCCACGCCCACGGTGACGCACGCCGAAATCGGGTGCGCGTTGCTAGAGGCGGGTCTCGACGTGCTGGTGGAAAAACCCATCGCCGCCACGCTCGAGGACGCGCGCCGGCTCGTGGACACCGCGGCGCGCCGCAACCGGATCTTGCAAGTGGGCCACCTGGAGCGCTTCAACCCTGCGGTGACGGCCTTGGAGTCGGCTTTGACGACGCCCCTGTTTTTCGAAATCCACCGGCTCAGTCCCTTCACGCCCCGCAGTCTCGACGTGGACGTGATCCTGGACCTGATGATCCACGACATCGACATCGTGCTGACGCTCACCGGGGCCATGCCGAAGGAGATCCGCGCCGCCGGCATCTCGATCCTCACCCCCAAAGTGGACATCGCCAACGTACGCCTGGAGTTTCCCCACGGTGCCGTAGCGAACCTTACGGCCAGCCGCGTCTCCACCGAACGCGTCCGCAAGCTCCGGCTGTTCCAGCCTCACGAATATGTCTCCCTCGACTACGCCCGCCAGGAGGCGTTCGTGCTTTCCGTAACACCGGACCGCCAGATTGCGTCCCGTCATTTGGAAGTCGCACGCGGCGAGCCGTTGCGCCTGGAGCTCGAAAGTTTTTTCCACTGCGTGCGCACGCGCCAGGGGCCTCGCGTCGACGGCCTTGCGGCATGCCGTGCTTTGGAGGTCGCGCTGAACATCGTTGCTACAATCGAAGAGCACGCGCAGTTGGTGGCCAGAACGCTGGCGTCCGGCCGGAGGGGGTGAATGGAGGCGGTTGTCCGTCCCCGCGAGGAAACCGTTCTCGAACTCCGTTTTTTCCCGGAGTGGGAGAGTCGGCAGGAAAGCTTCGCGCGCGCCCGCCTGGCCGGCATTCTCTCGTTGGTGCTGCACGCCGCAGGCATCGCCGCCTTGCTGTCCCTGCCGATCGGTAGTTTCACGCCTCGGCAGGCCACTCAGATCCTGGCGCAGCTTCGCGAACCGATCAAGCTGGTCGCGCCGCCGAAGGAACTAACGCAAACGGCGCCCAACCGGGGCCGGGTCGGCAAGGAGTTCCAACTCGAAGACCTGTTGCCACGCCCGCGGCTGTTCCAGCCGCCGTCCCCTTCCACAACGCGCCCGGCGGCGCCCGTACCCGCGCCGGTGGCGTTGCCCGAGCCGCCGCGCCTGGAGCTGCCCCAAGTGGGTCTCGGCGATCTACCCCTGGTGGCTCAGGGCGCCAAGCCCCTTCCTCCGCCGCAAATCCAGCCCGAAGAGAAGCCCAAGCTGGCCTTCGAGACGCCGGGGTCACCCCGGGGAGCTCCGCAAGGCGTGTCGCCGCTCGGCTCGCTGCGTCCGCCCGGCTCCTCCGTCGCCGAGCTCGGGCGTGAACTCGCCCGGGGCGGTTTAGGAGGCGGCTTGGTCGTAGGGGACTTGGGCGAGGGGGTGGGGGGACTCGGCGAGATGCTGAATTTGCCGCCCTCGCCGGGTTACGCCGGAAGCGCGCTCGAGCTGCTGAGCGACCCGCAGGGGGTGGACTTTCGCCCATATCTGATCCAGATCCTCTCGGCGGTGCGGCGCAACTGGTACGCGGTAATGCCGGAGAGCGCCAAGCTGGGTCGGCGGGGCCGGACGGTGATCCAGTTCGCCATCAACCGCGACGGCACGGTGCCCAAGTTGGTCATCGCGGTGCCGTCGGGCACCGAGGCGCTCGACCGCGCGGCCGTGGCGGGCATCAGCGCTTCCCATCCCTTTCCGCCCCTGCCGCGCGAGTACCAAGGGCAGCAGATTCGGCTCCAGTTCGTGTTTCTGTACAACATGCGGAGCCGCTAAAGGAGGATCCAATGGCCAAGGCGAGGAGTTGCGGCCGGGCGTGGGCGGTTTGTGGCGCCGCGCTGTTGTTGCTGCGCGCCGCGGGTGCGCAAGAGGGCAACGCGGCGGCTCTGCTCCAGGCGGTCGCCGAAGTCTACCGCCAGGATCGGGCGATGCGGATCGAATTCCCCTCGCGGCTCGAGGTCGACGGCCATCCGGCGCCGGACCGGATCCGGATGAGGCTGGAATCGCGGCCGCCACAGCAGCTTTGCCTCACTTCGGAGCCGACGCCGGAAGGCGACCGGACGACGATGTGCACCGATGGCGTCTCGGTTTGGCAGACCTACGACCGAGGCACGAAGCCCGACCGGCGTTGGGAACCGGCCGAACTTGCCGGCGAAGCCAACCCCCTTTCGTTCTTGCGGAATCAATGGCGGCGCTACCACGGACGGTTCGCCGCGCTCGATCAGGCCGAGCTCATGTCGGCGGAGGTGAAGCGCAGGCGGCTCACCCTCGATGGCCGGCGGCGCGAATGCGCCGTCGTGCGGATTCGTGCTCCCGAGGCGCGCCATCCCGGGACGAGTTGGGAGGAGCTCTGGATTGATCTGGAAACCCGCCGGGTGCTGCGCAGTGACCTTCACCAACGGCGCCCGGGAAGCACCGTATTCGGCGTGAGGATCGTCGAGTACACGGCGATCGAAACTTTGCCCTAAGCCCGTCCGTAGCCGGAGCGTCTTGCCGGCGGGATCGGCCGAGAGTTCGCGTGCGACAATGGCCTCGGCCGCCGTGAAGCCCCGCCTCCTCCATGCCCTGCTCAGCTATGCCGCGCTGGCGGTGCTCGCCGGGCTGACGCTCGAACACCTGTTTCGCACCGCGGTCTGGCTATTTCTGGCCGCGCTGGCCGTCAAGACGTGGATCGCCTCCAAGCGGGAGGAGTGAGGCTCTTGTGCCCCCCCTTGCGCGGATGGGAGACGGGGATGGCCTTCCAGCGCGAGGCCGATTCTGAAGCGGTGCACGGCTTCGCACGCTGCCGGCGGATGGAGCGGCAGAGAAGGTCTGTTCCGAAGCGGTGCACCGTCTCCCGCAATGAAACATCCGCGGCCATGGCTGGTTCCGGACTGAGCCAGATGTCCGAGACGGCCTTGGGTGTTTCCCCGATCCGTTCCTGCGCAACTCGTTGAATCGCCTCCAGTCTTTTCCCTGATCTCTCGCCGACCGCGGGCTGGCGCGGCGCGTGCAGGAGGCGGTGGCGGGTTCGCTGGATTCGATCCCGTCCTCCGCCAGGCGTCCGGCGGAGCAATCCGACGAAGAGAAACAGAGAGGTCCGTTCATGGCGGTTCGACGTGTGTCTCCGAAGGATGCCGAAAAAAACCGGCAGGCGCAGCGCGACCAGCTCGTCTTACAGCACCTCCCGCTGGTGAAGGCCATCGCGGTGCGGGTGCATGAGAACCTGCCGGTGCATGTGGAGCTCGATGACCTGGTGCACGCCGGCATCCTGGGGTTGTTCGACGCTGCCAAAAAATTCAACCCCGCCAAGAAAGTGGCGTTTGCCAGCTACGCCAAGCACCGCATCAAGGGGGCGATTCTGGACAGCCTGCGCCAGCTGGACTGGGCCTCGCGGGACTTGCGGCGGCGCCACAAGCAGATCGAGGCGGCGACGCGCGATCTGGCGGCGGTGCTCCAGCGGAATCCCACGGAAGCGGAAGTGGCGGAAAAACTGGGCGTGGGAGCGGAACGGTGGCGGCAGATGATGAGGGACCTCCGCAGCGTGGGCCTGGTGTCCGCCTCGACGCGATCCGACCACGACGAGTTGCCGGCGCCGGAATTCCCGGCCGAACCGGAGACGCAGCCCGACCACATATGCGCGCGCCAGCAAATGCGTGCCTTCCTCGAACAGGCCATGGAAACGCTGCCAGAACGCTACCGCAAGGTGGTGGTGCTCTATTACACCAACAACCTCACCATGAAAGAGATTGGCGGCATCCTGGGAGTCAACGAAAGCCGCGTGTCGCAGATTCACAAATCGGCGCTGGAGAAGATGGCCGCGGCTTTGGAAGCCGTGGGCATCCGCTCGAGCCAGGCATTCTGACGGGCTGCGCCCGAGACCCGCGGGCCTTGCCCGGCGATACACTCGGTGCAGGGAGTGCACGCCCATGTCACATACCAAAGACCAGGTTCCTCCGCCCACGGTTCGCCCGCCCACGGCGGTTCTGACGCGCGGCTTCGATCCGCGCCTTTCGGTGGGATCGGCGCGTCCGGCCGTGTTCCGCTGCTCGACCTACGTTTTCTCCAGCCCGGAAGCGGCGGAACGGGCCTTCGCCGTCGCCACGGGCCGAGTGCAGCCGGAAGAGGGAGAAGCCGTCGAGCTGATTTACGCGCGGCTCAATCACCCCAACGCGGAAATTCTCGAAGATCAGATGGTGCCTCTGGAGCCCGGAGCGCAAGCGGCGGTGGTGTTCAATTCCGGCCTGGCCGCCATCATGACCGCCTTCCTCACCTTTGCGCGCCCGGGGGATAGTCTCGTCTATACGGTGCCACTCTACGGCGGCACGCAGCATCTGATCCACGAGCTGCTGGAGCCGTTCGGGATCCGCTGTCACGCCGTGCCGGCCGGGGACGGAACGGCGCTCGATGCGGCCATCCACTCGGTCCAGAACTTGCGCCTGGTCTTCATCGAAACGCCCGCCAATCCCACCATGGTGATGACCGATATCCGGCGGGCCAGTGAACGCGCCGCTGCGCGGCAACCGCGGCCGCTGGTCCTGGTGGACAACACGTTTCTGGGACCCACGTTCCAGCACCCGTTGCAACTGGGCGCGGACCTGGTGCTCTACTCGGCAACCAAGTACCTTTCCGGCTTCAGCGACCTGCTGGCGGGCGCCGCTCTGGCCCGGGACCCAGAGCTGATCCGCCAGATGCGACTCAGGCGGGCAATTTTCGGCAACATCCTGCCCCCGGATGAGTGCTGGCTGCTCGACGGCCGCCTGCCCACCGTGACGCTGCGGATGAACCGGCAAAGCAAGAACGCCCAGCGGATCGCCGAGCGGCTGGTCGAACACCCGCAGGTGCGCAAGGTCTACTATCCCACGTTGTTCGACGATGCCGAGCAGATCAAGATCCGGCTGGCGCAGTGCCATTACCCCGGCGCGATCTTCTCGATGGATTTGTACGGCGGGCGCCGGGCGGCCTTCGAGTTTTTGCGCCACTTGCGGATCGCGCGCAACGCCGTTTCTCTCGGCGGCGTCGAAACCCTGGCCTGCCACCCCATGACGACCACACATTCCAGCCTGACGCCGGAGGAACTGGCCCGTGCCGGCATCACCGAAGGCATGGTGCGCGTGTCGGTGGGCATCGAGGATTGGCGGGATCTGCTGGCGGACTTCCAGCAAGCTTTGGATGCTGCCGGAGAGGCTTGCGCCGGAGCGGCGAGCTAGCCGCCGGTCCAGAGTTCCACGTTGACCAAGTTGGGCGGCCTGCGGCCTTCTAGCGCCGTGATGGCATTCTCGGCCGCCATCAGAGACATCTTGCGCCGCGTCTCGACGGAAGCGCTGGCAATATGGGGCGCCAGCACGACGTTGGGCAGCTCGAGCAGACGCGGGTGCACCTCCGGCTCCCGTTCGAAGACGTCGAGGCCCGCAGCCGCGATCACGCCGCGGGCGAGAGCTTCCGCCAAAGCCGCCTCGTCGACCACGGGACCGCGGGAAGTGTTGACTAAAACGGCGGTGCGCTTCATCCGGCGAAGTTCGGCGGCCCCGATCAACCTACGAGTGCTCTCCGTCAGCGGCACATGCAAGCTGATGAAATCCGACTCTTCGAGCAGCCGCTCTTTGGTGCAGAACTCCAGCTCCAGTTCCGCCTCGAGTGGGGCGGGAGCGCGGTGGACGTCGTGGTAGAGCACGCGCATCGAAAAGCCCCGCGCGCGGCGCGCCACCGCCTGGCCGATGCGACCCATGCCGAAGATTCCCAGCGTGCGGTGATGTACGTCCTGCCCGACCAGGAGGTCGATGGCCCAACGGCGCCACTGGCCGGAGTGGACAAACAGGTGCCCTTCCACTACGCGGCGCGCCGCCGCCAGCAGCAGCGCAAACGCGAAATCCGCTGTGGTTTCCGTCAGAACTTCGGGCGTGTTGGTCACCAGGATGCCCTTGCGCGTGGCCGCCGCCAGGTCGATGTTGTCGTAGCCGACGGCGACATTGGCGAGCACGCGCACGCCTTCGAGCCGCTCGATCACCTCGGCGGGGAATTTGTCGGTGAGTTGGCAGACGATGGCTTGCTTGCCCCGAGCCCGTTCGAGCAGTTGCTCGGGGGAGAGCACGTCGTCGGTGCCCGCGTAGTCGACCTCGGCATGACGGCGCAAGTACTCCACCGCTTCCGGGTAGATCCGACGGGTGACGAGCAGGGCGGGTCGCATGGCGTGACGTTTGGAAGCGGCAATTGTCGCACACGCGCCGCGCGTCGTACAATGGCGGGTTCCAACCGCCAGCGGAGGCCGTCCCCCGCGGCACTCCCATCCAGCAGGTTCCGGAGGCAGCATGGCACGGCTGGGTTTTCTCGGGCTCGGGATCATGGGCTATCCGATGGCCCGCAACCTGTTGCGCGCGGGCCACGAGGTCGCGCTCTGGTCTCACACGGCGGCCAAGGCCCGCCAGCTCGCCGCAGCGGAAAAAGGCGTTTTCTGCGAGACCCCCCGGCAGGTGGGCGAGTTCGCGGAGTGTTCGTTTTTGTGCGTCGGCGACACGGAGATGTCCGAGCGCGTCATTCTCGGCCCCGACGGAGTCGCCGCAGGCGCGCGGCCGGGCGCGGTGATCGTGGATTGCGGAACGATTTCACCGGACCGCAGCCGCCGCATCGGGCAAGAACTGGCCCAGCGGGGACTGCACTTGCTCGACGCGCCCTGCACGGGGTCGCGTCCCGGCGCCGAGGGCGGCACACTGACGTTCATGATCGGGGGCGACCGCGAGGTGTTCGAGCGGGTGCGGCCGTTTTTCGAGCCAATGGGCAAGCGCCTGTACTATTGCGGCGGACCGGGGATGGGCCTGCACGCCAAGCTGACCCAGAACCTCATTCTTTGCAACATCATGCAGGCTTTTTGCGAAGGCATTGTGCTCAGCACCAAGGCCGGCGTGGATCCGCGGCTCATGCTGGACATTCTGTCCAACAGTGCGGCCAAGTGCGGCTTGATCGAGTTCAAGGCCCCGTATATTCTTCGCAGGGACTTCGGGGCCAACTTCTCGCTCAAGTGGATGCATAAAGACATCGAGCTCATGCTGGAATCCGGCAAGCAGTTGGGGGTGCCTCTGCCGCTGACCAGCCTGACGCAGCAAATGTTTCGGGCCGCCATGGCCATAGGGAACCCGGAGGCCGATTTCTGCTCTGCAATCAGGGTGTTAGAGCAATGGGCGGGGGTCGAGGTCCGGGCTGGGGACTGAAAAATCCAAAAAATTGCAGTTTTCCTCTTGCGTTCCCAAATTCGGTATTCTATAATTGGAAGTAAGCCGGGGAGGCAACTCCCACCAAAGCGAGACTAACCTCTAAAGACCCCTGAAGCAATTACCTCCCCGGCGCCCCCTGAAAAGTTCCCCCCAATAGCCGCCGTGCTGATATGATTTCGTTGGGAACCGAGCGAGTCTTCCGATGAAAACCATCACGCTGCTGGGGTCCACCGGTTCGATCGGGACGAGCACACTGGATGTGATCCGCCGCCGGCCGGAGCAGTACCGCGTCTTTGCGCTGGTGGCGGGGCGTAACGTCGAGGTGCTGGCGGCGCAAGTCGTCGAGTTCCGGCCGGAGGTGGCCGTCGTTGGGTCGGAGGAGGCACTGGACGAACTGGCGGCATGCTTGGACCGAGCCGGGCTGCCCCGAACCGACTGGCCGGAGCTGGCTGCCGGGGATCGGGCGCGCGTCGAAGCGGCGACCGCGCCCGAGACGGACTTCGTCATGTCCGCCATCGTGGGCGTGGCCGGGTTGGAGGCAACCTATGAAGCCGTGCGCCGGGGCAAGACGGTGGGGCTGGCCAACAAAGAAGTGCTGGTGGCTGCCGGGGCGGTGGTGATGGAGGCGGCTCGTGCTTCTGGCGCGGAGCTGATCCCGGTGGACAGCGAGCACAACGGCGCCCACCAATGCCTTCGGGCCGGCCGCCGTTCGGAGGTCTCGCGCCTGATCTTGACCGCCTCCGGCGGCCCGTTCCGGAATACGCCGGTGGAGAAGCTGGCCACGGTCCGGCCGGAGGAGGCTTTGAATCACCCCACCTGGAGGATGGGCAAGCGCATCACGCTGGACTCTGCTACATTGATGAATAAGGGATTCGAAGTCATCGAGGCCTGCTGGCTGTTCGGCTTCTCTCCCTCCGAGGTGGAGGTGGTGATCCATCCCCAGTCTACGGTCCACGCCCTGGTAGAGTTTCGGGACGGGAGCATCATCGCGCAGGCATCGGCCACGGACATGCGCATGCCGATTCAGTACGCTCTGACCTATCCGGAGCGGCAGGCCGCCCCTGTACCCAAGCTCGACTGGAGCCAGGCGCGTTGCTGGGAGTTCCACCCTCCGGACTTGAACAAGTTTCCGCTGTTGCGGCTGGCCTATCAAGCGTTCGAAGAGGGTGGCTCCGCGCCTTGCACGTTGAACGCCGCCGACGAGGTGGCCGCCGAAGCGTTTCTGAAAGGCCAGGCAGGCTTTCTGGAGATCGCCGAAATTGTCGAAGAGACGCTGGAGCGGGTGCCGCGGCGCCAGCCCACCTCCATTGGCGAGGTGCTCGAAGTGGACCGCGAGTCGCGCCGGGCGGCCCAGCGGATCGTAGAGCGACGAAGCGCCGGGCGGCGGGGACCGCTGGTCCGCAACTGAGCGTCATCATGCCGATTGTGGAAAATATTTTCTGGCTGTTCGTGCTGATCGGGGTCATGATCCTGGTGCACGAACTGGGACACTACTGGGCGGCCCGTTACTTCGACGTGCGCGTGGAAACCTTCAGCTTCGGCTTCGGGCCCCGCCTGTTCGGGTTTCGCCGCGGGGAGACGGACTTTCGCTTCTCGGCCATCTTGTTCGGCGGATACGTGAAGATGGCGGGTGAGCAACCGGGCGAGCAGGCGGCGGAGGATCCGCGCGCGTTCCTGGCCAAGCCGCGCTGGCAGCGGTTGATTATCGCCTTTGCCGGGCCCGCCATGAACATCCTGCTGGCGCTGGTTTTGCTCACGGGACTGTTCATGGTCAAGTATCCTAAGCCCGTGGAGGGGCGCCTGTCGGGAGTCATTGGCTACGTCGTCCCCGACTCGCCGGCGGCCAAAGCCGGGCTTCGGGAGGGGGATCGCATCGTCCGGATTGCCGACAAGAACGACCCCAGCTGGGAAGAGATTTCGATCCAGGAAGTCAGTCACGCCAACCGGCCGCTGGCCGTAACGGTGGAACGAGGCGGCAAGCGTTTCTACACGACGGTCACGCCGATCTTGCTCGAGCGGTCCGGTTTGGGCTATGCCGGCTGGGCGGAAGTGGCGGAGATCCAGATCGGCCGCCTGTCGCCGGGCATGCCGGCCGAAAAGGCCGGACTGCGTCCCGGGGACGTGATCGTGGCCGTGAACGGCCACCCGATCCTATCGGTGGAAAAGCTGCACGAGGTCATCCGCGCCAGCGGCGGCAAACCCGTCGAGATCGAGTACAAGCGCGAGGGGCGGGTTGCTACGGTCACCGTTCAGCCCGTGCTTGCGGCGCTCGATGGTCCGAAGCGGTGGATGATCGGAGTGGCGCCGGAGCCGAAAGTCAGTTTCACACGGCTGCCCTTTGCGGAAGCGCTGGCCGAGTCGGTGCGCCACAACGTGAGAAACGCCGGCCTGATTTATCAGTTCTTGCACGGGATTCTGGAGCGCCGGCTGTCGCCCAAGTCCATCGAGGGGCCCATCGGGATTGCGCGGCTGTCCCGCCACGCGGCCGAGCAGGGTGTGTTCCCCTTCATCATGCTCATGGCGGCGGTGAGCCTGAACCTGGCGGTGCTCAACCTGCTGCCGATTCCCATTCTGGACGGCGGCGTGATTCTCATGCTGCTGATCGAAATGATCCTGCGCCGCGACCTGAGCCTGCAGCTCAAGGAAGCCATTTTCAAGCTGGGCTTTGTGTTCCTGCTCGGGCTGATGGTTTTCGTGCTGTACAACGACATCGCCAAGATGCTGCCGCCGGGCTAGGGCGCCGGGATGCAGATCTCGCGGCGACAATTTCTGCGGAGCGGCTGTGCGATCCTGCCCGCGACGGTCCTAGCGAGGGCCGGCGTCACCTACCGTCATTATTCCCGGTGCCTGCCCGACTATTTGCGCGGGCTCGCCGGGGAAGCCCGGCGCCGGCGGGAAGCGGAACTGGCCCGGCTGACCTCCGCTGCGGCCGTGCGGCAACGGCAGCGCTGGGCTAGGGAGACGCTGTGGCGCCTGATCGGGGGGCAACCGGAGCGGACCCCTCTGAACGGGCGAGTCGTGGGGCATTTCGAACGCCGCGGCTACCGCGTGGAGAAGGTGGTCTACGAAAGTCAGCCGGGCTTCTTCGTCTCTGCCAACGTGTACATCCCCGCGGCAGGAGCGCCGCCTTTTCCGGCCGTTCTGTTCCAGATGGGGCACGCGCTGAACGGCAAGGCGGCGCACCGTACCAGAAATGCTGTCAGGGTCTGGCGCAGCTTGGTTTTCTTGTGCTGGCCTTCGATCCCATGGGTCAAGGCGAGCGCATTTTCTACCCGGACGCGGAGGGGAGGCTCACGCGCCTGCGCTCGGCCGATGACGAGCATTCAGTGCCCGGCAAGCAGATGTTGCTTGCCGGGGATATGGCGACGCGGTTGCAACTTTGGGACGCGGTGCGCAGCCTCGATTATTTGGCTTCGCATCCCCTGGCGGATCCCAAGCGGCTCGGCTCCACTGGGCAATCCGGCGGCGGCACGCTCACCATGCTGCTGGCCTGCGTGGACGACCGCTTGGCGGCGGCCGCGGTTTGCTGCGGCAACACGGAGAATTTCGCCTGCCGCGACTTCCATCCCCCGGGCGCAACGGACGATGCCGAGCAGAACCTGATCGAAAGCGGGCCGGCCGGCTTTGACCGCTGGGACCTGTTGTATCCTATGGCGCCGAAACCGCTGCTGGTGGCCGTGAGCGCCCGGGATTTTTTCGGCACCTACTCGCCGGCGTATTTGGAGGATGGCCGGGAGGAGTTCGGCAAGCTCCGGCGGGCGTATGCGTTGCTGGGGGCGGAGGACTGCGTTCGCTGGTATGAGACGCCCCTGCCGCACGCGCTGAGCTACGAGCTGCGTCTCGAGGTCTACAACTGGTTCCTGCGATGGCTCGGCGACGGGCGCCAAATCGCTGTCGAGCCGCCGGTCGAGGCCGAAGCCGACGCGACGCTCTGGGTTGGTCCGACGGGAAATGTGGTGCGCGATTTTCACAGCGCCACGCCGTTTGTGCTGAACCGCCATCGTGTGGCGCAGATGCGGCCCGCCGGGCCTCCCGCGCCTTTGCCATCGTGGCCTCGATTGGACTTGCCCGCTTCACCCGAGCTGACCGAGCTGGGGCGCTCCGCACTCGGCAACGTGACGGTCGAAGCCTGCGAAGTGCGCTCGAGCGAGTCGGTGTGGTCCCCGGTTTGGCTGTTCCTCCCCGCTGCCCGAGAGCGCACCCGCTCGTTGGCCGTGATTGTGGAGCCGCAGGGCCGCAATGCCCGCTGGCGCGAAGGAAAGTTGTACCGACGAGTGCGCTGCGGAAGAGCAACTCCCTCCTCCGCCGCAATGCCCGCTGGCGCGAAGGAAAGTTGTACCCTCGCCTGGCCGAGCGAGGTGTCGCGGTGTGCGCCGCCGATGTGCGCGCTATCGGCGACCTGGCGCCGGAGTTCAGCCGCGGCAATCCGGCTTATGCGAGGACGCATCAGAGCGAAGAGCACTACGCCTGGGCATCGCTTATCTTGGGCAAGCCTCTGCTCGGCCAGCGGGTGACGGATCTGGTGGCGGTAGTCCGAGCGCTCCGGACCCACCCGGCTTGTCGCGACCTGCGAATTACCCTGGCGGCGTCGGGACACCTGAGCCTCCCTACTCTGTTTGCGGCGGCGGTGGAGCCTTCGATTGCGGCCCTGTACCTGGCAGGAGGGCTCATCTCATTTCGCAGCGTGGCGGAGACGGAAGTGTACGAGCATCCGCGGGCCAACTTTCTGTCGCGGATCCTCCGCCACACGGATCTTCCACAGGTTGCGTCTTCGCTGACGCCCCGCCGGATGATTCTCGCCGGGCCGGTCGACGGCCAGGGACGAGCCGCCCGCGCCGAAGAGGTGCGGGCGTTGTACTCCGACGCGCCCAACGTGGAGGTGCGGCCGACCCCCGACTGGACCGAGGAGGTCCTTGCGAGCCTGTGAGCGCAGTTGCCGCGCTAGAATGCCCCCCATGAGCGCACCGTTTCGGCTGGACGGCCGCACGGCCTTCATTACGGGCGCCGGCAGCGGCATCGGCGCCGCCACGGCACGCGTCTTCGCCGCGGCAGGCGCCGAAGTGATCGTGGCTGACCTCGACGGCGCCCGCGCCCGAGCCGTGGCGGCGGAATTGCCCCGCGCTCACCCGGTGGTGTGCGACGTCAGCGACGAGGACAGCGTGCGAGGCACGTTCGCCGCGCTCGATCGCCTCCACATCCTGGTCAACAACGCGGGCATCGGCCTGGTCGGCACGGTGGAGGAGACCGCCCGGGAGGATTTCGAGCGGCTCCTGCGCGTGAATGTAGAGGGGGTGTACCTGGTGACCAAGTACGCCCTGCCCTTGCTGCTGGCCTCGCGCGGCGTCATCATCAACATGGGTTCGGTGGCCGGTCTGGTGGGCGTCAAGCGGCGGTTCGCCTACTGCGCCACCAAGGGCGCCGTCGTGGCCATGACGCGGCAGCTTGCCATCGACTACCCCGGCAGACTGCGCGTCAACTGCATCTGTCCGGGCACAGTGGACACGCCGTTCGTGGAGGCTTACCTGGAGAAGTATCACCAGCACGAGAAAGAGCAGGTGCGCGCGGAGTTGCATCATCGGCAGCCGGTGGGCCGCATGGGGCGTCCGGAGGAAATCGCTCACCTGGCGTTGTATCTGGCCTCCGACGAAGCCGAATTCGTCACGGGTTCGGTCGTGACCATTGACGGAGGCTGGACCGCTGCCTGAGCGGCGCGGGCCAAGGCGAAGCCGTGCCGTTCCCCGTAAACCTTGACATCGTTTCCGACGATTGAGCACAATACCAGTGGGCGTGTTGTCGAAGCGCTCCCTGACGCCCTCAGAAGACACAACGCAAAAAACGCTGGCGATGAGAACCTGTCGGTGGGTGGTTGTTTTGTTCGGTCTGCTCGCGATGGCAGCCAACGCGATGTCGGCCGTAAACCGCAAGAAGGTTGTGACGGCGCCGGCGCGGAGCGCCGGCACGGTGAAGCTGGAAAAGGCCACCGGCAAGAAGCCAGCGCGACCCCGGGTGCGCCGCGCGCGCCGGGCGAGCCCGTGGACCGAACCCACCTTTGCGGACTCGACCATCGGAGACAGCGTGGACGGAGAAGATTTGGTGGTGCGGCTGGCGGCCGTGGAGGCGCTGGGGCCTTACAACGGCTCGGTGGTGGTGGTGGATCCCTCCAACGGCCGCATCCTCACCATGGTCAACCAAAAGCTCGCCCTCAAAAGTGGGTTTCAGCCGTGCTCGACGATCAAGATTCCTGTGGCGCTGGCGGCGCTCATGGAGGGACTCATCGAACGGAACACGGTGCTACGCGTGGGCGGGAGGCGGCGGATGAACCTGACGGAGGCGATGGCGCGCTCGGACAATCCCTTCTTTGCCACGTTGGGGGTCAAGCTGGGCTTCGAACGGCTTCTGCACTACGCGCGGCTGTTCGGCTTAGGGGAGCTCGCAGGTTTAAACATTGAAGGCGAACAGCCCGGCACGCTGCCTGAGGTCCCGCCCCCGGGGGGAGTGGGCATGATGGCCAGTTTCGGCGAGGGCATCGCCATGACGCCTTTGCAACTGGCGGCCCTGCTGTCGGCGATCGCCAATGACGGCACGCTGTACTACCTCCAATATCCGCGCTCGCAGGAGGAAGTCGACAATTTCGTCCCGCGCGTCAAACGGCATCTCGACATCGCGCCCTGGCTGGACGACATCAAAGCGGGACTGCTGGCCGCCGTAGACTATGGCACGGGGCGCAAAGCGGCCTACCATCCATCCGAACCCGTGCTGGGCAAGACGGGCACCTGCACGGAGAACCGGGTCCACCTGGGGTGGTTCGGTTCCTTCAACGACGTGGGGCGCAACAAGCTCACGGTGGTGGTGCTGCTGACCGGCGGATGGGGCGTCAGCGGCCCCACGGCGGCCGAAATTGCCGGCAACGTCTACAAGCGGCTTTCCGAGAAAAATTTCTTTGCTGTGGCGCGGCCGATTTCGCCGGCGGCTTTGGTTTCGTCTCAGGCCTGCTGCATCCGGTGAGGCGCCGCTTGCCCTGAGGCGGATCCGAGGACGGCGTCCGCCATGGCGCGTTTGAGGGTCTCGATCCCCTGACCCGTGAGGCTCGAGACGGCATAGAGGGGCAAACCGCGCTGCTCAGCCAAGTGGCGCAGCGCCTCCAGCCGTCCCGGATCCTGAACGATATCGAGCTTCGTCGCCACCACCAGCATCGGTTTGGCAGCCAAGTCCGGACTGAAACTGGCCAGTTCATGGAGCACAACCTCGAAATCCCGCACCGGATCGCGTCCGCTCGCCTCGGAGACGTCCACCAGGTGCGCCAGCAGCCGCGTGCGCTCGATGTGGCGGAGAAACCGTGTGCCCAGGCCGTGGCCCTGATGCGCGCCCTCGATCAGGCCAGGGATGTCGGCGACCACAAACGTGCGGTTCTCATCCACGGCCACGACGCCCAGGTGGGGCTCGAGTGTGGTGAACGGGTAGTCAGCGATTTTGGGCCGGGCGGCTGAGATGCGCGAGATCAGCGTGGACTTGCCGGCGTTCGGAAACCCTACCAAGCCCACGTCGGCGAGCAGCTTCAACTCCAGGCGCAGGAGGCGTTCCTCGCCGGGCTGTCCGGGCTCGGCGTAGCGCGGCGCCTGACGGCGGGAGGTGGCAAAGCGGGCATTGCCGCGGCCGCCTCGTCCTCCTCGCGCCACGATGAAGCGTTCGCCCGGTTGTGTGAAGTCGTAAAGCAGCGCGCCGGTGGCCGCATCGTAAACCATGGTGCCGACCGGGACCGGGAGTTCGATCGAGGCACCGTCACGTCCGGCGCGGTTGTTGCCTTCGCCATGCCGGCCTCGTTCCGCGCGATGTTCCGGATTGAAACGGAAATGGAGCAGGGTGTTGTAGTGTTCGGAAGAGACGAGAATGACGTCGCCGCCCCGTCCGCCGTCGCCCCCGCTCGGCCCGCCGCGCGGGACGTACTTTTCCCGCCGAAAGGCGACGCACCCGTTGCCGCCGTCTCCCGCCCGGACACGAATGGTGGCTTCGTCGACGAACATGACAGCGGAACTTGCAGGCGGCGGCCGTGAGAACCGGCGGGCGGACGCAGCCGGGCAGAAGCGGGACCGCTCAGTCGGCGGCTGCGGCGGGAGCTGCGGGGATCACGCTGACGTATTTGCCGAGGCGGCCCCGGTCACGGAAGACCACGATGCCCGGAATCCGGGCAAAGAGTGTGTCGTCCTTGCCGCGTCCCACATTCTCACCCGGCTTGTAGCGGGTGCCGCGCTGGCGGACCAGGATGGCGCCGCCGGGTACGAACTGCCCACCGAAGGCTTTTATCCCCAGCCGTTGCGAGTGAGAGTCGCGGCCGTTTCGGGAGCTTCCGAGCCCTTTCTTGTGCGCCATGCGGTGTGCCTCCTCAGACCAAAATCTCGCTGACTCGCACCTCGGTGAAGGCCTGCCGGTGCCCGATGGTGCGCTTGTATTGCTTTTTGCGCTTGAACTTGAAGACGATCACTTTTTCGCCCCGGCCTTGCTTGAGAATCACGCCCCGTACCTTCGCCGCGTTCGCTTCCGACCCGGCGAGCACGGTGCCAGGCTCCTTGACCACAGCCAGAACTCGGTCGAATTCCACTTCAGCGCCCACCTCGCCGGGAAGTTTCTCCACCCGAATTCGGTCCCCGGGTGCCACACGGTACTGTTTGCCGCCCGTCTGGATGACTGCGTACATAAAGCCCTCTGCGAATCCTCTGCGTGATTACTGAGTCGCTTGGTTGTCCTGGGACGGCCCGCCGGCCGCTTCTTTCTCATTGTAGCTCACAGCCGACCAGCAGATGGGACGCTGGTAGAATCGTGGCATCTCCGATGCGCGCCGTCCTGGCCAACCTGCTGTGCCTTGCTAGCTTTGCCTCGCGCGCCTGGGCCTCGCTGGAGCAAGCTCGCGCTCTGTACGAGCAGACCCGTTACGAGGACGCCGTCCGGGTGCTGGAGGCGTCCGGGGATCGCTCGGCGGCGGCCTACCACCTGCTCGGCCGCTGCCACTACCTGCTCGGCGATTACAAGAAAGCCGTCAGCGCCCTGGAGCGTGCGGTGCAACTGGAACCGAACAATTCGACCTACCATGACTGGCTGGGAAAGGCCTACGGTCGCCGGGCGGAAACCTCCAGCTTCGTCACCGCGCCCGGTTTTGCCACCAAAGCCCGGCGCAGCTTCGAAAGAGCCGTGGAATTGGACCCAGGCAACCTGGAGGCGCTCGGCGATCTGTTCGAGTACTACCTACAAGCCCCGGGCATTCTCGGTGGCGGCCTGGAGAAAGCCGAAGCCGTGGCGGCCCGCTTCGCCCGGCTCGATGCGGCCGAGCACCATTGGGCGCTGGCGCGCTTGGCGGAGAAACGAAAGGACTACCGGACCGCGGAAAAGGAGTACCGGCGCGCCGCCGAACTGCAGCCCAGCAAGCCTGGGCGCTGGATCGACCTGGCGAAGTTCCTGGCCCGCCGCGGGCGCTACCCGGAAAGCGAGGAGGCGTTCGAGCGGGCCGAGCAGGCCGCCCCCGGGAGTCCGCGCGTGTGGTTTGCCCGGGCCGCCACTTGGATCGAATCCGGGCGGAATCTTACGGAGGCTCGGCAATTGCTACAACGCTATCTCCGGGCGGAGCTGTCGCCCGAGGATCCCCCGCGACGGGAAGCGCAACGCCTGCTCGAACGGGCGGCGCGGGAGTGAAGTGTTGCGGGTTGCACGGCGGGCGGCTCACAATCGGGTATGCGGACACGCTGCTTTCTGGTTTTCCTTCTTGCGCCGATCCCGTCTCTGTTCGCCCAGGAACTTGCGCTCACGCTCGAGGAAGCGGTTGCGATGGCGCTCCGGCAGAGCCCCGAGGTGCGGTTGGCGGGGTTCGAAGAGCGCAAGGCCCAAGAGGCGGTGCGGCTGGCGCGCGATCCCTTCCTGCCGAAGATCGCCGGCGGCAGCGGCTTGGCGTATAGCAACGGGTTTCCGCTGAGCATCGAGGGGTCGGCGCCTTCGATTTTCCAGGCCCAGGCCGTACAGTTCCTGTTCAACCGGCCGCAAAGCTATCGCGTCGAGCAGGCGCGGGAAGAGGCACGGGGCGCGGCTGTGTCGGCGGCTGCCAGCCGGGTCGACGCGGCGCACCGCGCGGCGGTGTTGTTTCTGCAAGCCGAGCGGGCCTCGCGGTTGCTCGCGGTGGTGCGGCAGCAAGTCGAAAGTTTGGAACAGGCCGCCGAGGTCACACGGCTGCGGGTGGCGGAGGGCCGGGAGTTGCCCATCGAAGTCAAACGGGCGGAACTCGGCCTCGCCAGGGCGCGCCAGCGGCTTGCTTCGCTGGAGGCCGAGCGCGACTATTACACCGGGTCGCTGGCGACCCTGCTCGGCTTGGACCCGGATCGACCGATTCGCTTGGTTTAGGCAGAGCGCAAGCAGTGGTCCCTTCCCGCCTCCGAAGAAGCTGCCGTGCAGGCGGCGCTGGACTACAGTCCTGAAGTGCGCCGCCTGGAATCGGCCTTGCGCGCCAAGGACTACGAGATCCGGTCCCACCAAGCCGAGCGGCTCCCGCGCCTGGATCTGGTGGCCCAATATTCGGTCCTCGGCCGATATAACAACTATGAGGACTTCTTTCGCAAGTTCCAGCGGCACAACGGCCAGATCGGCTTTGCGTTTCAGATTCCGGCCTTCCGCAGCGCGGCCAGTTTGGCACGGGAGGCGCAGTCGGCCGCAGACGCCGCGCGGTTGCGGATCGAGCTGGAGCGTGCCCGCCGGCAAACGGTGGTCGAAACGCGCCGCCTCTGGCGTCAGGTCGGGGAAGCGGAAGGCGCGCGGGAGGTGGCGCGCCTGGATCTGGAGGTGGCCCGCCAGCAACTGTCCCTGCTGCTGGCGCAGTTCGAGGAGGGCCGCGCTTCGCTGCGGCAGGTCGAAGAGGCGCGGGTTGCCGAGTCCGAGAAGTGGGTGGCCTTCTGGGACCGCCAGTATGCCCTCGAGCGGGCGCAGTTGGACTTGCTCCGCGCGACCGGCCAACTGGGGGCCGTCCTGCGCTGAGGGAGGCCGCGGCGCTAGTTTATCCTAGGTAGGAGAAGTTCAAGCGGAGATCGGGCGATGAGAACAGCCGGTGCGGTATTGGCGGCGCTTGTGGTGCTGTTTACGGGATGCTCGCGTGATCCTGAGCTCGTCAAGCGGCGATACGTGGAAACGGGCAACAAGTACTTCGAACGCGGCAAGTACCGGGAAGCCTCCATCATGTATCGCAGCGCGCTGCGCAAAGACGCCCGCTATGGGGAGGCCTATTACCGTCTGGGTTTGACCTACCTGAAGACGGGCGAGTTGCAGCAAGCCGTGGGCGCGCTGCGCCGCGCTGTGGAGTTGCAACCGGACAACGACGACGCTCGGGCGCGACTGGCGGATCTGTACGTGATGGCCTATTTGAGCGACGGGCGCCGGCCCCGACAGCTCTATGAGGACATCCGGGAGTTGGCCCTCGGCATGCTGCGGCGAAACCCGAATTCTTACGAAGGCCTCCGGTTGATGGGGTACTTGGCGTGGACGGATCGCGACCTCAAGCTGGCCATTGATTATTTCTCGCGCGCCAACAAGGTCAAGCCTCACCAGCCGGACCTGATCCTTGCATTGTGCCAGGCGCTGGCTGAGGCGGACCGTCTGGCAGAGGCCGAGCAGCTGGCCAAGGAATTGATCGCCCGCCAGAAGGACTACGCCCCCATCTACGAGGCGTTGTACTTGCAGTACGTGCGGCGCAACCGGGCCGAGGACGCCGAAGCGATCCGGCGGTTGAAGTTGGAGAACATGCCCGACCGCGCCCAGCCTTACGTCGAGCTGGCGCAACATTACTTCGCTGTGGGGCGCAAAGAGGAAGCCACCCGTACTCTGGACCGTCTCATCGCCCGCTCGGCGAGCATTCCCCAAGCGTGGCGAGAGGCGGGGGATGCCTGCACTCGGTTCAACGAGTTCGACAAGGCCCTGGCTTACTACCGGGAGGGACTTGCGAAGGGACCGGCGGCCGACAAGCTCTCCTACCAGCGGCGGATCGCGGAGGTCATGGTCGCGCAGAATCGCAAGGAGGAAGCGGCCCGCTATCTGGATCAACTCCTGAAGGAACATCCCAACAATGCTGAGCTCGAAGCGTTGCATGCGGCCGTGCTGCTGGATCTTGGAGGCGCCCAGCGGGTGGAAACCGCGGTGAAGAAGCTTCAGGCCGCTGTGGGGCGCAACCCGAACGACGCCGCGTTGCGTTTCTATTTAGGGCGGGCGCACCAGATCCAGGGCAATGTGGACGTGGCGCAGACGCAGTTCCGGGAGGCCCTCCGGGTGCGGGCCGACTACCTGCCGGCCCGCCTGGCGCTCGCGCAAATTCACCTGGACCGCAAGGAGTGGGCGGCGGCGCTGCAGCAAGCCAACGAGATTTTGGCGCGCGCGCCGAACCACTTGGCCGGCGGATTGATTCGCGCCAGTGCCCTGGCCGGTTCGGGGGACCGGGACCAAGCCCGGCAGCAGCTTCAGGAACTCTTACGCCTTTACCCCGGTTCCCGAGATGTGCTGCTTCAGTTGGGCCGCGTCGAATACCAGTCCCAGCGCTTGGCTGAGGCCGAGAAAGCTTTCGAGCAGTGTTATCGCGCCCGGCCCGAAGATTTGGAATGCTTCCTTGGCTTGGTGGAGACCTATGCGGCCCAGCGGCAATTCGCCCGCGCGTTGCAAGCGTTGCGCCAGCAGCAGGCGCGGCAACCGGATCAGCCGCGACTGTGGCTGGCGGAAGCCAACGTGCTCGTGCTCAGCGGCGACTACCAAGCGGCTGCGCCGATTTACGAGCGTCTCGTCAAGCGGGAGCCGAACGTGGCCGAACACTACCTTCGTTTGGGCGAGGTCTGGCGGCAGCTGCAAAAGCTCGACTTGGCGCTCGAGCACTTCCGCAAAGCCCGAGACTTGCGTCCGAGGGAAGCGAGCTTCCACTATCCGTTCGCGTTACTGCTCCACACCATGGGCCGCGCTGCGGAAGCCCGGGGAATCTACGAGCAGATTCTCAAGCTGGAGCCCGACAGCCCCGTGGCGCTGAACAACCTGGCTTACGTGATCGCGGAATCCGGCGGCGACTTGGATCTGGCACTGACCTACGCTCAGCGCGCCCGGCAACGGCTGCCCAACTCCGACGACGTCGCGGATACGATCGGATGGATCTACGTCAAGAAAAACCTCAGCGCCAATGCCATCGCCATTTACGAGCAGTTGATTGCCAGACAGCCCAACAATCCCACCTTCCGGTATCACTATGCGGTGGCTTTGTTGCAAAAGGGTGACAAAGCCCGGGCGCGGCAGGAGCTGCTGGCGGCGCTGCGGAACCGGCCCAGCAAGGAGGAGGAAGGACGCATTCGGGAGCTGATGGGACGAATCGGCTGAGGCTCCGCCCCTGCTCCCTGGTCAGCGTTGGGCTTGGGCCTGGATTTGGGCCATTAGCTGATCGAACTTGCGCTGTTGCTCCGGGTCGAGAATCCGGCGGATTCGTTCTTTGCCCGCCCCGCGCACCTCATCCATTTGGGACTGCAAGCTCTGCACGTACATCACGAAGTCGTCCAGAATGATCTTTAACTGCTCGGCCTGCTGCGGGGTGAGGTCGAGCTCCCGGCGGAGATTCTCAACGGTGAGCCGCGGGTCCAGGGCGGCTTCGCGGCCATGCAGCATCCCGTGTACGCCGTAGCGCATCAGCAGGGCGCCGGCCATCATTCCACATAAGAACACCAGCACGAGCGACAACAGAACCCGGGGGCTGTGCCAGGACGGACATCGGGCGCCCATCGCTCATTCCTCGTAACTCGCCAAAGTTACGAGCACCGCGTGGCGGTCCCGCTCCGGACTGGATCCCTCGAGTTCATAGGCCGGCGGCTGACTGGCCATCAGCATCATGGATGCGTCGCGGCGGGCGTAGCTGCGTTCGCTCGACACCAGATACGCGCCCAACAGCAGAAGGGTGGCCGCAGAGGCCAGCACTAGCGCCCGGCCGAAGACGGGATCGAGGAAGGCGCTCCAGAGGGAGGCGGCGCGCTGGGCTTCGATCCGCGCCGCCACGCGCGCGTAGAACCCCGGGGCTGGAT
Source organism: Bryobacteraceae bacterium (assembly GCA_025055455.1). Lineage (GTDB taxonomy): Bacteria > Acidobacteriota > Terriglobia > Bryobacterales > Bryobacteraceae > JANWXD01. The sequence continues at coordinate 41,239 of JANWXD010000002.1, forward strand.
CCAGTTCCGCATGACAGCGCAGTTGCCGGAACAGTTCCGCTTGCGCCTGCATCCGCTTCACCAAGGCGCGGCAATCCGCGCACGCCTCGAGGTGGGCATAAAACTCCGGAGGCACCTTCGGCTGGAAGTCCCCCCCAAGGTGTTCCTCCAGGTGTTCCCGGATCAAGTCGTGCATCGCGTCCTCTTGCCTCAAGCTGCCTCGACTCCTACCCCGCGGATCTGGTGTCCGCTGGGGATTCGTGTTGCTGTCAAGCCGGCGCTGCGCCCGCGGCGCGATCGAGCCGCTCGGCGGCTTTGAGCAGCTTCTGCCGCGCCCGGAAAAGCCGGACCTTGATCGTATTTTGATTCAACCCGGTCATCTCCGCCAACTCCTCGACCGAATGGCCCTCCACTTCTTTGAGCAACATCAGCAGTCGGTCCTCATCCGGCAGCTTCGCCAACAACTTCATCACGTAGTCGCGGCGCGCCAGATCGCCTTCCACCGAAGGCGCCTGGTCCACGGCGGCCTCCGAGTTGCGGAGCCGCTGGGCGTCCTCCTCGGAAAATTCGCTCTCGTAGACCAGCTTGCGCACGCGGCGTTTCCGCAGGTAATCGTAGCACTCGTTGACGGTGATTTTGTAAATCCAGGTGAGCAACGAGCTGCGGAAGTCAAAGCTGCCGATCGAAAAATAGACCTTCGCGAACACCTGTTGGGCGATATCCTCGGCGTCGTTGCGGTTGCGCAGGATTCCGTAGATGATCGAAAAGACCTTGCTTTGGTAGCGCTCGACCACCTCCCGGAACGCCAGTTCATCGCCCCGCTGGATCCGGCGCACCAGGAGGGCCTCGTCAGAGTTGCGGTGATCCACGCTGGCCTTCACCGGAATTCTCTCTCCCGAAGCCGGCAAAGGCAGCGCGCCGCTGAAGCCACTCATACACCCCTTGCGACGCGCTCCCACGCCTTCCGGTTTCAACCACCGGTGCCCGTCCGGGGGTCCGCCCCTCAACATAGCAGATTCCCACCCGAGCGACGCCCTCAGGTCAAGCCGTCTGGACCGCGGCACCCTCCGTGCCCGGCCCCGTGGAAAACCGACTCCAAAACCGGTACAATGGGAAGTGGTTCAGACCAAACCAGAGGGACCAAAAATGATCCAGATGACCGAACGAGCTGTGGGAAAGGTCAAGGAGATCATGGAGACCCAGGATCCCAAGCCTGCCGGGCTGCGCATCGCAGTGGTGGGCGGCGGCTGCTCGGGTTTCACCTACTCTATGGCGTTCGAGAACAACCCCGGTCTGCTCGACAAGGTCTACAATTTCGACGGCCTCAAAGTGTTCATTGACCAGGCCAGCCTACTCTACCTAGACGGCGCAGAAGTAGACTACGTAGAGACGATCGAGGGCTCCGGGTTCAAGTTCACCAACCCGAACGTGCGCTCCACCTGCGGCTGCGGGAGTTCCTTCTCCGCCTGACACGCACGTTGTGAGGGTGACTGCCCGGTAGGGTACCCTTGGTTTGCACAGGTGACCCCCGCGCCACCAGAATCCACGAAGACGACCACCCGCTTGGGCCAGTAAAAACGAAGGAGCCGGGCTGCTCAGCGGCCCGGCTCCTTGACTTTCACACTTTGACCAGAGTCTGATTTGCTAGTTACGAACCTTGCGGCGTCCCAGCCACCCTGCTGCCAGCAGACCGAGCCCTGTCAACGACAAGGTGAGCGGCTCTGGCACATGATGGCTGTTGGTGAAATCGCTGATGGCCGCCCCGGGCCCCAGCTGGATGTCTTTCTTGATGTAAATCGTATGATGGGGCGCAAAGAAAGCCGCATTGATCGGGTTGGCCGAATTCACCGCGTAGGCTGCCAACAAGTTCCCGACCGGACAAGCTCCGTGCACGAAAGGCACGGCGCACACGTTCTCGATGATGGTCACCGGCCCCACGGTAGTGCCGAGGAACAAATCCACGCCAATCAACAAGCCCGAGACAGCATAGCTCAGGAGGATGTCTGCACCAGCCGAAACGGGGCTGGGCGTGTGCGTCACCTGGAAGTTGACGTTCACCGTGGATGGGCCGACAGTGCTTCCTGTGCCGAAGAACACCTTTACGCTGCTCAGTCCGGCGCCCAACACACTCCAACCGGAGAAAATCAGCCCCCCGAACTCGCACGTGCCCAGCGTCGTCACGTCCGCGCCACCTGTACAAACCGGCGTGGCGCTTGCCGTTGCCCCGCACAGAGCCATAACCGCTATTGCTATTGTGATAAGCCTCTTCATGTGTGTGCCTCCGACATCACCCTTATGCTACCCGAAGCCATGCGCGCTGTCAAGAACAAAACCAGCGCGCAACAACGTGCCAAATTGAAGAACGGCCGCGGGCCTTACGCGCCAGCAGAAGTCACAAGTTATTGAATGCCAGCGGGATAATCGAAAACGCAACGAACACTGCGGAACCGCAGTACTACAGAAGCGAAATTGTACTAGTACCACCCTCTGTCGGAGGAGTCTTCTGCGCATCGTTCGCGCTTGTCGTGGAGGTACGGTTCGCGGTGGCGTTATGTCCGCTAGATGTTGCGCGGCCGCTATGATGGTGGGTGCGGCGCGGAACAGCGGCGTCCCGCCGAGTTTGACTCGTGCGGACTCCCCGCAGGCGCACCGGCTGCGAACGCGAGGCATGCTCGAACACCTGCTCACCGAACAGCCCAACCCTGCCTCGGAAGGCATTGATGCGCTACCGGTCGAGGAGGTCTTGAAGGTCATCAACGCCGAAGACCACAAGGTCCCGGGCGCGGTGGAAGCCGAGATCCCTAACATCGCGCGAGCGGTGGAAGTCATTGCCGCCGCGATCCGTTCCGGCGGCCGGCTGTTTTACATCGGCGCCGGCACCAGCGGAAGGCTGGCGGCGCTCGATGCAGCCGAATGTCCGCCGACCTTCAACGTCCCCGACGACCTGGTGCAAGCCGTGATCGCGGGAGGGCCGGATGCTTTGGCTCGCGCCGTCGAGGCCAGCGAAGATGACGCCGCGGCCGGCTGGCGCGATCTGGAGGAGCGGGGATTCACCGCCCGCGATGTGCTGATGGGCATCTCCGCCAGCGGCCGCACGCCGTACGTTTTGGGCGCGGTGGCCGCCGCACGCCAGCTAGGAGCGGTCACGGTGGGCTTGAGTTGCAACCCGGATTCCGAGCTGGCCCGGGTTGTGGATATCGCCATCACGCCCGTCACCGGCCCCGAAATTATCGCCGGCTCGACCCGCCTGAAAGCTGGCACCGCCGCCAAGCTGGTGCTCAACATGATATCCACCGCCGTCATGATCCGGCTGGGCCACGTCTACGGAAACCTAATGGTGAACGTACAGCCGAAGAACCAGAAATTGCGCGACCGGGCGCGGAGAATCATCCAACGAGCGACCGGGGTGGGAGCTGAGGAAGCGGCGCGACTGCTCGATGCGGCGGGCGGAGACACCAAGGTTGCCATCGTCATGGCTCGGCTCGGTCTGTCCCGTGAGGAAGCGGCCGGGCGGCTCGCCGCCGCCGAAGGTCGGCTCTCGGAAGCCTTGCGAGGCTGAGACCGTGGACCGCTTCCTCATCTCCGGCCCGACGCGTCTGGAAGGCAAGGTGGCCACGAGCGGCGCCAAAAACGCCGCCTTGCCGGCGCTCGCTGCCTGCCTACTCACACCGGAACCGGTCACCTTGCGCCGCGTGCCGGCGGTGCGGGACATCGCCACCATGCGGCAGCTGCTCGAGCACTGCGGCGCGACTGTCGAGGAAAGCCACGGCGCGCTGCGCGTCACGGCGGCGGAGATCCGCGCGCCCGAGGCGCCCTACGACCTCGTCAAGACCATGCGCGCCTCCAGCTTGGTGCTGGGCCCGTTGCTGGCCCGCTGCGGCCGCGCCCGCGTCTCGCTGCCCGGCGGCTGCGCTATCGGCGCCCGGCCCATCAATTTGCACCTGGCGGGCTTGCAAGCGCTTGGCGCCCAAATCTGGCAGGAGCATGGCTACATTCACGCCGAGGCGCCCCATGGGTTGCGGGGCGCGCTTGTGCATTTCGATCGCATTACGGTCACCGGCACCGAGGACCTGCTCATGGCCGCCGTACTGGCCGAAGGCGAGACGGTGCTCGAAAACGCGGCGCGCGAGCCCGAAGTAGTGGATCTGGCTGAGCTGCTCGCCAAGATGGGGGCGCGCATCGAGGGTGCCGGCACGCCCACCATCCGCGTCCAGGGAGTCGGCCGCCTCCACGGCGCCGAGCATACGATCATCCCGGACCGGATCGAGGCCGGCACCTTTCTCATCGCGGGCGCCATCACCGCGGGTGATGTGGTCGTGACAAGCTGCCTGCCGGAGCATCTAGGAGCATTGCTGGTCAAGCTCCGGCAGGCCGGCGCCGAAATCGCCGAAGCGGGCCCGGGCGCGCTCCGCATTCGCCGGCCCGGACGCCTGCTGGCGGTGGACGTGACGACCGAGGAGTACCCCGGGTTCGCCACGGACCTCCAGGCGCAGTTCATGGCGCTGATGACGCAAGCCGAGGGCGTCTCCGTGATCACGGAAACCATCTTCGAGAACCGCTTCCTGCACGCTCTGGAGCTGATGCGCATGGGCGCCGACATCCGCTTGGAGGGCCGGCAAGCGATCGTGACCGGACCGCGGCCGCTGACCGGCGCCGCGGTCATCGCCTCCGATCTCCGGGCCAGCGCCTCGCTCGTGCTGGCGGCGCTGGTGGCGCGCGGCGAGACGGTCGTCGACCGCGTCTACCACATCGACCGCGGCTATGAGAAAATCGAACAAAAGCTCGGCGCCCTCGGCGCTCGCATCGAACGGGTTTCCCTACCATGAGCAGCGGCCACTACCACAACCCCGGATTCCTGGCTCTCGTCCATGACGCCAAAACCCGCGTCAAACACTTCGGCATCGAAGAATTCCAGCGCCTGGCCGCCTCGGGCGAGCCGTTCGTCCTGATCGACGTTCGCGAGGAAAGCGAGTGGGCGGCCGGTCACGCCCAAGGGGCGATTCACATCGGTCGCGGAGTTCTGGAGCGCGACATCGAGACCTACGTTCCAGACAAGAACGCCAAGATCGTGCTCTATTGCGGCGGGGGCTACCGTTCCGTGCTCGCGGCCGAATCGCTGGGCAAGATGGGCTACACGGATGTCATCTCGCTCGACGGCGGCTGGCGCGCCTGGAAGGAAGCGGGCTTACCGACGGAAGAGTAAATAAGACAACTCGCCGCCGAGGATCAGATCCGCTCCCCGCAAAAGGATGTATCCGAACGCCGCCAGCGTGATCCATCGGACGGGCTCCTGCAGCCGGCCGCGGAGCCAGCCGAGGCGCAGCAAAAGCCCGCCGCCCACGGCCGCGCTGACGCCCACACCGTGCAAGGCGCCCTCGAAAGCCCGCCAGTAGGCCAGGATCAGCAAGTAGGAAAGAAACGGCCAGTTCGGCGTGCGCCTGCGGCGGGCGAGCGCCATGCCGGTAACCAGCGTCACTGCCATGATCAGCAGCGTCACGGCATTGAACAACGTGAACCGGAGCGGCATGTCTCAAAATGACCATAGCACGCTCGTATAGCCCGTGTGCGCCCGGTAACCCTGGCGCGGAGAGAATTCCTCCCGGTAGCCGTAATACTGATAACCGGCATTCCAACGCAGCTTGGTGTGAAGCCGCACCGAAAGGCGGGCCAAGGGGCTGCGGAAGGCCGCCGGATAGGTCTGGGCAGCCAGAAATGCCGGCAGCGCGGATCCGCCGGCCTGGCCCGCAACCGTGCGGCGCCCGTCCCCCGTATCCTGCACGTGGCTGTAGCCCGCGTAGAGACTGACCCGCCCGATTTCGACCCGGCCGCCCACCGTTGCGCTGTGCAGGTTGCTGACATACAGCGAGCGGTCCTGGGAGATCAGCCGGCCGGCGGCGAAATAGGCCAGAGCCGAGACGGTATCGAGGTGCAGTTTGGCGTAGGCCGCGTCCAAGGAAAACCCGGCGCGCGGGGTCCAGGAAACGTCCGCTGCGTAGTTGCGGCTAAGCGAACTGTGAGCGGCGAGCGAGACGGAGTTGGTATTGTAGTGGGTCCGCACTGCCGCCGACCAAGCCAGGGTGCGGCTGCGGTACCGCAGGCGCGCGCCCAAGCCGTGTACGCGGCGTTCCGCGATGGGGAAAAAGGGCCGGTCCGCCCGGCCCACCTCCGCGTCGAGGTTCACGCTCAAAGACTTCCGCGGCTCGAACCGGACACCGGCCTGCCCGGCGTGAAACCGGTTCTCCTGTTGCGCGGGCCAGCGCTCGAGCAACGGCCCGGTCCGGAACTGCTCGAGCGAGCGGATCCGGCGCGCCGAGAAGTGATGCCCACCGTAAAGCGCCGCGCTCTTGGCGAGGCGGAGGGTTACGTCCGTCGATTGTGTAATGGCGCGGATGCCCAGAAACTGGAAGAACACCACAGTGCTGCCGAGCGTGGCGTTGTTCACTTCGCGCCAGGACGCGTCGCCCTCCAGGCGCGTGTGGTGGAACGCCGTGTGGCTGGTCAGGCTAAGCCGGGCTCGCGGTGCGACGCTGAGGGTGAGACTGCCCGCCGCCACGGGCCGCCGGCCCGCGCCTGACACAAGTATCTGGCGGTTGCGCCCGGCGCCGAGCCGGTCCGTGCCGATGGCATTCTCATCGAAGACGAAAGCGCGGCGTCCGGCCGTGTATGCAAAACGGGCGTTCGCGGCAAAGCCACGTCGCTCGGCGAGAAGGTTGAGCCGCCAGTAGGGATTCGTGCCGTGGTACGGCTCGTGGCGCCGCAGGGAGCTGAGCGCCGTCCGATCCGCCGGATTGTTGCCGGGGGACGGCACATCGAGAAACGCCCGGGTGTCCTCTCGGAAACGATCCCATCCCCGGAGCCAGTTCAGGCGCACGGCGGACAGCCGGAGTTCGCCGCCGATGCGGTACTCGTTGCGTTCCCGGCGGATGTCGGCAAACAGGGGGAACTCGTCGCCCCGCGCGTCGAACTGCTGCACCGTGGTCAGGCCCGGCCCATCCTGCCGGTTGCGCGTATAGCCCAGCGACAGCCGCCAGCTCGACTGTGGCAGCAAAGTGAACTCGTGGTCTTGCAAGCGCCGCTCGGTGTTCAGGAAATGCTGGCCCGCGGCGACGGTCAGCGCCGGATTGTAGTAGTCGTCGAGGCGCCAGGTAAAGTCGTAGCGGTAGACGCGGTTCTTTTGGACCCGGAGCGAAGAGAACTGGTACGGGTCGTTGCCCAAGCCCTGCGTCGCTAGCAGGATCTCGTCGAAGAACCGGCCTCGGCCGTCGCGGGAGTTCACGCTAAGCCGGCTTCCGAGCAACCGCACCCCGTTGCCGAAGTTGACGTCGCTGCGGTATTTTCCAAGGTCGCCGCCCACCGAGCGCCACCGGTAACCCGTCTCGAACCACTGCACCACGTTGTAGTTGCCAATCTCCTGGCCGCGCGGCGGCCCGGCGGCCTCGGGCGTCGGCGCCACGGTTTCCTGGGCGGCGACGAGCCCGGGCCACACCACAGCGAAAAGCCAGCGGGCGACGATCCTCATCGCAGGAACCGGGGGTCGGCGTTGGAGCCGTGGATGCGCACGTGGCACGTTGTGCAGTTCTGGTAACGGGGATTCGTCATGTCGTGAGTGGCCGATTGCACAGCAATACCGTCCCCTTGGCGGCCGAAGGCGCCCAGTCCGGTGTGACACTCCAAGCACAGCGTAAAGACGGCCGGCCTTCGGAGCAGCCGTGCGTTCATCGAGCCGTGCGGCTGGTGACACGCCTCGCAGCCGTCTACGCGCACGGCGGGATGCTCGAAGGCGAACGGCCCCCGTTTGTCGGAGTGGCACTTCAGGCAAGGCTGTTCCGTGGTCAACGCTGCCTCGACCAAGCGCGGCCTCAGTCCCATGCGCCACAGCGGCGCCGGCGCGCCATGCGGGTTGTGACAGTCGCTGCATTCCATGAAGCCCTCGTTGACGCGATGTTTGAACGGCATGGCGAACTGTGCCCGCACGTTGCCGTGGCAGCCGTAGCAAACCTCCCGCTGCACTTTGGCCAGGAGGAACTTCGGGGTCGGGGAGCGGTGGATGGAGTGGCAGTCCGAGCAGGCGATGCCCGCCAGGGTGTGCGCGGAACGTTCGATGTGGACCTTGCCCAGGTCGGCGCGGTGGCAGGCCAGGCAGGCCTCCAGCGCCTGCTGCGGCGTCATCTCCGAGAAGGCGCCGATGTTGTGCTTTCCGCCGAGCGCCTCGACGTGAGCCTGGCCCGGTCCGTGGCAGCCCTCGCAGCCGGTGCGCTCGGGCGGCTCTTTGCCGGAGGCGATGGTCTTATAGTGGGGGTTCTTGTAGAAATTCAGCCAGACGTCGGGATGGCATTTGCGGCAGACCTCGCTTCCGACGTACTGGTTGGCTGCGGCGGCGTGTGCGGACTTTGCCGCGGCCCATGCGATCAGCAGGAACAGCGGGGCGGCCCGTCGCAACACTCCTTTTCATCTTACGGGCAAACGCGGGGAAACAAGTGCAAAAACGCAAAGAGACCGCTGGGGACGAACCGCGGTTGCGTCCCCAGCTCTCCGGCGGCCCTGCGGCCAAATCCCAAGGTCACTCGGCGCTGCGGCGGCGGCGCAGGATGATCAACCCCAGCAGCACCGCGGCCAGCACCGCGCAGATGATCCGGATGGTTGCCGTATCCATTGCACGTCCTCCTTTCCCAGAACGATTCCGTCGCTCACATGTTGGCGATCATGGGGAGCACCTCCCGCAAGATGCGCACGGCCATGGGACCCACGGTCACCACGAACAGCGTCGGCAGGATGCAGAAGAAAATCGGGAACACCAGCTTGACGCCGAGCTTGGCCGCTTGCTCCTCGGCCTTCTGGCGCATCTGCACGCGCAGGAAGTCGGCGTGGGTCCGCAGGCTCTGCGCCACGCTGGTGCCGAAGCGGTCGGCCTGAATCAGCACCGCCACCAGTTTTTTGAGCTCGTCCACGCCGCTGCGCTCGCCCAGGTGGCGCAGGGCGTCGGCGCGCCGCACTCCTGCTTTCATTTCGACGCCCACCAGGGCGAACTCCTCGCTGATATCCCTGTGGGCGATCTCCATCTCTTTGGCTGCCTGCATGATCGCTTGATCCAGCCCCAGTCCCGACTCGACGCAGATCACCAAAAGATCGAGCGCATCGGGCAGCCCGCGGCGGATCCGGTGCTGGCGGCGCTTAGCCCGCCAGTCCACCCACGCCCCGGGGGCGGCATAACCCATGACCGCTGCGGCTAGCACGAAGACAGGCAGGTTTTCGGAACCGGGCGCCAGCGTTTGCATGGCCAGGTAGACGGCTCCGGGCAGCAGCACGGCCAGCAGGACGCGCGCCCCGTTCACCACCCGGGCCGCGCCGGGCGTGCGGTAGCCGGCCCGCAGCAGGCGCCGCTCCAGCCGCCCCGCCTCCTTGGCGGGCGTCGGCACCACCGCGCCCAGCCGTTTCAGCAGGTCGCGGAACACCAGGCTCGGATGCGGCGGCGTCGGGGCTGTGTCCCCCACGGGCCCGGTGAGCCGTTCGATCACCGCCTTGGGCCGCGCCCAGAGGCGCAGGCCGGCCACCGCGGTCAGCCCTGCCACCAAGACGAACACTGCCGCTGCCAGCGCCAGCTCCATGGTTCAGACTTCGATCGAGACGATCTTTTTGATCACGGCGTAGCCCAGCACTTGTAGTCCCAGGGCGAGGCCAAGCATCATCCGCCCCGTCTCGTCGGTGAAGAAAAATGTCACCCACTCGCGGTTGACCAGGAACATCATTAAGCCCACCATGACGGGGATCGCCGACAGCGCGTAGCCAGTCATGCGCCCGTGAGCGCTCACCGCCCGGATGCGACCCCGCAGCTTGAACCGCTCGCGGATGACGTAGGCCAGTTTGTCCAGCAACTCCGCCAGATTTCCGCCCGTGCGCTTTTGCAAGAGCACCGCCGAGACCAGAAACTGCACGTCCATGAGGGGCACCCGCTTGGCCAGCTTCTCCAGGGCCGTCTCCAGCGGCAGCCCGAGGTTGTGCTCCTCGAACGTGCGCCGGAACTCGGTGGCCAGCGGATCCTGGAACTCCTTGTAGAGCATCTCCAGCGACACCGAGAAGGCATGCCCGGCGCGCAGGGAACGCGCCAGGAAATCCAAACTTTCCGGGAACTGCTCTTCGAAGCGCCGCAGCCGCCGGCGCCGCCGGCGCATCACGTACACGAGCGGCAGGGATCCGCCGGCCACCGCCACGGGCAGCGCCAACATGCGCCAGGCCGGCGCCAGATACCAGACGGCGCCGAACCCGCACAGGGCCAACGCCAGAGAAGCGTGAATCAGCCGCGCCACATGCCACCGGAGGTCGGCTTGTTCGAGCAGCAGCGCCAGCCGGCTGTCCAGGCGGAAGCGCTCCAGCGCTCGCCGCACCAGTCGGCCGGTTTCGTGGTCCTCGGCGGTCAGCAGCGCAGGCGCCTCCTCCGACTTCTTGCTCCGTCTCCTGCTCGGGCGGCCGCCCAAACGGCTCTGGAACCGCTTGAGTTCGGACTTGCGCCACAGCCGCGTCAGAACCCACCAGCACAGCAGCGCGCACGCCCACGAGGCGACGGCGGCCGCCAGCACCGTCCCCATGGCCCCTCAGACCTCCAACACCTCGTCGAAAATTTCCGGCCGCAGCCGGATGCCGGCCGCCAGCAGGCGCTCGTAGAACTTGGGCCGGATCCCGGTGGCCGCAAACCGTCCCCGCACGCGCCCCTCCGGCGTGAGGCCCAGCTTTTCGAACACGAACAGATCTTGCAGCGTCACCACGTCGCCTTCCATCCCCGTGACCTCGGTGATGCTGGTCACCCGCCGCGCCCCGTCGCTCAACCGCGACACCTGCACGAACAGCTGCACGGCGCTGGCGATCTGCTGCCGGATGGCGCTCAGGCGCATGTTGGCGCTCGCCAGCGACACCATCACCTCCAGACGCGAGATGGCGTCCCGGGGCGAGTTGGCGTGGATCGTCGTCAGCGAGCCGTCGTGGCCCGTGTTCATGGCTTGGAGCATGTCCAGGGCCTCCTCGCCGCGCACCTCGCCCACCACGATCCGGTCGGGGCGCATGCGCAGGCTGTTGATCAGCAGCTCGCGCTGCCGCACGGCTCCCTGGCCCTCCAGGTTCGGGGGCCGCGTCTCCAGCCGCGCCACGTGGGGCTGCTTGAGCTGCAGCTCGGCGGCATCCTCGATGGTGACGATGCGCTCTTTGGGCGAAATGAAGGCCGACAGGGCATTGAGCAGCGTCGTTTTGCCGGCGCCGGTGCCGCCGGAGATGATGATGTTCAGCCGTGCCCGCACCGCCGCCTCGAGCACCTCCATCATCCCGGGCGACAGCGACTTGCGCTCCACCAAGTCAGCCGGCATCAGCTTGTCGGCGGAAAATTTCCGGATCGACAGCAGCGGACCGTCCACTGCCAGGGGCGGAATGATGGCATTGACGCGCGAGCCGTCCTTGAGCCGCGCGTCCACCATGGGCGTGGACTCGTCAATGCGCCGCCCCACCTGCGAGACGATCTTGTCGATGATCCGCAGCAGGTGGTTGTCGTCGCGGAAGACCACGTTGGTCAGCTCGAGCACGCCGCCCCGCTCCACGTAGACGGCCTTGTGGGTGTTCACCAGGATGTCGGAGACGGTCGGATCGTTCAGCAGCGGCTCGAGCGGCCCCAGGCCGAAGACCTCGTGGAGGACTTCTTCGCAGACCTGCTGCTTTTCGGCTGCGCTGAGCAGCGTCGGCTCTTCATCGAGCAGTGACCCGAGCGCCTGCCGCACCTCGGCGCGCACCCGCTGGTCGTCAATCATGGCCAGCGCGTCGAGATTGATCTTTTCCAGCAGCTTGCGGTGCAGCCGGAATTTCAGCTCCTGCGCTTCCGCTTTCAACGGCATGCGCAGCCGGCCCGGCTCACCGGCCAGACGCTGCTCCCAACCGCTCGTAGGGCGCCACCCGCGTTCTTCCACGGCCATGTCCTGCTCCTGTTACACCCGGATCCCGGAAAATGCCAGGCCCACTCCCCGGGGAAGGCCCCGTCGTCTAGCTTGTCCGGACACGCCCGCCAGCTCAGCGGCAAACTCCCCCAGGGCTTGCGCCAAGTCGCTCGTTGGCTCCGGAACGCTCCCTGCCGCCAGCAGCTGCCCGAACGAGCCGCCCCCTTCCGGGAAAGAGGCATGGACCGGAAAATTCAGGATGGTTTTCAGCTCGGAGGGCCCGATCTCCCCTCCCCCCGGCTGGCGGTTCACCAGCAGCCGCATTCGCTCTTCGGTCAGCCCCAGTCCTGCCAGCAAACGCACCGCTTTGCGCGCCAAGTACAGGGATGCCAGATCCGGCGTCGTCACCAGAAAGAAGGTGTCGGCGGCCCACAGCACATGCAAGCTGTGGCGGTGGAAGGCCACCGGAAGGTCCACGATCACCCAGTCATAGGCCCGCCGGGCGGACGCCAGCAGCCCCTCCAGCCGCCCTGGCTGCACCGGCGTCTCCGGCGGCGCCGGCGGCCCGGGCAGGACGGCGATGCCCCGGCACGGGGTCGTCAGGGCGGTCCACCGGGCGGTGTCCAAGGTGTCGGCTTCCCGCAGCGCATCCCCGGCATGGGGCGCGCTGCGCAAACCGAGATAATAAGCCACGCTCCCGGCCGCCAGATCCAAGTCTGCGAGCAGCACGTCCTCGCCGGTGAGCCCTTTCAACGCCAGCGCCGTATGACAGGCCAGCGTCGTCGCCCCGGCTCCCGGCTTGACGCTGGAAAAAGCGAGCACCCGCCCCCGCCGCTCGATGGACTGCGGCGCCCCCAGTCGCACGAGCGCCTGCACGGCCTCTTGCAAAGCAGCCGTCTCGAACGGCGGGTGTAGGAATTCGCTGGCGCCCTGCCTTAGCGCCCACAAGATGGCCTCCGGATCGTGGGACTTATCGAGCGCCACCAGGGGTGCGCCGACGCTCTGTCCCAGACCCAGGCGCAACAGCCGCCCAGCCGCTTCGCGGTCTGCGGAAATGTCCACGATCACCGCCGCCGCCCCGAGCCGCCGCACCCCGCGGCTGAGCGCATGGGCGTCCGGATACTGCTCGAGTTCGCTGACGATGTCAAAGGCGCGGGTCTCCTTCAGGCACTGGCGGAACTCCGCCGCCAGAGAACGGTTCGGCGCAATCAGAATTGCCCGCAGTCCCGCCATGATCCGTCGTCCGACACGGCTCGGCGTTCAGCGCCTCTGCTCTCCTCCTCCGCCCGGCTCGCCCAGAAACGGCTGGGGCATCTTGAGCGCCGGCGCCGCTTGCGCCGCCACCGGCTGCGCAATCTCGGGAGTGACCAGCACGAGCAGCTCGGTCTTGGATTTGTTCTGCTGCCGGCTCTTGAACAACGCCCCGAGCAGGGGAATGCTGGCCAAGCCGGGCACGCGCGACAGATTCTCGGTCAGGCGGTCATCCAGAAGTCCAGCGATGGCGAAGCTCTGCCCCTCGCGCAGCTCGACGTGGGTTTCCAGCCGCCGCGTGGAGAGCGCCGGCACCAGAAACCCGGAAATCTGTACGCCGTTGGCGAAATCTAGCGAAGAGACCTCTGGCTTGACGTGGAGTTTGATCGTGCCGCGCTCGGTGACCTGCGGCGTAAACGACAGCCGGATGCCGAATTCGCGGAACTGAATGGTCACCGCGCCCACGTTGGCCCCTCCCTGCACCACCGGCACGGGAAACTCTCCGCCCGCCAGGAAGCTGGCCTCTTTGCCCTCGGTCGCCACCAGATTCGGCTCGGCCAAGATCTGCAACAGCCCCTGGGTTTGAAGCGCACGGACGAAGGCGCCCAGATTCAGGTCCGGTCGAAAAGCGAACACGTTCAAGGCGTCGCTCAAGGTGAAGGTGGGTGGCGCCCCGGCGCCCACCTGTGTCAGGTTCGGCGCCGGGAACTGTCCCGTGGTCGTGCGCGCCACCGTGTTGAGGGCGCCGGTGAGGATCAGGTTCGCTCCCAGGGCGCTGGTGGCGCTGCGATCCACCTCCGCAAACCGCACCCGGAGCAGGATCTGTTTTTCCGCATCGCTCCGGGCCACTTGAAGCTGATTGACCACGTTCTTGGCCAACGGCGCCGCCAGCGCGGCCGCCCGCTCGGCCACGGCCGCGCTGGAAACCTGACCGGTCAGGGCGATCGCGTCCCGGCCCGCCTGCACTTCGATCCGCTCGCCGGGAAAGGTCTCGCGCAGCAGCCGCCGCAGCGGCTCCAGGTCCTGACGCACGCTGACCGAATAGAACCTTCGCTCCCCGGAAGAACCCCACACCACGACGGTGGCCGACCCGGCCGATTTGCCCTGAAGCAGCACCTCGCGCTTGCTCACTGGGACCGGATCCACCACCTCGGGATTGCTCGTCGAGATGCGGGTGATTCCGGAAGCGTACTCGATCACCGCGCTGTCGCCTACGGTCAGCTCGATGCGTTCGCCGCCCGACGCTGCCCCGACCCACAAAAAAACCAGCGCCGCCAGCCCGCAGGCTGATTTACTTGGACCTGGCATCGCCCACCACCTCAACAACCGTTTTCTGCGTCCCTCGAATCACGACGATTTGGTCCGGTTCGGGCGCTGGCCGGTCCGGCGCCGGCGGAACCGGCCTCGGGCGCGGCGCCGGCGGATCGGGCGCGGCGGCGCGGACCGGCCGACTCACCGGCTTGGGCGCGCCGTAGAGCTCCGCCAGCATCTTGCCGGGCGTCTTGTGAACCTCCTTGTCGCCGGCGTTGCGCAACACGAGCTGGATGCGGCCCTCGTTGCTAGCCAGCGTGAGCGTTTCCGCCTGTTCCGGCGTCACCAGCAGCGTCACCACCGGGACGTTGATCGGCTTGCCGCTCGAGTCCGGCTGCAACTGTTGCCCCGCGGAGAGCACCAGAATGTTCTGCAACACGGTCGTGGTCCGCGGTCCTTCCTCACCTTGCGGCCGCAGCGTGGCCAGCACGTCCACCCGCATCCCCGGCAGCGCGAACCCCGCGACGTTGGCCACATCGTTGACGCGGACCGAAACGGCCCGCATGCCCACCGGAATGATCGGCGCCAGACCGAAGCCGCTGCCGCGTTCGGCCAAGCGGCCGCCTAGCACTGGCTCGCCCGCCAGAATCTTGCTGATCACCGGCCGGCCCACCACTTCCTCGACCCGTGCAAAGGATCCCGGGGGCACGTTGGGGGCGGGCAGCTTGGCGGCTTTGACATCCTCCGGGCGAATGGTCACGCCCACTTCGAGCTCCCGCACCGCCACCACAACATCCTGCATCGGCACGGCGGCAGCCGCCCGTGGAGCCGCCCGTTGCCGCCGCGTCATTTGGTAGAACACGCTCGAGACCAGCAGCGCAAACAGCAGGCTCACGCCCATGACAGTCAAGAATCTGCGGTCCACCGACGCCCTGTTCCTTTCGTGCTCTCGGTCACTGCGGCCCGGGGCGCACGCCTCCGCCGCGGCGGCAATCTCGCCTCCGCCGGCTTCCGCCCTGCATCCGACTGCCACGACTGGCGCCGCGCCTCATCCGGGGGCTCCTCCCGGGTGTTTATCGGTAGGATTGCTGCCGCGGATTAGTGCCGGCCACGTCGGGAGCCTGCCGCCGCCGGTACAGGACCGCTCGCCGGTCGGAGGCCACCCGTTCCCAGTCCCGGCTCTGGGCCAGCAGCGCATGGAGCGTCCAGCGCGGCGACACCAGCACGGCGTCACAGTGATATCGCTTGAGGATCTCTTCCCAGCCGGGACGGCCTTCCATGACCGCTAAGTACTGATCGCCTACGCCCGGTCCATAAAAATCGCTGCGACCGTCCATAAAGACGCGCTGCTTGGGCCAGTTGCGGTAAATGAGGTAGTCGGCCCATTCGTCGGAAGTGAACAGGCGGGCGGCAGCCAGCCAGCGCTGCTGGGAGGCCGCCAGCGCCGTGGGGAAGAGTTCGTCGGGGAAGTCGCGCGGCCATTTGGTAGCCGGCGTCAGCCACAGCACGGCGGCCGCCCCCACGGCCGCCCACGGCGTCAGGCGGCCGGCTGCGGCAAAATCCCGCGCCACCGCTCCGAGCGCCGCCGCTACGGATCGCGGGCCTCTCCAAGCCTCCCACTTGCGCCAGAGCTCGGTCAGCGCCGAGCCGACGAGCGGCGCGGCCACCATGGCAAACAGCGGGGCGTGGCGCACCGAACCGAGGGCCAAGTGGGCCCAGAGCAGCACCGGGAGTCCCTCTCGGAAGCGCCCGGTGGAAAACCGCCAGCCTGCGGCGAGCAACCCGGCCAGCAGCAAGACCTGGAACTGCAACTGGTTCTCGGAGCGGAAGCTGGGCGCCCGGAACTCCATGACCACGTTGCGGATCCAGTCCGAGCTCAAGTAGCCGGCCACATGGGCGTGCCACCTGAGGCCGTAGGGGTTGGCGATCGAGGCCGCTCCGCAGGCCGCCGCCAGCAGCGCGTAGCGCAGCGGCCCACGCCAGCTGCGCTCGGCCGGCGGCTGCCCCAGTGCTTCGAGCGCCAGCCCGGCCGCCATCGCCGCAACCGTGACCGGCAGGGCTAAGAAACCACCGTGGAGATTTGTCCACACCACACTGAGGGCGACCAGCAGCCAAAGGCTGCGACGCGCTCGCTCGAGATCGCGCTCGACCATCCACAACGACAGCGGCAGCAGCAACAGCGTGGCCAAGTGGGGCCGCGCCAGAAAGTGCACCGAGCAGGCGCCGGTGGCCAGCAAGCCGACGGCTACGGCGACGAACAGATTCGCGCCGCGCCACAGCATCCAGCGGAACAACGCCAGCATGGCGGCCGCGATCAGCAGGCCGGAGAAGGCCGCCACCCCGGAAAGACCCCACAGACGGTGGACGAGGGCCAGCCCCACGTCCGCCAGCCACTCCCAGGCAAACCACGGCTCGCCGGGCCGCGTGTAAGAGAACAGATCGTGCCGCGGCACCGAGCCGGTCTGGAGGATGTAATCCCCGGTGCGGATGTGCCAGCCCGTGTCGCCGTCCGCCAGCAGTCCTTGCCAGCCTGCTCCCGCCGCAAACAGCCACACCAGGAGGGCCGTGAAGTAGAAGTCCCCCAGGGCCGGCGCTGGCCCCGGGAGCCGCCAGCGCCGCGCCGTAGCCGAGTTCGATGCGGCCGCCGGAAGCGACATGTCCCGGTAGCCATCGGTACCCTTGGCGATGCTCTTTAGGGGTGACGGCGGCGTGGCGCCTCCGGCCGAGGTGCGTTTGTGCGGGCTTGCGCGGCTGTGCTATCGTACGTTGTCGCTGTATGCCCGTGGGGCTTCCATGCTGGCCCACTGCGATGACTGCGGCCGGCGCGTCCCCACCGGAGCGTCCGTCGCCATGCGCTGGCTGCTGACGCCGCGGGTGCCGCGGGCCCGCCGCCTGGTCGTCGTCGAAAGCGGATCGCGCCACCTGATCGAAGCCATCCTGCCGTACCTCTACCGGACCTTCGGCGGCACCGTCGCAGTGGACGTGGTCACCTGCTACGGCGGTCTGCCTTCGGGCCTCCATCCGGAAACCGCCACGGCGTGGCGGATTCACGAATATCGCGGCGGCCAAGGCCTCCGCCGTTTGGTCGCCGCCCTGCGCTCGCGCCATCCGGAAGCGCTCGTCATGCTCTGCTCGGGCGAGCCCATCATGACCAAGTGGAAGTGGGCGCTCGCCCTGCTGTTGCCCGTCAAGGTCCTGATCGTCAACGAGAACGCCGACTATTTCTGGCTGGACCGAACCAACTGGCGCACGGTGTGCGAATTCCTCGCCGTGCGCTCCGGCCTTACGGGCGCCGCGGCTGTCACCGGCATGCTGCGACTGCTCGTCTTTCCGTTTACACTGGTCTATCTGCTGCTGTACGCGGCGGCGCTCCATTTGCGGCGAAAGGTGATTTCATGAAGGCGATCGTTGTCGACACGCCGGGCGGACCCGAGCAGTTGAAGCTCGTCGAGGCGCCCAAACCCGAACCGAAAGCGGGAGAGGCGCTGGTGAAGATCGCCGCCGCGGGGGTGAATTTCATCGACATTTATTACCGCACAGGGCTTTACAAAGCTGATCCGCCGATCGCTCTCGGCATGGAGGGCGCCGGCGTGGTGGAAGCCGTGGGCCCGGCGGTCACCGAGGTCGCTGTGGGCGATCGCGTGGCCTATGCCATGTGCCGCGGCTCGTATGCGGACTATCAGGTTGTGCCCGCCTGGCAGCTGGTCAAATTGCCGGACGGCATTGACTTCGCCACGGCCGCTGCCGCCATGCTCCAGGGCATGACGGCGCACTATCTAACCCATTCGACATTCCCGCTCAAGGAGGGCGACACCGCGCTGATTCACGCGGCGGCCGGGGGCGTGGGCTTGCTGCTGGTTCAGATGGCCAAAATGCGCGGGGCGCGCGTGTTCGGCACGACGTCGACGGAAGCGAAAGCCGCGCTGGCCCGCCAGGCGGGGGCCGACGAAGTGATCCTGTACACCGAGCAGGATTTTCAAGCCGAAGTGCGGCGGCTGACCGAGGGCCGGGGCGTGGACGTGGTCTACGACTCGGTGGGGGCGGCGACCTGGGAGAAGAGCCTCGACAGCCTGAGGCCTCGGGGCATGATGGTCTCCTTCGGCAACTCGAGCGGGGCGGTGCCGCCGTTTGCCCCGCTCGTTCTCAGCCAAAAGGGCTCGCTGTTTTTGACGCGGCCGAGCCTGGCGCACTACTGCCAGACGCGCCAGGAGCTGTTGTGGCGCGCCGGCGACGTACTGAATTGGATTGCTGCCGGAAGGCTCAAGATCCGGATCGACCGCACCTATCCGCTCGTCGAGGCGGCGCAGGCGCATCGGGATCTGGCTTCGCGGGCCACTGCGGGCAAGCTGCTGCTATTGCCGGAGTGAGCCGGTGCCGACCGAGTTCGCGCAGCGGCGCCGGCGGCTCGCCTCTCAGCTTGCCGAGCGGCGCCTGGAGGCGCTGCTGGTTTGCTCAGCCCCCAACATTCGCTACCTGAGCGGCTTCACGGGAAGCAACGCCTTGCTCGTCGTTACGGGCGACACCGCCCAGCTGTTCACCGATCCCCGCTACCGGCTCCAGGCCCGCTCCGAGAGCGACTGTGGCGTCACCGTCGCCAGGGGTCCGTTGCTGGTCGCCGCGGCGCGCTGGATCCGACGCCACAGGCTGCGGCGCGTCGGCTTCGACCCGGCGCATCTTCCGTACTCGCTGTTCGAGCAGCTCGACAAGGAACTGCCGGAGCGCACACGGCTGACGCCGGCGCCGGGGCTTGTCGAAGGTCTCCGCCTGGTCAAGTCTGCCGAGGAGCTGGCGCGCATCCGCCGCTCGGTCGAGACCAATTCCAGAGCATTCGCAGCTACCCTGTCTCTGATCCGTCCCGGCCTGCGGGAATGCGAGCTGGCGGCGGAACTGGAGTATCAGGCGCGGAAGCTCGGGGCCGAGCGCCCCGCCTTCGATACCATCGTGGCTTCAGGGCCGCGTTCGGCCCACCCGCATGCCCGGCCCACGGCCAATTGCCTGGAACGCAACCACTTGTTATTGATTGATATGGGGGCCGTGCAGGACGGCTACACGAGCGACATGACCCGCACGCTGTATCTGGGCCGCCCGGGCCAACGCGTTCGGGATGTGTATCGCGCCGTCTTGGAAGCCCAAGAGGCGGCCATCGGTGCGGTGCGTCCGGGAGCGACGGCCGAGGGCGTCGATCGCGCCGCCCGCCTCTGCCTGCGCAAGGCCGGTTTGGCTAGGGCGTTCGTGCACTCGACGGGCCACGGCCTCGGTCTGGAGGTTCACGAAAAGCCGCGGCTAGGCAAGGGGGATTCGACCCGCTTGGAGGCGGGCATGGCGCTGACGATCGAGCCTGGCGTATACTTCGAAGAGTTCGGAGGCATACGCATCGAGGACACGGTGGTGGTCACCCCTCACGGGTGCGAGGTTCTGACGCCCACGCCCAAGGAACTCATCGTGATCTGAACCTCACCGGTCGGCGAGCGAAGAACATGACCATCGAGGAAATCAAGGAATTCATCCGGCTAGTCACCGAGTCCGGCGTGGACGAGTTGGAAGTCCAACGCGGCGACAGCCGGGTCCGCATCCGCCGGAGTCCTCCGCCGGCGCCGCAGACGGTGGTGGCGGAGTTTCCGGCCCAGCGCGGGGCCAACAATACGCCGCCTGCGGCGGCCGTGAATCCCGCGGCGCCTGCGGCCGAAGAAGCCGAAGCGGAGGCCGCCGGTTCACTGGTGATCGTCAAATCCCCGATCGTGGGAACGTTTTACGAATCGCCGTCGCCGGGGGCGTCGCCGTTCGTGCAGATCGGCGACACGGTCCAGCCCGGCCAGGTGCTCTGCATCATCGAATCCATGAAGCTGATGAACGAAATCGAAGCGGAAGTCGCCGGCGTGGTGATGAAGCGCTTCGTCGAGAACGCGCAGCCGGTCGAATACGGCGAGGCGCTGTTCGGGATCCGACCGCTGTAGCCTTCGGGCGGCGCCTTCCATGTTTCGCAAGGTCCTAATTGCCAACCGCGGCGAGATCGCCCTGCGGGTGATCTGCGCCTGCAAGGAGCTCGGCATCCGCACCGTGGCCGTGTATTCGGAAGCCGACCGTTACAGCCTTCACGTGCGCTTCGCCGACGAAGCGGTGTGCATCGGGCCGGCCAAGAGCAGCAAAAGCTACCTGGACATTGCCTCGATCATCAGCGCGGCGGAAATCACCAACGCTGAGGCGATCCATCCCGGCTACGGTTTCCTGAGCGAGAACGCCGAATTCGCCGAGGTGTGCGAGATGTCGGGCATCAAGTTCATCGGGCCGCGGCCGGAGGTCACCCGGTTGATGGGGGTCAAAGACAAGGCCCGGGCGGCCATGGCGGCCGCCGGGGTTCCCGTGCTGCCGGGATCGGAAGGCGTGGTGCGCACGCCCGAGGAGGCCCTGGAGGCGGCCCGCGCCATCGGTTTCCCGGTGATGCTGAAGGCTTCGGCCGGCGGGGGCGGCCGTGGCATGCGCGTCGTGCGCGAGCCGGCCGAACTTCCGGCGCTGTTTTCGCAGGCGCAGCAAGAGGCCGCGGCGGCTTTCTCCTGTCCCGACGTCTACCTGGAGAAATTCATCCCCGCTCCGCGTCACATCGAATTCCAGGTCCTGGCCGACGAACACGGCAACGTGGAGGTCTTCGGGGAACGGGAGTGCTCGATCCAGAGGCGGCACCAGAAGCTGGTCGAGGAATCGCCTTCTCCCGCCATGACCCCGGAGCTGCGCGAGACCGTCTCCCAGCGGTTGCGCAAGGCGCTTCGGGACGTCGGCTACACCAACGCGGGCACGGTGGAATTTCTCATGGACGACTCCGGTCAGCTCTATTTCATCGAGGTCAACGCCCGCATCCAAGTCGAGCATCCCGTGACGGAGTTCGTCACGGGCATGGATCTGGTAAAAGGCCAGATCCTGGCGGCGGCCGGGGTGCCCTTGCGCGAGTTTTCCCCTTCGCCGGTCATGCTGCGCGGGCACGCCATCGAGTGCCGGATCAACGCCGAGCATCCGGAGACCTTCGCGCCTTCGCCGGGCCGCATCACGGCCTTCAACGTACCCGGCGGCATCGGGGTGCGGGTGGACACGGCCGCCTACGCCGACTGCGTGATCCCGCCCTACTACGACTCGCTCGTAGCCAAGCTGATCACTCACGGACGGGATCGGGCCGAGGCGGTGGCCCGCATGCGCCGAGCGCTCGAAATGTTCGTCATCGAGGGGATCCACACCTCGATTCCTCTCCACCAGCGCATCCTCGAGGATCCGGACTTTTTAGCGGGCCGTCTGGACACGCACTTCATCGAGCGCTTCTCCGCCCGCCGCCAAGCGGTCCCTACCGCCGCTTCCTAATTCCGGGCACAGGCTACGCAATCCCCTAACGCTGCCGGGACCGTCGGCCCACTTCGGCGCGGCTCCGGCGGTGCGCTGGGTTGCGCCGCCGCCCCGATGCGACTCGCTGCGGAGTCTGGTTAGGATAGCGAGCTTGACTTTCTCTTTTTATTCGCCCATAATGGTGCCGAGACGACATGGCGCTGACGCGGCGGCAGAAGGAAGTCCTCGACTTCATCGTGCGGTTCATCGAGGAAAATGGCTACAGTCCGAGCTACGAGGAGGTGGCTCGTGGCTTGAACCTCGCCTCCTTAGCCACTGTCCACAAACACATCCGCGCGCTGGAAGCAAAGCACTACTTGCGCTGCGGGCGCAACCGAAGCCGCTCGTTGGAACTGGCGCCGAAGTTTTTTCAGGAGCAGCGCAAGCTCAAAGAACAGACCCTGGCCGCCCTGGAGGTTCCCCTGGCCGGGCGCATTGCTGCGGGCAGGCCGGTCGAGGCGGTGGAAGCGCGCGAGACCATCGACCTGGCCGGGTTGGTGTACGACAAAGACGTCTTCGCCCTCGAGGTGCGCGGCGACTCCATGATCGAGGACCACATCTGTGACGGCGACGTGGTGCTGGTGGAGCGCACGGCGCAGATCCAGGACGGCGACATCGTCGTGGCGCTGGTGGGAGGGGACGAGACGACCCTGAAACGTTTCTATCGGGAGCCGGGGGGCATGGCCCGTTTGCAACCTGCCAACCCCGAGATGGCGCCCATCCGGGTGCCCCTGGGCGAGGTGCAGATCCAGGGCCGGGTGCTGGCGGTGTTGCGGAAATATCGGTAAAAGCGGTGTACGTGCGCCCTGCGGGGCAGGGATCGAAATTCGCGCGGTTTGCGTGGATCCGGACCACAGATGAGGACCGCTCCGCACACGGCTGATGAGAGGGATCTGTCGATCGAGCGGGCCGGGTTTCGGCTCCGGCGGCGCGGTACCGCCGGCGAGTACGCGGTGAAATTCATCGCTCCGATCTGTTCTGGCTCCCGCGCAGCCTCCGGCGTTACATCCCGTGGCGTGCACTGCGGGTGCGAGCCCCCTTCTGAGATGGTTTCTTTGCCGTAGGCGGACGTCTTTCGAAACACTGTAAGAAGAACCGCTCTCCAAAGCGAGTATGCCTGCGCTCTCTTCGCATATCGCCGACGAGGCGCCCCGTATCGCGCTAACCGGAGCGACAGGGTACATTGGTGGCCGCCTTGGGCCGCGGCTCCTCGATGCGGGCTACCGGGTGCGATGCCTGGTTCGATCCCCGAAGAAGTTGGAGGCTCGCGCCTGGGCGGCAGATCCCCGCGTAGAAATCGTCGAAGCGGACTGGAGCAGTGCCGCAAGCCTCGCCAGGCACCTTGCCGGCTGCTCTGCCGCCTTTTACCTTGTGCACTCGATGCTGTCGGCGGGCAAGGATTATGCCAGCCGGGACCGCGAGCTGGCCCTCGCTTTCGGCGCGGCGGCTCGGACGGCGGGTGTCGGCCGGATCATCTACCTGGGCGGCCTCGGTGAGATGGGACCGGATTTGAGCGAGCATTTGACATCGCGCCGGACGGTGGAGGAGGCCCTGCGCGCGAGCGGCGTCCCGGTAACCGTGCTCCGCGCGGCCATGATCATCGGCTCGGGATCCGCCTCCTTCGAAATCCTGCGCTATCTCGTCGAGCGGCTGCCCATTATGATCACCCCGAAATGGGTGAGGACGCCGTGCCAGCCGATTGCCGTCCGCAATGTCCTCCATTACTTGGTGGGATGTCTTTCCACGCCCGAAACCGCAGGCGCGACCTTCGATATCGGCGGCCCCGAGGTGCTTTGCTACCGGGACATCATCCAGATCATGGCTGAGGAGCTAGGTCTGAAGAGGCGCCTGATCATCCCGGTTCCGGTTCTGACGCCGCGGCTCAGTTCCTATTGGATCCACTTGGTGACGCCGGTCAGCCACCACATCGCCCGGCCGCTGGCGGAAGGTTTGCGAAACCCGGTTGTTTGCCGGGACCACCGGATTCGGGAGCTGATTCCCCAGGAGTTGTTAACGGTCCGGGAGGCCATCCGCGCCGCCCTTACCAGCATCGCCTTGCGGCATGTCGAAACCAACTGGTCCATGGCCGGACCGATTCCGGGCGATCCGGACTGGGCCGGAGGGACCGTATTCCGCGACAGCCGCCAGATCGAGATCGAGGCGCCCGACTGGGCCACCTTCCGCGCCGTGTGTCGCGTGGGCGGCGGGCATGGTTGGTGCGCTGCCGACTGGCTGTGGCGCGTCCGCGGCCTCATCGACCGGGTCGCTGGCGGGCCGGGGTTGCGCCGGGGGCGGCGCGATCCCGAAGAGGTGAGCTACGGGGAGGCGCTCGACTTCTGGCGTGTGGTCGGCCTGGAGCGGAACCGGCGACTCGCCCTGCGCGCGGAGATGAAACTGCCGGGCGAGGCGATGCTGGAGTTCCGCGTCGAGGCCCGGGGTACGCACCGCTCCGTGCTTTGCCAAACCGCGCTCTTTCGGCCGCGCGGCCTTCTCGGCCTGCTGTATTGGTACGCCGTGCTGCCGTTTCATCGCGTCGTCTTCAGCGGCATGCTCGCCAGCATTCGGAGCGAGGCGTTGGCGCTGGCCTCCCGCGAGAGGGGAACCGGGACAGGAGCAGCGTCGGCGACGGCACGATGAACCCCGACTCAGGAGGGGGTGATGTCACAATCGCCGCCCCCTGTCGAGCGCCTGGTTTTGATCGTGGTCGTGGGAGAAAGATCCCCGCCAATTCCACGACGCCTGCGTATTTATCGCTCGAGCCAATTGCTTCGGGCCGATCCATCGAGACCGGCGAGCGGCCGGGCAACGGCGCCGACGCTTGAGTGATGCCCCGGAAGGGCCGCCCGGCGCGATACGGCGTCGGAGCGAATCAGTGGCCTCGCTCGCCCACGAGAGACGCGCGGAGGGCTTACTCGGTGTCAAGGGCTCGCAAATATTACCTCAAGGCCAGGCGGCGAGCCGTAGGCAGGCCGGCGTCCCGTGTCGGGCAGGTGATTCGGGTCAAATGTGCCGCTACGTGCCTGCGCCCTGTGGGCACGGATCGAAATTCGCGCTGCTTGCGGGGATCGTTGCGATGACGCCTTCGCGGGGCACACGGCTGGTCGGGGCGAGTGGATTTGAACCACCGACCTCCTGGTCCCGAACCAGGCGCTCTAGCCAGGCTGAGCCACGCCCCGACTCGTTCTTAGTCTAGCACGCAGCTGCGGCGCTCAGTAGGGCGGTCCCAGGCGAACGAATTCGAACCGCAGCGGATCCAAGCCGCGCTCCTGCAACTGCTCGATACATTCGGCGGCCGATTCCCCGATCGCCTCGATCCGGCGCAGGGGCAGAGTCTGCGGCGTGTAGATCTCCAGCGCGATGAACTTGCCCACGAGCGCATGCCGCTCTTCGAGCGTCAGAAGCTCGGGCGCACGTCCGATCGCCTGCCGCGGGTCCACGCGCGAACTCACCGCCATAGACCCAGGATTGTAACGCACTTGCGCGCCTCGGAGGCGACTCAGAACTTTTTCAGCTCGGCCACCAGCGCCGCCAACCCTTTGCTGCGGTAGAGTTCCGTCAGCCGCTGCTCTTCGGCCGAAGGCGCCACGACGCGCGCCAGGCGCGGATCGGCCAGGCCGGCGCGTGGCGCCACCCACACCGAGCCGTCGGCAAACTCTACCTGGTGCACGAACGCCGTCATCGCTGCGATGGCCAGTGGCCGTCCGGGACCGCCCGCAAACTTCAGCGATACGGGCTCGTAAGTCTTCGCCACGCCGCCCGGCGGCAGCTTCAAGCCGGAAGCGGGAAGCGAGCCGGCGAAGAACTCCCGCCCATCACGGTCGCGCACGATCCAGCCCAGTTCCAGATAGCGCACCTCGCGATTGGAGACGTTGCGCACCTCCAACCGCGGGGCGCGTGCCTCGCTGCCGGCCACGTCCGCCGCTCCCGACACCGGATCCACCGGCGCGCCCGGCATCCGCACGAACGCGAACTGAAGCTCCCGGCCGCCGAAGGCTGTGGCCGGCATGCCGCGGACGACCTGCACGTCCAGCCGCGGGCGCTCCGCCTGCCGGGCCAGGCTCTCGAGCATGGCCCGCCGCAGACCCTCTTCGCCTTCCGTTTCGAGAATCTTCTTGAAGTGAGCCCGGTCCCGCTGCGCCTCCAGCTCCCAGGCCAGCATGGCGCGCCGCGATCCGAGCCGGTCCGGGCCGTAAAAGCTGAGATCTTCGAACAGCACCCCGTCGAGGCTGACCTCGACCAAGGGCCCCAAGGGCATCCGCGGGCGCAGCAGACGTAGATCAATTCTTATCGGAAATGTTTCTCCCGGGGCGACATTGAGGCTGGGCGCTGCCACCGACGCTTTGCCGCCCGGGGAAACCTCCTGCGCCACCACGCGCAGCACCACCCCGCGAATGTGCCGGGACGCGGTGTTGCGCAGCAGCAGGGACGTCTTCAAGTCGAGAACCAGGGCGTTGCCGCGCGCGCTGGCCCGGGACTCGCCCCAGTCGGCCGCCACCACCGCCACGGGCGAATCCTTGGGCAGGTCGATCTTCAACCGGGTCTGCGGCCACTCGCTTTGCGCCAGAGCCGCTGCCCAGCAAACCATCGCCGCTGCGAGCTTACTGCGCATAGACGAAATTCACCGTGACGTAGCCCGTGTCCGCGTCCACGTAGCGCGCCCGCAGCGCGCCTTGCGCGTTCACGGCGTAGCTGACGTCTTCTCCGGCCGGGTGCTGCAACTTCAGCATGGAGTGCCCTTGCCGCAAGGCGATGCCGTCGGGGGCCGCTTCCAACACGACGACATCGGCCCGCAGCCTGGGCTCCAGGCGGGGACGCTGCAACAGCCAACCGGCCAGCAGGACGGCCGCCACAGGAATCGCCGTGGCCGCCGTGCGCCAGGGCCACGGCCGCGCTGCGGCCGGTTCCGGGCCAACGCAGGCGCCCGCCGCCAGTCCCACGTGGATGTTGGCCCGCATCTCCGCCGCCAGCCGGTCCCAATCCAAACCCGCGGGCAGCTGCCGGCCCATTTCGCGAAGCGCGCGGCGCGCGCGTTGAAACTCCTCCACCTCCCGGCGGCATGAAGGACAACGCCGTAGGTGGCGTCCGAGACGCATCCGCGCCAGCCGGCCCAGTTCGCCTCCCGCGTACAGCGCCAAGGTTGCCGCCTCGGGATGCCTCATGGCTGGCGCCCCTCCATGTACCGCCGTAATTTGACGCGTGCGTTCGCAATGTGCGAACGCACGGTGGCTTTCGAGCAGCCCAGCCGCCGGGCGACCTCCCCAGGCGGCAGATCCTCGACATCGCGGAGCACGAGCGCCAGCCGTTCGCGTTCGGTCAGGACTTGCAGTCCTTCCTCGAGCCAGGCGCGCCGTTCCCGCCGCAGCAGGATCTGTTCCGGAGTTTCCGAGGTCGAGCCGGCCGGCCGCTCCGCCACCGCCTCCAGCTCCGCGAATTGGATGCGGCCGTGCCGGCGCAGAAAGTCGATGGCCGTGTTGGTGGCGATCCGCGACAGCCAGTGAGCCGATTTTTCGGGATCCCGGAGTTGCTCTTCGCGCTGGAGCGCCTTGATGAACACCTCCTGCGTCAGATCTTGAGCGTCGTCGACGTGGCCCACGATGCGGTAAACGAGCAGGAAGATCCGCCGCAGGTGCGTGGCGATGAAGCGGTTCTTGCGTTCGACGGCTTCCTGGACGTCCGGCTCGACAGCCCCGTTCATGGCCCACCACACGTCTGCCGCCGCCATCGCCATACGCTTATGAGGATTGACGGAAACACCCCGCGAAACGTGCAAGCGCCGGCGGCTGGTTCGGCTCCCTTCGACATGCGCCGCGTCGGACGAGGCGCTATTTTTGAGTATATGAGACCGGTGGCGGTGGTGGGCGTCGGGAAGACGTCCTTCGGGGCCTTTCCGGACCGGGACCTCCGCAGCCTGGCGGTGGAGGCCTCCCAGAAATGCTTGGACGATGCGCATGTCCGCCCCGACCAAGTCCAGGCCTTCTACCTGGGGAATTTCGCCGGCCCCGCCTTTGTCGGCCAGAATCACCTAGCCCCTTACGTCGCCGCGTCCATGGGCGTTGTGGACGTGCCGGCCACGCGCTTTGAGGCGGCCTGCGCTTCGAGCGGGTCCGCCTTCTTTCACGCTTGGTCCGCAGTAGCTGCCGGTCTTTACGACCTTGTGCTGGTGGTTGGCGTTGAAAAAATGACGAATCAACCCACGCCCAAGGTGGCCGAGATCCTCGCCTCCGCGGGCGATCTTGAGGGCGAAATCAAGGCGGGCGCCACCTTTCCGGCCCTCTTCGCCATGATCGCGCGGCGGCACATGCACCAATACGGCACGACGCGGGAGCAGCTGGCGGCGGTGGCCGTGAAAAACCACGCCAACGGCGCGAAAAACCCGTACGCCCACATGCGCAAGGTCATCACCGTGGAGCAAGCCTTGGCGGGCAAGCCGGTAGCCGATCCGCTGACGGTGTACGACTGCTCGCTGATCAGCGACGGTGCGGCGGCCGTGCTGTTGGCGCCGCTCGAGCGGGCGTCGGAATTCACGGACCGGCCCGTGCGCGTGCTGGCCTGCGCCCAGAGCGGCGACCATCTGGCGCTCCAAGAGAAGGAGGACATCACCACGTTTCCCGCCGTGCGCCGGGCGGCGGAGAAAGCCTACCGTATGGCGGGTGTCACGGCCGCCGACATCGAGTTCGCCGAGGTGCACGACTGCTTCACGATCGCCGAAATCATCGCCATCGAGGATCTGGGCTTTGTGCACAAAGGCGAGGGCGGCCCGTATACGGCGGAGGGACGCACCTGTCCGGCGGGAGAAAAGCCCGTGAACACGAGCGGCGGTCTGAAGTCCAAAGGGCATCCGGTGGGGGCGACCGGCGTGGCCCAGATCTGCGATGTAGCGCTCCAGATCCGCGGCCAGGCGGGCGAACTTCAGCTCCGCCGGCATTCCCTCGGGTTGGCGCAGAACCTGGGCGGGTCGGGCGCCACCGGCGTCGTCACGATCCTGGGGGCGCCATGATGGCGCAGGAAGAAGGTCCCGGGCCCGGCGTCGTTTACACCGAGACGGTCGTGCACGCGGCGCCGGAGGCCTATGTGAACGAGGCGCCCTATCAAATCGCGATCCTCACTCTGGATCGCGGAGGCCGCATCACGGCCCGCATCGAAGGCGAGCGGGTCTCGATCGGCGACCGCGTGGCCTTCAAGGAATTTCGCAACGGCATTCCCGTCTACACGAAAAGCCCATGAAACTTGCAGAGCGCATGAGCCGGATCGGCGTCGAGACCGCCTTTGAAGTGTTGGTTCGCGCCCGGGAGCTGGAGCGTCAGGGACGCCGCATCATCCACCTGGAAATCGGCGAGCCGGATTTTCCCACGCCGCGCCACATCATCGAGGCCGCCAAGCGCGCTCTGGACGAGGGGTGGACGCACTACGGCCCCACTCAGGGTTATCCCGAACTCCGCGAAGCGGTCGCCGCCTACATCTGCCGGACTCGCGGGGTCCGCGTCGGGCCCGAACACGTCTCCATCGTTCCCGGCGGCAAGCCGATCATCTTCTTCGCGATGCTGGCTTTGCTGGAGCCCGGCGACGAGGTCATCTACCCCAATCCCGGCTTCCCCATCTACGAGTCCATGATCCGGTTTCTCGGCGCACGGCCTGTGCCGATTCCTCTCGAGGAATGCCGCGGCTTTTCCTTCGATCTGAACCGCTTTCACGACAGCCTGAGCGACCGGACACGCCTGGTCATCCTGAATTCGCCGCACAACCCCACCGGAGGCGTGATGCCGCCGGAGGATCTCCGCGAGATCGCGGACATGGTCCGCGACCGCGACCTCATGATTCTGTCCGACGAAATCTACTCGCGGATCTGCTACGACGGGATCCCGGCCTCGATCGCGTCCTTCCCCGGGATGCTGGAGAAGACCATCATCCTGGACGGTTTCTCGAAGACCTACGCCATGACCGGCTGGCGCATCGGCTTCGGCGTCATGCCGACGTGGCTGGTCGAAGCGGTCAACAAGCTGATGGTCAACTCCAACTCTTGCACCGCCAGCTTCACCCAGCGGGCGGGCATCGCCGCGCTCACCGGGCCGCAGGACGACGTGGAGCGCATGGTGGCGGAGTTCCGACGCCGTCGTGACGCCTTTTGCGATGGCTTGGACCGCTTGCCCGGCTTCCGTTGCCGACGGCCGGGCGGCGCTTTCTACGCCTTCGCCAACGTGCAGGGCACAGGGCTGACTTCCAAGGAACTGGCCGACGCGCTGCTGGTGGAGGCGGGAGTGGCGTGCCTGAACGGCGCCTCGTTCGGCGTTTACGGGGAAGGCTACATCCGTTTCAGTTACGCCGCCGCTTACGCGGACCTCATGGAGGCGATCGAGCGCATCCGCCGGTTCCTCGCCCGCTAGAGCGCCCAGGATTTGCCTCTTGCTTGATTTTGCCGACCGCTGGGCGGCTCCACAGGAGGGGTCCTGCGGCCCCAGCGCGGGTTATGCTAAAGGGGATCGGGAGGCCCCTATGGTAAAACGCAGAACCTTTCTGGCGGCGGCCGCGGCCTCGGCCGGCGCAGCCGCGTCTTCATCCCGGCTGGCGATCGACGGCGGCGCTCCGGTTCGGGAGACGCCGCTTCGGGCGGGTTACTTCGGCCCGCAGTACTACGACGACAAGGAGGAAGAGCAGCTCCGCGAGGTGCTCAAGACGGGCCGCGCATTTCGCTGGTACGGTCCAGGCAACGAACCCCCGAAAAAGGTGCTGACGTTCGAAAAAGAGTTCGCCGCGCGGATGCAGACCCGCTACGCGCTGGCGGTGACCTCCGGGACGGCGGCGCTCCAGTGCGCTGCTGGCGCTTGGGATCGGCCCCGGCGACGAAGTGATTCTGCCGGCCTGGACTTGGCATTCGTGCTTCAACACGGTGGTTCTTGCGGGCGCTTTGCCGGTGTGCGCGGAGATCGACGAGTCGTTCAACCTGGATCCGAACGACATCGAACGGCACATCACGCCGCGCACCAAGGTGATCATGGCGGTGCACCTTCAGGGGAATCCCTGCGACATGGACCGGATCCTGGCCATCGCGCGGAAGCACAACCTAAGAGTGCTCGAAGACTGCGCCCAAGCCGTGGGCGCCAGCTACAAGGGTCGTCCGGTGGGCTCGATGGGCGACATCGGCATCTACAGCTTGCAATTGAACAAGACCATCACGGCGGGGGAAGGGGGCGCGGTCGTGACCAACGATCCCGTGCTGTTCGAGCGCGCCTCGCGCTTCCACGACCTCGGCGGCCTGCGGCCGCCGCATCGGGAGTTCGTCGGCGAAGAGCGCTTGAGCTGGTTCATCGGCACCAACTTCCGCATGAGCGAATTCACGGGCGGGGTGCTGCTGGCGCAAGTGCGCAAGTTGGATGCAATCGTCAACGCCGTGCGGGCCAACGCCCAGCGCGTCTACGACGGCATCCGCGACTTGCCCGGCCTGCGCTTGCGCCACCGGCCCGACCCCGACGGCGACATGGGCGCCTTCGTCTTCCTCGGATTTGCGAGCAAGGCGCAGCGGGATCGGTTCGTGGCCGCCATGAAAGCCGAGAACGTGCCGGCCTCGCCGCCGAGCGGCTCCGTGATCCTGCCGGTTCAGCCCCACATCGAGAAAAAGATCACGGTGCATCCGGCCTGGCCTTCGTTCACCTCCGAGCGGGGCCGGGCGATCCAGTACGGCGCCGCTTCTTGCCCGCGAACCATTGACATCCTGAACCGGTTCGCTGGCGTGGCGCTCGATCCCAAGTTCACCAAGAAGGACACGGACGACATCGTCGCCGCGATTCGGAAGGTCTATCCGGAAGTGATCAAGGCGTAAGGCAGAGGCACGGAGGGGCCGGCGGCTACTCGTAGCGAAGGGCCACCACCGGATCGAGCCGTGCGGCTTTCGTGGCGGGCCAGACGCCGAAAAACAGGCCCACCGCCACCGACACCGCGCTGCCGAGGATCACGGTCCATAAGGGGACCGCGGTGGGGAGGGTGGGGAAGACCGTGCGCGCCGCCACGGAGATCATCCAGCCGAAGGCCATCCCCAACAGGCCGCCCAGCGCCGTGAGCACGACCGCTTCGGTGAGGAACTGCGCCACGATGTCGCTGCGGCGGGCGCCCACGGCCTTGCGGATGCCGATTTCGCGCGTGCGCTCCGTCACCGAGACCAGCATGATGTTCATGACGCCGATGCCGCCCACCAACAGGCCGATGGAACTGAGCACCACCATGACGATCGCCACCATGGCGGTGATGCGGTGGAAGTCTTCGAGCATCTGCTCGCCGGTCGAGATCCAGAAATCGTCCGGTTTGTTGTAGGGGATGCGGCGTTCCTGCCGCAGCACCATGCGCACCTCGTCGAGGGCCTGCGCCAGCTTGCCGTCGTGGGCCACGACCACCAGCATGTGTTCCCGCGCGTGGGGGAACAGTTTGCGCATGGTGAAGTACGGCACCAGGAAGCGCTTGTCCTCCTGTCCGGGGAAGGAGAACGACGGCCGGGCCATCACCCCGACGATTTCGAACATCCGGCCGTTAACCTCGATCCACTTCCCCACCGGATCCACGTGGGGAAACCAGGCTTTTTGCACATCCTCGCCGATGACGATCACGGGGGCGCGGCGGCGGTTTTCCGACTCGGTGAAGAAGCGCCCGAACTTCATGCGCTCGGTACCGCCGGCGGCGTAGCTTTCCTCCGTGCCGGCAAATTCGATCAGGTACATGTCGTCGGCCTTGTAGCGGGCGCGGTCGATGCCGCCGCGGCGCTGGAAAGCGTTGGGGCTGAACAGCCACGGGGCCACGTGAGCCACCGAAGGACAGCGCTCGCGAATGGCCTGGGCGTTCTCCCAGGTGAGGGGTTTGCGAGCCAGCTCCTCCCGGGTGATGTTGCCGCGGAAGCCGATGTTGAACTTGAAGACGAAGGCGGTGTTGGGCCCGAAGCTCCGGGCGATGTTGGTGACGGCGGCATCCACGCCGGTGATGATGGAGCCCACGGCGATGACGGTGCCCGTGCCGATGATCACGCCCAGGACCGTGAGCAGGCTCCGCAGCTTGTGCTCCCGGATCGTAGCAAGAGCCATGCGCGCCGCCGAGCCGATTTCCGCCAGCGTCATTGCTCGAACCTCAAAGCCTCGATGGGATCCAGGCGCGCCGCCCGCTGGGCCGGATAAATCCCGAAAAACAGACCCACCGCCGCCGACAGCCCCGTGCCGAGGAGCACCGCCGTGGGTGGCAGCGCCATGGGCACCGGCGTATAGTTGCGCACCACGATGGCGATGATCCAGGCTGCCAACACGCCGATCAATCCGCCCGCCGCGGCCAGGGTCGAAGACTCGACCAGGAATTGATTGAGGATGTCCCTCCGCGTGGCGCCCACCGACTTGCGGATGCCGATCTCGTGCGTGCGCTCGGTGACCACCGCCAGCATGATGTTCATGATCACGACGCCGCCGACCACCATGAACACGGACACGACGGCGACCGCCGTCGCCGCAATGACTCCGGTGAGTTGATTCCAGGCCTCCACCAGCGCATCCGATCCGAACATGGAGAAATTGTCTTCCTGCTTGGGTCCCAGGCGCCGGTAGGCGCGCAGCAGCATCCGGACTTCTTCCTGCGCCTGGTGAAAATGGGCTTGATCGATCGCCAGGGCGTTGAATCCCAGGCCCGAGCGCGAGCCGTACATCTGAAAATAGGTCTGGATTGGAATGATCACGAAGTTGTCGCGCGACTGGCCGAAGACCGTGCCGAAGGCTTTCGCGGCTCCCACGACTTTGAAGGGCCGACCGTCGAGCAGGATCTCCTTACCCACCGGATCCTGGCCGGCGAAAAAGCGGTCGCGGACGTCATGGCCGATGAAGGCCACGTTGACGCCTTTGCGCTCTTCCACTTCGGTGAGGAATCGGCCCACGGCGGGCTGGATGTTCGAGATCACCGCCATGTTGGCCGTGGCCCCGCGCAACGAAATGCCGTCGGCGTATTCGTTGCCGTAGCGCACGGAGCCCGAGCGACTGATCTCCATGCCGATTTCCCGAATCAGCCGCGCGCGGCTTTTGAGGAACTCGTATTCCTCCACTTTGAGTTCCGGGTTGCGCCGCCGCATCTCGAGGTATTTCTTGGGATCGAACTGGCCGATCATGGCCAAGCGCCGGATGCGGAAGCCGTCGACCCCCATGTCGGAGACCCGCTCGGCGATGTACAGGTCCATGCCTTGGATGACCGCCATGACGGAGATCAACGTCGCCGTGGCCAAGATGATGCCGAGCAGCGTCAGGAAGCTGCGGAGCTTGCTGGCGCGCAGCGACCGCAGGGCCACCGAGATCGCTTCGGCAAACGACGCGCGGGAAGCCATTACAATGTGAGTACGTTGGTTCGGAATCGTTCGTTCCTTTTCGGTTCGGACTCCGCTCTGAGGGTCGCCTCCGCTGCGGCGGTGGATGGGCGGGCGGCGTGAATCCTTCGGACTACCTCCTCAACATCATCGTACTGCTGGCGGCGGCCCTGCTGCTCGGCGGCTTGGCCGAGCGCCTGCGGCAGAACGCCGTGGTCGGGTACCTGCTGGCGGGCATGCTGCTCGGTCCGGCCGGTCTGGACCGGCTGCGGGCTCTCGAGCAAGTGCGGACGCTCGCCGAGCTCGGCGTGGCGCTGCTGTTGTTCACCATCGGATTGGAGTTTTCCTGGCGCCGGCTCCGGGAGCTCGGCCGTGTGGCCGCGCTGGGCGGATCTGTTCAGATCGTAGGCACGGCGGCGGCTGCGATGGCGCTGGCGCGCGCCGCTGGCTGGGGAGCGGTCGAATCCTTCGTCTTCGGTGCGGCCGTTTCCATGAGCAGCACGGCCGTCGTGCTCCGCGTGCTTCTTCAGCGGGCCGAGCTGGACAGCGTCCACGGGCGGGCAGTGGTCGGGATCGCGCTCTTCCAGGATCTTGCCGTCATCCCTTTGATGCTGTTGCTCTCCGTGCTGGCGGGCCGCCAGGCGGGTTGGGACGCGGCGGTGCATGCCGCACGCGACATCGGCAAGGTCGCGCTGGTCGCCGTGGCGCTGTTTCTGCTCACCCGGTATGCGTTTCCGCGGCTGTTCCAAATGGCGTCCGCCTACGGCAACCGCGACTTGCCCGCGTTGCTGGCCGCCTCCTACTGTCTCGGCGGCGTCTGGGCCTCGCACGCGCTGGGGCTTTCGCCCGTGCTGGGTTCGTTTCTGGCCGGCATGCTGCTGGCCGAGTCGCCGTTTGCCGCGCAGATCCGCGCCGACATCGTGCCGTTGCGGGCGGGCTTCGTGACCCTGTTTTTCGCCTCGATCGGGACCTTAGTGCGCCGCCCGGAGTCGGCCGGCCTCGGTGCGATCCTGGGCTTGACGCTGGCGATCGTCGTGGGCAAGAGTCTCATCGCGGCCCTCTCAGTTGCGGCGTTCCGCGTGCCGGTCCGGCCCGCCGTCATGGCAGGTGTGGCGCTGGCGCAGATCGGGGAGTTTTCCTTCGTCTTGGCGGAATTCGGGCGCCGCGCAGGACTGCTCGGGGAGGAGCGCTTTCAACTGCTGCTGGCCGCCTCCGTCGTCACGCTGCTCGTGACGCCTTCTGCCATCGCGATCAGCCCGGGACTGGCGGGCCTGCTGGCGGGACTCGCCCGGCGGCCGGCGCCAATCCGTCACCCCGAAACCACCGAGCCGGAGCCTGGCCGGGTCTTGGTGGTGGGCTACGGGCCTGCGGGACAGGAGACCGTGGGTCAGTTGGAGGCCGCCGGGGTGCCGTTCCGGGTGATCGACCTCAATCCGCGCACCTGTGAAGCCCACCGCACGCTGATCCCGATCCAGTTCGGGGACGCCACGCGTCCGGAAGTGCTGGAACAGGCCGGCCTCCCCCAGGCGGCCGCGCTCGTAGTGACGGTTCCCGATCCCCAGACCGCGGGGCTCATCATCAATCAGGCGCGGCGGCTGGCGCCGCGCGTGCCCATCGTGAGCCGCGCGCGCTATCACATTCACGCCCCGTCGCTGCGGGAGCTCGGCGCACAACGGCTGGTGGACGAAGAGCGATTGGTGGGGGAGCGTCTGGGGGCCGACGTGGTGGCGCTGGTGGCTTCGGCCAAGGCAGGGACGTCGTGACTGGCTAGGTTTCCCGCTCGGCGCCGCCTCTGCGGGCCAGATCGTCGGCCAGGATCACCGCCTCGGCCAGCTCTCGCATGGGCCGCCGCAGACGCCGGCTTTCGTTGCGCAGCCGCAGGTAGGCCTCCTCTTCCGTGAGGTTGTAGCGGCTCTGGAGGATCCCCTTGGCGCGTTCGACCAGCTTGCGCGTCTCCAACTGCTCCATCAGGCGGGCCTTTTCCTCCGCCAGCCTGGACTTGGCGATGGCGCCCCCGAGCTGTTCGCCGATGAAGGTCAGCAGGGCGATCTCCTCCGGGCTGTGGGGGTGCGGCTCTTTGTGGTGAACGTTGATGACGCCGATCACTTGGCCGCCGGAGACCAGGGGCACGGAAAGAAAGGCTTCGTAGGTGTCCTCCACCAGCGCGGGGAAGCGTTTGAAGCGGGGATCGGCGGAGGCGCGCTCGGGCAAAGCCACGACCGCGTTGTGCTCGGCCACCCAGCCGGTGACACCTTCGCCCAGCTTCATGCGCAGCGTTCCCAGCTCTCGCGCATGGGGAAGCTGCGAGGCGCGCAACACGATCTCGCCCGTCTCGGGCTCGATGAGATACACCAAGCAGGCGTCGCAGGCCGTCACCTGCGCCGCCAGTCCGATGAGTTCGCCGAGCATCTCGTCCAGGCTGCGCTCCGAGCTCACGATGCTGCTGATGCGGTGCAGTAAGCTGACCTGCGACGATGTTGCGTCCACGTCCGGCATGGGATGGGACTCAGTTCTCGGTTCGGCCGCATCCGCCCGCCCCGCAACGGGGGAAGTGGGGCGTCCGGCATGAGATGGCGCTCAGTTCTAGGTTAGGGACTGGGCGGGGGAACGTCCAATCGAAAGTTTCTATGGGCCTCATCGGCGAAGCCGGCCGACGGGACGAAGCGGGGTTGTATCCGTCCGGGCTTGATTGTATGCTGTGGCTTCGGAAGGGGTGCTCGAGTGGAGCCGCAGACGCTGGCGTGGATTTTCTGGCTCGTTGCCGGGTTGCTGCTCGTCGTCTTTTGGTTTCGGTTTCGTAAGGGCAAGCGCACCGGGGGGTAGCGAAGTTGCCGTGTCGCAGTTGCTGAGCTGTTTGCGCCGCAACGCCACCCTACTGCTGACCTTGTTTGCCTTTTTTCTGGTGGCCTTGCCCTTTTGGTTCTGGTATAGCACATGGTTTGGGCGGCGCTTGAGCGACGGGCAGATGGAAGCCTACTTGAACGATTCCACGCGCCCGCGGCGTGCGCAGCATGCTTTGGTCCAGATCGGCGAGCGGATGAGCCGGGGCGATGAATCGGTGCGCCGCTGGTATCCGCGAGTGGTCGAGCTGGCCTCGAGCCCCGTGGCCGAGCTGCGGCAGACCGTGGCGTGGATCATGGGCCAGGACCCGCGCCACGAGCCCTTTCGTCACGCCTTGATGAAATTGCTGGCGGACGCTTCCCCGATGGTGCGCCGCAACGCCGCCCTGGGTCTGGCCGCCTTCCGGGATCCGGCGGGTCGTGGCGAATTGCAAGCGATGCTACGGCCGTCGCTGCTGAGGGCGCCCCGGACGGGTGTGGTGCGCTACCGGCTCCAGCCGGGCGACTACGTCAACCCGGGGACGCTCGTGGCCCGCGTGGACGACGTAGAGGTGCGCGCCGAGCTTCCGGGAGAAGTGCGGCGGTTACTGCGGCCGCAAGGGTCGCTAGTTCAGCAGGGTGACGCTTTGGCGGAAGTCTCTCCCGACGAGCAGCACGTTTGGGAGGCGCTTCGGGCCTTGTATCTAGTGGGCGGGCGGGAGGACGTCGCAGAGGTTAGCCGCTACGCCCGTGGCGTTCCCGGGATGGGCGAAAAGGTGCAGCAGCAGGCGCGGTTGACGCTCGCGCGGATTACGCGCACGCCCTAGGCGCAGCCGGCGCTCCCGCGCTGCGGTAAGCTTCATCGAGGACTTCGACCACGTGGGCGACGCGCTGCCCCCGGCCGAAAAGCCGCACGCCGACCCGCAGTTGCAGCATACAGCCGGGATTGGCCGTCGCGATCAGCTCGGCGCCGGTGGCCGCGACGGCTTCCATCTTTTTTTCGAGAATCGCCATGGCCATCTCCGGGTGCAGCACGTTGTAAATGCCGGCGCTGCCGCAGCACAGATCCGAGAGCGGCATCTCGCGGAACTCGAGCCCCGGCACAGAGGCCAGCAGGCGCCGCGGCGCCGACCGGATACGCTGGCCGTGCGCCAGGTGGCAGGAATCCTGATACGTGGCCGTGACCGGCACCGGACCCATGTTCCGGTCGAGCTCGATCGAAGCGAGAAACTCGGTGACGTCCCGCACGAGGTTCGAGAACCGCCGCGCCCGCTCGGCGTAAACGGGATCGCCCTCGAGCAGCTCGTGGTATTCCTTGAGCGTGGAACCGCAACCGGCCGCGTTGGTGACGATGGCGTCGTAGCCCCCGTCGAGAAAGGCGTCAATGTTGCAGCGGGCCAGGCGCCGCGCCTCCTGGCGCCGCCCGGCGTGGACGTGGAGCGCGCCGCAGCAAGTCTGGCCGGCAGGAATCACCACCTCGCAGCCGTTGGCGCACAACACGCGCACGGTGGCCTCGTTCAGCCGCGCGAAGCACACGCTCGCCACGCACCCGCTGAGGAGCGCCACGCGGTAACGCCGCTCGCCTTCCGCGGAGAAGGTCCGGCCGAGGTGACGGAAGAAGAAGGGCCACTCGGCTTCCGGCGCCAGTTGTTCGATGCGACCGAGTGCGCCAAGAAGACGCGTCAGACCGGAACCGCGCACCAGAGCTTGGAGACCGCTGCGCTGGTAGAACAACAGCAGCGTGCCCAAAGCCGTCAGCCAGCCGGGCGACGGCAAGACACGGCCGAAGAGAAACCCCCGGAGCAGGCGTTGGAGCGCCGGCCGCGGGCGGGCAGCTTCGATCTGCGCTCGCGCGGCTTCGACCAGCCGTCCGTAAGGCACCCCGGAGGGACAGGCGGTCTCGCAGCCCCGGCAGGCCAGGCATAAATCGATGTGCTCGATGTAGGAGGGCGTCACCGGCATGCGGCCTTCGGCCACCTGCACCATCTGATAGATCCGGCCCCGCGGGGAATCCATCTCCAGGCGCAACTCGCGGTAGGTGGGGCAGGCGTTCAGGCACAGGCCGCAGTGGACGCACTTGTCGAGGTCGAGCTGGTGCGGCGCTTCGCGGGCGAGAGTCTCAGGGACGGCCATGGCGCCTCCGGTGGACAAGCTCCGCGAGCCAGCTGCTGCCGGCGGTTTCAAATCCGGCCATAGAGCCTCCCTGGGTTGAGCAGGCCGTCGGGATCGAAGTTTTGCTTGATGCGGCGCATGACGGCCAGGTCTTCGCCGGGCGAAGGCCACAGCTCGAGCTCCCCTTTGCGTTCTTCGGGAGCGAACTCGATCACGGCTTTCCAGTCGGGTCGAATCCAGGCGGCGGCTTCGTCCGCGCTCGAAAAGTGAGCATAACAGACCCCGTTGCCCGCCCGAATGACGAGCGGCGCTTCGGTGGAATTCGCCACTTCGGCGATGCCTGAGAGGGTGCAGCAGACGCGGACCACGGCGGCTTGGGGATTCCGCTCCAAAAAGCAGGGCGTGAAGTTTTGCACGTT
Organism: Bryobacteraceae bacterium; assembly: GCA_025055455.1. Taxonomy (GTDB): domain Bacteria; phylum Acidobacteriota; class Terriglobia; order Bryobacterales; family Bryobacteraceae; genus JANWXD01. The sequence goes on from JANWXD010000002.1 coordinate 80,654, forward strand.
GCGCCAAAATTGCGCCTCTTCGCCGGATTCCAAGGTAAAATCCGACGGAAACTCGCGGCCGTACCGAGCGAGGGCCGCGGCGTTGCCGACCGCCTCCACGGCCAGCAGCCAACCGTCGTAGCCGACCAAGCGAGCGGCCGCAGGGTTGAGCAAATCCACCGCCGCGGGCTGTAAGGGGCTGGCGAGGAGGCGATCGCGGGCTTCCAGAGCCTCGCGGTGCGAGGCAAAGTTTCGCAGAAACGTTCGGGTTCCCGGCGGCTTGGGGAGCACTTTGAAGTTCGCCACGGCGATCACCGCTAGGGTGCCGAACGATCCAATCAGAAGCTTGGCCAAGTCCAGGCCCGCCACATTCTTGACGACCATGCCGCCGGATTCGACCAGGCGCCCTTGGAGGGTGACGAATTTCATTCCGATGACGAGGTCACGCGCCGTCCCGTAGAGGCGGCGTCGTGGTCCGCTCGTGTTGGCGGCCAGCACACCTCCGATCGTGGCCGCCTCGGCAAAAGGCGGATCGAGGGGGAGCATCTGGCCGTGCTGGTCCAGCAGGCGGCTCAGCTCGGCGTAGGGCATGCCAGCCTCCACGCTGAGCGTCAGGTCGCGCGGCTCGTACTGGAGCACCCGGTCGAGGGAGGCCGTGGAGATGATGACCTCCGAGGGCGCCACTGGCCCGCCCATGCGCCGCTTGCTGAAGGCACCGCCGAGGGTGATCCGGCGACCGCTCCGCTGGGCCTCGACCAGCGCCTCCCGCAGCTGCTCCACCGTCTGTGGCTGCACGATCTGCATTTCGGGGACGGGGTATGCAATCCCCATTTTCCTCGCTCGATTCGGAAACGCCAACCGCTGGCCAAGCCGAGCGGTCTGCGATCACTCCACGGTAACGCTTTTGGCGAGATTGCGCGGCTGGTCCACGTCACAGCCGCGGCGGACGGCGACGTGGTAGGCGAGTAATTGCAAGGGCACGATTTCGAGCACCGGCAGCAGAAGTTCGTGTGCGGGCGGCACCTCGATCACTTCGTCGGCCAGCTGCGCCGCTTCGGTGTCGCCTTCGGTCACGACCGCGATGACCCGCCCCTGTCGCGCCTTCACCTCCTGAATATTGCCGAGCGTCTTCTCGTAGAGGATCCGGCTCGGCTCGCTGCACGGGTCTCGCCCGGCCACAACCACCACCGGCAGACTCTCGTCGATGAGCGCGTTGGGGCCGTGCTTCATTTCGCCGGCCGGGTAGCCTTCGGCGTGGATGTAGGAGATCTCCTTGAGCTTGAGAGCGCCTTCCAGAGCCACGGGATAGTGGATCCCACGGCCGAGGTAAAGCGCATGGTCGGAGCGGAAAATCTGGCGCGACAGTTCTTCGTAGACCGCCTCTTGCGCCAGCACCTTTTCCAATTTCACGGGGATGGCAAGCAACTCCTGCACCAGGCGCCGCGACGCCTCTTCGTCCAGCAGGCCGCGCGCTTGACCGAGGTACAGGCCCATGAGGAACAGCGCTGCGAGTTGGGAGGTGAAGGCTTTGGTGGAGGCCACGGCAATCTCCGGCCCGGCGTGAGTGTACAGCGTGGCGTCGGCCTCGCGGCTGGCCATCGAACCCGGCACATTGCAGATCGCGACGACGGGGCTACCCTTGGCCTTGGCCTCGCGGAGGGCCGCCAGCGTGTCGGCGGTTTCGCCGGACTGGGAAATGACCACGACCAGCGTTTGCGGCGTGAGAATCGGCTCGCGGTAGCGGAACTCGCTGCTATAGTCCACTTCGCAAGGGATTCGGGCCAGTCGCTCTATCATGAACTTGCCGGCCAGCGCCGCGTGCCAGCTGGTCCCGCAAGCGACCAGTTTGACCTCCCGGAACTCGGAGATTTGGCGGGCGGGGATTTCCAGCTCGTCGAGCGCTGCCCGGCCCGTCTCGCGCACGAGGCGGCCGGCGAGGGTGTCGCGCAGCGCCCGGGGCTGCTCAAAGATCTCTTTGAGCATGAAGTGCTTGTAGCCCCCCTTTTCGGCCATGATCGGGTCCCAGAGCACATGCGTGACAGCGCGTTTCACGGGCCGACCTTCGAAATCGGTCAGCCGCACGCCCTCTGGCGTCAGGATGGCCATGTCGCCGTCGTCGAGAATGAACACGTCGCGGGTATAGTTCAAAAGGGCGGGCACGTCGGAGCAGACGAAGTATTCGCCGTCGCCCAGCCCGACGACGACGGGCGGGCCGCGGCGCGCTGCCACGATCTTACCCGGGTCCCGGCGCGAGATCACGGCCGCGGCGAACACGCCCGCAAGATCCGCCACCGCCCGGCGCACGGCCTTTTCGAGATTGCCGTCGAAGTATTTCTCGATCAGGTGCGCAATGGCTTCCGTGTCGGTTTCGGTGGTGAAGGTGTGGCCCTCTTGCTGGAGCGCGCCTTTGAGCGCCAGGTAGTTTTCGATGATTCCGTTGTGGACCACCACGATATCACCCCGGCAGTCGCGATGCGGGTGCGCGTTTTCCTCGGTGGGACGGCCGTGGGTGGCCCACCGCGTGTGGCCGATGCCGTAGCACCCGTCTACCGGGTCGAGGCGGACGACTTCCTCCAGCTGCCGCAGCTTGCCCGAGGCCCGGCGCACTGCCAGGGCCCCGTCCTCGGTCACGACCGCCAGGCCCGCCGAGTCATAGCCGCGGTACTCCAAGCGGCGAAGACCTTCGAGCAATATGGGGACCGCCTTGCGCGGCCCCACGTAGCCGATGATTCCACACATTCGGGGCTGTCTTCCTCAGTCCAGAATCTCCACGCGATACTCTTCGATGACGGGGTTGGCCAACACGTCTTGCGCGATTTGTTCCAGTTGGCGCTCGGCTTCCGTGCGCACGAGGCCGTCCAGCTCGATCTCGAAGAATTTCCCTTGACGAACCTCCGCTACGCCGGCAAAGCCCAGGCTGGTGAGAGCCGAACGGATGGTTTGGCCTTGGGGGTCGAGCACCGTGGGTTTGAGCGAAACGTAGATGCGCGCTTTCATAGCGCTTCATTCCGATTCTACGGAAATCGGTGCGGGGATGGCCCTGCGTTGCCTTTCCGGCTGGGGACGCCGCTTGGGTTGCGCGGGCGCCCGCAGCCGCCGGCGGCGGCGGTTCGCAGCCGAAGGGCGGTGCGTCGTTCACAGCGCAAGATCGTGTGTCGGTGTGCGACGAAGCGCTTGGCCAGCAGCGAGTTAGCCGCTCGGCGGCAGACTTCGCCCGCGGCGAGCGCGACGCGCACGGTGTAGAATCGAGGCGCAACAACTTCACTCTTGTATCGGCACCTTTTGGATCGGCAGACAGGCCTTCGAACGATGCTCGACTCGACGACCGTGGTAGATGCCCGTCTGGGGCAATCCCTCGCGCCACCGGTTCGCATTCGGCGTCAAGCGCGAGTCCGATTTTGGTTCGACGTAAATTGGCTTCACGAATCCGGCATTCGTCAGCTCGGCGGCATGGTGGGCGTTATGGTCCCTGGCGATTGCGAGGCGTCGGTGCTTTTGGAAGCCGAAGGACCTCCAAGCGACCATGGCCAGCCCCCGGTCCAACCGCCATGCGTCTCGCTTCGCTGCCAAGCGAGCCTGGCCGAGGCCCCCGCTAGCGTGGACGAACTGACCGCAGCCATCGTCGGCGTGCACGAGCTCGACTGGCTGGAGGATCTCCGTGCGCTGGCGGGATCCCACCCCGCCAAAGTGCGCAAAGTTATCCCGGAGTGTGTCCCGGACGCGGTGCGGGCATTCTTCGCTTGGTGGACCTCGCTCGACCGCCAGACGGCCCTTGCGTGGTGGCGGCAGGCAGAGGTGGGTGAGGCAGACGGTGCTCACGCCGCTGTCCTGCGCCAGCTTCGGGCGCGTGCCAGCACGTGCGCTGGCGCGGAGGCAATCCGGCACGCGCTCCGCGGCGAGGAGGGCTTCTTGGCCCTCAGCGAATGGAGCCGGGAGAAGTTGGCGCAATTCGCCGGCGGGGCGGCATGGCCCCAGCTCCACGATGCCCTGCCGGCCGCCCGAGCGTTGGGCGAGCGAATCTACCAGCACGTTCCCCTCGCTCTGGAGCGGGTGTTGGAGCGCGAAACTGCCCGCCGGGCCAGCCAGGGCCGACTGGATGAGAGTTCGCTGGCGGAGCTGTTGGCGGCTCCGCAACTTCTGACGGTCCAGTTGCCGTTCCTGCGGCGACGGGAATGGGCTCGCCGTCGGGAGGCGCTGGCGGCGGCCACCGTGACGGTGGCGCCGGACGGCGCCATTGTCGTGAGCCGTCCCGGGGATGCCGAGCCGGCGGGCCGGAATTTGCACCAAGCTTTGGTGATTTTGGCGTCGGCCCGAGCAGCCCGCGACAGCGGGATCGAAGCTACGGGACGCATCTGCTTTTGGGATGAACGGACGGTGTCGGCCGGGTGGTTCGAGTCGGTCGCTGCGCCCACGATGGCCGACTGCGGCCTTCCGACCGACGAGCTGTGCCGCTGGGTCGCTGCTTGCGCCGCGCCAGCAGGGGACGAGATCGCGACCTCGCTGACCCTTTCCATTCCCGCTTCCGCCGCGGCGTCTTGGGGACGGTCTCCGTCGGAGAAAGACCCGGCGTTTTTGCCGACTTACACCACCGTGTCCACGGCGGTGCAGAAGGCGCTGCGGACCTGGCTGCCGTACCTATACTTCGCCCAACCGGATCGGTACCGGACCCCGGCGGGCGCCTTGCCGATGCTGGTTTATGCCGCCAGTCAGCCGTTTTCGGGCAAATCTCGGGGAGAGTTGACCTACGACGTGCTCAACCCGCAGAGCATGGCCTTATTTTTTCGCACTGCGGCCAGGCACCTAGCCGCACATCTGGAGCGGGTGAGCCGGGCGCTGCGGACTTCGGGCGCCGAAGAACTGGCGGCGTCCTACCGGCCGCAGCGCGCTGCCCAACTGATCGAGAGTCAAGCGGCGCGGCCCAGGGCAGTCATGCGATTGCTGGCCGCCGAAGCTTGGATCATCGATCATTTGGTCAATTTCGGCTGCAAACTGGGGCGGGAAAGGGACGGCAAGCTGGATCCGGTGCTCGTGGCGGAAAAGCTCGTCATCGAGCTGCACGCCAGGTTGCGGAAGCTCCATGGCGGCCAGGACTTTTTCGAACTCGTGCCGCTGATCCTGATGGAAGCGACCTGCGCCTTGAGCCGGGCGCTCGGCGAAGCTGTGGCGCCAGAAGTGGTCGTGCGCCTTCGGCTAGGGGAATCGGCAATCACGGCGGTCGCCCATCCCAGCGCTGCGGCTACTGCTTGATGCCCGCCAGGTCCAGCAGAAAGGCGTAGCGGAAGGCGATTTCCCGATAACGGTCGTCCCGGGCCGAAAGTCCCCCGTGGCCCGCCTGCATTTCGGTTTTCAGCAGGAGCCGGTTGCGGTCCTTCTTGACCGCCCGGAGCTTGGCCACCCACTTGGCTGGCTCCCAATACTGAACCTGGGAGTCGTGAAAGCCCGTGGTGACCAACATGTGCGGATAGGCAGCCGGTTTGGTTTGATCGTACGGCGAGTAAGATAGCATGTAATCGTAGTATTTCTTGTCGTTGGGGTCGCCCCACTCGTCGTATTCGTTGGTAGTGAGCGGGATGGTCTCGTCCAGCATGGTGGTGACCACGTCGACGAAGGGCACGTCCGCAATCACGCCCGTAAATAACTCGGGCCGCATGGTGACGACGGCGCCGATCAGCAGACCGCCGGCGCTGGCGCCCCAAGCGAAGATGCGCTTCGGGTCGGCGTACTTTTCTCGGATCAGATGCTCGGCGCAGGCGATGAAGTCGGTGAAGGTGTTCTTCTTTTTGAGCAGCTTGCCGTCCTCATACCACTGACGGCCCATCTCCTCCCCACCGCGAATGTGGGCCAGGGCGTATACAAAGCCGCGGTCCAGCAGGCTGATGCGGAAGGGGTCGAAACGTGCGTCCATACTGGCGCCGTAAGAGCCATAGCCGTAAAGCAGCAAGGGGTTGGTTCCGTCTTTTCGGAACCGGTCCTTTCGGTAGACGAGGGAAATGGGCACCCGTACGCCATCCGGCGCCCGGGCGTAGATCCGCTCGGTCTGGTACTTGGTCGAGTCGAATCCGCCCAGGACTTCCTCGCGCTTGAGCAGTTTCCTCTCGCGTGTCGCCATATTGTAGTCATAAACCGAGGGCGGCGTGGTCATAGAGGAGTAACTGAAACGGAGCCAGGGCGTGTCGAACTCGTAGTTATTGATGGGGGAAGCTACGTAGGCCGGCTCGCCGAAATCCAGGTAGTGCTCCTCAGCGCCCGACCACGGCCGGACGCGCAACTGGATCAGTCCATTGCGCCGTTCGGAGACCACCAGGTAGTCCCGGAAGATCTCGATGTCCTCGAGGAGGACGTCGGCGCGGTGAGGCAGGATCTCCTCCCAGTGCTCCATACCCGTTCGCGACACGGGTGTGCGCATGAGCCGAAAATTTTTCGCCTGGTGGTTCGTGACGATGTAAAAGTGGTCGCCGTAGTGGTCCAGACGGTATTCGTGCTCGCGGCGGCGCGGCAGGAAAACCTGAAAGTCGCCCTCGGGCCTGTCGGCGTCGAGAAAACGGTATTCGGTGCTGAGCGTCTGGCGGGAGGCGATCATGAGGTACTTCTTGGACTTGGTCTTGAAGACATAACAAGTGAAGGTTTCGTCACGCTCTTCATAGACCAAGCGGTCGGTTCGGGGATCGCTTCCTAACACATGCCGGTAAATCTGATAGGAACGCAGGGTGGTCGGGTCCTGCTTGGCATAGAAGATCGTGCGATTGTCATTGGCCCAGGCGACGTTACCCGTCACGTTCGGAATCACGTCCGGGAGCGTTTCGCCGGTGGTCAGATTCTTGAAGCGGAGAGTGTAAAAGCGCCGCCCGACGGTGTCCACGGCGTAGGCCATCAAGTCCTGCCCCGAGCTGATGGCTGGGGGCAGCACGGAGCAAAACTTGTGTCCCTCGGCGACCTGATTGACGTCCAGAAGAATTTCTTCCGGCGCATCGAGCGAGCCTTTCTTCCGGCAGTAGATGGGATAGTTTCGGCCTTCCTCGGTGCGCGTGTAGTAATAGTAACCGTCGCGCAGGAAGGGCACGGACATGTCGGTCTGTTTGATGCGCGTCTTGAACTCCCGGAATAAAGTTTCTTGAAGCTCTTGGGTTTGGGCCATCACGGCGGCGGTGTATTCGTTTTCCGCCTCGAGGTATTTGATAACCTCCGGATTGTCCCGCTCCCGCAGCCAATAGTAGGGATCGACGCGTACATGGCCGTGTTTTTCCAGCCGGTGGGGTACGACTTTGGCCACCGGCGGCTTCGGGTCGGAAGGAGGGGCGAGCGTGGCGGCGAGCAGCATTAGCCAGCGCATAAATGCCGTTTCGAGAAATGAGGGCTTGGCGCGACTTTAGCGGCTCCGTTCGCTCGACGGCGGCACGATCCCTTTCATACGCATATACGTTACGAGGTTGCCGTAGTGTTCCCAGGTGTGGGCGGTGTTGAAGGAGAGCACGTTCAGCTTGGTGCGCTCGGCGCCGAAAAATTTCACCAGCTCGGCGGCCTGGGCGTCGGAGATCGCATACGCCTTATCGCAGTAGGCGAAGGCCTCTTGCAGGGCGGCCGTGAGCTCGGCCTTGGTGGTCTTGGTTTTTTCCACGCCCGGCGCCGGATTCTTCTCTCCCAGGACCGCCGAGCAGAAGGCGTACTGCGCGTCCGCGATGTGGCCGAGCAGCGCGGCAAAGGAACGGACCTCGGGTACGGGCTTGAACGCGAAGTGTTCCTCCGGCATTTTCTCGGCCGACTTCAGCACGTAATTCTTGATGGTGTTCTGGAGCGCTTGCGCGCCCCCGATGAGCGTCTTCAGGTCCGGGCCCTGGGCCAGGGCGGCCGCAGTCGCCATCATGAGGGAAAGGCAATACCTCACGCCACCACCTCCTGACTGGAAGTCTGACTCAGATAGGGTACACCACCAGCGCCCTCTGGCGCGGCGGCCAGTTTCCCCATGCTCTGGGAATGTAATCTTCCGCAGAACTCAGTCTGTTGAGACAGATGGACTCGGCGTGCTCGAGCGCGCTGCCGTTCTGGCCGCGCGGCTTGGAGCGTTCTCAGAACTCGTAGCGCAGCGCGAACTGGATCTGCCGCGGGCCGACGAGCAGGCTCGTGTACTTGCCGAAGCTCCCCACGTCCCCCAGGCTGATATTGGCCGTCTGGGGCTCGAAGCGGACGTTGTTGCCGACGTTGAAGGCCTCGGCGCGGAACTGGATGCTGTGCCTCTCGCTGTACGGCATGCGGAAGCGCTTGGCGAGTCCCAAGTCAATGACGAACATGCCGTCACCGCGAACCACGTTCCGGTCGCCGACGCCGCCGGGGAAGGTGAAGTCGAAGCTTTCGATGGCCCTCCTCGGATCCGGCCAGACGTTGGGACCGCCACGTCCGGCGATGGCGGGAGCGTTCTTGGTCGTTTTGGTCTCCGGCACCGGCTTGGAACGGGTGGCGAAGCTGGTGATGTTCCAGTTGGTAGGCCACACCCGGCCCGTGCCGACGCTGGTCGGGAAGCCGCTGCTCTGGCGCCAAATGCCGCTGATCTGCCAACCGCCGAGGAGCGCGTCGAGAGCTCCGCTGGCGCCGCTCAGGAAGCGCCGTCCCTTGCCAAAGGGCAGCTCATAGACGGCCGCTATGTTAAACAGGTGCGTGGTGTCGTAATCGGATACGGCCTTGCGCAACCACGGCTCCCAGGAATTGATGGCGAAACCGGAATACCCGTCCGCGCGCTCGGGAACGGATGCAAGGTCTATGGATTTCGAGAAGGTGTAATTGAGATTGACCCAACCGCCCTCGGCGAAGCGCTTGCGCACGGTCCATTGCATGGCGTGGTAGTTGCCGCCGGCAATGGAACTCCAAGCCGCCATTGCCGAATACTGGGAACTGAAGAACGCATTCGGCCCGAGCCGGCTGCAAGTGGGGTCGCACAAGTAGTCCAGATCGTAGAGGGCCGAAATTTCATCATTGGGATAGATCTTGAAGACCTCGTAAATCGCTTGTGTTGCCGACAGCGTGGCGGTCCTGGCCCCCGGGAAGAAATTCTCCCAGAACGCGATCGGACGAACCTGGCTGGTGGGCGTGCCGGCGCGGCGGAGCTTGACCAATTCCGTTGCCGCCTGGAAGTAGGTCATGCCCGAGGCAGGGTCGCGCAAATTGGTGGGCATGGCCAGGTCCCGCTGCATGAGCGACTTTCTGGAAAGCCTCCCCACGTAGGAGCCCTCCACGAACCAGCCGCCGGCCAGTTCGCGACCGATCGAGAAGTTCATCGTCATGCTGTAAGGAGGCTGCAACCCATCGTCCAGGCCATAGTGAATATCCAGGAACGGCGCTTCGATCGGAAAGCCGCCCTTGGGCGGAGGGGGCAGAAGATCCCGGGGCAGGTCGTAAAGGCCCGTGAATCGCGGCGCCGTCAGAGCGGTCTGTACGCCCGAACGGTTCCGGATGGTGGCCTTGAAGCCGTAGACGTTGTCGCTCACTAGCCTCATCACCCCCTGCCCGAACAGGTCGTAGAACATGCCGAATCCGGCCCGGATGGCCGTCTTTCCAGGCCCACCGAACAGCCACCGCCGCCAGCCTTCGTTGGACTGCGGCGAATAGGCGAGCGAGACGCGCGGGGCGAAGTTTTTCTTGTGGTACGGGTACAGCGGACGCCCTTCCGGGCTGTTGCGGGCCACCCACTTGATGTTGCCCGCCTCCGCTTGGGAACGCCCTTGGGCGGCCAGTGCGCCTCGCATGTCGAACCATTTCCCCAGGGCGGGTACGGCGGAGGTTTGAATGCCATCGGCTTCATAAACCGGCGGGAACAGGGAGTAGCGCAGCCCGGCCGTCACCGTCAAGCCGCGGCTGACCCGCCAGGTGTCCTGGAGGTACATCTCGTATTCTTCGCCATGGAAGCGGCGTTTGACCGGCGCCCCTTCGGGCAGCACATTCCCTTGAATGTCGTAGTTGTAGTTGGCCGTGACTTGGGAGACGATGCCCAGCACGGCCATCACGGCATCCCGATAGGCGGTCCCGAACCGAGGGTCGATGTCCGGCACGGCGCGCTGGAACTCGATGCCGGTGCCTCGCAGCCAAGAGACGTTGGCTGTGCCTGCGTGGAACGAAGAGAGCGTGTTCGAGCGGCGGTTGCGGATGAACCGCTGCACGGCGCCGAATTGGATGTTGTGACTGCCGCGGATCCAGCTGAAGTCTTGAGTGACGTGATACGTGGGAATGATCCGCGTGCTGTTGCGGGTGGGGGCGTACCGGTCGTCGAACCCGCGGAAGCTGATCGCGGAGCGGTTCTGGATGCCCGTCGTTTCGAGGCCTTGCCGCGTCAGACCCCAGCGGAACGTGCCCACTAGGTTCGGCCGAAAGACCGCGTTATAGCCCACAGCCATGCCCTTGTTGTTGCTCAGGGTCACCGATCGGGGCGGGTCGCCGGGGAACTGGGGAACTCCGGCGGCGTGGTCGTTCTGCAGGTTGCCTCTCCAAAAGAGGTTGTGGCCGGAGCTGAGGATGAAGTCCAGACGAGAAATGTAGGTGTCTTCCTTCGTTTTGCGGGGCGCCGTGAACCGGTACCCGACGCGGTTCAATTGGTCGCCTTGCGTGAAGTCGTTGGGCTCCGGATAGGTGCGGAACAGCTCGAGCACCTTGGCGTTCACGCCGATTCCAGCCGGATCGATGCGGCGCAAGTCCTCGGGCGTGAGGCGCGCCACGCCTCCCGCGAGCGTATTGTATTGCACGATGCCTTGGCGCAACTCGCGGGACGGAACGATGCGCAACACTTCCTCGGCGCTGCGGTCCCGCCGGCCCTCGTAATTGGCGAAGAAGAAGAAGCGGTTTTTGCGGATCGGGCCGCCGACGGCGGCGCCGAAGACGTCGATCAGCAGCGCCGGGCGTCGCACCCCAGATAGGTTATTGAAGAAGCTGTTGGCGGCCGTTTTCGTGTTGCGGTGATAGTCGTAGAGAGCCCCGTGCAGCTCGTTGGTGCCGCTGCGGGTCACCATTTGGACTTGGGCGCCGGAGGTGCGGCCGTGTTCGGCCCCAGCATTGAGGGTGGTGCTCCGAAACTCCTGGATCGAGTCCGGAGTGACGCGCAACACCCCCACCAGCGAGTACCGCTCTTGCTGGTTGTTGATGTCGATGCCGTCCAACGTTAAATTCGACTGATCGGACTTGCCCCCGTTGACCGCTCCGCTACGGTAGTCGAAGGAATCCCCGGTGAACGTCACGCCCGGTTGCAGGGACAGCAGGCCGGCGACGTTTCGAGCAAAGGACGGCAGCTGAACGATGGACTCGTAGGTGATCACATTGCCGAGGCTGGCGTCGGTGGTATTGACTTGCACTCCTGTGGCGGACACGGAGACGGTCTCTGCCACCGCCCCCAGCTCCAACCTCACATCCAAGGTGGCAGGCTGATTGACCAGCAGCCGGACATCCTCCACCACGGCCTCGCGGAAGCCCTCCTTTTTGACCCGGATCCGGTAATTGCCGGGTTGCACCTGGGCGAAGAGATACCGTCCCGTGGAATCGGACACGGTCTCGCGGCGAGCTTGCGTGTCCAGGTTCTCCAAAATGACACTCGCTGCCGGCACGATCGCCCCGGTCGGATCCGTAACCAGGCCGCTCAGCGACGTCAGCGCTTGAGAAAACAGCGTGGCCGACGCCACAAGCAGAAGCAACGGCACACGATACAGGACTTTCATGGGGTCCTCCTTACCCGTCAAGCACTCAATCCGTGCCGTACCACACTCGCCCAGGGTTGTCAAGAGAAGTTGTCAAGAGAAACAGAAAAAGTGGGGGTTACACATTGTCGCTTTGCGGGTGGAGGGGGCGGCCCGTTTCGGTGGTTCGAGGCCGTCTGGACGGCGATGGGATGCCGAGAGGCGTTTCGGTCAGTAGCCCTCTTCCTCCAGGCGCACTTTGCCGGCGAAGTGGCGATAGAGGAAGACAAAATATCCGGTGACGAGCAGCATGCCCGGGATCCACCACGCCAAGCCCACTTTGAGACCGTAGGAGCTGGTCGCGGTGTTGTAGATCGTCAGCCCGAGCGCCGGGTCCGTGTTCGACGGCAGTACGTAGGGGTAGACGCCGAAGGCGGCGCTGGTCAGCATGCCGACGATGAAGGCGCTCGAGGACAGAAACGCCTGCTTGTCCGAGCCGTACAGCCTTGCGCCGAGCAAGCCCGCCACGGCCACAGCAGGAAAAATAAAGCCCCAAGGATGTTCGGTTAGATTGCGCCAGACCTGCGGCTGCACGCGCATCGTGAAGAGGGTCACCAGGCCGGTCAAGAGCGCGACGCCAGGCCAGACCCCGGCGGCGACCCGCCGGGCCCGAAGGTGCACGTCGCCGTCCGTCTTCAGCGCCACCCATCGGGCCCCGTGCAGGGTGAGCGTCGCGAAGGCCAGCAGGCCCACCAAAACGGTGTACCAATCCAGGATGCCCACCTCGCCTCGCACGCCGAAGTGCGTCCACAAGGGCAGAAAATAGTAGCCTGCGGCGTCGAGCGGCACGCCCCGAATGACATTGCCCAGGGCCGCCCCGAAGAACAGCGCCAACAGCGCACTGGCGAGGCTGAACACCACGTCCCAAAACGGTTTCCAGACGGGACTGTCAATGTGGCTGCGGAATTCGATGGCGATGCCGCGCAGAATCAGCAGCCACAGCACGATCATCAGGGGGAGGTAAAAACCGGAAAAGCTGGAGGCGTAAAGCTTGGGGAAGGCAAAGTATAGCGTACCACCGGCGGCCAGCAGCCAGACTTCGTTGCCATCCCAGATCGGGCCGATCGAGCGGATCACGATCCGCCGCTCGCTTTCGTTGCGCGCCACGCCCAGATGCACGATGCCCGCGCCGAGGTCGAAGCCGTCCAGCACCACGTAGGCGGTGATCATCAAGGCGACCAGACAAAACCACAGGGTCTCCATCGGCGGCCTCCTAGCGGGCGGGATGCGAAGCCTCCGGCGCCGGCGCGTGGGCGTCGGCCGGCTCGGGGCCGTGGCCGATCTCGCGGCACACCAGCGCCAGAAACAGGATGCTCAGCACGGCGTAAAGGCCCATGAACCCGATCAGCGTGAACAGCGCGTTGCCGCCAGAGACGTGTAGGGAGGCGCCTTCGCTGGTGCGCATCAATCCGTAGATCACCCAAGGTTGCCGGCCCAGTTCCGCCGTGAACCATCCGGCCGTGTTGGCAATGTAGGGAAACGGAAGCATGAGCAGGAGCACCCAAAGCCAGGGGCGCGATTCGAAGAGCGTCCCGCGCCGCAGTTTCCAAACGGCGATTGCCGAGACGGCAATAAAAATCGTTCCCAAGCCGACCATGATGTGGTAGCTGTAGTACAGCAACGGGATGTTGTCCGGCCAGTCGCGTTCGGGGAAGGCGTCCAGGCCTTTGACCTCGGCCTGCCAGCGCTGGTAAGTGAGAAAACTCAGCATGCGCGGAATCAGCAAGGGGTTGTCGAGTCGCCGCTTCTGCATATCCGGCTGGCCGATCAGGGCGATGGGAGCGCCTTTCTGGGTTTGGAACAAGCCTTCCATGGCCGCCAGAGTTACCGGCTGGTAGCGGGCCACGTTTGCCCCTTGCCGGTCGCCGGTCGGATACAGCATCAGGACCGAGCTGACGAAGGCGGCGATCACCCCGACGCGCACGAAGAGACGGCCGTAGTCGGGATAGCGCCCGCTCAACAGGTAGAAGGCGCCGATCGAAGCCATGAAAAATCCGGCGGTGACCACCGAGCCGATCATGGTGTGCAGATACTGCCAGGGGAGCCAGGGGTTGGTGAGCAGCGCCCAGAAGCTCTCCAGCTGAATCTCCCCGCCGGGTCCGAGCCTATAGCCCACCGGGTGCTGCATCCAGGCGTTGGTGGCGACGATGAAGAAGCCCGAAATCCACGAGCCGAGGAAGACGAGAAATGCGGCCCACCAGTGTCCCCGGGGGCCCAGGCGCTTTTCCCCGAACAGCAACAGGCCGAGAAAGGCCGATTCCAGGAAGAAAGCGAAGACACCTTCCATGGCCAAGGTCTGGCCGATGACACCGCCCGCAGCCCGGGAAAAGGGCGCCCAGTTGGTGCCAAACTGGAACTCCATGGGAATGCCGGTAACCACCCCCATGGCGAAGTTGATGCCGAAGATGCGCGCCCAGAAGCGCACGGAACGGTTGTAACGCTCATCGCCGGTGCGGAGCGCCAGGGTCTTCAGCATGACGAGGAGCAGGGCCAGCCCCATCGTCAGTTGCGGGAACAGGTAGTGGTAGGTGACGGTGAAAGCGAACTGGAAGCGATGAATGGCCAGGGCGGAATCCATAATCAAGACCCGAGTATACGAAATTCGCGGCGCAGGTTTTTCCACGGCTGCGGCTTGACAGTCCGCCGGGCCCGGAGTAAAATCTCGCAAGCATAGGGGGTGCTAGATGAAACACTGGGTTGCGCTGTTGACGTTGGTCGGCTTGGTCGCGGGAATTGCGCCGCTCGCCGCACAAGTGGCGACCGGTTCTTTGCAAGGCACGGTGCTCGATCCAGCGGGCGCCGCTGTGCCGGCGGCGACGGTGGTGGCGCGTCACGAGCCGACCGGCCAGGAGTTCACCACGATCACTACGGAGGCCGGTCTGTTCGTCTTTGCCAGCCTCCCGGTGGGACCGTACTCGATCACGGTGGAAAAGGTCGGCTTCAAGAAGGCGCTGCAAAGCGGGGTGGAGATCCGCGTGGCGCAGCGCCAGATCGCCGATTTCCGTTTGGAACTCGGCCAGGTAGTGGAGACCGTCGAGGTGCGCGAGGCGGTGATCCTGCTGGAGACACAGACGCCGGAGCGGGGTCAGAACTTCTCCAACAAGTTCATGCAGACCTTGCCGCTGTTCACTGGCGGCATCCGCAACCCGGAAGTGTTCGTCATCTACATGCCCGGCGTCAACACGGGCTTCGGCGAGACGTCCATCTCGGGTTCCGGGGGTCGCGCCAAAGAGGTGCTGCTTGACGGCGCCAGTCAGACGATTCCGGAATCGGGTGGCGTGGTGTTCAACTTCCCCGCCTCGGAACAGTTCGGGGAGTTCAAGCTCATCACGTCGAACTACAACGCCGAGTACGGGCGCTTCGGCGGCGGCGTCGAAGTGTTCATCACGCGCTCGGGAACCAATGAGCTGCACGGCGGGCTGTTTTGGAACTTGCGGCGGGACATTTTCAACGCTGCCGGCTACAACGTGAACCGTGTCGTCGGGCGGCCACGCGGATTCCGGCCCAAGGAACGATTCAATGAAGCGGGCGGAGTCATCGGCGGACCGGTTTTCCTGCCCCGCCTCTACGACGGCCGCAACAAGACGTTTTGGTTTTTCACGCTCGCCAAGGATTTGCGGCCGGCCTCCATCAGCCAGTCCGTGGCCACGTTGCCGACAGTGCGGATGAAGCAAGGCGACTTCAGCGAGGTTCCGCAGCTGATCTACGATCCGGCCACCACCGCTGGCAACACGCGATTGCCGTTCCCAAACAAGATCGTTCCGCGCGACCGCTGGAGCCGCGTTTCGCGGAATGTGGTGCCGCTGATTCCGGACGCCAACGTGCCGACGCTGACGGGCAACTATCAGTTCACCAACCAGCAGGTGATTACCGACACGCACTGGAGCATCAAGTTCGATCATGCGGTGACGCCCAACAACCGGTTTGCCTACTACATGAGCCGGCAGAATCAGAACGTGGCGAACACGTTCACCTTCCCTGGCCCGCTCGGGACCGGCCTTGGCGCGAACACCCAGCGGCCGGAAAACTACCGCTTGAACCACGATCTGGTCATCAATCCGACGACCTTGCTGCACAGCACGTTCGGCTTCACGCGTCAGCAGCAGGGCTGGGACAATCCGGCTCACAAAGGTTGGGGGTCGAAGATCGGTTTGCCGCTATCGGGGTTGTCGGACGCGTTTCCGGTCGTGCAGTTTACGGGACCTGATGGCCTGAGCGCGTGGGGGGTGCAAGACGGCAAGGTATCGAATGGGACCCAGTTGAACTGGACGTTCCACTTCAACCAGTCGCTTTCGCTGGTCCGGGGCAAGCACGAATACAAGATGGGTTGGGATTTCCGCCGGCTGCGGACGTTTTCTCAACCCCTCGACTTGGCCGGCACGAATGGGCGCTATGTGTTTGCCCGCGCGCAAACGGCTTCTCCCACCGCCCTGGCGACCACGGGCCACCCCTTTGCCAGCCTCCTGCTGGGAGCGGTGGACCAAGCAGCGATGACGCCCCTGCCTGTGATCCCCGGCCAGATCCGCTACGGCTACCAGGCGGGGTACTTCCAGGACAACTGGAAGGTCACGCCGCGGCTCACGTTAACGTTGGGAATTCGGTACGAGGTGCCGGAGGGCTGGCACGAAAAGGACGGCAATTACTCGCACGTGGATCTCAACCGCGCCAATCCCGGCGCGGGTGGCTTGCCCGGAGCTTTGGTATTCGCCGGTCGAGGCGCGGGCCGAACTGGGCAAAAGCGCTTCTACCCGACGGACTTCTCCAATATTGGCCCGCGCATCGGTTTCGCCTACCGGCTGTTTGACAAGACCGTGCTTCGCGGTGGCTACGGCATCTACTACCAGACCTTGGGCAACGGCGGCTGCGGTTGTCGCGTCGGTTTCGGCGCCTACTACGGGGTGACTTGGACCTCGGACGGCGTCAATCCGGTTTTGAACTGGGACGGCGGTATTCCGCTACCGCCGGGCTTCCAACCGCCGCCGTTCCTGGATCCGAGCTACGGCAACTTCCAGGACGTGGACCACATGGGGCCCACCTTTGGACAAGCGCCGCGCATCCACAACTGGAGCTTCAACATCCAGCACGAGGTCAAGAATTTCCTCATCGACATCGCCTACGTCGGCAACCGAGCGCGGAAGCTGAATTCGACGATCGAGCTCAACCAGTTGCCCGTGGCGCGGTTGCAGCTTGGATCGTTGCTGCAGCGACGCATCAGCGATCCGGAGGTCGTGGCGGCCGGGTTCCGCAAGCCCTTCCCCACGTTCCCCGACAACTTCACGCTCGCCCAAGCCCTGCGGCCCTACCCGCAGTACTTCGGCGTGCTCTCCCGTAACGCGGGGGTGGGCCAGAGCTGGTACGACTCGTTCCAGGCCAAGATCGAGCGTCGGTTCGGGGCGTGGCAGATGATGACGGCCTATACGTGGTCCAAGAGCCTGGCTATGGCCCATTACCGGCAAGTCTTCACCCAGTCGCAGGTCTGGGCGCAGGACAACTATAACATCCGGGACATGAAGTCCTACTTGCACTTCGACCAGCCGCACGTGCTCAATATTCTGAACAGCTTCGATCTGCCCATCGGCCGCGGCAAGCGGTTCCTCAACACCGACCGCCGCTGGGTGGATGCGCTCATCGGCAACTGGACGATCGCGGCGGCCCAGCGCTACTATAGCGGCAACTTGATCCAGGTTTCCGCTCCCAACACGCTCGGCGCGGGAGTGCTGTTCACGCGCTTCAAGAAGGCCAACGTTACGGGCTTTCCGATCCGCACCGGGGTGAGCCGCACGTCGCTGGATCCGGACAACCCGAACATTCGCTGGTTCAACAGCGGGGAGCGGTCGCCGTTTGCGATTCCGGGGCAGTTCCAGTTGGGCAACGCGGCGCCCTTCTACAACGATTTCCGCAATCCGCCCATCTTCGTCGAGAACGTTTCGATCCAGAAGCGTTTCAAGATTCCGGTCTCGGGCGACCGAACGATTGACTTCATCTACCGAGCGGATGCCTTCAACCTCTTTAACCGAACGAACTTCGGCGGCATCGTGGGTGCGGTGGGGAACGTCAACTTCGGACGTCCGACAGGCCCGCAGCAAACGCCGCGGATCATCACGATGGGTCTGCGGTTGGATTTCTAAAGCCGAGCGGTTGTTGAAGGATCCGCTGCTTTCGCGCCGGCAGCTTCTGGCGCTGCCGGCGGCGAGTCCCTGGTTGGCGACCCGCTCGGGTGCCGCGGTGGTTCGGCGGCACGACGAGCGGGTTGCCACGTTGCTGAACCAGCAGATCACCGACCCGGGCAGCCCGTGGCGAGGAGCCTCCCTGGACCAGTTCGGCCTGTGTTTCCCGGTTTCGGCCAGCGGCATGCTGGAGGCGTTCGCTGCGGCTTTTCTTCATCCCGCTTCGCGCTTCCACCGCGACCTCGCGCTGGTCGAGCGTATGCGGCTGGCGGCAGGCTACCTCGAGCGCGCCCAGAATCCACAAGGCAACATTGACCTGGTGACGACGAATTTCAATTCGCCCCCGGACACGGCCTTCGTCGTGCATGGCGTGGCGACCATGGGTGTGCTGGCGCGGCGGGCGGGAGAGCGCGAGCTGGAAGCCCTAGCCGAGCCGTTCCTGCGCCGGGCCGCCGCCGCTCTGGCGACGGGCGGGGTCCATACGCCGAACCACCGCTGGGTGATCTGTTCGGCACTGGCGCAGGTGAACGAGCTGTATCCGCATCCAGCCTGGGTTCGCCGCATCGATCAGTGGCTGGCCGAAGGCGTTGACATCGACGGCGACGGGCAGTACACCGAACGCAGCACCGCGATCTACAACGCGGTGACGAACCGGGCCCTGGTGGTGATGGCGGCCAAGCTGGCGCGGCCCGAGCTGCTGGAACCCGTGCGCCGGAACTTGGAGTGCATGCTGTACCTGTTGCATCCCGGTGGGGAGGTCGTCACGGAGATCTCCCGGCGGCAGGATGCCGGGGAGCGCGGTGACATGGGCCGGTACTGGTTCCCGCTGCGTTATCTCGCCCTGCGGGATGGCGACGGTCGTTTCGCAGCTCTCGTGCACCGTCTGGAGCCGGATCACGCCAGCCTCCCGGCGCTCATGGAGTATCCGGAGCTGAACCAGGAGCTGCCCTCTCCGGCGCCGCTGCCGGAAGACTTCGAGAAGCATTTTCCCGAGCTGGGAATCGTGCGCCTGCGCCGCGGCCCGGTCAGCGCGACGATTTTCTCCGGCACGGGGCGCTTCTTCGCCCTGCGGCACGGGGAGGCGGTCATGGCGGGTTTGCGCGTAGCGGCCGCTTTCTTTGGCAAAGGCCAATTCGTCCCGCAGCGACTGGAGAGAAGTCGGGACGGCTGGGAACTTTCACAGAGGATCGAGGCCGGTTACTATCAGCCCTTGGATCCTCCGCGGCGCGTCACTCCCGCAATGTGGTATGCCACGCAGGGGGAGCGTCGTCAAAGCGAAATCTGCCAATTCGAATATCGGGCGACGGTGACGGAGCTCCGGGATGGCTTCCGGGTTCGCCTCCAGGCTGCGGGGACGCCCGGCGTGCCCGTAGCGGTGGAGATCAACTTCCGCGAAGGAGGGGAACTCCAGGGCTGTGAACCAGCGCCGGACGCCCCGCAGGCCTGGCTGCTGCGCGGGGAACACGGCACCTACCGTGCCGGGGGCTGGCAGTTGCGCTTCGGCCCCGGCCGGTGCGAGCACCGGTACACGCAGGTTCGCGGAGCCGCGGCGAAACTCCCCGGCCCGAGCGTTTACGTGACCGGCTTCACGCCCTTCGCCCACACGTTGACCTTTCGCACTGGTTGAGGGGTGGTCGGCCTCGCCTGCCTTCGAGAAGTTGGGAGGGCGGTGAGGACGGTGATGCTCTGCGGGGCCGCGGTGCAGCCATCGAATGGCACGGGCGGCTCTTGGCCGGGTAGGAGACCGCACGCGGGTCGGGCCGGTCGTGGGAACGCAAGGGGTCACAGGGAAAAGTGGAGTGGATGATTTTGAGGGATCCCGCTCCAGCACAATGGGGTTATGACCCTGAACACTCTAGTCAACCGAGCCAAGCAATCCCATGTGTTCAGACCGTTGCTGACCGCACTGCCTCCGGGCGTAAAGGCAACCCTTCGGCGAATGCTCGACCGGCTGACCCGGCCTTCGCGGCTGGAGCAGTTGCGCCAGGAAGTCTCCGTCACCAACGACTTGCTGGCCCGGCTCCTCTATGAACTGGCGCGGGAAAGCCCCCGCTTCCGCGATCCGCAGCGGCTGCTGGGCAGCGGCTTCAAAGTGTTCTCCATGCACGACGAGGACGGCATCATCGAGGAGATCTTCCGCCGGATCGGCGAGACCAACCGATGGTTCGTGGAGTTCGGCGCCGGCGACGGACTGGAAAATTGCACGACGTACCTGCTGATGAAGGGCTGGTCTGGCGCTTGGATCGAAGGCAGCGCCGCCTGCTAGGAGGCGATCCTGAAAAACCTCTCTTTTGCCATCCGCGAGGGCCGCCTGCGCGTCAAATACAGCTTCATCACCGCTGAAAACATCGAGAGCTTGTTGGACGAGCTCGGGGTCCCCGAGGAGTTCGATTTCTTGAGCATCGACATTGACCGCAGCGATTATTGGGTTTGGGACGCGATCCGGCGCTACCGCCCCAGGGTCGTGGCGATCGAGTACAACGCCAGTTGGATGGCCTCCGTGGCGTGCGTGGTGCCCTACGCGGCCTATGCGACCTGGGACGGAACGAACTATCACGGCGCAAGCCTGAAAGCCCTCGAACGGCTAGGCCGGCGCAAAGGGTACTGTCTGGTTGGGTGCAACTATTCCGGGGTCAACAGCTTTTTTGTCCGCGAGGACCTCGCCGGAGGGGGGCGGTTCAAGGAGCCCTTCACGGCCGAGAACCATTTCGAGCCCCCGCGCCACATTCGAATGCCGAGCGGCGCCAAGCGTGCCATCGGTCCGGTCGTGTTCATTGACGACACGCTTCAAAAATCCACTTCCGCGTAGTGTACAGCTCCGAAAATCAAAATTTCTGCTCTTAGGCGAAGCGACGGCCGGCTGCCAAGTTGCTGTATCCTCACATCTAGGAGGCGGCCCGGACGGAAGGTGAGGTTGGCAGCCAACGTGCAGGCCGAACGGGGACACTGCGGGGGTGTCCCGCCGAGGTTTATTGTGAGGGATCTGAAAGGCCAGCTTGTCACGGCGCTGCTGATCATTCTCACCGTTGCGGCAGTTGTGTCGGCGGCCCTTAATTTTCAGCAGCAGCGGAAGTTCCGGATCCCGGACGACGGGGTGGTCTGGGTGGACCGCAACGGCCGCGTCGAGGTGCTGTATCTGACGCCGGGGGGGCCTGCGGCCAAGGCGGGGCTCCGCAGCGGCGACGCCCTCCTGCGCATCAACGGCATTCGGGTTCACCAAGCCACCGACGTCACGAAAATTCTGGTCGGTTTGGGGGCTTGGAGCAAGGCCCGCTACGGGATACACCGCAGGGGAGTGGAAGTTGATGTCCCCGTAATCATCGCCGAAACGGCTCCCCAGCCGGCTCTCTATTACCAGTACGCGCTGGGGCTGGCTTACCTCGCCATCGGTCTGTTCGTCTATTTCCGCCGCGCCGGCGCCCAGAAGGCGACTCATTTCTACCTGCTGTGTCTGGCGTCGTTTGTGCTCTCCGCCTTCCACTACACAGGCAAGCTGAACAATTTCGACAAGGTTATGTACTGGGGGAACGTGGCGGCCGGGTTGCTGGTCCCCGCGCTGTTCCTCCACTTCTGCCTCACGTTTCCGGAACCACGCGCCTGGCTGCGGGGCTGGCGCGCGGGGGTGCTGTACGCCCCTGCGGCGGCGCTGTTGGCCCTGTTTTTCGGTTTCGCCTCGGGGATGTTGCGGGCCGACATCCCGGGTGTGGAACTGAGGTGGTTGTTGGACCGGGTTTGGCTGGCGGTGCTGCTCGCCGGCTATGTTGCCGGGGGCTTGGCCCTTTGGCGGCGCCAGCGGCAAGTCAGCGATCCGGTCGTGCGCCAGCAATTGAAGTGGTTACGCAACGGCGCGCTCCTAGGGGTGATCCCCTTCGGTGTGTTGTACGTCGTGCCGTACGTGCTGGGCGCCTTGCCGGGTCCGTACCTTTCGCTGTCGGTCTTTTCACTGGGATTGATCCCGTTGACCTGGGCCTATGCGGTGTTGCGCTACCGGCTCATGGACGTGGACATCATCTTTCAGCAGGGCTACGTCTACACGCTGGCGACCCTGGCGGTCATCGGCGTCTTCTACGGGTTGATCTTCTCGCTGGGGCGGTTCGAAGAACTGAGCCCAGCCGCGGGGATCCTGCTGATTGTAATTGCCGCTTTCGTCTTCCAGCCGATTCGCGCCTGGATCCAGGAACAGCTGGACCGGTATTACTTCTACAAGGATCGCTACGATTACCGGCGCACCCTCATCGAGTTCGCCAGAGAACTGGGCGCCGAAACCGACTTAGACGCCATGTTGGATGCTGTGGCGGAGCGGCTCATGCGGACGCTGTCGGTGGAACGCGTGGCCGTATTTGTGGCCTCGGAAAACGAGACTGGGTTTGCGCTGGAACTGGCGGCGGGCGGCGAGCGGGGGGCTTGGCTGAGCGATCCGTCGCGGCCCCTGGACTTGAGCTTTTTGAGCGCCACCCCCGCCAAGCCGTATCTGTTCTTCGAACGGCCGCGGCATCCTTTGGACGTGGTTTCGCGCCAGTGGCCGGCCTCGGTGCGACGTACTTTGGCCGACCTGGACCTCACCTACTACATCCCTTGCTCGGTGCGCGGCCGGACCATTGCCTGGCTCGGGCTCAGCCGCACCACCAAGGGCGATTTTCTGTCGAGCGATGACGTCGAGCTGTTGCTGACGCTGGCCGGCTATTTGGCCATCGCCAACGAGAACGCCCGTCACTACCGTTCGCTGCAACGCAAGGTGGAAGAAAACGAGCGGCTCCGGGAGTTCAACGAGAACATCGTCGAGTCCATCAACGTGGGCATCGTGGCGGCCGGGCTGGAAGACCGGGTGGAAAGCTGGAACCACCGGATGGAGGAGCTCACGGGCATCCCTCGCCAGATGGCGCTGGGGCAGCCGCTCGCCCGGCTGTTTCCGCCGGAGCTGGCCGCTCAGTTCGAACGGGTGCGCGAGCATACCGGCATCCACCATATCTACAAGTTTTCGCTGGGGCGCCCGGCGCTGGCGGCATCGACCGGTCTTGGGGGCAACGGCTCGAGTGGAAACGGAGATGGGACTGCGGCGCGGGAAGAGGCCGGCGAGGCCATCGTGAATATCGCGGTCGCTCCGCTGGTGACGCGGGAGGGCCAGCGCATCGGCCGGCTGATCATCTTCGACGACATTACGGAGCGGGCCGAACTCGAGCGTCGTCTGGTGCAGGCCGACAAGCTGAGTTCCATCGGACTGCTGGCGGCTGGCGTCGCGCACGAGGTGAACACGCCTTTGGCCGTGATTTCCACCTACGCGCAAATGCTGGCCAAACAGATTTCCGGGGATCAGCAAAAGGCCGCGCTGCTCGACAAGATCGCCAAACAAACGTTCCGCGCGAGCGAGATCGTCAACGCGCTGTTGAACTTTTCCCGCACCTCGCCCAAGGAGTTCACCGAGGTGGATCTGGGGCGGGTGATCCGCGAGACCCTGAGCCTGATCGAGCACCAGCTGGCGAGAGCGCGCATCGAAGTGCGCCTCGAACTGGAGGAGCCGCTGCCCCTGCTGCGGGGCGACGCGGGCAAACTCCAGCAGGTGTTCCTGAACTTGTTCCTGAACGCCCGCGACGCCATGGAGGAGGGCGGAGTGCTGGGCGTGCGGGCGCGGCCGAGCGAGCGCGGCGTGGAGGTAGAGGTTTCCGATACCGGCCGCGGCATCCCGCCGGAGCACTTGCACCGCATCTATGACCCCTTCTTCACGACCAAGCCGTCGCGGAAAGGCACCGGGCTCGGGCTGGCTGTGACGTACGGCATCGTCCGGGAGCACGGCGGGCTGATCGACGTGGAGAGCAAGCCGGGGCAGGGCACACGCTTCCACCTGGATTTCCCCGCCGTCAAGAAGGCGGTCCATGCCTGACACGATGGTTGCCGCTGGCGGCGCCCGCAGCGCGAAAGGCCGGATTCTCGTGGTGGACGACGAGGCGGACATCCGCGAGAGCCTTTCGGACTTGCTCGGGCTGGAAGGCTACGCGGTGGACGTCGCCGATTCCGCAGCCGAGGGCCTGCAGAAGCTGGAGTCCGCCCCTTACGACTTGCTGTTGCTCGACCTGATGCTGCCGGACCGCTCCGGACTGGAGCTGCTGCGCGAGATTCGCAAGCGCGACCAGGAGACGCCCATCTTCTTGATCACGGCGTACGGCTCCACGCGAGTCGCCGTGGAGGCCATGAAAGCCGGCGCCAACGATTTCTTCGAAAAGCCGTGGAACAATGAAAAGCTGCTCGTAGAAATCGAGCGGATGATCGCCAAGCGCCGGCTCGAGCACGAGAACATCCAGCTGAAGCGGGCGCTGAAGCAGCGCTACAGCTTCCCGAACATCGTGGGCAAGAGCGAGCAAATGGTCCGGGTGCTGGACCTGGTGACGCAGGTGGCGCCCACGCGCTCGACGGTGCTGATTACGGGCGAGACCGGCACGGGAAAGGAGCTGATCGCCAAGGCGATTCATGCCGCCTCGCCCCGGGCGGATCACATGTTCGTGGCGGTCAACAGCGGCTCGCTGCCGCCCGAGCTGCTCGAGTCCATGCTGTTCGGCCACGTCAAGGGCGCCTACACCGGCGCTGTGGCCTCGCGGAAGGGATACTTCGAGATCGCCGACAAGGGCACGATCTTTTTCGACGAGATCGGCACGCTGACGCCGGAGACGCAGGTCAAGCTGCTGCGCGTCATCCAGGAAAAGGAGTTCATGCCCCTGGGCTCGAACGAGGTGATCCGGGTCGACGTGCGCATCCTGGCGGCGACGAACGCCGACTTGAAGAAGCTGGTGGAAGAGGGCAAATTTCGGGAGGATCTGTACTACCGGCTCAACGTGATCAACATCTGTCTGCCGCCGCTGCGGGAGCGCAAAGAAGACATTCCGTTGCTGGTGGAGCATTTCTTCGACAAGTACTGCCGGGAGAATGAAAAATTCCTCGGGCCGGACGGCCGGTCCCTGCTGCGGTTCGATGCGGAAGCCATGCAGATTCTCAAGGAACATTCTTGGCCCGGCAATGTACGCGAGCTGGAAAACGTGGTGGAGCGCGCCGTCGTGCTGGCTTCGAGCCCGGTGGTGTCCGTCGAGGTGTTGCCCGACCACCTGCTGCACGCCAGCGGCCTCCGCATCCGGCGCGACGAAAGCGGCCGCCTCCCGCCGGATGCCTCGCTGTTCGAAATGGTGGCCGACTATGAACGCAATCTCATTCTGAGGTACCTGGAAGAAGCCGGGTGGAGCCAGACCGAGGCGGCCGAACGGCTGCGGGTGCCGCTGTCGACGCTCAACCAAAAGATCAAGCGCCTCAATATCGAAGTTAGGAGACGCTCCGAGCTGGCCCGGGCTGAGCGGGGCGCGTGACGGCCTGCGCGTGTGGAGGAGCGTGGAATCGAATCATGCAGGCACAGTTCCCGCTGCTTTTGGCCGCCGTCAGTCTGGTGTCCTGCCAGCAAGAACGCACCGAACTTGCACCAAAGCCAGCCGCTGCCCCGGTCAAGATTCTGCACTTTTACGCCTCTCCGTCCCACATCGAACCCGGCAGTGCGGTCACCGTGTGCTACGGCGTGGAAAATGCGCGCTCGGTGCGGCTGGACCCGCCGGTGGAATCGCTCGCGCCGGTGTTCCACCGCTGCTTTCAAGTTGCGCCATCGCGTACCACCACGTACACGCTCATGGCCGAGGGGGGAGACGGGACCACCGCCCGTGCGAGCTTCACCATTCACGTCGTCAGCGCCCGAGCGGCGGCGGAGCTCGCCACGCCCACTGAGGCGGAATCGCCGCGCGAAATGATCCAACTGTTCGCCGCCAGCGCCGCGGAGATTCCGCCCGGTCAGCCGGTCACGCTGTGCTACGGGGTCCACGGGGCGGCCTCGGTACAGGTGGAGCCTTACGGCTTGCCGCTCAAGCCCGCGGAAAGATTCTGCTTCTCGGTGCGGCCGGCGGTGACGACGACCTACGTTCTCACCGCGACGGCCTCTGACGGCCGGCAGGAGCAGGCCCAACTCACCGTGCGCGTGCGCTGACTTGACGGTGGTCCTGGGCCGCGATGACAATGAGCCGTGGTATGGAGTGGTCACACGGCTCGAAGGCCTCGCGATGGAAGCGCCGCGAGGCCGGTAATATCAGCCGGCGAGGATTCCTGGCCGGTCTGGCCGGGGGGGCCGCCGGTGCGGCGGCCCGCCGTCGCCCGAACATCCTCCTCTGCATCGCTGACGACTGGTCCTATCCGCACGCCTCCGCTTACGGGGATCGGGTGGTCCGCACTCCGGTTTTCGACCGCGTGGCGCGCGAGGGTGTGTTGTTCACTCATGCCTTTTGCGCTTCCCCTTCCTGCACCCCGTCGCGCGCCGCGATTCTCACGGGACAGGCGCCACACCGGCTGGAAGAAGGGGGCAACCTGTGGGGCTTTCTGCCGGCCCGTTTTCCCGTGTACACGGATCTGCTCGAGCAGGCCGGCTACGTCGTGGGCTTCACGCGCAAAGGCTGGGGCCCGGGAGATTACAAGGCTGGGGGCCGCGCGCGGAATCCGGCTGGGCCGGAGTTTGCAAGCTTCGCCGAGTTTCTCCGGACCGTGCCGGCAGACCGGCCCTTCTGCTTCTGGTTCGGAAGCCACGATCCGCACCGGCCGTACGAGTTGGGTTCGGGAGCGCGATCGGGCATGAAGCCCGAAGAGGTCGCCGTGCCCCCGTATCTTCCGGATCTGCCCCAGGTCCGCCACGACATTCTCGACTATTACTTAGAGGTGCAGCGGTTCGACCGCGAAGTGGGAGAGATCTTGGAGCTGATCGAGCGGAGCGGCCGCGCTGCGAACACGCTGGTCGTCATCACCAGCGACAACGGCTGGCCGTTTCCGCGCGCCAAGGCCAACCTCTACGACTCGGGCACCCGTATGCCTCTTGCCCTGCGGTGGCCCGAACGGATCCGCGGCGGCCGGAGGGTGGACGCCTTCGTCAACCTCGCCGACCTCGCTCCCACGTTCTTGGAGGCGGCCGGAATCGAGCCGCTGCCGGAAATGACCGGACGGAGCCTCCTCGGCCTGCTCGGGGGCCGGGAGAAACCCGGGAGCCGCCAGGCCGTTTTTCTCGAACGCGAGCGCCATGCCTGGGTTCGCAAGGGAAACTTGAGTTACCCGTCCCGCGCCGTGCGCACGCGCGATTTCCTCTACATCCGCAACTTCCGCCCCGAGCGGTGGCCGGCCGGCGATCCGGAACTGGTCCATTCCGTAGGGCCTTTTGGAGATTGCGACGACTCCCCCAGCAAGCAATGGATCTTGCACTGGCGCACCGACCCCCCCTTCGTGCGCTATTTCGAACGGGCGTTCGCCCAGCGACCCGCGGAAGAACTATACGATTTGCGCAAAGATCCCGAGCAACTGGACAACGTGGCCGCGCGGCCGGAGTACGCTGCGGCGCTCGCCGATTGCCGCGCGCGTCTGGAGCGCTGGATGAAGGAAACGGGCGACCCGCGCGCTGCTTCCGACGACGACCGCTGGGACCGGTATCCCTATTTCGGGCCGCCGGCCCGAATCCGAACCGGAGGCACAAGTCCATGAATCGCCGTCTCGAGAGCCTTTTGTCGCGCCGGGAATTTCTCGGCACGCTCGCCGTCGCTCCGCTGGCTTTGGCGCAGCGGCCGCAGCGAAACCTGCTGTTGATCGCTTCCGACGATCTCAACACCTGTCTGAGTGGTTACGGTCATCCGCTCGTCCGCACGCCGAACATTGACCGGATCGCCCGCCGGGGCGTGCGTTTCGAGCGCGCCTATTGCCAGTTCCCGCTCTGCGATCCCTCCCGAGCCTCGTTGATGACCGGCTTGGCGCCCGACACGACGAGGGTCCATGACAACCAGAGGCATTTTCGTGAGGCGATCCCGGATGCGGTGACGCTGGGTCAGCTGTTCCAGAGACACGGTTACTTCAGCGCGCGGGTGGGCAAGATCTTTCATTACGGCGTACCGGGACAAATCGGCACCAGCGGACTGGACGACCAGCCCACCTGGAACGAAACCGTGAACCCCAACGGCGTGGACCATACCCGGGAGGAGCCCCTGCTCACCAACTACACTCCGCAGCGGGGTTTGGGCTCAGCGATCTGCTTTTATGCCTCGCCCACTCCAGACGAGGAGCACACCGACGGCCTGGTCGCGCTCGAGACCATCCGCCTGCTCGAGGCTCACCGCAAGGATCCGTTCTTCATCGCGGCCGGATTTTACCGACCGCACGTGCCGTGGATTGCGCCGACGAAGTACTTCGACGCATACCCGCTCGACCGTGTGGAGCTAATTCCCTTCGAGGAAGGAGAGATGCGCATTGCGCCGGAGCTGGCCTATTTTACGCGTCCGGCCCATTGGGGCTTGAACGAAAGGCAGCGCAAGGAGGCGATGCGGGCCTACTACGCCTCTATCTCGTTCCTGGATGCGCAGGTCGGCAAGGTGCTGGATGCCCTGGAGCGGTTGCAGCTTGCCGACCGCACCACGATTGTGTTTTGGAGCGATCACGGCTATCACTTGGGCGAGCACGGACAGTGGATGAAGATGACGCTGTTCGAGGCCTCGGCGCGCGTGCCGTTGATCGTCGGTGGGGCGGGCGTGACGGCGGCAGGCGGTGTCTGCCGCCGGACTGTCGAGCTGCTGGATCTCTACCCGACGGTAGCCGAACTGTGCGGGCTCAGAGGCGCGCCGACCGGTCTTCAGGGTCGCAGTCTTGTCCCGCTGCTGCGGCATCCTGGAGCCCGATGGGACAAGCCAGCCGTGACGCAGGTCACGCGCACCCACGAGGGCCGGCGCGTCATGGGCTACTCGATCCGCACCGAGCGCTACCGATACACCTTGTGGGACGAAGGTCGTTTGGGAGAGGAGCTGTACGATTACGAGCATGACCCCCGCGAGTTGCGCAACCTGGCCTCTTCGCCGGAAACTGCGGGGCTGAAGTCGGAACTACGCCGGCAGTTGATGGGCGTCGTAGCGCTGCGGGGCGGCCCGCTGTAATCAGCCGCTCGCCATTCGGTCGGTGCAGGGCAAGGGGGGCGTGCCGTCTTCGGAACGGTCATCGCCCGTGAGGTCCCGGAGCCGCTCCAGCTCCCGCGTCAAATCCGCCGCCTGTTGCTTGTACGCCGGATCGTGGTATAAATTGCGCCGCTCTTCGGGGTCTTGTTCCAGGTCGAAAAGCTCCCACTCCTGCGGCTCCTGAATGTAATGAATCAGCTTCCAGCGCCGCGTGCGCACGCCGCGATGTTTGCCGGCGCAGTGCACCGCCGGATATTCGAAGTACTCGTAGAGCCAGGAGTCGCGCCAGCGCGGCGTCTTGCCCTCGAGGAGGGGGCGCCAGCTCATCCCGTGATGCTCCGTAAACGAGGGCCGCTCGATGCCGCAGTAGTCCAAAATCGTGTGGAAGATGTCGTGGTTGAGCACCATGTGCTGCCGGTCCACGCGCCCCCCTCTGACCGCCGCCGGATAGCGCACGAGCATGGGCACGCGGATGGAAGGCTCGTACATGAACCGCTTGTCGAACAGGCCGTACTCGCCGAGAAAGAAGCCATTGTCGGCGGTGTAGATCACCAGAGTGTTTTCGGTGAGCTTCTCCTTGTCGAGAAAATCGAGCACCCGCCCGAGGTTTTCGTCCACTGCGAGCAGCGTCCGGTAGTAATTCTTGACGAACGCCTGGAAGTTACGGCGCTTTTTCTCCGGCTGGGGCAAATCCGCGGGCACGCCGCGCTCGCGGAAATCCGGCATGTCGGCGATCCGCATGTCGGAGTTGCGCACCGCCGCAGGCCGGTTGCTCAGGTCCAGGTGAAACGTGGGGGGCTCGGGGATGGTCACATCCTCGTACACTTTCGCGAACCGCGGCGCCGGAATCCATTCGCGGTGCGGCGCTTTGGTGTGGTACAGCACGCAGAAGGGTTTGTCCTTCGGCCGGTTGCGGAGCGCTTCGAGCACCTGGTCGGCGATCACGTCCTCGACGTAGCCGCGGAACCGCACGCGGCCGCCGTTGGCGATCATGACCGGATCCATGTAGGCGCCCTGGCCGGGCAGGATGCACCAATGGTCGAAGCCCCAGGGCGGCGTGGCGATGTGCCACTTGCCGAGCACGGCAGTGTAGTAGCCGGCCTGTTGGAGCAGCGCCGGAAAAATGACCTGCCCGGGGCGAAAGTAATGGGATAGGCCGCTGTTGGTCGTCACGCCGTGCGTGTGGGAATAGAGTCCCGTCAGGATGCTTCCACGGCTCGGCGAGCAAATGGCGTTGGTCACGAACGCATCGGCGAAGCGTACGCCTTCGGCCGCCAGCCGGTCCATGTTCGGCGTGCGCAAGATCGTATTGCCGGCGCAGCTCATGGCGTCCCAGCGCTGGTCGTCGGTCATGACCAGAAGCACATTAGGGCGCCGGTGCTGCGGCTGAGCGATGTGAGGAAATCCGGCGGCCGCGGCGCCGCCGAGCGCTCCGAGAGCGGTACGGCGGGTCACAGAGGGATTATACGGCAACCGCCCCGTGCCGGCATGGCGCAGCTTGCCGCGACCCGAAGGGGTGCGCGTCATCGGCACTCGTACGCCCCCGCCACGATGGCCTGGAAGGCGGAGTAAAGGAACGGCTTGGGTTTGTCGTCGGGCATCAGCAACGAGAAGCACCCGTTGCCGGACAGATCGAAATAAAACGCCCGCTCCCAAGCCATGTGCTTGTAGGTCTTGCACACCAGATTCGCAATCTTGCGCTGCCGCGCCTCCGAGTGTCCCGGGCAGGTGCCATCGCCGAAGTTGAACTCGGTCGTCCAGATCGGCCGCGGCCTCCCAAGGCTCACCATGAGGTTCCAGAGCGCATGGACCGCTCTGCGGACCCCCTCGTCGTCTGAGCTGTAATTGGGGATGGTGAAAATGGGGAAATATTCGGGCCAGTTCAATAGCAGGATCCGCGCCCAGTCACGAATCCAGTTCGTGCGATAACCCCAGTTCCGGTCCCGTTGCGTGCAGTTGGCGCCGCGGTCGTAACAGGTGAACAATTCCGGCCCGAAAACGACCGCGTCCGGGATCACGCTCGTGATCGCTTCTCTGGCGGGAATCATCAGCAGGTGCATGTATTCGGCCGCCGGCGATTGATAAAGAAGCGGCGGTTCGGGACTGAAATAGAGGTCCAGATTCGGTTCGTTGCCGATGGACCAATACTTCACGAAAGGATAACGCGAGGCGAGGTGATAGGCGAAATCGTAGAAATTATCCCGGAATTTTTCTTTGTGCGTGTTCCGTATCTTGCCGCACGGGTGCGGCGTTCCGGCGATGACGTCGCAGCCGGAGCCCCCCGCCCAACCGGGCTGCGAGCGCAACTGGAATACGATCGTGACGCCTCGGGCCGCTAGGGTATGGACCGTGGCGTCCAGGTCCTCCCAGCGGTAGTCGTGGAAGCGCCCCGCGCGCGGTCCCCAGTAAGTCGAACCCGACTCGGAAGGCTCCGCCCACGCCCAGATGATCGGCACGTAGGCCCAGCGCACCCCGGTGTCGGCCAGCTTGTGAGCCAAGTAGACGTTGCGCTGCGCTCCGGCTTGGTTGCCGGCGTTCATGTTGACGCCGAAGCGGTCTGGTCCCGAGGCGCCCGACAGGCCCCCCAGGATCGTCAACGCCGCCAAAAGGCGTCGTACGGTGTTCCATCGGGCAGGCGACCACATCGCACCGAGTCATGTCCACGCCAGGAGCGGATTTCTGTAGACCGATTATAGGCCGGAGCGGGACTGAGCGCCGGTCACGGGGCCCGAGGCCGGCTGTTGCTGGGTGATGCAGTGCAGCGTGCCCAAGCCGAGGACGAGATCGCGGGCGTAGATCCCGACGACCTTGCGCTCCGGAAACAGGCGAGCCAGGGCGCTAAGCGCCTCGCGGTCGCGCGGGTCGTTGAAGACCGGCACCAGCACGGCGGCGTTGCCGATGTAGAAGTTCGCGTAGCTAGCGGGCAAACGTTGGCCTGCGAAATAGACGGGTTCGGGCATCGGAAGTCGGACCACGCGCAGCGGCCAGCGCCGCAAAATTCTCAGGTTTTCCTCGAGCGGTTCGTGGTTGGGGTCGGAGCGGTCCGGCTCGTAGCAGGCCACTACCGTGTCGGGGGAGACAAAGCGAGCGATGTCGTCCACGTGGCCGTGCGTGTCGTCGCCGGCGATGCCGCGTCCGAGCCAGATCACGTGGCGGACGCCGAGAAAATCCGCCAAGGCCCGTTCTAGGCCGGCCCGATCCAAGCCCGGATTTCGCGCCTGCACGGGGCTCAACAGGCATTCCTCGGTGGCCAGCAGCAGGCCTTGCCCGTTGACATCGATGGCGCCGCCTTCCAGCACGATGCCGGTCTTCCATTGCGGCAGCTTCAGGCGCCGGGCCAGACGATCCGGGACGGCATCGTCGCGCTGCCATTTACGGTACTTGGCCCAGGCATTGAACTTCCAATTGGTGATGGCGACTTCGCCGCGAGCGTTCCGGACGAAGATGGGGCCGTAGTCCCGGATCCAGCTGCGGTCGGTGGAGCAGTGGAAGAACTCTACGGCCGCCAGCTCCACGTGAGATTGGCGCAGACGCCGCCGTGCACGTTCCTCCATTTGACGGTTTTCGACCAGGATGCGCACTCGTTCGCCCGGGGTTAGATGGCGCGCCACTTCGCAGTAGACCCATTCGATGGGCGCGAACTTGCCGGGCCAGTCGGAGCGTTCGTGAGGCCAAGCGAGCCACGTCGCCTCGTGGGGCTCCCACTCGGCCGGCATCCGGAAGCCGAAAGCCGACGGCGTCCGCTCCATCAATCGAGCCAGCGTCGCAGCAGCGGAGCGTACGCGTCCACACGGCGGTCCCGGTAAAACGGCCACTGGCGCCGAACTTCCTCCGCACGCCGGGGGTCGCACTCCACCACCAGGATCGCTTCCTCGCTCGCGGACGCTTCTGCCAGAATTTCTCCGAACGGCCCGGCGACGAAAGAAGAGCCCCAGAATTCCAGCCCGTCGCCGGGCGGCCCCTCGTAGCCCACACGGTTGACGGCGGCCACGTAAATCCCATTGGCGATGGCGTGGCCGCGCTGCACGGTGCGCCAGGCGTCGCGCTGCTGCTCGCCGTAGTGCTGCTTTTCAGCCGGATGCCAGCCGATCGCCGTCGGGTAAAAGATGACGGCGGCTCCAGTCAAACTCGCCAGTCGCGCTCCTTCCGGGTACCACTGGTCCCAGCAAATCTGCACCGCGATGCGGGCGTAGCGCGTATCGAATGCCGGAACGCCCAGATCCCCCGGCGCAAAATAAAACTTCTCGAAATAGAGCGGGTCGTCAGGGATGTGCATCTTGCGATATAGACCCAGCAGCGTGCCATCGGCATCCAGGACCGCTGCCGAGTTGTGATAGACGCCCGGGCCCCGTCGTTCGAAGATCGGTGCGACGAGGGCCACCTGTAGGGCGGAGGCCAAGCGCGCCATCTGCTCGGTGGTAGGCCCGGGGACCGGCTCGGCGAGGGCGAAC
The DNA here is from genome assembly GCA_025055455.1 of Bryobacteraceae bacterium. Classification (GTDB taxonomy): domain Bacteria; phylum Acidobacteriota; class Terriglobia; order Bryobacterales; family Bryobacteraceae; genus JANWXD01. The sequence goes on from JANWXD010000002.1 coordinate 113,944, forward strand.
AGCTCCGGGTCCTCGCGGCGGCAGAAATATTGCGAACGGAACAGCTCCTGTAAGCACACGATTTGAGCGCCGCGCGCCGCCGCCTCGCGGATCCGCCACTCGGCCTTGGCCAGGTTCTCGTCCGGATCCGCGCCGCACGCCATCTGCACGAGACCGATGCGAAATTTCGAGTCCCGGCGCGAGGACATAGTAAGATTGTTCCACATGAAGCGACGCTTGTTGGCGCTGCTTGCGTGCGCCGCCTGGCTTGCGGTCGCCGCCGTTCCCACTCCCAAGCAACATTTCGGCTACGAGCCTGGGGAAGACTACAAACTGGCAGGGTATACGGAAATCCTCGGCTATTTTCGAGCGCTCGAGCGCGCCAGCGACCGGATCCGGCTGACCGAGTTCGGCCGCAGCTCGGAAGGCCGCCCCATGGTCGTCGCCTTCATTTCTGCGGCGGCGAATTTACGCAATCTCGAACGCTACCGCGAGATCAGCCGGCGCCTGGCGCTGGGTCAGGCGACGGAAGAGGAAGCGCGGGGGCTCGCCGCCGAAGGAAAGGTCATCGTCTGGATCGACTCCGGCATGCACGCTACCGAAGTCGCCCCAGCACAACATGCGCCCCACTTGGCGTACCGCCTGGTTACGGGCGAGACGGCGGAGATCCAGCGCATCCGAGACCGCGTGATCCTCATCCAGGCGCCCGTGCTCAACCCCGACGGGCTCGAAATGGTGGTCGCTTGGTACCGCAGGAACCTGGGCACGCCGCACGAAACCGCCCGGCTGCCTTTCCTGTATCAGAAATACGCTGGGCATGACAATAACCGCGACTACTACATGTTCCACCTGCCCGAAACGCAGCACGTCGGCCGGATGCTGTTCCGGGAATGGTTCCCGCAGATTGTGTACAACCAGCACCAAGCGCCTCCGTTCCCGGCGCGGATTTTCGTGCCCCCGTACGCGGAGCCCCTCAATCCGAACATTCCGGCGGCGGTCGTCGAGGGCATCCATCTGATCGGCGCCGCCATGAAAGAGCGGTTCGCCCGGGAGGGCAAATCCGGCGTACTCTCCTACGCCCAGTTCGATGCCTGGTGGAACGGCGGGCTTCGCACGGCGGCGACGTTCCACAACATGCACGGGATTCTCACCGAGACGGCCGGCTCGAGCTACGCGACGCCGCGGGTTTACGACCCGAAGGACTTTCCAGCACGGTTCGCCGGAGGCCTCTCCGCCCGCGAGCCGAGCGTGTTTTACCCGCGCCCGTGGCTGGGGGGCCGTTGGGCTCTCAAGGATGCCGTCGAATACATGCTCACGGCCGACTTCGCCATTCTGGATTTCGCCGCCTCCCGTTCGGAGCAGTTCCTGTTGAAGGCTTGGCAAATGGCCCGCGATGCGGTCCAGGCGGGGCGTAAAGGCTCGCCGTTCGCCTACGTGGTGCCGCCGGAGCAATGGGATCGCTCGAGCGCCGTGGAGATGCTGCGGCGGCTCCAAATGGGCGGCTTGGAAGTTTGGCGCGCCCGTTCGCCCTTCGTCGCCGAAGGCAAGCCGTTCCCAGCGGGCAGTTATGTATTGCCCGCCGCGCAGGCATTTCGCGCCTATTTGCTGGATCTGCTCGAGCCCCAGAAATACCCCGATCTGCGCACCGACTCCGGCGCCCCACGCCGCCCGTACGACATCACGGGATGGACTCTGAGCTTGCAGATGGGCGTGCGCGTGGAGCGCATTGAAAAGCCGTTCGAGGCGGAGCTTGAACTCGCAGGCGAGATCGCCGCGCCGGCTCCTTCCTTGGATCCCCGCGAAAACAGCTCGTTTCTGGTGGTGGCGGATCTGCTCGACAGGGGCGTACGGGTGCGGCGCGCTTCCGACGGCCGGTTTTTGGTCGAGGGTCGGGATGGTGTCGAGGCCTTCGCCACAGCCGCCTACGAACTGCGCCGGCCTCGGGTGGCGCTGTACCAGCCGTGGATCGCCTCGAGCGACACCGGCTGGACGCAGTGGCTGCTCGACTCCTACAAGATTCCCTACCAGCTCGTTTACAACGAAGACCTTCGTAAGGGCGGGCTGCGGTCCCGCTTCGACTCGTTGCTTCTCGCCAGCTTGAGCGCCGAGGCGATTCTCAACGGCAACCGTTACGGCGAGCCGGCCACGCCCCGCAACCGCCCCTACGAATACGACCCCAAGTCGGTGCAGCGGCCGGAGTACACCGGAGGGATCGGGCCCTCGGGCTTGGCGGAACTGGAGCGGTTCGTGCGCGAGGGCGGCACGCTGATTGCTCTCGATGACGCTACCGAACTTCCCGTGCGGTTCTTTCCGCTTCCGGTGCATAACGTAGTCCGAACCACGGCGATGAGCGAGCCCGCCGAGGCACGCACCCCTGCCCCGTCGTTTTACTGTCCGGGATCTTTATTGCGCGCCACGGTGGACACCGCGCATCCGTTGGCCTTCGGTATGCCGGAGCAGACGGTCGTGTTCTCGACGGGCGGACATGCTTTCGAGATCGCCCTGCTCGAGGAGTTCCGCCGAGGCGAGCATGCCGTGCGCTCCGTCGTCCGGTACGCCGACAAAGACCTGCTGGCGAGTGGCTGGGTGACGGGAGAACGCGCCGTGCTCGGCAAACCCATTTTGCTCGACGTGAGCCACGGTCAGGGCCGCGTGGTGCTGTTCGGTTTCCGTCCGCAGTTTCGCGGGCAAACGTTCGGCACGTTCAAATTGCTGCTGAATGCCATCTATCTGGCCTCGGCCCGCAAAGTTGGGTCTTGACGGCAGACCGGCGAGTCCGGCGCGCCGACCTAGAGCGTCAATCGCCCCGGTGTCAGCATCCGTGGCCACCGCCGGCTCCGGGCCGCTTTGCGCAACAGTTCCCGGGCGCGTTCGGAGATGTCCGACCGGCCGCTCCGGTAACGGCCGAAGCGGACCGGCGGTGGCACCTGGGCCCGCTGGACATACTGAACCAGCGCTTCACGGATCAAATCCGCCCGGGAGCGGCCGGTGGCCTCCGCCAGGCGGCGAAGCGCCACTGTCAGTTCCGATGGCAGATACACGGTTGTGCGGACCACGGCTTCTATGCTAGCACCACGAGGTATGAATCCACCCTTCCGTGTCGGCATCAGTCCCGACTTCTATGCCGATTTGAAAGGCAAGTTCGAAGCCGTGGTCGAAGAACACCTCTGTGGGGCGAACCTCGAAGTGGGGCCGATGCCCGAGCAGCCCGGCAAAGTGGCCACGCCGGAGGCGCTCGACTGTTTCGACGCCATTCTCGCCTTGGGGCTGCGCATCACGGCGGAGAGCTTGCGGGGCGTCCGGCGGCTTGCGCTCGTGGCGCGGTGGGGCGTCGGTTACGACACGATCGACGTGGCCGCCCTGACGCAGGCCGACGTGGCGCTGGCGCTCGCGCCCAACGCCGTACGGCGACCGGTCGCCGAAGCGATTCTGACCTTCATCCTGGCGCTGGCCAAGAACTTGATGGAGCAGGACCGGCTGGTCCGGAGCGGACGCTGGCGCGAGAACTTATCGCGCCTGGGACGGAATCTGGACGCGTTGGCTCTCGGCTCAGTGGGCTGCGGCAACATCGCTCGCGAGCTGTTTCGTCTGGCTCGGCCCCTAGGGTTCCGGCGGCTGTTGGCTTACGATCCGTACGTCGACCCCGGACAGCTGGAGGGCTCCGGTATCGAGCTCACGGATCTGGACACGATTCTCCGCGAAAGCGACATCGTAGCGATCAATGTTCCACTGAACGAGCAGACGCGCGGGATGATCGGCGAGCCGGAGCTGAGGCGGATGAAACCGTCCGCCTGGTTGGTGAATACGGCTCGAGGCGCCGTGGTGGATCAGCACGCGCTCGTGCGGGCCCTGAAGGAGGGCTGGATCGCCGGAGCCGGCATCGACGTGTACGCCACCGAGCCTCCCCCGAAGGACGACCCGTTGCGGAACCTCGACAACGTAATTCTGACGCCGCACGCCCTGGCGTGGACCGAAGAGCTCATCCGAGAAGTCGGCGCGGAGGCCTGCGGCAACATTCTGGCGGTGGCCCGGGGCGAAGCGCCGCCCGGCTTGCTCAACCGCGAGGTGCTCGAACGTCCGGGATTTCAGGCGAAACTGGCCTCTCGGCGACGTGCGGAGGCAACTCGATGAAACCGAACCGGGTACGGCAACTGCTTCAGCAGGGCGCGGTGCCAGTGGGTCACATGATCTCGGAGTTCGGCACGCGCGGTATCGCCAAAATTCTCGAGGCCGCTGGCGCGGATTTCGCGCTCGTCGACATGGAGCACAGCGGCATGGATCTCGAACGGGTGGCGGACCTGCTGGCGTGGTTCCACGCCACGCCTGTTACGCCTTTAGTCCGGGTGCCCCAAGGCTTGTATCACTTCGTGGCGCGCGTGATGGACGCCGGCGCCCTCGGCGTGATGGTTCCGAATGTGGAAAGCGCCGAGCAAGCGCGCGCCGTGGTGCGGGCCGCCAAGTACGCGCCGCTCGGGGGGCGCGGGGTCGGCTTGGGCGTGGCCCACACGGATTATGTGCTGCCCGACCCAGTCTCCTACTTCCGGGAGGCCAACGAGCAAACGATGGTTCTCTGTCAGATCGAGTCCGTGCTGGGGTTGGAGAACGCCGACGAGATCGCCTCGGTCCAGGGCGTGGACGTGCTCTGGGTGGGCCATTTCGACCTGACCCAATCCATGGGGATTCCCGGCGAGTTCACCCATCCGAGGTTTGTCGACGCGCTAGCGGCCGTGGTGGCCGCCGCGAAAACGTACGGTAAAGCAGCGGGAATTCAGCCGGGAAGTTTGGAGCAAGCGCGGGAGTGGCTCGCGCTGGGGTTCTCGATGCTTTCTTTCGGCAGCGACGTGGCCGTATACCGCGATGCGCTCGCCGGCGCGCTCCAGGCAGTGCGCTCCGTGGTGACGGCAGGGGCTCGCGGCTAGCTGGGAGGTGGCAGCTCGACGAGGGCGGCTCAGGTCAAGTGGGCGTCGAGCATCTTTTGAACTTCGGACTTGCCGACCGCGCCCACCCGCTGGTCGACGACTTGGCCGCCTTTGAACAACAGCAGCGTGGGAATGCCGCGGATATTGAAGCGCATGGCCGTGGCGCCGTTGTCGTCTACGTTCAGCTTGCCCACCTTGACCTTGCCGGCGTAGTCGGCCGCGATGGCCTCGATGGTGGGCTCCATCATGCGGCACGGTCCGCACCATTCCGCCCAGAAGTCCACCAACACGGGCACGTCGGAGTTGAGGACCTCGCGGTCGAAGGTTGCATCCGTCAGCGTCAACAAGTTCGGGCCAGCCATGGTCTGTTTCCTGTCTCCCTCTTACATCGGATTCCTTTAGCTTAAGATGAAGCCGCGGCCGAAAAGATTCAGCCCTCCAAGGTGCGGTACAGCGCCTGGTATTCGGCGGCGGAGGCGAGCCAGGAAAAATCCCGGCGCATTCCGTTTTGGATCAGGCTGTGCCACCGGCCCGGATCGTGCCATGCGGCCACGGCCTCGCGCAGGGCCCGGAGCAGCGCCGGACCTGTGTATTCCTTGAACTTGAAGCCGGTGCTCTCATCGATGGTATCATCCAAACCGCCCGTGGCGCGGACGACGGGCACCGTTCCGTAGCGCAGGCTGTACATCTGGTTGAGCCCGCAAGGTTCGTAACGGCTGGGCATGAGAAAGATGTCGGCGCCGGCCTCGATTTTGTGGGCCAGGACGTTGTCGTAGGCGATGCGCACGGCGACCTTGGACGGGCAGGCAGCGGCCAAGTCGCGGAACAGCTGCTCGTAGCGCGGCTCGCCGGTGCCGAGGGCGACCAAAGACAGGTCCATCTGGAGCAGCTCGGCGGCAACTTCCTCGAGCAGGTCGAAGCCTTTCTGGCCGACGAAGCGCGAGACGATGCCGACGAGGGGCCGTTCGATAGCGTCGTCCGGCAGGCCGACGAGGGCGATGAGATCCCGCTTGCACAGGCGCTTGCCGCTCAGATCGGAGGCGGAGTAACGAGCCGCGATAAAGGGGTCGGTTTCGGGGTTCCACTCGGTGTAGTCGGCGCCATTGAGAATCCCGTAGAGCCGCCCGGCGCGGGCGCGAAGCACGCCGTCGAGGCCGCATCCATATTCGGGCGTCTGGATCTCTGCAGCATACGTTTTGCTGACCGTGTTGATGGCGTCGCTGAATACGATGCCGCCTTTGAGCAAATTCACCCGGCCGTAAAACTCCAAGGCGTTGATGTGGAAAAGAGTCGCGTCCAGCCCGATTTCGGGCAAGATCGCCGGCTCGAAGAGGCCCTGGTAGCCGATATTGTGGATGGTGAGCAGGATCTTGGACGTCATCAGCGTGGGATCTCCCGCCAGAAGGGTGCGCAGGTAGACGGCAACCAGGGAGGCCTGCCAGTCGTGGCAGTGAAAGATGCGGGGGCGCACCAGATGGCGGGCCAGGGCGATCGCGGCCCGGCAGAGGACAGCGAAGCGGATGTGGTTGTCCGGAAAGTCGCGGCCCGCCGCGTCGGTATACAAACCCTCGCGCGCGTACAGTGGCGGACAATCCACAAGGTAGTAGGGGACGCCGGAACGCGAGGCCCGCCAAATATCCACGGGGTAGCAAACGCCGCCCAGCCAGACGGGATGGCCCGTCCACAGCCGCTCGCCGGTTGCCGCGTCCGCGTTCCGGTAGCGCGGCAGCACCACGGCCACGTCTTCGCCTAGCGAGTGCAACGCCAGTGGCAGGGCGCCGAGGACGTCGGCTAGGCCCCCAGTTTTCACGAAGGGAGCGGCCTCGGAGGCGACCATGAGCACGTGGTGCGGCATGAGCGAGAAAACCAGCGTAACACTGCGCTAGCGTTCTGCTATGCTGGCACGTTGTTCGGGAGGAGAGCAGAGATGCCAGAGCGCAAGCTCGGTGGAAAACTGCTTCTGGCAGCCGTTTGTGCCGCCGTGGCGGCAGGGGCGCTGCTGTGGTGCCAGCAGCGGTCCCGCGAGCGGACCTCGCCACCGGGGTACGAGGATACGCCCGCGCTGCCGGGCCAGAAGTGGCGCGTCCACGACTTGCACCGGCCACACCCGCCCGTGGTGACGCCCGGGGCACGCTGGGGCGATCCCCCCTCGGACGCGATCGTGCTGTTCGACGGGAAAGACTTGTCCCAGTGGGTGCAGCGCGGGCGCGGAAACGAGCGCGGCAAACTCGTGCCGCCACGCTGGAAGGTGGAGAACGGCTACATGGAGGTTGTGGGCGGCACCGGGGATCTCATCAGCAAAGAAAAATTCGGCGACTGCCAGCTTCACGTCGAGTGGGCCGCTCCCGCCGAGATTGACGGCTCGGGGCAGTGGCGGGGCAACAGCGGCGTGCTGTTGATGAGCCGCTACGAGATCCAGGTGCTCGATTCCTGGGAGAATCCGACCTACGCCGACGGGCAAGCTGGGGCGATCTACGGCCAGTGGCCGCCGCTGGTGAACCCGGCGCGGCGACCCGGCGAGTGGCAGAGTTTCGACATCGTCTTCGAAGCGCCACGCTTCGAGGGGGACAAGCTGGTCCGGCCCGCCTACGTGACGGTGTTCTACAACGGCGTGCTGGTGCATCACCGCCAACAGATCATTGGACGGATGGCGCACCGGGTAGTGGGAACCTATGCGCCCCACGGTCCGGAGGAACCGCTGGCGCTTCAGGACCATGACACCAAGGTCCGTTACCGCAACATTTGGATCCGCAGGCTGAAGGGATATGATTAGTGCGCCTTCGCCTTTGGCGTTAGCGCACCTGTGGCTTAGGGCTTGGGGTGTGCGGTCTTCGGGGAGCGCGGATCGCCTCGAGATCCGCGAGGCGGCCTTAGCTTGTTAGGATGAAATCAGGATCGCCGATGCGGAGGGTGGCCGATGTACATTAGCGCCGACCATCCGTTGCGCAAGCTGTTCGCGAGCTTGGTGTGGAAGCGGCTGTACGACGACGCACAAGTCCGCGACAGCCAGATCGCCGATTACGTCACCAACCTGCTGACGGAATTCGTCCACGTCAAGAACCTCTATAAGATCCGCAACGCTCGCGGCAAGCGCCTGGAGGAGGTGGGCGAGATGCTGGTCGAGTCGCATCCGCTGCTGGAAGCGGCTTCCTTCGATCGCGAGCGGGAAGTGCGCAAACACATCGGCGACTACACCCTGTTTTTGACGGGTCTGTTCCCCGAATATGTGGCGTCGCTGCCGCGCCGGGGTCTCCGCTTGGATGCGTTCATCGATTATGTCAAGGCCGGCAAAGAGTCCTACCGCATCGTCGCCTGCTTCGACCAGTTCGAATACAAACGCGAGGCCCCGCTGTTTGCCCGGCTGTCGGATGCCTTCGAGCTGTGCGTTTTCGGGCTGAATCTCGTCAAGCAGGATCTCGATCGGTTCCAGCAGGAAGCCTACCTGCGGGCGCGCTCCGAGCTGCTGTCATGAGCCGAGGCGCGCTGGCTGCGCTTCTCTGCGCCGCGCTCGTCTTGCCCGCGCAGGTCTCCGAACGGGCGGCTGATCTGCACCGCAGGGCGTTCGTGTTCGACGCCCATGTCCACATGATCAACCGCCAGCTCTACCACGGAGGCGACATCGGCGAACGGACTCCGGACGGTCAGGTGGATCTTCCCCGTCTGGCCGAGGGCGGTGTGGACGCGCTGTTTTTCACCGTGTTCGTCCCGGAGGAGTACTATCCGGGACGCTACGAGACCAAGCAGGTCCTGCGCTTGCTCGATCTGGCCCGCGAGCAGATCGAGCGGAACCGAGACCGGATCGAAGTTGCCCTGAGCGCCGCGGACATCGAGCGCATTCATCGCCAGGGGCGTATCGCAGCGGTGCTGGATTTGGAAGGGGCCTTCGATCTGGACGGCGATCCAGCCGTGCTGCGCAGCCTCTTTCGCCTGGGCCTACGCTCCGTGCAGCTGGCGGCGCACAACTGGACCAGCGAGTTCGCCGACTCGTGCTGCGCCCCGGCCAAGTGGGGCGGTCTGAACGAGCGCGGCCGCGCTTTGGTCCGGGAGATGAACCGGCTCGGCATGGTCATCAACGTCTCCCACGCCTCCGACCAGACCCTGGAGCAGGTCCTGGAGGTGAGCACCGCTCCCGTCGTGGCCACCCACCACGGGCTGCGGCGCTTCAATGACATTCCTCGCACCCTGCCGGACCAGCTTCTGCGAAAGCTCGCCGCGCGGGGCGGCGTGATCGGCTTCCATATCGGCAATTCCTTTCACAGCCGCCGGTTCTTCGAGTGGAGCCTGCAACAGGAGGGCCGCGCCTTCTGGGACACCCGCCACGTCGGCGAGGAACACAAACGCCTCACGATCGAGGAAATCGACCGTCTGGTTGCGCCCAAGTTTCCGATGGTAGGCCCTCCCGCGCCGGACGAAGTGCTGATGTCGGTAGACGATTGGCTCGGGGTGGTCGAATACGCCATCTCGGTGGTGGGCGAAGACCACGTGGCGCTGGGAAGCGATTTCGACGGCGGTCCCACCCCGCCGCGCGGGATCCGCGACGTGCGCGACTTGCCGCTTCTGACGGAGGCGATGCTGCGCCGCGGCTGGAGCGAGCGACGCATTCGCAAATTCCTCGGCGAGAACTTGCTGCGCGTGTTCCGGCAGATCCGGCGGGGATAACGCCCAGCCCGCGTGCGGCACTCTCGGAATCTGGCCGCGACGTGTTTCTCGGTCTTCCGGGCGGCTCGCATTCGCTCAAAGCTCGGTGCGATTCAACGCCTCGCGCACGCGGCGAGCCGTTTCCTGGGCGCTGGTGACTTGCACGACGTCCAGCCCGGCCGCTTTCGCGCTCGCCACGCCGGCCTCGGAATCCTCGACGGCGAGCCCTCGCTCGATGCCGAGCGCTTGGCGCGCCCGTAAGTAAGGGTCGGGGGCCGGCTTGGGATGGGACACGTCGTCGCCGCAAACCAGCACGTCGAAGCGCGACAGCAAGCCAGCGGCCGCGAGCACCGGAACCACCTCCGTGCGGTCGCTCGAGGTCACCACCGCGAGCTTCAGAGGATGGAGCGATTTCACCAGCTCTGCCGTTTCCGGAGGAATCGGCGGCGTAGCCGCCACGCGCGCCGCAAACAGGCGCCGCTTGCGTTCGTACTCCGCCCACAACTCCTCGAAGGCTGCCGGCGGATGCTTCAGCGAGCAGAAAAATTCCACCATGTGCCGGTCGTGACGGCCGATGCAGAAGCGCTGGTAGGTCTCCCAGTCCAACCGGATCCCCTTTTCGGCGAGGATCTCCCTCCAACAGGCGTAGTGGAGCGGCTCGCTGTCGGCCAGCACCCCGTCGAAATCGAAGAGGACGGCTTCGTAGCGGCTCCGGTGGCCGGCGCCAGTCGGGTTCACGTCTACCGCCCGGCCCCTTGCGAAATCTGCCGGACCAGGTGTTGAATTGTGGCGAACTCCGGACTGTTGCTTTGGTACTCCCGTGGCGGCAGATAGCGGATGTCCTCTTCCACGGCTCGGCGGCGGTTGCCCGGATTGGGGTGACTCGAGAGGAACTGCGGCGCGCGCCAACCTTTGCCGGACTCCAGCTTTTCGAAGAACCGCGCCATCTCGATGGGGTTGTACCCGGCCCCGGCCATGATGCGCGCCCCGAGCAGGTCCGCATCGCGCTCGGCCTCGCGCGAAAACCGCAATAGCAGCGAATTCGCTCCCAATCCGATGCCTAATTGCCCGAGCTGGCTCAGCAGCGATTCGCTGCCAATGACCCAACTCGCTAGCATGGCCGGCAACTGCACGAGTTTCGCTTTGCTCACTTGGTTGGTGCCGTGGCGCAGGGCTACGTGCGCGATTTCATGAGCCAGCACCCCCGCCAGCTGCGCCTCGTTTTCCGCGGCCAGGATCACACCCGTGTGCAGATAGATCGGGCCGCCGGGCAGAGCGAAGGCGTTGATCTCCTTGTGGTCGACCACCTTGAACGAGTACGGATACCGGTCCGCCTCTGGCCGCGAGGCAAGTTTGCGGCCCAGCCGCTCGACGTAGTCGTTGATTTGACGATGCTCGAGCAGCCGGACTTGTTTCTCGATCTCTTTGGCCGCCTCCCGTCCGAGCTGAATGTCTTGCTCCTTGCTGAACAGGTTGAACCCTGGCTTCAACTGCTTGGGCTGCGCCGCAACCGGCGCGCTGATGCACACCGCCAGGGTCATCAACAGAGCCGCGATTCTGGCCTTCATCGCTTTCTTCCTCTTTCGTTGACCTTCGTCTCTTATCTCTTTACGATACGCCCAGCCGGGCGCGCTCGTTTCGGGGTACCGCAGCAGCTACCGCCTCCGCCGCCCTGGGGCGGAGTCCGCTGTGCTACAAAGAGTACGTGCCGTTCGCCGACTCGGTCTCGAGTGCCCGGCAGCGCCGTACCACAAGCCCGAAGTTATGGGAAAGTTCAAACCGGCGAAAGCGAAGAAAAAAGCCAAACCGCGATCGGCTTTGAGCGCCATTCCCTGCCTGATCTTGCTCGTGAGCGGCATGGCGCTGCTTTCCCTGTTGTTCTACTCGATTCTGCAATCGGGTTGAACCATGCGTGCCGACCACCGCGCTCCCGACGAGATGCGACCGGTTCGGATCGAACCCGGATACCTGAAAACGGCGGAAGGGTCCGCTCTCATCGAGGTGGGCAACACGCGGGTGGTGTGCGCGGCCACGCTGGAACCTACGGTGCCGCAGTGGCTGCGCGGCAGCGGACGGGGCTGGGTCACCGCGGAGTACGGGATGCTGCCCCGCTCGACGGTGACGCGCACGCCCCGGGAATCGGCCAAGGGTCGGCTCTCGGGACGAACCTACGAGATCCAGCGCCTGATCGGGCGCTCGCTGCGCGCCGTGGTGGATCTGGAGGCTCTCGGCGAGCAGACGATCATTCTGGACTGCGACGTGCTTCAGGCCGACGGAGGGACGCGGACGGCCTCGGTCACGGGCGCATTCGTCGCGCTGGCGCTCGCCGTCCGCCAGCTGGTGCAGTTCGGAGCAGTGAAACGCCCGCCGCTCAAAGACTATGTGGCCGCGATCAGCGCCGGGGTGGTCGACGGACAGGCGCTCGTGGACTTGACCTACGAGGAAGACTCCCGCGCGGAAGTGGACATGAACGTCGTGATGACCGGATCCGGCCAATATGTGGAGGTCCAGGCCACGGCGGAACAGCAGCCCTTCGCCGACGCGCGTCTGGCGGAGCTCCTCGAGCTGGCGCGCCGCTCGATCCAGCGCTTGATCGAGATCCAGAGGCAGATCCTCGAGCTTCCGTGACGGTCTATTGCGCGACCACCAACCCGGGCAAATTGCGCGAATTTCGACGCGCCGCCGAGCAGTTCGCGCTAGGGCGCCTCGACTTGCTCCCCCTGCCCGGGCTGGAGGCATTGCCCCGCTGTCCGGAAACGGGCCGCAGCTTCGAGGAGAATGCCATCCAGAAAGCGCTCCACTACAGTTCCCTCGTTTCGGGCCTCATCCTGGCGGACGATTCCGGGCTGGTCGTGCCCGCTCTCGATGGCCGGCCGGGGGTCCTGTCGGCCCGCTTCGCCGGTCCGAACGCCACCGACGAAGACAACAATCGCCTGCTGCTCGAACAACTCTCCGGCGTCTCGGACCGAGCCGCGTCGTTCGTCTGCGTGGTGGCGCTGGCCAAAGCCGGACGCCTTATCGGCACTTTCGACGGAGAAGTCTCCGGGGTGATCGCCCACGAGCCCCGCGGAGCGAATGGTTTCGGTTACGATCCGCTTTTCGTTTACCCGCCGTTGGGCGCTACCTTCGCTGAACTCGCGCCGGAACAGAAGTTGGCCGTGAGCCACCGAGGCGCGGCGGCGCGAAAGGCGATCGCCTTTTTACTGGCCGAGGAGTTCCGCCTCACGGGTTAGCCTTCCGCCACGGAACCCGATGCGGCGCCAGCGCTGCCCTGGCGATGCATGTTCTCAGCTGGGCGCGCGCCCGTAGTCGCGAATTTTCATCGGCTCGCCGCCCCGCAGCGCGGACTGGTGCGCCACGATCCCCGGCAGCGTGTAGGCGATCGCTTCCCAGATATTCACCGAGGGGTGGCGGTCCTCGACGATCGAGCGGACGAACTCGTGAGTCAGGAAGGTGTGCGAGTTGCCGTGGCCCGTCTTGACGCGCATCGACGGCGGCAACTTCTCGAAGTGGTCCGGCGGGTCGAATTTCTCGATGGTGACCTCGCCGACCGGGTACCCGTTGGCGTCCAGGACCGTTTTGCCTTCCTTGGCGATGCGTACCACCGTGTTGGGCGTTCCCTCGGGGCGCTCCATGATGAAAGAGAGGCGGTCGCCGAAAAATTGTGCGCGCTCGGTGCCGCCGGCCGCCACGTGCCAGAAGACCGAGATCCGACACGAGTGCCCGCCCGAGGTCTTGAAAAAGCCCGTGGTGTTCCAGAAGGGATTCTGGTAGGCGTTCGTCGCCAGCACCTCATGGCCGTCACCCCAGCCGATGGCCTGCACCTCTACCAGCCGTTCACCGGTCACCGGAACGATCATGCCCGTGCAGTGGGTCGGATAGAGCATGGGCGGAAAGCCGTGGCGCCAAGTGGGCAGTCCGCGCTCGTCGAACATCAGCGCGATCAGGCCCTCGTGATGGTATTCGGCCTCCGAGTAGAAAATCGTCCCGAAGCGGCCCTCGCGCGCCCACTCCATGCAGGTCATGATCTCGGGCCGATAGTAACTGGTCTCCGCCATCATGTACTTCAGGCCGGTCCGCTTCACTGCTTCGAGAATTCGTTCCAACTCCTCGACCGAAAGGCCCGCCGGCACGGCGCACATGACATGTTTGCCCGCCTTCAGCGACTCGAGCGTCATCCAGGCGTGCAACGGCGCCGGCGTAAAAATCGCCACGGCATTCATTCCCGGATGCTTCAACATCTCGCGGAAGTTGCGATACGCGTTGGGGCAGCGGTAGACGTCCTGGAGCCGCCGCAGCCACTGGGGATGGATATCGCAGACCGCGACGACTTCGCAGTCCGGATCCAGGTGCCACTGGAAGGTTGCGCCGAAGCGGCCGCCGACCACGCCGATTCGGACCTTCCGGTCCGAAGCGGGCGCGCGCATCGCCGTCGCACCCAAGGCGATTCCGGTCATCCATTCCCGCCGCGTGACTGCCATCTTGCTCCTCCGGTGCGGGCAGTATACCGCGGATGCCCGGACCGCCGAGGTGAACCGCAGCGAGCTACCCAGCTCGTCCTCTCAAGGTCTCGGCGAGGACGTGCTCCAACTCTTCCAGAGAACGACACACCTGGAGGCGCGAAGTACCGCGGTGGTCCAAGGGGGCGCCGCCGAGTCGGTCCGACCATCCGCCATAGCCCTCCAGCAGAAGAATCGGGCGTCCGTGAATCCAGGCGAAACAGATTTCCGAAAGCGTCCCCGCGCCGCCGCCGAGGGCGATGACGAGGTCCGCCGCCAGCACCGTCAGTGCGTTGCGCGCGTGGCCCAGGCCCGTGGGCACGACCACGGTACACCAGGGATTGGCGTCTTCGAGCCGGTGTGACGGCAGGATTCCGACGACGAGCCCGCCCGCGCTTCTGGCCCCGCGGCTGGCCGCCTCCATCACGCCGCCCAAGCCCCCCGTGACGAGCGTCAGGCCGAGCCGGGCCAGCATCGCCCCCACACGCTCGGCCGCTTGCACGGTGGCCGCTGGCGGATCGGAATCGCCGATGACGGTGACTTGTCGCGGTCTCGGAGGGGCGCTCGTCATTCCACTTCCGCGGGGGCCGGCTGCGGAGACCGGCCGGCGCCGTAGAACTGCTCGAGGAACCGCCGCAGGATCGCCTGCTCCACTCGGCCTTGCCGCCCGATCGGAGCGGGCACGCGCACCAGAAGGTGCACCGTACCGGGATCGGCAAGCTGGACGGCTACGCGGGGATTGGGCGATGGGCTGCTGAAGCCGTGTGTCTCTTCGAGCCGCGCCATGTGACGCCGCGCTTCGTCCAGGAACGGGCCGCATTCCGCCATCGCCGCCTCGAGCAGTACCTGCTCGGCCCGGCGCCAGTCTTCGTCGGCCCGCAGGGGCACCGAGAACACGTGCACGACATATTGCTCCAGGGAGGACTCGTTGACCACCGGGGTGGTCAGCAGGATGCTATTCGGGAAGGTGATGGTGCGTCCGGTGTGCATGTGAAAGGCCCGCCCGGGGCCGATCTCGAGGATCGTCGTGGTGAGCACGGTGTAGTCGATGACGTCGCCCCGGTGGTTGCCGATCTCGATGCGGTCACCGATCGAAAAGACGTTTCCTGTCGCGCGCAGCACCGCGCCGCTGACGCACTGAATCAGCTCTTTGGTGGCCAGCACGAAGGCCGCGGCTACGGCAGCGAGGGACACGGCGAAGGTCCGGAGCTCCTGCACCCAGATCGGCACCAAGCCGAGCAAGAGCGCCAACAGCAACCCGTTGCGAAGGTTGGCCAGCCAGCGCAGCCGCAACTCCGGCTGCCTCACATGCCGCAGCACCCAGCGCCGCAACACCAGCCGGAGCGCCAGAATGACCAGCACGAGGGCAACGGTGGCGGCTACGCTGTGCATGGTCGAATCCGCCAACCACACCCGCCAGCTCATCGACGGCCGCGCCTCCGCAACCCGTAGCGCTCCCAGACCAGGAAACCGAGGATCGTCTTGGCGTCGACGATTCGCCCTTTGCGGATCATGGCCTCCATCTCGCGGCGGGTGAACCAGCGGTGCTCGATCCGTTCGTCTTCCATGGGGGTGGCTGGTCCCGCCGTCAAGTCCGTCGCCACAAAGATCGTCATGCGCTCGGCGACATAGCCGGGGCTCACGAAAAAGGAAATCAGCTTGCGCCACTTTCGCGCCCGGTAACCGGTCTCTTCCGCCAACTCGCGCCGCGCGGCCGCCAGCAGGCTCTCGCCTCGGTCGACTCGTCCGGCGGGCAGTTCCCACAAGCGCCTCCGCGCAGGGAGCCGGTATTGCCGCACCAACAGAATCCGGCCCCGGCGGTCCAGCGGCATCATCACCGCGGAACCGCCATGCTGGACGATCGAGCGGCGGATCTCAAAACCATCCGGATCCACCGCCACGTCTTCGGTCACCCAAAAGATGGGACAGCGGTAGCGCTCACGCGAGGAAACTAGCTTCATTCCGCTTTGATCACCGTCGGCTTGCCGAATTTCTCCACCGCCTTCAAAATTTGGGAGGCGTCTCCCACGACCACAATGCTCGCATCGTCCGGACGGATGTACTGGCCCGCGGCCGCCCCTGCCTGGTCGGCGCTCACCCCCTGGATGCGATCCGTGTACGTCTCCAGATAGTCCCCGGGCAGCTCCATCAGCTTGACCGTGGCCAGTTGATTGGCCAATCCGTTTTGGGTTTCCAGGCCGAGCACGAAGATGCCGCTCAAATAGTTTTTCACGTCTGCCAATTCCTCTTCTCCGGCCGGCTCTGCGCCCAGGCGGTCCATTTCCTCCAAGACGGCCGCGAGAGCGGGCTCCAGCACTTCGTTGCGGACCTGGGTCACCACGGCGAACAACCCTGCGTCTTTCCGGGGCTGCAGGGTCGTGTGCGCGTCGTAGGCGAAGCCTCGCTTTTCCCGCAGATTCAGAAAGAGGCGCGAACTGGCGCCGCCTCCGAGCAGGGTGCTCGCTACGACCAAGGGGAAGTAGTCGGGGTGTTTTCGATTCACGGCCAGCTGGCCCACGCGCACGTCGGCTTGCACCGACCCGCCTCGGTCGACCAGGATCAGCGCGCGGCGTGGCGCAGGAAAGCGGGGCGGCGGGGGCGGCGGGATTTCGCGGGGCTCCCAGCCGCCGAAGTGTTGGCGGATCCGCTGCAGCGTTTCGTCGCGTGACGGCAGCGCCCCCAACAGGATCAACACCGACCCGTTCGGAGCGAGCATCCGGTCGCGGAATTCGCTCACCCCCTCGCGGTCCAGCTTTGCCAGGGATTCCGGCGTCGGATTCAGTCGCCCGTAGGGATGGGAGCCGAAGACCGCTTCCGCGATCTTCTCGTCGGCCCAGTAGGCTGCCTGGGCGCGTTCGGCGCGCAGCTCCTGTTGCCGCTTCTTCTGATAGATGCGGATCTCCTCCTCGGGGAAGCTTGCGCGAAGCGTGACATCCGCCGCCAGCTCCAAGAGCTTGGCCAGATTCTCGGCCAAGGCGCTGCCGCCGAGGACCAACGAGTCCGGGCCGGCGCTGGCATCGAGCGTGCCGCCGATCGCCGCAACCTCTTCCGCCAGCTGCCGGGCGGTACGCGTCGCCGTCCCTTCGGTGAGGAGCGCCGCAGTAGCTTCTGCCAGTCCCGGGCGCTCGGCGGGATCGAACTTGGATCCCGCGGGGGATCCCAAGCGCAGCGTTACCAGAGGCAGGCGGTGGTCCTCCACGAGCATTACTTTCAACCCGTTGGGCAGCTCCGTCTCATACACGGACGGCAAGCGAAACGCCGGCAGTGGCGGCGTCTCTGGCGGCTTGGTGCGGTCGAGAGTCCGAGAGGCGCGGGTCATGGTCGTAGTGAAAGGGGCAAGCTTTAGGGCGCCGAGCCGGTCGCTTGCGGCTCCTGCGCCCACTCGGCTCGAGCCGGCACGATTTCCAGGACGAACCGCCGTTCCGGAACGCAGTACTTCGCCGCCGCGGCGCACACGTCTTCCGGCGTCACCCGAAAGAACTCCTTCAACTCCGTGTTGATCCAGCCCGGATTTCCGTCGAGCAGCTCGTACTGGCCGAGCAGCATCGCCCGCCGCAACGAACTCTGCAACTGGTTGACCCGGGTTGCCCGGAAAAAGGTGCGGGCCCGGTCGAGCTCCGCTTCGCTTACCCCGTGCTTGCGGATCGCGTCCACTTCCGCCTGGGCCTGCTCGACGACCTCCCCTCCCGGGATCGCCGGATCGTGCAACAAGAACATCGTGTAGTGGCCGGGATCTTTGTAGTCGGTGGAGCTGGCGAACGGCCAGCCCAGGTTGGCCTCGAACTGGACGACCGATTGCTTGCCCTTCACGAGGTGCTGTTGGAAGCGGGAGCTTTCTCCTCCCGTCAGCAACACATCCAGCATCGCCAGGGCGTAATAATCCGGCGAGCGGCGGACCGGCCCGGGGTAGCCGATGACCACTGCCGGCACTTGCGCGTGCGGATCCCGGTAGACTTCCGTGCGAGGTTCCACGAGCTCGGGTTCGGACAGATCCGGATGCGGGGGTTGGGCCTGAGGAGGGATATCCCCAAAATACGTCTCGATCAGCTCCTTCGCCTCTGCGGGACGGACGTCCCCAGCCAGGACGAGCACGGCATTGTTCGGCGCGTAGTAGGTCTTGAAGAAGTGGGCCACATCCTCGACCGTGGCCGCTTCGAGATCCTCGAAAGAACCAATGAGAGAGTGTGCATTGCTCCAGTTGCGGAAAACGATCTGGGGCCAATGGTCGACGATGGCCGTCGCATACGGCTGGTTGTCGAAGGAGAGCCGGCGCTCCTGCTTGACGGTTTCTTTCTGGTTGGTCAAGTTCTCCTCGGTGATGACGAGGCCGCGCATGCGGTCTGCCTCCAACCACAGTCCGGCGGCGAGTTTGTTGGAGGGCAGCACCTCGTAGTAATCGGTGTAATCCGGGTGGGTGGAGCCGTTGAGGGTGCCTCCGTTGGATTCCACCAGTTTGAAATGCAGGCCCTTGGGCGCATTGGCGGAACCCTGAAACATCATGTGCTCGAACAGGTGGGCAAAGCCGGTCCGGCCTTTCGGCTCGCACCGGGCTCCCACGCCGTAGATCATGTAAATGCTTACTACTGGAACGGAGTGGTCCGGCGCCAGGATCACGCGCATCCCGTTCGCCAGCTGGTATTTTTCGAATGCAATGTGGAAGTCCAACCCCATGCTCCTTCCCGTCGAAATCCGCGCTGCGCAAGCTCGTATCGCTGTCTGTGCACTAAGGCCTCAGTGTCGGAAACCGGACCGCTCAGGGCACGATCTTTCCCAACACCACAGCCCGATGCGCCCCGGTGGCGGACGGGACGTTCGAGGGTCGCCGCCGCCAGGTCTCATATCCCAGAATCGCAAAAGCGACCGCTTCTTTGGCGGCGGCCGGTACACCGTAATCATCGGAGAGGGCGATGGCCGTCCCCGGCAGCCAGGCGGCCAGGTGGGCGCGAATGCGCGGGTTGAACGCTCCGCCGCCCGACAGGATGAGCTCGTCCACGGGCATCCGGGGCCGGACGTATCTGTCGATGCCGATCGCCACGGCCGCTGCGGTGAGCGCAGTCGCGGTGGCGATCAAGTCCGTCATGGACCGGCCCGTCGCTCGCAGCCGCGCGACGAATTCCCGGCCGTATTGTTCCCGCCCGGCGGTTTTTGGCGGGCGGCGCCGGTAAAACGGGTCTTGCAGCAACTCCGACAGCAGCTGCCGATCCACTCGACCTTGGCCAGCCAGCCGCCCGTCTCGGTCGTAGCTCATCCGGCCTTGAGTATGCTCCCGCACGAGGGCGTCGATCACCATGTTGCCAGGACCGGTGTCGAAGGCGATCACGTCTTGGAGTGTCGCGCCGGGCGGCAAGGCGGTGAGGTTGGCGATACCGCCCAGATTCAACGCCACCCGGCCGCGCCGCGGGTGGCGGAACAGCCAGTAGTCCACGAAGGGGACTAATGGGGCGCCTTTTCCTCCCGCGGCGATATCGCGCGGCCGGAAGTCGGCCACCACCGGAACGCCCGTCCGCTCGGCGATGACGCACGGCTCGCCGATCTGGAGCGTGCTGGCGATGGGCCGTCCCAGGAAACGCACGGGATCCCCCTGGTGGAAGATGGTCTGGCCATGGCAGGCGATCAGGTCGAGCTGTCGGAGCCCCAGTCCCGCCTTGCGGCAGGCTTTCCGCACTGCGTCAGCGTAAACCTCACCGAGGAGAAAATGCAGCCGGGCGATCTCGGCCGTGTGGGTGGGGGCATTGGAGACGGCCAGCAGCGCAGCCCGCAGCCGCGGCGGGTAAGGCGTGCTCGAAAAACTTCGCAGCGTCCACCGCCCCGGGCCGCGGAGGTCGATGATTGCCACGTCCACCCCGTCCAGGGACGTGCCGCTCATGACGCCCGCGACGGTCACGCTGCTCCGCCGTCCAGTTGGTTTGTCTCCACGGGCGGCCCTTCCGTCTCGTACAGTCGTCGCAACTCCTCGACCGTCGGGGTCTGCTCGATGACTTCCTTCATTTCATCGGCGAACTTTTTCATCATCTCGAGGAGCTCGAATTCGCGCCCCAGCGAGGCGTACAACTCCACTCCGGTCAGAATGACCGCTAGCGTCTCGTCGCCCCGCCGACGGGCTTCGTCACGAAGCCGTCGCAGCGCTTCCAGCGAATCTTCGCTCGTCCGTCCGAAGGTCATCGTGCGGCCCCGCTCCGATGCGGGCTAACCGAGCCGCCACAAAACGAAGGAAAAGCCTTGACGCCCGGAGCGGCCGCCGAAGACGATCTCACCGCCATGGCCGGATCCGCTGGGGCTGCTCGGGCCGGGCGGCCGATAGACCCATAGGGCCTGGGGGAATCGGCCTGGCCGGGCCTCCTTACGCACGGTCACGCGCTGGCCGAAGAGCGTCTCGTCGTAGCGCCGACGCCGCTGCGGATCGATCAGCGTACGGTAGGCCTCGGTCAGCTCCGAGAACCGTTCGCTCGAGACTTGGCCCCCCACATCCGGATGCAACTGCCGCGCCAAGCGGCGGAAGGCTTGGCGGATCTCCGGTTGGCCGGCGTCGTACGGGACGCCGAGGATATCGTAGTAGGTGGGCATTGGCTCGGTCGAGCGCCGCGGAAATCTGCTGCTTCGCTACCATTATAAGAGGTAGCGCGTAAGCCACGGAGTGCAAGAGGCTTTCCGGCAGTGGGAGTCTTTTACCATCGCGCCGAACTGGCCGCCGCCCGCTGGCGGTGGAAACAAGAGGGCCGTCGCGTGGTGTTCACCAACGGCTGTTATGACATCCTCCACCCCGGACACATCCGACTCCTCGAAACAGCTCGGTCGCTCGGGGACGTTCTCGTTCTGGCCTTGAATACCGACTCGAGCGTCCGGCGCCTGAAAGGCCCCACCCGGCCCTTGATCCCTGAAGCCGACCGGGTGGCGCTGGCCTGCGCGCTCCAGTGCGTGGATGCGGTGACCACTTTCGACGAAGACACACCTCGCGAACTCATCGCCGCCATCTTGCCGGACGTGCTGGTGAAGGGGGCCGACTGGGCCCACTGGATCGCCGGCCGCGAGGAAGTCGAGGCCGCCGGTGGAGAGGTGCTGGCCTTGCCGTTGGAGCCCGGCTACTCCACCACCGGCATCGTCGAAGAAATCCTGCAGCGGACCCCTTGACGCACCCCGCCGCACGCGAACTGTTGCACAGCCTCGGCCGCCACCCGGCTTTCCAGGAGGTACTGCGCGAGCTGGCCGCGGGGCGCAACGGCCCGCACCGCCTTTCCGGCCTGGTGCCCACCGCCAAGGCGCTCTACGCCGTTCTTCTCTGGGAGGCCGCCGAACGCCCCGTGGTGCTGGTGACCCCCACTCCCCAGGAAGCCGAAACACTGACCGAGCTCGTCGCGTCTTTTTTCGAACTGGTCGCCCGCTCGCGGGGCCTTTCGGGCCCCCAACTGCTGCCGGCCTTCGACGTGCTTCCGTTCCAGCGCCTGTCGCCGCATTCCGAGATCAGCGAACAGCGGGCCGTGGCCCTGTGGCGCTTGGCCGCCGGTCGCGCCCCGCTGACGGTCACGCCGCTGGCCGCCGCGCTTTGGCGCCTGGAACCTCCGGAATTCTACCGGAGCCTCGCGCTGCACGTGCGCACCGGCGATGAGTTGTCCTTGGAAGACTTCGTGGCGCACTTGGAAGCCACGGGCTATGAAAAGCGGGATCCGGTCGAGATGGTGGGCGATTACTCCGTGCGCGGCGGCATCGTGGACGTATTCTCACCGGAAGCCACCCGCCCGGTGCGTGTGGAATTCTTCGGCGACCAAATCGAGTCCCTGCGCCGTTTCGATGTCGAGACCCAACGGTCCGTCCTGCGAATCGAAGACTGTCTGATTTTGCCTTTGTCGGAAACGCCCAAGTCGCGGGAGCTGTTTGCCGCCCTGGAGGAGCAAGGGGTCGTCGGCCGCATGCCACATCCGCCCGGTCCGTTTCCCGGCTGGGAATTCTGCGTGCCCCTGGTGCGCTCCCGGCGGGATACCCTTTTTTCGCTCGCCCCGGGCGCTCTTGTCGTCTGGGACGAGCCGGAGCAGCTAGCGCGCGCGGCGGAACAGTTCTGGTTGCGCTTGACGGAGGCACCGGGCGCGGAGTGTCCGCCCGAGCGAATCTACTGGCAGTGGGAAGAGCTGGTTTCGTCCGCTGCTGGCTCGCCGCAGGTCGCATTTTGCGAACTCGATCTGGGCGAGACCGTGCGCCGCATCGCCACGCGCCCGTCGGTGGCCTTTCACGGCAATATGCGCGTGGCCGTAGCCGAGACGCGCAACTTCTTGGAGCGCGGCGGCCGCGTGGTGTTCTTTGCCGCTTCCAGCGGCGAGCTGGAACGCCTCGCGGATATCTTTCGGGAGTACGAACTTCCTTGCCAGTTGGGCGTCGAGCCCGCCGACGGCACGCCGCCCTATCTAGCCGAGCGGGCCTATCTCGCTGGAGCGGTCACGAACCTTTTTCTGCTCAAAGGCCGCATACGCCGCGGCGCGGTCTTCGCCGACTCCAACGTCGCCTTCTTCGGCTTCGAAGATCTCTTCGATGTCTCCCAGATCGTGGCGCAGCCTCCGCGCCGCGCTCTCACCCGCTTTTCGACGGAGCTGGCGGACCTCAAACCGGGCGACTACGTGGTGCACGCCGAGCACGGGGTCGGGCGCTTCCTCGGTTTGCGAGAGCTGGTCCAGGACGGGCAAAAGGGCGACTTCATGCTGCTCGAGTACGCCGACGCCGCACGCCTTTACGTCCCGTTGACACGCCTGGATCTGGTCCACAAGTACCGGGGCGTCGGGGAGGCGGCGCCGCCGTTGGACAAGCTCGGGGGCGTCACGTGGGCGCGCACGCGGCGCCGCATCAAGGCCCGCATGCGGGATATGGCCGAAGAGCTCCTCAAGCTTTATGCCGCCCGCAAGCTCGCGCCCGGCTTCGCCTTCTCCCCGGACAGCAACTGGCAGCGCGAGTTCGAGGACGCCTTCGAGTTCGAGGAGACCGAGGACCAACTTGCGGCCATCCGGGACATCAAGCGCGACATGGAGCGCCCCGAGCCCATGGACCGACTCCTGTGCGGCGACGTGGGCTTCGGCAAAACCGAGGTCGCCATGCGCGCGGCCTTCAAGGCCCTCGGCGACGGCAAGCAAGTAGCGGTTTTGGCCCCGACCACGGTGCTCTGCTTCCAGCACTACGAAACCTTCAAGAGTCGCTTTGCGCCGTTCCCAGTCCGCGTGGAGATGCTCAGCCGGTTCCTCTCCCCCAAGCAGCGGCGAAGCGTGCTCGAGGATCTCGCCGCCGGCAAGGTGGACATCATCATCGGAACCCACCGCCTGCTTTCCAAAGACGTGGAATTTCGCGACCTCGGCCTGCTGATCATTGACGAGGAACAGCGCTTCGGCGTGCGGCACAAAGAACGGCTCAAGCAGCTGCGCAAGGACGTGGACGTTCTGACCATGACGGCCACGCCCATTCCGCGGACGCTCCACATGGCGCTGCTCGGGTTGCGCGACATGTCCGTCATCGAAACGCCGCCTAAAGACCGTCTGGCCGTTCACACGGTGGTGGCCCATTTCGACCCGGCTCTGATCCGCTCGGCCGTCGAACAGGAGCTGGCCCGGGGCGGGCAGGTTTACTTCGTCCACAACCGCATCGAGACCCTTTGGTCGCGGGCCGCTCTGCTCCAGGAGCTGGTGCCCCACTGCCGCATCGCCGTGGCCCATGGCCGAATGCGAGAGGCCGAGCTCGAGAAGGTGATGCTGGGATTCATGCGGCACCAATACGACCTGTTAGCCTGCACCACCATCGTCGAAAACGGCTTGGACATACCCTTGGCCAACACCATCATCATCGACCACGCCGAGCGCTATGGGCTGGCCGAACTCTACCAGCTTCGGGGGCGCGTCGGCCGCTCCAACCGGCGCGCCTACGCCTACCTGTTGGTTCCCCCGGAGGCCGAACTGACCGAAACCGCCCGCAAGCGGCTGGCCGCCCTCAAGGAATTCAGCGAGCTGGGCGCGGGCTTCAAGATCGCAGCACTGGATCTGGAACTGCGTGGCGCCGGCAACCTGCTCGGCGGCGAGCAGCACGGCCATATCAACGCCGTGGGCTACGAGACCTACGTGCGGCTCCTGGAAGAGACGATGCGGGAACTCAAAGGCGAGCCGGCCCCGCTCGAAGTCCACACCACGCTCAACCTCGGCCTTGACCTGCGCATCCCGCCGGACTACATCGCCGATGAACAACAGCGCCTGCGCGCCTATAAGCGAATTGCCGAGGTTTCCGACCCGGAGGCCGCTGCGCGGATTCTGGCCGACTTGCGTGACCGCTACGGTCCGCCGCCGGACGCCGTGGCGCAACTCGTGCAGTTTGCCCTGTTGAAGTCCGTGGCCGAACGGCTCGGCATCGTGTCCATCGAACGCCGATCGGGCGCCTTGCACCTGAAGTTTCACCCCGAGTCTCCCGTCGATCCGGCCGGATTGATGGAACTGGTTCGCCGCACCCCAGGCGCCCAGTTCACCCCGGCAGGCGTCCTGCGCCTGCCGCTCGACGGGGACCTCCGCCCGGAAGCCGTCCTCGAATCGTTGCACCAGCGTCTTGCCGACCTGGGCCGGCGGTCGGGCGCGCCTGCCCCCGCCCCGGAGCTTGTTCGATAATAAGGGACATGAAACGGCTGAGTTACGCCTTGCTGGTTGCCCCCGCGCTCGCCTCCGACGTCCGGGTCGTCGAGATGATCGTGGCCAAAGTCAACAACGAGATCATCACCGCTAGCGATTTGAAGCGCAGCCGCGACCAGCTGGAAGCCGAACTGCGCCGTCGCGGGCTCAGCGGCGCCAAGCTCGAGGCCGAACTGAAAGAACGCGAGAAAGACATTTTGCGCGACCGGATCGACGAGCTGCTCCTGATACAGAGGGGGCGGGAATTGAATATCAATGTGGATCCGGAAGTCAGCAAGTATCTGGCGGACATCCAGTTGCAGTACAAGATTGCGGACCAGGATAAGTTCCATGATTGGATCCGCGAACAAACCGGGATGTCTTTCGAGGATTTCAAGGCGGAAATCAAGAACAATTTCCTCACGCGGCGCGTCATCGGCCAGGAAGTGGGTTCCAAGATCAACATTCCGCGCGCCGAAGTGGAAAAATACTACAACGAAAACAAGCAGGAGTTTATCCGCGAGGAGCGCGTCTTTCTTCGGGAGATTCTCGTCTCCACGGAGGGAAAGCCCGAAAGCGAACTGCCGGCGCTCGAAAAAAAGGCGAAGGACTTAGTGGAACGGGCCCGCAAAGGCGAGCGGTTCGGCGAGCTGGCGCGGGACCACTCCGACGCCGTCACGGCGCAGAACCTGGGCGAGCTGGGGTGGTTCCGGCGCGCCGATCTCAACCCCCAGATTGTGGAACACGTATTCGGAAAAGAGCGGGGCCACGTGACCGACCCCATCCGCATTCCCAACGGCTTTCTTATCCTCCGCGTCGAAGAAGCTCACAAGGCGGGGCTCGCCAGTCTGGAAGAGGTGCAGAACGAAATCATGGAGAAGCTCTACATGCCGCGCTTTCAGCCCGCCTTGCGCAACTATCTGACGAAGCTGCGCATGGACGCGTTTTTGGAGATCCGCGACGGCTATGCGGATACGGGGGCCGCCCCGGGCAAAGACACCTCTTGGAAGGACCCGGCCCAGCTCAAACCGGAGACCGTCACCAAAGAGGAAGTCGCCGCGCAAAGCCGCCGGCGCCGCCTGCTATGGATCGTCCCAATTCCCGGCACCAAAACGTCTGAGGCTACGACCAGCTCCTCGAAGTGAGCTGCGCCAACCTGGATGAAATCTCCCTACGTCAACGAGCTCCAGCCGAACCAAATCGTCACGGCCACCTTTCTGGTGCACCACAAGGAGATTCGCCAAAAGAAGTCCGGCGAGCTGTACCTGTCGCTGCTGCTGCGGGATCGCACCGGCGATCTGGACGCCAAGATGTGGGACAACGTGGCCGAGGTGATGCACACTTTCGAGCAGGATGATTTCGTCCGGGTCAAGGGTTTGTACACCATCTACCAAAACCGCCCCCAGCTGACGATCCACAAGGTCGAGCGCCTGGACGAGGCGGAAGTGGACCCGGCGGACTTTTTTCCGGTCTCGTCGCGCGATCCGGAGGAGATGTTCGCCGAGCTGCGTCAGATTGTCACCGGCGTACGCCACCCGCACCTCAAGGCTTTGCTGGAAGCCTTCTTGAACGATCCGGAGATCGCGGCTCGACTGAAGCGGGCGCCCGCGGCCAAGTCCGTGCATCACGCCTACCTGGGCGGTTTGCTGGAGCACGTCCTTTCCTTATGCCGCCTCTGCCAGTTTGCCGCGGGCCATTACCCGCACGTCGACCCGGACCTGCTGGTGACCGGCGCGATTCTCCACGATATCGGCAAACTCTATGAGCTGCGCTACGACCGCAACTTCGCCTACACCACCGAGGGGCAGCTGCTGGGCCACATCGCCATCGGCTTGCGGTTGATCGCCGCCAAACTGCGGGACATTCCCAACTTTCCAGAGCGTCTCCGAACACTGGTCGAGCACATGGTGCTGAGCCATCACGGCCAGCTCGAGTACGGCTCGCCCAAGGTTCCCCTCTTTCCCGAGGCGCTCCTGTTGCACCATCTCGACGACCTGGATTCCAAGATGGATTGCATGCGCGCCCGGGTCGACCAGGATCCTCATGTCGAGGGGGAGTGGACCGGCTACAGCCAGCCCCTGGACCGCATCGTGCTCAAGAAGGGACGTTATTTGGAGGGCCCCTCCGAGAGCCGCCGCCGGCTCCATGCGGTTCCCACTCCGCGCACGAGCCAGCAGCTTCGTGCCAAGGCGCCCACGCTTTTCGGCGAGAAGCTGCTCCAAGCGCTGGAGGACGACTCCTGACGATGCGTCGGTCGGCCCCGCCCCGGGCGGTTCCGCCCCCTCTGGAACTGGAATGTCTAAAAGCCTTGTGGAGGCTCGGCGAGGGCACGGTCAAAGAGGTACAAGCCGCCTTGAACCCCACACGCACGCTGGCCTACACGACCGTCATGACGTTACTGGACCGGCTGGCGCGCAAGGGCGCCGTCGCTCGCCGCAAGGCAGGCCGCGCGTTTATTTACTCGGCCAATCTGGACGCGGACGTCGTTCGCCGGGCCGCGGTGCAGGAACTTGTCGATTGTTTGTTCGGTGGCTCGCAAGAGCAACTGGTGGCCTTCCTGACTCGCGCCCCAGTCGCACAGCCCGCAACCCTTACTCCGGCGGCCGACGGCGACTTGGATCCATCGCTTCTCTGAGGGTTTCGGCGGCGGGTTTCCGTAAGCGCTTCCAAGATAGCCAGCTTCGGCTGCTCGTTTACATCCGACAGTGGCGGAAAACACGGCGCCGGCGCAGAAATGTCGCCAGAGTTTCTTATTGACCGGGTGGATCTTTGCTCTTACAATCAAGGTGGAACTTGGACTTGGCTTCGACGATCGCCAAGGTCGGCTTTTCGACGAGGAGTCCCTCTGCAATGAGAAACCGGAAAAACGTTGTGTGTGCCGCCATCCTGGTTTTCGGCTGGCTACTGTGGTCCCCGGCGACGTTTGCCCAGGAGGTCAGCGCCGGCATCACTGGCAGAATTACGGATCCAAGCGGTGCTGCCGTTGTGGGCGCCAGCGTCACCGCGAAAGACGTCCACCGCGGAACCCTCTGGCCAACCAAGACCAACGAAGAAGGCATCTACGCCTTACCGCGCATCCCGGTGGGCACCTATGAACTGAAGGTAGAGGCCACCGGCTTCAAGACCGCCACGCGCCCCAACGTCGTCCTGGAGCTGAATCAGAGGGCGCGCGTCGACATCACCCTGGAGATCGGCACGGTGACCGAGACGGTGGAGGTCACTGGCGAGGCGCCGCTGCTCAACACCGACACGACCATCGTGGGCGCCACCATTACGCCCACAACGCTGACCAAGACGCCGCTGATTTCCCGCAATTTCATCTCGCTCACGTTACTGGCGCCTGGGGTCACGACGACGAATCCCGCGGCGTTCAACAACGGCGTGCGCACCTCCGGCGGGGGCCGTCCCTACGTCAACGGCAACCGCAAGGAGGCGAACAACTTCCTCCTCGACGGCATCGACAACAATCACACCTCGGACAACCTCACGTCCTACCAGCCCAACCTGGACGCCATCCAGGAAGTCCGCATGATCACCAACAACGCCTCGGCCGAATTCGGCAACTTCCAGGGCGGCATCATCAACGTGATCATCAAGTCCGGCACGAACGAATTCCACGGCTCGGTCTTCGAGTTCTTCCGCAACGACAAGCTCAACGCCAACAACTGGGCGCGCAACTGGCAGAACACGCCGCGGGTGCCGATCCGCTGGAACGAGTTCGGCGGCACGCTCGGCGGGCCCATCAAGCGGGACAAGCTGTTCTTCTTCGGCGACTACCAGGGGATCCGCCGCGCCACGCCGACCTCGGTCTCTACCATCTCCGTGATTCCAACGCCGTTCCGTAACGGCGATTTCTCCCGCCTGCTGACGGAACGCGGCATCCAACTCTACGACCCGCTCACCACCGACTCGAGCGGCATCCGGCAGCCGTTCCCGAACAATCAGATCCCGGTGTCCCGACGAAACATCGTGGCCACGAACCTGTTCAACTCGCCGGATCTGTACCCGCTTCCGATCAACAACGAATTGCGCTTCAATCAGCTCAATGGCTCGCGCAGCCAGCTGGTCACGGATCAATTCGACATCAAGGTGGACGCCAAGTTGAGTTCCAACGATGATTTGTCGGTACGCTACTCGTGGGGGCGCCAGGATCAGCCAGGCCGAAACACGTTCCCCTTGTTCTTCGACACCTTCAACGTGGCCCCGTTCCAGAACGGCGTCATCAACTGGACCCGCACGATCAGCCCCACTAAAGTCAACGAGCTGCGCATTGGCGCCAACCGCATCGTGTTGCATAACGGCGGGCTGGACAAAGGCTTAGGCAATGTCGCTGAGAAACTCGGCATCCGGCAGGGCAACGAGCGCGGTCCGGGCCTCATGGCGCTGGTTTTCAGCGGCGGCCTGGCCAGCACCATCGGCAGCGCCAACATCGGCACGCAGCAGATGTTCCCGAACAACACCTATCATTTCGCCGACAATTTCACGCTGATTCGCGGGCGCCACATGATGAAGACCGGCGGGCAGTTGCTGCGCCAGCAGATGAACCCCTTCTTCGCCGGCAACTGGGGTCGCACCGGACAGATCCGCTTCAACGGGCAGTACACGGCGGGGCCGAACGCCCTCAGCCCGGTGTCCCGCGGTTTCGCGGAGGCGGACTTCTTTCTCGGTTTCGTGGAGTGGGCCGGACGGGGCGTCAACACGGGTAACTGGGGCCACCGAAAGATCATCCTGGGCCTGTACTTCCAGGATGACTGGCGCGTCACCGACTCGTTGACGCTGAACCTCGGCCTGCGCTGGGAGTACCACAGCCCTTTGGTCGAGGTGAAGGATCGCCAAGCTAATTTCGAACCCTTCTCCGGAAGGCTCTTGCTCGCGGGCAAAGACGGCAACAGCCGCGCCTTGTACGAGCCCTTCACGAAGGACTTCCAGCCGCGCGTCGGTTTTGCCTGGACGCCCGCGTTTTTGGGCAAGAAGACGGTGTTCCGCGGCGCCTACACCATCTCCTCGTTCATGGAGGGCACGGGGACCAACCTGCGCCTGCCCATGAATCCGCCGTTCAACTATGAGTTCGAAGCGATCTTTACGGGGCAAACGGCCATCGGGTCGACGACCGACCAAGGCTTGACGGTGTTGCGGGCTCCGCAGGATCCGTTTGCGAACGTGACGATTCGGCTGTGGGATCCCTTCGTGCGCCCAGCTCACGTGCAGCAGTGGAGCTTCATCATCGAGCGCCAGTTGCCTGCCCAGACCTTGTTCAGCGTGGGCTATGTAGGCCAGCGGGGCGCGCACCTGGTCGTGCCCATGCCCTACTTTCAGCGCCGGTTAGTGGCCCGTGGCGTCACCGAACCGAGCCCCTACCTGTCGGGCAACCCGCTGCTCCGCAACATCGCCCAGATCTCCGGCACCGAATCCAACGGCAATCAGCGCTACGACTCACTTCAATTGCAAGTACGCAAGCGCTACTCGGCTGGGCTGGAGTACCAGCTCTCCTACACCTGGTCCAAGGGCATGAGCGACTCGATTGGATTCTACGGGGAAGGCGGACAGGCAGCCTCGCAGTCGGCCTACTGGCAGTATCTCTATGATCGCAAGGCCGAGTGGGGACCGAACTACTTCGATGCCACGCACATGCTCACCTACGCGTACTTCTACCAGCTGCCGTTCGGTCGCAACCGCAAGTGGGGTTCCGGCTGGAGCGCGCCCGTGAACGCCGTGTTCGGCGGCTGGGAGATGGGCGGCATCTTGACGCTGCGGAGCGGCTTCCCACTCACCATCATCGCCACAGACCGTTCCGGGACGCGGTCGCGCGGCCCGCGGGCCGACCGCCTGGGTGACGGCAAAGGGCCGCGCCAGGTGGGCCCCGGCACGACCTGGCTCGATCGCTCGGCGTTCCGCGAGCCGGCCGCCGGAACGCTCGGCAACTCCGGCGTGGGCGTGGTCCGCGGACCGGGCCTCAAGCAACTCGACTTCTCCGTCCACAAGCTGTTCCCGATCAAGGAGCGGATGAACCTCGAGTTCCGGGCCGAATTCTACAATTTGACCAACACGCCGCAGTTCAACGCGCCGAACCGCAACGCCTCGAGCGCCACGTTCGGCGAAATCACCAGCGCCCAGGGTGAGCGGAACGTCCAGTTCGCCTTGAAGCTGAGTTTCTAACGAGCGGTCTTTTGATGGGCGAGGCGGGCGACCCGCAGCCCGCCTCGCCGGACTCCATCCCAGCTCAGAGATTTGTTCGGGGCAGGGCGTAGCGGTAAGACCGCCCTCCGTGCTCGAAGCGCACGGAGTCGGTTTGAACCAGACGGAGGGTCCGGCGCCCAGGGGTGGCGCGCGTCATGCCCATCAGCGCGTCCACCAGGCAGGGGCGGTCCAGCGGCGCCGTGAGCTGCCAGGCCTCGGGCTCGCCGAGCGCCAGCACCTCGGCGCGGAAGCGTTCCACCACGCTGACGGCCAGTTCGAGATCCGGGCACGCTTCACCGTGGAACCGCAGGGCCTGGCGCCGTAGGGACTCTCGCATGGCCTCCCGCGAGGACGGCTTGCCGATGGGTGCGTTGACCGCCGAAAAGATCATGTCGTGGGTGACGAAGTAAGGCTTCAGATCCACCACCGGGGTGCCGTCTAGGAAATCGAGGGCATCCACTTCGATCACCCCATGGCCGATGCGCACGATCTTGGCCGCCGTGAGCCCGATGGGATTCGGGCGCGCTGGGGAGCGCACCGCGAAGACGCCGTGAAGCGCGTCGGGCGCTTGCTCGGCCACGCCGCGCGGGGTCACTTGCAGCACGTCGCGCTCGGTGCCCTCCAGCCACGCCATCACCCAGATGTGGGAATGCTTCTCCAGGTGCAGCAAACCGTCGCGGTATTCGGCCACGAGTTCGATCGAAGCCGGCACGCCGAAGGCTGGCATGTCCTCACGCTCCCGCACCGGGCACCGGACGGTCCCGATCTTCTTCAGCTGGAATGGCTCTGGCATCCTCGCCCCCTGCTCGAGTCTATAATGGCGGCTCTATGGCACGCCGCATCTCCCGTCGTGAGTTGGGACTGGCCGCGTTGGGCAGCACAGCCCTGGCCCAATCCTCGTACACCGGCGCCCTCGATGGCTTCGAAACGAAGGTGGATCTGGCGGCGTTCGATCCCGTCATGTTTTCTCAGCGGCGGTACCAGCGCGCCCCGCTGCGGCTGACATTTCGCGCCTCGACGCGCCGCCAGGCCGAGGCGTGGCAGAGGCGGCTCCGCGACAAGCTCGTGGAACTGCTGGGCGGTTTTCCACGAGAGCGCGCGCCCCTGGCCCCGCAAACCCTCGAGGTCCGGGAATTCGCAGCCTACCGGCGGGAGAAGTTCGTCTTCACCAGCCGTCCCGGGCTGATGGTGCTTGGCTACTTGCTCACGCCCAAGCATATCCCACCCCCGTACGCACCCGTGATTTGCATTCCCGGACACGGCCGCGGCGTGGACGACATCGTGGGGATCGATGACAAAGGCCGGGACCGCACCGACAAGTCCGGATATCAGCGTGATTTCGCCATTCAGGTGGCCGAGCACGGCCTGGCGGCGGTGGCGATCGAGCCGCTGGCCTTTGGTTGCCGCCGCGATCCGCGCAACAAACGGCGCGGGCTCGGCCACAGCGCCTGCCAGCCCGCGGCGGGTGCGGCGCTGCTCTTCGGGGAAACCATGATCGGCTGGCGCGTTTGGGACGTCATGCGGACGCTGGATTGGATCGAGACGAGGTCGGAACTGGATCCCCGCCGCGCGGGCTGCATGGGAATCTCGGGTGGCGGGACGGCGACGCTGTTCGCCGCCGCTCTGGAGCCGCGCATTCAGGCGGCCTTCGTCAGCGGCTATCTCAACACGTTCCGCGACAGCATTCTGAGCCTCGCGCACTGCCTGGACAACTACGTGCCTGGCATCTTGAACTGGGCGGAAATGTACGACGTGGCGGGACTGATCGCGCCGCGGGCTTTATTCGTAGAGTCCGGCGAGCGCGACGAGATTTTTCCCGTCGAGGCCAGCCGTGCCAGTTTTGCGCGAGTCCGCGAGATCTATCGCATCTTCGGCGCTGACGAGCGGATCGAGCAGGAAATTTTCCCGGGAGGGCACGAATTTCACGGCAAGCGGGGGCTGCCGTTTCTGGCGCGACATCTCGGTGCGGCCTAGCCCGGCCGGGCTTACGCCGAGACGCCCGGTGCGGCGGGGGGACCGGCTGGGGCGGGCAGGGTCTGTTCTGCGGGCAGCTCCTTGGGCATGACCATCCAGGCGACCAAGTACGCGATGAAGCCCACGCCCGTGGTGAGGGCTGCCGCCAGCCAGATGACGCGGATCAGGACGACGTCCACGTCGAAGTACCGCGCAAACCCGGCGCACACGCCCGCGATCTTCTTCTCCGAGAGGACCCGCACGAGCCGCGGCCGGCTGCCATCGCGCCTCCGCGCCTCCGGACGCGCGGGGACGCTGCACCGCGCGCAGTACAAGTCCTCGTCGCGCAGCTGGAATCCGCACTGGGTGCAGTACATGCCTTTCTCCGTGCACAGCTACGAGCGAACGATGGCGAAAGTTCCGCGGAAAGCGGCTACGGCTGTGCTGCCGGCAGTGGGCTTGCTTCGGCGGCAGACCCGCTCGGCGAGGCCGGCTCTGTCCACCGAGCCAAGACTTCGGCTAGCGAAAGGGGCGAGATGGGCTTCGACAAGTAATCGTCCATTCCTGCCTGGAGACACCGTTCGCGATCCTCCGGCAAAGCGTGCGCGGTCACGGCGACGATGGGGGTGCGGGGGCGGCCATCGGCTTGCTCCCGCTGGCGGATGCGCGCCGTGGCCTCGAAGCCGTCCATTTCCGGCATCTGACAGTCCATTAGGATCAGGTCATAACGACCGCGGCTGGCCGCCTCCACTGCCTCGAGGCCGTTGGCGACCGCTTCGGTGGTGCAGCCCAGTTTGGCGAGCATTTGCAGCAGCACCATCTGGTTGACGGCGTTGTCTTCGACGACCAGAATGTGTGCGCCTCGGCCTGCCCGGTTTCGCGGCGCCGGTCGGGGCAATGTTTCGGGAGCCGCTTTCGCTGGCAAGACGGCTTGCGCGGGCGCCCGAGGATTCTTGACCGAGGCCAGGCACTCGAAGAGTTGCTTCCGTTTGACCGGTTTCACGAGGCAACGCACCGCGTGGTTCGCCATGCCACGATCGCAGAGATCTCTCCAGGCGACGAGCAGAATGAGGGCGACGTTGCCGAGCTGCGCGTCCGCTTCTATGGCTTGGCTCAAGGCGGTTCCCTCGCTGTCGAGCAGCCGGCGCGAGACGAGAACGGCATCGTAGGGCTCTCCCTCGGCTGCGGCTCGCCGCATGGCCTCGAGCGTTTCCCGCGTCCCCGACGCCCGGCGAAAACTCACACCCCAAGAAGCCAGATACCGCTCGAGGATCGCCCGCGTCGTTTCGTGGTCTTCCACCAGGAGTACGCGCAGGCCCTCGAGGGTTTCCGCGGGCGGGGCGACCGCATCCTCCGGCGGAGCCGGTTTTGCGAAGCGCGCCGTGAACCAAAACGCAGAGCCTCGGCCGGGCTCACCCCGCGCCCCGATGCGACCGCCCATGAGCTCGACGAGCTGTTTGGACAGGGCCAAGCCCAACCCGACGCCCCCGTACTTTCGGGCGGCGCTGCCATCGGCCTGCGTGAACGGCTGAAACAGCCACCGCTCCGCTCCCGGGGGCAACCCGATCCCGGTGTCCCGCACGGAAAACCGCAAGGTCGCCTCATCCGGACGGTCCTCCTCGCAGGTGACCTGGATGACGACTTCGCCGCGTTCGGTGAACTTCACCGCATTGCCGACCAGGTTGACCAGGACTTGGCGCAAGCGTTCGGGATCTCCTTGCAACTTCGTGGGCACGCTCGGAGCCACATACGTGCACAATTCCAAGTTCTTGGCCTGCGCTTGCGGCGCCACCAGCTCAGCGGCCGCGTCGATCACCGTCTCGAGATCGAAGGGGACGGCCTCCAAAGTAAGCTTGCCCGCTTCCGCTTTAGAAAAATCCAGGATCTGGTTCACGACGGCGAGCAATGCCTCGCCGCTGCTCCGGAGCACCTCGACGAAGCGGCGTTGCTCGGGCGTCAGCGGTGTGTCCAGCAGCAAGCTCGTCATGCCCAAAACGCCGTTGAGTGGCGTGCGGATTTCGTGGCTCATGTTGGCCAGAAACTGGCTCTTGGCGCGGGCGGCGGCCTCGGCGGCTTCCTTGGCTTCGAGCAGCGCCTGTTCGGCCTGTTTGCGCGCCGTGATGTCCAGCATGACCGAGCGGATGCCGACGATGGTCCCGGTGGCGTCGCGGATCAAACTTTCGTGGATCTCGACTGTGACGCGGGAGCCGTCGGCGCGAACATACTCTCGCTGGATGGGGACCAACGGCAGCTGCCCGGAAAGTTTCTTCCGCACCGCCTCCTGGCTGAGGGATCGCTGCTCCGGCGTGACGAACTCCCAGATCGGCCGGCCCAGCATGGCGGAGGGCTCCAGGCCCAGCAGAGCGCATTCGGCGCGATTGACATGCCGCACACGGCCTTCGTGATCGATTTCGTGATACGCGACGGGGGCGTCTTCGAACAGGGCACGAAATCGTTTCTCCCCCTCCCGCGCTGCCTCCAGCATGGCGCCGAGACGCTCGGCCATGGCGTTGAACGACTCGGCCACCACCGCCAGCTCGTCGCGCGTCACGATCGGGACGCGGTGGGAAAAGTTCCCATGCTGGATGTGTCGGATGCCCTCTTCGATGAGGCGCACGGGCCGGATCAAATAGCGACAGGCTCCCCACAAACCCACCAGCAGCAGCAACGTGCTTGCGGAGGCGGCCAGGGCGAGTTTCCACAGGGCGCGCTGGCGCAACTCTTGGGCCCTGGCCATATAGGCGGCCACGAGCCGACTCGTGCTCAGGTTGAGAGCCGGCACGAGTCGCTCGACTTCTCGGATGCGTTGCCAGGCGCTTTCGTCGTAAGCGGGCACGTGCAGCGCCTCCTGCAAGGGACCCCGCAGCTGCTGCCAAGCCCGGCGGACCTCCGCGACCTCATCGCGGAGCTCGACCGGGGCCGCTGACAGCTCGACCCCGATCGATCGGCCCCCGCGTTCGAGGACGTCCAAGGCTTCGTCGAACTCTTTGATGCACGCGGCCAAACCGTGCCGGTCCCCGCGCTGGCCCAGGGCCAACCGGTGAACGTAACGGTAGATCTCCTCGCCCAGAAGCCGCTGGCGCGCTGCCACGCTCAGGAACGGCACGTCGGAGGCGGTCTGGCGGAGAAACTCGGCGAACGCCGCTAAGCCGAGCCACGCTCCGCTGGCCAGCCCAATCAGCGGGAGGGCGATCTTGAAAGCGAGGATCGGCCGTGCCGCCTTCGGCGCGCCAAGATGTTCAGCGAATGCAGTCGGACCGACGCCGTGGAATCTTTCGGACGCCTCCGCCTCGAGCCCCATCGTTGGGGCAACATGCACGTCGCCCCTGCGGTGTTCCACTCCAGACTATCAATCGGTTTGCGTGTCCAAAAGGATCAGTGGGACGAAAAGCCAAGGCCGAGAGTGCTCCCCCTGGCCCGGACTGCGATCTGGACCGGGCGCTGTCGTCGGGTCACTCGGGCCCCGCTACTCGGCCAGCTCCGGCGGCGGCGGCAGGGTCACCGAGCCGGTGGCAGCCCACTCCGTTCCCCGCGTGAAGGTGGTCACGAACGTGGGCGTTCGGACCGCAGGCACATCGTGCCCCAAAGCCGTGACGAAGACCCGCCCCTTGCCGTAGTTCACGGTCCACAGCATCGGATGGTGCATCCCTGGGCCGGGCGTGGGCTGGCGGGCCTTGCCTTGATAGAGGGAATGGTCGTCCCAGGCCGTGGCCAGCACGTGGTAGCTGCCTTCGGGCTGCCACTTCAAGTTGGCGTAGAGCTCGTCTTTGGTTTGGGGCAAGGATTTTTTCAGGCCTCGGGTGATGGGATGGGCCGTGTCTTTGATCTCGACGACAAAATCATGTGGCGGGGAGTGATGGCCCTGATTGGGCCTCCAGTTGCCCCCGCAGAGCTTTTCGTATTCGCTCCAGCCGTCGAAAGCCGCCAGCGAAAAGTGATACACGACCAAACCCTTGCCGGAGCGGACGAAGTCCAGCAAAGCGTTTTGGGCGCGCTCGCCCCACCACAGCTCCGGCCGGCGGCGGTCGTAGTAGTTGAGAATCACCACGTCGTAGGGCGCCAGGGTTTCGGGACCCGCTCCGCGGAATTCCTCGGTGACACGCACCTCGAAGCGCCCCGTCTCCTCGAGGATTCTGCGAAGTTCGGGCGTCACGGCCCGCCAGTCGTGGACATTCTGTCCGGTGATGATCAGTGCTTGCAGTTTGCCGGGCGCCTGCTGGCCCGCAGCCAGCGCACCGAGCATGAGCCCCAGCCATGGCAGCTTGGCGAGTTTCATTCGAGCATCCTCCTTGACGCGGCGGACTTGCATTATAACCCGGTTGCCCCATCGGGTTTGGTATACTGTCGACTTCGCGATGATGCTGCCCGCCGCAGTCCACCTTGGCCATCACCGGCGGATGCCGGAGGCGGCGGGCTGACTGCTGATCCATCCATTCCAAGTAATCGGGGAGAGGGCCCGCCGCCAATCCGGCGGGCTTTTCTGTTGGTATTGCAGATGAACGTGGATTTCGGAAAGCTGAGCGGGCTGGCCCCCGCAGTGGTGCAGGACTACGCTACGGGCCGGGTGCTGATGGTCGGCTTCATGAACGAGGAGGCCTTCCGCCGGACCGTGGAAACCGGATACGCGACCTTCTACAGCCGGTCTCGGGGAATGTTGTGGACCAAAGGGGAAACCTCCGGCCATCGGCTGCTGGTCAAGGAGATCGCCACGGACTGCGATCAGGACGCTTTGCTGCTACGAGTGGAACCGCTGGGTCCGGGGGTCTGCCACAACGGCTACCGGAGCTGTTTTTACCGGCGCCTCGAGGATGGGCGCTGGGTGGAGTTCGAGCCGCCCGTCTACGACCCGGAGGCTGTATACGGGAAGAAGCGACCATGACGCTGAAGCTCGGCATTCCCAAGGGAAGCCTCGAACAGGCCACGATCGACCTGTTTCGCCGGGCCGGCTTCCACATCACGACTGGAAGCCGTTCGTA
This sequence comes from Bryobacteraceae bacterium, assembly GCA_025055455.1. Taxonomy (GTDB): domain Bacteria; phylum Acidobacteriota; class Terriglobia; order Bryobacterales; family Bryobacteraceae; genus JANWXD01. The sequence goes on from JANWXD010000002.1 coordinate 151,701, forward strand.
CTTTCCCGCCATCGACGATCCCGAGATCGAATGCATGCTCATCCGAGCCCAAGAGATGGCGCGCTACGTCGAAGACGGCGTGCTGGACGCCGGGCTCACCGGCCGAGACTGGGTGGAGGAAACCGAGGCGCAGGTGGTCACGGTGGCGGACCTGATCTACGCCAAACAGAGCTTCGGCAAGGTGCGCTGGGTGCTTGCCGTGCCCGAGGGCTCGCCGTTTCAAAGCGTCACGGACCTGGAAGGCAAGATCATCGCCACCGAGCTCGTGCAGACCACGCGGCGCTATCTGGCCGCCCATAACGTCAAAGCCAAAGTCGAATTCAGTTGGGGCGCCACCGAGGTCAAACCCCCCGTGCTGGCCGACGCCATCGTGGAGGTGACGGAAACCGGTGCGTCGTTGCGCGCCAACAAACTGCGCATCATCGACACGGTGCTCGAATCCAACACCCAGCTCATCGCCAACCGCGACGCCTGGCAAGATCCTTGGAAACGCCGCAAGCTGGAAGACATCCGGATGCTGCTCGAAGGGGCCATGAACGCCCTGGGCAAAGTGGGCTTGATGCTCAACGTGCACAAAGATGATCTTCCCAAAGTGCTGGCGGTGCTGCCGGCGCTCAAAAAACCCACAGTTTCGCACTTGAGCGACGAGGACTGGCTGGCGGTCAATACGGTGCTCGACGAATCCACGGTGCGTCGCATCATTCCGCGCTTGAAAGAAGCCGGAGCCCAAGGCATCGTCGAGTATCCCTTGAACAAGATCGTGATGTAGCGGGCGATGATCCGGATCTTGACATCGAAGGAGGCCGAAGGGCTGCTAGCCCGCCGGGGTGCTCGCCTGGCGGAGGCCGAGCGGGTCGTGGCGCCCATTTTGGAAGACGTCCGGCGGCGGGGCGATGCCGCCCTCATCGAATACGCCCGGCGGCTGGACGGGCTCGGGGACCGGCCGCTGGCGGTGTCGCGCCGCGAAATGGTGCAGGCCTGCGAGGAGGTGGGCGCGGCCTTCTTCTCGGCCTTGGATTCCGCCTATCGCAACATCCGCCGCTTCGCCGAGCGGCAGGTGCCGCAGGAGTTCTGGATCAAATTTCCGGACGGACACCGCGCGGGGCAGATCGTGCGGCCGCTCGACTCGGTGGCCGCCTACGTCCCTGGCGGCCGCTACCCGCTGCCTTCGACCCTGCTGATGACGGTGGTGCCGGCTCAGGCGGCCGGCGTGCGGCTGGTCACGGCCGCCTCCCCCAAGCCCGCCCGCGAGGTGCTGGCGACAGCGCATTTTCTGCGCCTGGAACGGATGTTCCGCGTGGGCGGGGCCCAAGCGATCGCGGCCTTCGCCTTCGGCACGGAGACCATCCCCCGGGCGGACCGGATCGTAGGGCCAGGTAACCTCTACGTGGCGGCCGCCAAGAAACTGTTGGCCGGCGAGGTGGCGATCGATTTCATCGCCGGGCCCACGGAAATCGTCATCGTGGCGGCGGACGGAGATCCTCGCCTGCTGGCGGCAGACCTATTGGCGCAGGCCGAACACGACGAGGAGGCGGCCGCGATTCTGCTCACGACGTCCCGGCGGCTGGCTCGCGCCGTGGCCCAAGAAATCGAACGCCAGCTGGCCACGCTGCCCACGGCGCCCACGGCGCGCGCCGCCATCGAGCACCACGGCGCCATCGTGCTGGTGCGCAGTCTGGAGCAGGCCCTAGAGTTCGCTAACCGCTACGCGCCAGAGCATCTCAGCCTTCCGGACCGGTCCCTGCTGGCAGGCGTGCGTCATGCCGGCAGCGTCTTCTTGGGCGCCTGCAGCCCGGAAGCAGCCGGCGATTACGCCTCCGGCCCGAACCATGTGCTTCCCACCTCGGGCTACGCCCGCATCCGCGGAGGTTTGTCGGCCGCCGATTTCGTCAAGGTCATCACGGTGCAGGAGCTGACCGCCGCCTCGCTGAAGCGCCTCGCGCCGGCGATCACGACCCTGGCGCGCGCGGAGGGACTCGAAGCTCATGCGCGTTCCGTGGAGGTGCGCTTGGATGAGCGAGCGCGTTGAGGTGAAGCCGGCGGTGCTGGAACCGCGCGAGGCCATCCGCCGCATGGCGCCGTACACGCCCCCGACGGCGGGACGGGCCGGAAAACTGCGGCTGGATTTCAACGAGAACACGCTGGGCTGCTCGCCCCGCGTTGTGGAGTTCCTGCGGGCGCGGCTGAACGGCGAAATCCTAGCGGTCTACCCCGAATACGAGGAGGCCATTGGCGATCTGGCGGCTCATTTCGGTGTCGCTCCGGCGGAGCTTTTGCTCACCAACGGAACCGACGAAGCCATTCAGTTGGTCCTCCACACCTACGTCGACGCCGGCCAGGAGGTGCTGCTGTGCAAGCCCTCCTACGCCATGTACCGCTTCTACGCCGATGTGGCTGGGGCCGCAGTCCGGGAGATTCCCTACCGGCGTCAGGACCTGAGCTTTCCTTTGGACGAGCTTCTGGCAGCCCTCAGTGACCGCACGCGCGCCGTGTTGATCGCCAATCCGAACAACCCCACCGGCACCGGCGTGAGCCTGGAGGGTATCCGCCGCATCCTCGAGCGGGCCCCTCGAGCCGCCGTCCTCATCGACGAAGCGTACTACGAGTTCAACGGCGTCACCGCGCTCGATTTGCGGGCGGAAGCGCCCAATCTGTTCGTCAGCCGGACGTTTTCCAAGGTCTACGGCCTGGCGGGATTGCGGCTGGGCTGCGTGTTTTCCCAGGCGCCCAACATCGCGGCGTTGCACAAAGGCCAATCCCCTTACAGCGTCAACATCCTGGCCGCGTTGGCGGCGCGCGAGGCGGTCAAGGACCGGCAATACATCGAGGCATATGTACAGGAAGCCCTGGCCGCGCGGGCCTTGCTCTATGAGGGCCTGGAGCGCTTGGGCATCCGCTATTTCCCCAGCCAGGCGAACTTCGTGCTTTTCGATGCTGGCGCGCGCGCCGTCGAGATCCGGGATCGGCTGCGGCAGCGCGGCGTGCTGGTGCGCGACCGCAGCTACGAACTGCCCGGCTGCCTCCGCGTCACCGTCGGCACGCGGGAGCAGATCCGCCGCTTCCTGGAAGCCCTGGAGGAGGTCTGGCGGTGAGCCGCGAAGTCTTGGTCTTCGACATGGACGGCGTGCTCGTCGACGTCACCGCCTCCTACGTCGAGACGATCCGCGCCACCGTGCGGCGCTTCACCGGCCGAGAGGTCTCCCACGAAGCGATTCAGGATCTGAAAAATGCGGGCGGGTGGAACAACGACTGGGATCTGACGCACAAACTCATCCGCGAGGCGGGCGTGGAGGTCGACTATGCCACGGTGGTCTCAGCCTTCCAGTCGCTGTTTCTCGGCTCCGACGGCGACGGCTGGATTCTCCGAGAGCGTTGGATCGCCCGGCCCGGCCTGCTCGAGGCCTTCGCAGCCCGCTACCGGCTGGCGATATTCACCGGCCGGCCGAACCGGGAAGCCCGGCTCACGCTCGACCGCTTCGCCGGCGCGGTGCGGTTCGACCCGCTCATCGGCAGCGACGACGTCCGCCAGGGCAAGCCAGCGCCGGAAGGCCTGCTGCGGATCGCGGAACTGACCGAGGCCTCCGCCCTATGGTACGTGGGCGACACGGTGGACGATGCCCGCGCCGCCCGCGCGGCCCGGGTGCCCTTCATCGGCGTGGCCGCTCCGGGCAATCCGAGACGCGCCGAGCTCGAGTCCTTGTTGCGCGCCGAAGGGGCGATCGCGGTCGTCGAGGACATCAACGAGCTTCCGGAATGGCTGCCGGTATGAGAACCGCTCGGATCGAGCGCCACACGACGGAGACCCAGATCCGCGGGCGACTGAAGTTGGACGGACGCGGTCGCTACCGGATCGCCACCGGGATCCGGTTTCTGGATCACATGCTGGAGCTATTCGCTCGCCACGGCGCCTTCGATCTGGAGATAGAGGCGCGCGGCGATCTGGACGTGGACCAGCACCATACGGTCGAGGACACGGGCATCGTGCTCGGCCAGCTGTTTTCCCGCGCCCTCGGCGACCGCCGGGGCATCCACCGCGCCGGCTATTTCCTGATGCCGATGGACGAAACCTTGGCCGTGGCGGCGGTGGATCTGTCGGGCCGGCCCTGTCTGGTTTACGAAGACCGGTTGCGCGTGCGGAAGGTGGGGGACCTCGAGGCGGAGCTGCTCGAGGATTTCTTCCTGGGATTCGCCACCCACGCCGGGGCCAACGTCCATTTGAAAATCCTCTACGGCCGTTCCAGCCATCATCAGGTCGAAGCGCTGTTCAAGTGCTTTGCGCGGGCCCTGCGTTTTGCCTGCTCGAAGGACCGGAGCCTGCGGGGCCAGCTGCCCTCCACCAAGGGTTTGCTATGATCGCGATCCTCGACTACGGGGCGGGCAACCTGCGCTCGGTCGAAAATGCGCTGGGGGCGATCGGGGCCGACTACGGATTGGCCCGTAGCCCGGCCGAGCTCGAGCGCGCCTCGAAAATCATCTTGCCGGGGGTGGGCCACTTCGGCCAGATGATGCGGGCGCTCGAGGAGTTGGGCGTGCGCGCGACGTTGCTCGAACGGATCCGCGGGGGGGTACCGTTTCTGGGCATCTGCCTCGGTTTGCAGGCGCTGTTTTCGGCGAGCGAGGAGGCGCCCGAGGTGGCGGGCTTGGGTTTGTTGCCGGGCCTGGTGCGACGGTTTCCCTCTGAATTGCGCGTGCCGCATATGGGCTGGAACCGGCTGGAGGTGCGCGACGGCGCGCGTCTGTGGGCCGGCGTCGGCGAGAAGCCTTACGTTTACTTCGCCCATAGCTACTATGCGCCGGTGATTGCCGAAACCGCCGCCACTTGCACCTACGGAGTGGCCTACACCGCGGCGCTCGAGGCGGGTCACGTCTTCGGCGTGCAGTTTCACCCGGAAAAATCCGGCCCCGTCGGTTTGCGCATCTTGCGCAACTTCGTCCAGCTGTAGCCGTGCTGGCCAAGCGCATCATTCCGTGTCTGGACGTGACCGCAGGACGCGTGGTCAAAGGAGTCAACTTCGTGGACTTGCGCGATGCCGGGGATCCCGTCGAGCTGGCGGCCCGATACAACCAGCAGGGCGCCGACGAGCTGGTGTTTCTGGACATCACCGCCTCGAGCGACGACCGCGCCATCATGGCGGACGTGGTGGCGCGCACGGCACGAGAGGTGTTCATCCCACTCACGGTCGGCGGCGGCATCCGTTCCGTGGCCGATGCGCGGCGCATCCTGATGGCGGGGGCCGACAAGGTGAGCGTCAACACCGCGGCCGTGCGTCGGCCGGAGCTAATCCGGGAGTTGAGTCGAGAGTTCGGCTCGCAGGCCGTCGTGCTCGCGATCGACGCCCGGCGCGTGGGCGAGCGCTGGCACGTCTATACGCGCGGAGGCCGGGTGGACGAGGGGATCGACGCCGTGGAATGGGCCGTGCAGGGCCAAGAGCTGGGCGCCGGAGAGATCCTGCTCACCTCCATGGATACCGATGGAGTGCGCCAGGGCTTCGATTGCGCCCTCACGCGAGCGGTCTCGCGCGCCACACGCATCCCCGTCATCGCCTCCGGCGGCGCCGGTCGGCCGGAGCACTTCCTGGAAGTCCTTACGGACGGCGAAGCCGATGCGGCCCTGGCCGCGTCGATCTTTCACTATGGCGTCTACACCGTGGGCGACCTCAAGGAATTCCTGGACCGGCATGGCATTCCGGTGAGGAAAACGTGATTCTGCCGTGCATTGACCTGATGGGGGGCAAAGTCGTGCAGCTTGTCCAAGGGCGCAAGAAAGCCCTGGAGGCCGGCAGCCCCGCCGAGATGTTAGAGCGATTCGCAGCCTTCCCGGAGATCCAGGTCGTCGACCTGGATGCCGCCATGGGACGTGGCTCCAACGAGGAAGCCGTGGCCTTCTTGGCGGCGCGAGCGGCGGTGCGGGTTGGCGGCGGCATCCGCACGGTGGAGCGGGCGCGAACGCTGGTGGCGCAAGGCGCGCGCAAGGTGATCATCGGGACGGCGGCCTTTGGCTCGGACGGGATCAATCGTCCATTTCTCGAAGCGTTGGCTGCGGCCGTCACCCGCGAGCGTGTCATCGTCGCCTTAGATTCCTACCAGGGCCGCATCGTGGTGCGTGGTTGGCAAGAGGCGACCGCGCTCGAGGCCGAAGCGATCATCAGCGAGCTGGAGCCCTATTGTGGCGGCTTCCTGTGCACGTACGTTGACAAGGAGGGGATGCTGGAAGGCACGAATCTAGATTGGTTCCGACGGCTGCGCGCCGCCACTCGGCACGAGCTCACGGCTGCAGGGGGGATCACCACGCTCGAGGAGATTCGTGAGCTGGATCGGCTCGGCATTCACGCCGCACTGGGCATGGCGATTTACACCGGCCGGCTCGATCTGGAAGAGTTGGCTCGTTGGCAGGGGGCTTCGCGCGATCGGGCGTGGGGCTATAGGCTGTAGGCTGGACTCGCCGGAGGGCTTCTTGACAATAGGTTGCTAAGGTTTGATAATAGTAGTGTGCTAAGACACTACCCAGGGGAACGCGAACTGAGCTTCATAGCAAGGGGCTGAAGGGAGGAATCTTAAAGGTACTATGAGCAGCAAAATCATAGGGATCGATTTGGGCACGACCAACTCCGTAGTGGCCGTCATGGAGGGTGGCCAACCAGTCGTCATCCCCAACCAGGAAGGTGGTCGCACGACCCCTTCCGTGGTCGCTTTTACCAAAAGCGGTGAGCGGCTGGTGGGGCAGGTGGCTAAGCGCCAGGCGGTCACGAACCCGGAGAACACCGTCTACTCGATCAAGCGGTTCATGGGGCGGCGGATCGACGAGGTCACCGAGGAAATGAAGATGGTGCCCTACAAGGTGGTGGCCGGCCCCAACAACGATGTGCGCGTCGAGATCATGGGCAAGCGCTATTCGCCGCCGGAGATCTCGGCCATGATCCTGACCAAACTCAAGGACGCGGCCGAGGCCTACCTGGGCGAAAAGGTCACCAAGGCGGTGATCACCGTGCCGGCCTATTTCAACGATTCGCAGCGGCAGGCGACCAAGGACGCCGGGAAGATCGCCGGCTTGGAAGTGATGCGCATCATCAACGAGCCCACGGCGGCGGCGCTGGCCTACGGCCTGGATAAGAAGAAGGACGAGACCATCGCCGTTTACGACTTCGGCGGCGGCACCTTCGACATCTCGATCCTGGAGGTGGGCGAGGGCGTGGTGGAGGTCAAGTCCACCAATGGCGACACCCACCTGGGCGGCGACAACATCGATCAGCGCATCATCGACTGGATCATCTCGGAGTTCCGTAAAGAAAACGGCATCGACCTGTCCAAGGACCAGATGGCGCTCCAGCGGCTCAAAGAGGCCGCCGAGAAGGCCAAGATCGAGCTTTCGACGCTACTGGAGACCGAGATCAACCTGCCCTTCATCACCGCGGATGCCAGTGGGCCCAAGCACCTGCTGATGAAGCTCACGCGGGCCCGCTTCGAGCAGATGGTGGAGGACATCCTCATGCGGTCCGTGGGGCCGTGCAAACAGGCCATGGCCGATGCTGGCCTCACTCCGGATCGCATCCACGAGGTGGTGCTAGTCGGCGGATCGACGCGTATCCCGCGGGTGCAGCAAATCGTGCGGGATCTGTTCGGTAAGGAGCCCCACAAAGGCGTCAACCCGGACGAGGTGGTCGCGGTGGGGGCGGCGGTGCAGGGTGGCGTGCTGGCCGGCGAGGTCAAGGACGTGCTGCTGCTCGACGTCACGCCGCTGTCGCTCGGCATCGAGACCTTGGGGGGCGTTTTCACCAAGCTCATCGAGCGCAATACCACCATCCCCACCCGCAAGAGCGAGATCTTCTCGACGGCGGCGGACAACCAGACTTCAGTGGAGATCAAGGTCTATCAGGGCGAGCGCGCCATGGCGGCGGACAACCGTCTGCTGGGCGTCTTCCAACTGGTGGGCATCCCACCGGCGCCGCGCGGCGTGCCGCAAATCGAAGTGACGTTCGACATCGACGCCAATGGCATCCTCAATGTCAGCGCCCGCGACCGGGCGACCGGCAACGAGCAGAAGATCACCATCACCTCTTCCTCGGGCTTGACCAAGGAGGAGGTGGAACGGATGGCCCGCGATGCCGAACTCCACGCCGCCGAGGACCGCCGACGACGGGAGGAGGTGGAGGCCCGCAACCGCGCCGACGCCATGGTCTACAACGTCGAGAAGATGCTCCGCGAGCATCGGGACAAGATCAGCGACTCGGACGTGCGCGAGATCGAGGCGGCGCTCGAGGAGACCAAGCGCGCCATGCGCGAAGGTGGCATCGACCGCATCAATAGCGCCACCGACCGGCTGACCCGCGCCAGCCACAAGTTGGCCGAAGCCATGTACCGGGCTACCACCACCCAGCAGGCCGGCTCCGGTGGCGCCCAACAGGCCTCCGCGGAGAGAGAGAAGGCACGGGAGACGGTCGTGGACGCCGAGTTCGTGGACGTGGATGACAAGAAGAAATGAGCCACCGCGGGCGGCCCGTCCGGCACGGGAGCGGGCGGCCTGAGGCGCTCTCGGTATGCCCACTGCCACGCAAGATTACTACCGCGTCCTGGGCGTCAGCCGTGACGCCAAGCCGGAGGAGATTCGCAAAGCGTATCGCCGGCTGGCGCGCAAGTATCACCCGGACTTGAACCCCGGCGACAAGTCGGCCGAGGAAAAATTCAAGCAGATCCAGGAAGCCTACGACGTCCTCTCCGACCCCCAGAAGCGCCAAATGTACGATCAGTACGGCTTCTACTCGGCGTCGGGCTTTCCGGGCGGGGAAGCGCGGCAGGAAGGACCGCGGGTGGACTTCGGCGGCTTCGATTTCTCCGACTTCTTCAACCAGGCCACCGGCGGGCGCTCCGCAGGTACCTCGGCGTTCCGCGATATCTTGAACCAGTTTTTCGGCCGCGGAGTCCGTCCGGAGGCGGCGCCGAAGCCCGAAAAAGGCAGTGACCTCGAATATGCCGTAAATATCGACTTCTGGCAGGCGATTCGGGGAACACAGGTGCGGCTCAACGTGACGCGGCAGGACGCCTGCGCCTCCTGCGGCGGAACTGGGCGCATGGGCACGCAGTCCATCGTATGTCCGGAGTGCGGCGGATCCGGCAACGTGACCCAGGTGGCTGGAGTGATGCGCTTTAGCCTCCCCTGCCCGCGCTGCGGAGGTCAGGGTACGCTGCGCAATGCCTGCCCGGCCTGCCATGGCGACGGGCGGATCGCCCGAACCGAAACCGTGGAGGTGCGCATCCCGGCCGGCGTCAAGACGGGGGACCGGTTGCGCGTCGCCGGCAAAGGCAACGCCGGCACCTACGGAGCGCCGCCCGGCGATCTCTACATCACCGTACGTGTCGAGCCACACCCGTTCTTTCACCGGGAGGGCGATGACATCCACATCCAGGTGCCGGTGACGGTGACCGAAGCGGCCTTGGGGGCCAAGATCGAAGTCCCCACCATTGACGGCCGCGCCTTGCTCAAGGTGCCCATGGGGACCCAGAGCGGACAGAAGTTCCGCATGCGGGAAAAAGGGGTCTACAATTCCCGCAAAGGCACGCGCGGGGACCAAATTGTGGAGATCATCGTGCAGCCTCCGAAAGTCCGCGACGAGCGCACTAAGGAGATTCTGCGGGAACTGGCCGTGCTCAATCCGGAAGACCCCCGGGCGGAAATCTGGTCGAAGGTGTAGCATGGCGCGCAAACGGGGCAGAGCAGCCTACATGATTTCGGCGGTGGCCGAAAAATACGGCCTGCATCCGCAGACCTTGCGCCTTTACGAGCGCGAGGGACTGCTCAAGCCGTCCCGCAGCGAGGGCAACACGCGCCTGTACACCGAGGAGGATCTGGAACGGCTGGAGGTGATCCTGAAACTGACGCGCGATTTCGGCGTGAATCTGGCGGGCGTGGAGATCATTCTCAACATGCGGGAAAAAATGGCCGCCATGCAGAAGCAGATCGAGGAGCTCGTGGCGGCCCTGAATGAGGAACTGGCCCGGCGATTCTCCCCCACGGAGCCGCAGGAAGAACGCTCGCTGATTCCCGTGGTCCGCGCCGCGCCGGTGCCTTCGCCCCTTCCCACGCGCCGTCGGGCCCGGGCGGCCAATCCGGCTCCCTCCGGCTGAGCGCTTCGACTTGCGCTGACCGCTTTCTTAACGAACAATCAGTCGAGGTCCACGCCGGTCCTCGCCCACTTCGTGGCTCGGCTCAAACGAGGTGCGCCGATCGAGTTCCGGTACCGCTTCCACCTGTCGGGGATGGCACGCGCCCAGCCGCAGGCAAAAGGTTTCAAAAGACGGTGCGCTCGAGGAGGGGAGCGATCCCGTCCGCCTTCGGCACAACCCGCTGCTGGAGCCATATGTTGAGATCCGGGGTGTTGTGGTTGTAGGGCTTGCCCAGGATGTCGAGCAAGCCGTCGCCATTGAGGTCGGCGACTTTGGATTCGTGATGGTCAAAGCCGCGGGCGATGACGGTGGTGCGAAAGTTACCCTGGCCGTCACCGAACAACACCCAGCTTTTCGCGTCCGGGTTCCCTCCGTCCAACCGCATTTCGGCGCAAAATACGTCTTCAAATCCGTCCCCGTTGATGTCGGCCACGACGAGGCTGTGGCCGTTTTCGACCCGCTCGAGGAGGGGCCGAGGCTTCCAGGTGCCCTTCACCCATTCGTATAAGATGAGCGGTCCCATGCCGTCGCCCGCCACAAGCAAAATCTCAGGCCGGCCACCGTGGATAAGCTCTCCCACTGCGGTCCGCGAGAAGTGATATCCCGCATCCACCGTGTTCGGAATGAAGCGGTCGCCGCCTGCGTGTTTGAACCAGAGGCCGGCGCCCACCAAGTCAAGCTTGCCGTCGCCGTCGATGTCGGCCACGGCGAGGCCCTCGTGCTCGTTGACTCGCTTCCATGGCGGTGCGGTCGCGCGCTGCTGTTGCTCGCTATCCGTGCTGTAGGAGTAAATCGTGACCATCGGCCATTCGCGACTGGCCTTCGGATCGGGGGGCACGCGAGCCAACACCAATCGGTCGTCGCCTTGGTTCCAGAACACAAGTTCTTCGCGGCCGTCACCGTCGAAGTCGCCGAAGATCATGTCGTGGTGCTTGCCGGCGCCGGAAGCCTTGACGAGGTGCCTCCGCCAGGGGACGGCCGGGTCATGCCGGGGATGGGGATTCTCCCACCACCAGACCTCATTGCTGCGAACGTCGCCGCCCGCGATGAAATCCAAGTCACCGTCGCCGTCCACGTCGCCGAAGGTAGCTCCGGCCTCGATTCGAAGCGCATCCGCTTCGAGAACGTAGCGCTGCCAGCCGTTGTTCAGGCGCCGATACCAGACCACGGCGGGCGCCGCCGTGCGCTCGGCGATAAGGAAATCCACCCTCTCGTCTCGATCCACGTCGAAGATCACGGACGCGGTCTGCTGGCTGCCCAGTCCCGGGTGGGGGAGGTCTCCTCGTTTGGCCGAAAGATGGATCCAACCGGCTGCGGTTTCTTGCGCCGGTACGGCCCCGCAGACCAGCATCCCTGCAAGCCACAAAACGGAGGTCCCGCGCCACGAGGTAATGCTTTTCGGCGAGGCTCGCACCGCTCTAGGCAAACTTCCAGGGCAACGGTCCCTCGTGCACATGAGCACTGCTCCCCTTTTCCCCATCTTGTCCGCCGGCCGGGCGAGCTTCAAACCGGATGACCCATCCGCGCTCGGGAGGTGTCCTCAGGTACGGCTGGTTAACAGGTGCTCGAATTCGCCTCCCACCTGTGCAGCCCCGACGGCTACCGGAGCGTTTGCAAGTACTCCCCCGTGCTGGCGTCCACCAGGATCGAGAAATTGCTGGTGGCCACCGAATCGCCCCATAACACGCGCCACGCTGGGTTGGGGAAGCGGCGGGTGCGCTCCAGGATGAAATTCACGCGCAGGTCCGGGTGCTTCTTGGCGTAGTCGGCCCCTTTTTTCAGCGCCGTTTCGTACACCTCGTTGCTGTCGGTCTTCACCGCCGCGATGGGATAGGGCTCAGCGCCGCCGCGGGGGCCGGAGTACGACTCTTCAAGACCCGCGAAGACGCCCTCGTGCAGGTTTCCCGGCGCTTCGATCACGGAATAGGTGTAGGTTCGGGCCCGGCCGAGGCTGGGGGAGACAAAGGTAGCCTCCCAGGCGGCGGCTCTTCCGGCTCGGTAGGGCACGCCTTCCAAGTGAAGGCTGCGCAGCCGCAAGGCTTGAATATCCGGCGCCCAGGCCCGAGCTGCTGAGTACATCTGGTGGAAGGCCCATCGCCCGGTCACCGGCTCGGGTGGTTTGGCCGGGGCCTTGGCTTTTTCGGTCGGTCTGGGTGCTTCCGCACAGCCGCACAGCACCGCCGTTACAAGAGCGGTTGCCCACATACGCTTTTTCTGCTTCATGACAGTCCCGCTGTTTCGCCCTATTCTAGCGCGGACCCCCGGCCGGGCGCCCATATTTTTTACGAAACACGTAACCTCAGGATGCGGATCTGTGCCATAATAAACGCAACGCTAGCGTGAGGGCGACTCCCATGACGGCAGCAGGCAAGTGCGCGGCATTGGCCGTGGCGGCGGTTTTCGCTGCAGCGGTTTGGGCGCAGGAGGGCGGAGGCGGAGGGCAGGCGCCGCCGGGCGGCGGAGGCGCGCCGCCGGGCGGTACCGTGTCCCCTGGTCCGTCGCCTACGATCCCTACGCCTTCGATACCTAGTCGCGAGCGCCAGCAGATCCCGCAGCTCGGCGAGCAGCAGCCGTTCCCAGAAATGCGGCGCCCGGTTTTTCTTTCCGGTAAAGTCCTCCTGGAAGACGGCACTCCGCCCCCAGAGCCGGTGGTGATTGAACGCGTCTGCAACGGCGTCGTGCGGCCCGAGGGGTATACGGACTCCAAGGGGCGCTTCAGCATCGAGCTCGGGCGCAACGCGCTCATGATGGCGGACGCCAGCGTGGGATCGGCCGCGGATCCCGGCTTCGGCGGTACCGGCGGCTTTGGGACGCAACGCGGGAGCATGACCAACCTGGGCGGTCCGATGGGCGGACTGTCGGAGCGCGATTTGATCGGTTGCGAGTTACGGGCTTCGCTTCCCGGCTATCAGTCCCAGGTGGTGATGCTGAGCGGCCGGCGGCTGTTCGACAACCCCGACGTGGGCACGATCGTTCTCCGACGGCTGGGCAATGTGGAAGGCACCACGATTAGCATGACGAGCCTGTCGGCTCCCAAGGAAGCGCGCAAAGCGTACGAGAAAGGCCGGGAGGCGGCAGGGAAGAAAAAGTGGGCCGATGCGCAGAAACAGCTCGAGAAAGCGGTGCAGTTGCACCCGGAGTACGCGGCGGCGTGGTTCGAGCTGGGCCGGACGTTGGAGTCCCAGAACCATGTGGCCCAGGCCCGGGAGGCTTACAGCAAGGCGCTCGCGGCGGATCCCAAGTTCATCAATCCCTACCTGCAACTGGCGGGCATCGCGGCTCGGGAACGCAACTGGGAGGAGGTGGCGGCGGTGACGGATCGCATCCTCCAGCTCAATCCGTTCGACTTCCCGGGAGCGTATTTCTACAATGCGGTGGCGAATTTCAACCTGCGCAAGCTCGATGCCGCCGAAAAAAGTGCCAAGGAAGCGCTGAAGCTGGACACGCAGAACCGCTTCCCCAAGGTCAACCATCTGCTCGGGCTGATTCTGGCGCAGAAACACCAGTTTGCGAGCGCGGTGACGCACCTGCGCAACTACCTGGCGCTCGCACCAAACGCGCCGGATGCGGAAACCGTGAAACAGCAGTTGGCTGAGGTGGAGCGGTTTGCGGCGCAGACGGCTTCGCCCCCGAACCCCGAACCGTAACCGGGCCTTTCGGCAACGCTCCGGCGGCAATCGGCCGCGAGCAGCATTCGTTTCGTTCCTGGCGGTGTTTTGCGCCATCACCGGGGAGGCGCAAACGATCGTCGGCCAAACCATCCCGCCTGGCCGGTGCGCCGCCGAGGGCCGCGTGGTGAACGCAGTCACCGGGGAGCCCGTGAGGCGAGCGACGGTGACGCTGCGATCCTTGGAGCCGGGCGGGCGAGACCAGTCGGCGGTATCCGACACCAATGGCCATTTTTGTTTCAGCGAAGTTCCGCCGGGCCGGTACTTGGTTGCGGCGGAGCGTCCGGGCTTCCTGCGGCGCTTCGGCGCGCCGCTGGAGCTGGAAGTGGGCCCCGGCGCCCGTGTAAGTCGTCTCGAGGTCAAGATCCTGCCGCAATCCGTTATCAGCGGCGCCGTAGTGGACGAGGACGGCGAGCCTGTGGTCGGCGCCACAGTGGCGGCTTGGCGCCTGGCGGGCAAAAGTCCGGCGGGCGTGCTCCAGCCGGCTGGCATCGAGCGCACGGATGAGGCTGGAGAGTTCCGGATCCGCGGCCTGGAACCTGGGCACTACCTGCTTGCGGTGAGCGCACGCCCCGGTTCGGCGCCGGCGGGGGAGGGCTTTGCGCTTACGTTCTACCCGGAAGCCACGGACTTGGCGGGAGCTGCGGTCCTAAACCTCGATCCGGGGCAGCAGCTCCCCGGCCTCGTCGTGCGCCTGAAGCGAGTGCCCGTGTTCGAAGTTTCGGGCCGTGTGGTGGGAATCTCAGGCGAGGGGATTCGCGGCCTGAGGGCGGTGCTGCGGCCGGCGGGGTCACGGCTGAGTCCGACGTTCCTGGCCGGGTTGGACACGTTCGTGAGCAGCGACGGCTCGTTTCAGATCCGGGGCGTGCCGGCAGGTCATTACGAGCTCCTCGTGATCGGCGGCCAGGCCAGGCGGGTATTGCACGCCCGCGGACAGGTCATGGTGGCGTCCGGTCCCGTCACGGATCTGGTGATTCCAGCGAGCTCGCCGCCGCGGGTGGAGGGCACCGCGCGGACGGAGGGTGGAAGGCCCGCCGGCGAGGCCCGAATTCTCCTGCTGCCGGAACAGGAGCCCGGCTTGCTCCCCGAGCGGGTGCGAGTGAGTCCGGAGGGGAGGTTTGCGCTCGACGGCGTTTGGCCGGCGCGTTACCGCGTGGAGTCGGCAGACTTGCGATTCTTTGTGGAGTCCGTGCGCCTGGCCGGGCGCGAGAGCCCCGACGGGTTCCTGGATCTTTCGGGGGCGCAGGGACCGGTTTCGGTCGAGGTCGTGCTTTCCGACAAGACCGCCTGGGTCGAGGGCACGGTGGAAACGGGCGAGGGCCGGGCGCTCCGGGCATGGGTTACCGTGATTCCCGAACCGCCGGGCCCTTGGCTACAGCAACGGATGCGCGTGAGCGCGGTGGATGCACACGGTCGTTTTGCGGTGACCGGTTTGGCACCGGGCAACTACAGAGCCTGTGCATGGGCGAGCCGGGAACCCACGGCAAGTTTGGATGAGCCGGGGCTCGAGACTCTCCAGTGCCGGTGCGTCGGCTTCGCGCTGCATGAGGGTGGGCACGCGCGGATCGCAGTCCCGCTGATCCAAGATTCCGCCCGCTAGAGCAGCCTCACAGAGGCTCAACCGGTCTCGTCCCACCTAGAAATGAGGGCCGGCTTGAGGGCCTCGTAGGTCAGACACAGGCGCTCGAGACGTTCTTCGACTTCTTGGGCGCCGGCTGGCTGCATCTCCGTCACGAAGGATGCCACCCAACCGAGATACAAGGGTGTGAGCGCACGCAGCAGATGCTCCCGCGCCACCGTGCGGCGGTGGAACGCCACGGCGAAATCGTAAACGATACCGGCCCAAAGGTCGTCGGCGAACTCCAACCGTCCTTCCGGACGGCACGCCAAAGCCTGCAAGTGGGCCAAGCTTTCGGCGCCGATGACGGGCTCCCAGATTTCCCGCAGCGTTCGGCATCCCAAGCGAAACGATTCCAGCATGCGCCGCACATTGACGGTGACCGGCTCCGTGGCCACCTCGAAACGGAAGCCGAAAGTTGGCACGGGCTCGGAGCCCGAGACGCTCTTCCAGGTGGCGGCGTTGCGCTCCATTTCCGTAAACAGGGCGCTCAGCACTTGCGCCAGCATGGCGCTCAGATCCGAGGCCGGATCTTTCGGGTCGTGGATCTTGGCCCCCAGGAAGGCCTGGCAGACACGGAAGCCGTGCGCCACGGCCTGCGTCGTGACCCAGATGTCAATGCCGAAGCGCGCCACGTCGGTTTCCCAGACGTCCTGGCGGAGGTAGTGCGCCACCAAGCGGGGGGAAAA
The DNA here is from genome assembly GCA_025055455.1 of Bryobacteraceae bacterium. Taxonomy (GTDB): domain Bacteria; phylum Acidobacteriota; class Terriglobia; order Bryobacterales; family Bryobacteraceae; genus JANWXD01. Next base: position 167,834 of record JANWXD010000002.1, read on the forward strand.
GCCGAAGTCGCCGCCGATCGGCTGGCGGATCCGTTTGCCGTACAGAGCCCGCGTCAGCGGATAGACGATGCTGTTGGTGATAGTGCCGTCGTACTTGTGCCGCATGTAGAGAGGTGCGACGAGGTCGAAGTCGCGCTCGAGCACTGGGCCGGCCAGCAGTTCGATCCATTGGGGTGTGATGCTGCGCAAGTCCGCATCCACCACCGCCACCGCCTTGGCGCCCAGACACTGCGCGAGTAGAAAAATGGTCCGGAAAGCGCTGCCTTTGCCCGGGGTGCCGGGATACGGCAAGGAGAGCTTGTGAACCGGGTAGACACGGTAGGGCGCCTGCACCAGCGCTGTCTCTTCGAGCGTGGCCTCGAGGACGGCTTGCGGCGTGCCGTCTTGCGAGCCGCCGTCGGAGTTGATGATGACTCCGCGCGCTCCAGGGAAGTACTTGGTCAGGCCGGCTTGGGCCGCCCGCACCACGTGGCCGATGGTCCGGGCGTTGTTGTAGCTCGGAATGCCGACGACGATGTCAGCGGCGCCGAGCTGGCGCAGCTGCTGCTCGGTGTGCGGGGGGAGCGGCGGCCATGGCAGGACGCTCTCGGCGACTCGCCCGGCGGCGCGACTGGGCCGGAGCTCCATCGTACTGCCCATGATCGCACAGGCTTCCTCATGCTCCGGCGGCGGGTAGGTTGCGCCGCCGTGGCGCGGTGCGCGACACTCGGTGGATTCAGTGGAACGCTACGTCGCGATTCACGGACACTTCTACCAGCCGCCGCGGGAAAACCCGTGGCTGGAAGCGATTGAACTCCAGGACTCGGCCTATCCTTATCACGACTGGAACGAGCGCATCACAGCTGAGTGCTATGGTCCCAACGCGGCTTCCCGCATCCTTGACGGCGAGCGGCGCATCGTCCAGATCGTCAATAACTACTCCAAAATCAGTTTCGACTTCGGCCCCACCCTGCTGACCTGGATGGAGCGTCACGCGCCCGAAATTTACCAGGCTGTCGTCGAGGCCGACCGGGAAAGCCGGCGGCGTTATTCCGGCCATGGCTCTGCGCTGGCTCAGGCGTACAATCACATGATTCTGCCCCTGGCCAACCGCCGCGACAAGCTGACACAGGTGTTGTGGGGAATCCGCGATTTCGAGCACCGCTTCGGCCGGTTTCCGGAAGGCATGTGGCTGCCGGAGACGGCAGTGGACGTGGAGACCTTGGACATTTTGGCGCAGTGCGGCATTCAGTTCACCATCCTGTCGCCCCATCAGGCGGGCAAGGTGCGTCCTCTTGGGAGCCGCACATGGCGCGACGTGAGTGGGGGCCGGATCGACCCCTCCATGGCCTATCGGATCCAGTTGCCGACCCAGCGGCACCTGGACGTCTTTTTCTACGACGGGCCCATCTCCCGCGCCGTGGCCTTCGAAAACCTGCTGCTCAAGGGGGAGCATCTCGCCGAGCGTCTGCTGAGCGCCTTTTCGTCGGCGCGGCAATGGCCGCAGATCGTGCACATCGCCACCGACGGCGAGACCTACGGACACCACCGTCACCACGGCGACATGGCCCTTGCTTACGCCTTGCACTACATCGAGAGCAACCGCCTGGCGCGCCTCACCAACTATGGCGAGTTTTTGGAACGGCATCCGCCCACGCATCAGGTCCAGATCGTGGAGAACACGTCCTGGAGCTGCCCCCACGGCGTGGAACGCTGGCGCAGCGACTGCGGGTGCAACTCGGGGAGGCATCCCGGCTGGAGCCAGCAATGGCGCCGCCCGCTGCGCGAGGCGTTCGACTGGCTGCGCGACCAGCTCGCTCCCTGTTTCGAGCGTCATGCCGGGCGGTTGTTCCGGGATCCGTGGGCCGCCCGCGACGACTATATCAGCGTGATCCTGGATCGCTCCCGCGACAATGTGGACCGCTTTCTGCGGCGCCACGCCGGGCGCGAGTTGAGTCCCGGAGAGCGGGTCCAGGCGCTGAAGTTACTCGAACTGCAACGCCACGCCATGCTGATGTACACGAGTTGCGGGTGGTTTTTCGACGAGCTGTCCGGCCTGGAGACCGTTCAGGTGATCCAGTATGCGGGCCGGGTGGTGCAATTGGCCCAGGAGCTGTTCGGAGACGCCCTCGAGGAGCAATTTCTCGAACGGCTCGAGCAGGCGCGGAGCAACCTCGCCGAGTATGGCAACGGGCGGCGCATTTACGAGAGGATGGTCCGCCCGGCGATGGTGGACTTGCAAAAAGTCGGCGCCCATTACGCGGTGAGCTCGCTGTTCGAAGCGTACAACCACCGCACGCAAACCTACTGCTATACAGTGGAGCGCGAAGACTATCGGCTCCTGACGCAAGGCAAGGCGCGGCTGGCGCTCGGACGGGCCCGGGTAGCCTCCGACATCACGGAAGAATCGCTGCGCATCAGCTTCGGGGTGCTGCACCTGGGCGACCACAATGTGAGCGGCGGCGTGCGGGAATTTCCGGGCGACCAAGCGCACGCCCGACTGGTGGGCGATCTGGCCGAAGTGTTCCAGCGCGGCGACTTGCCGGAAGTCATCCGGGCATTAGACCGGGAGTTTGGCGGCGGAACCTACTCGCTGCGGTTTCTGTTCCGCGACGAGCAACGGAAGATTCTGCGGCGCATCATCGAGTCGGCGCTCGAGGAGGCCGAAGCTCTCTACCGCGGCTTTTATCACGACCACGCGGCGTTGATGCGGTTCATGACGGCGCTGGGCGTGCCCCTCCCGAATCGGTTCGAGCTTGCGGCGGACATCACCGTCAACACCGACCTGCGGCGCGCTTTCGAAGCGGACGATCCGGACCTGGACCGCATCCGGAGCCTGCTCGAAGAGGCCAAGGCTGCCGGCATCCGCCTCGATGAGGCCAGTCTCGAATTCGCCCTGCGCAAGACTTTGGAGCGGCTCTCCGGCGCATTCCGCCAACGACCGGCGGATGCGGCGTTGTTGGCGCGACTGTCCGCACTGGCGAGCCTGACGGATTCGCTGCCCTTCAAAGTGAACCTCTGGCAAGTGCAGAACGACTATTACGCCGTCCTGCAGAGTGTTTATGCCGCGGCCCGAGAAAAAGCTCAGCAGGGCGACGCGGAGGCGCAGCACTGGGTGGAACGCTTCTGCGAACTCGGCGAACGGCTCCGCGTGCGGGTGGCGCCGTAACGCTACAGAGCGGCGCCCCGAAGGCCGCTCAACGCCGCGGATCCGCGGCAAGCAGTTCGATCAGGCGGCGCAATCCCGCCGCAGCGTCCGGGCCCACATTGACGCGCACCAGCGGCCGGCCGCGCCGGCGCAGCGCCGCGGCGTCTCCGTCCGCCTGAGCGCGGAGGAGCTGGCCGAAGGTGTAATTGCTTCCCGGCACCTCCAGGTCCTCGGCTGGCTCGTCCACCAACTGCAAGAACAAGCCCGTGTCCGGTCCTCCTTTGTGTAACTGCCCTGTCGAATGAAGAAAGCGCGGTCCGTAGCCCGCCGTGGTCGCCACGCGGAGGCGATCGCGCAGGAGGCCTCGGATTCGGTTCAACGTCTGTGTTGTTTCCCGCGAGGGCGCCAGGTAGGCTTGCAGCGCTAGGTACCGGGGCGGGCTGGCCGGCTCGAGCAGCTCCCGCAAGGCCGGTCGCAGGCGTTGGATGTCGTCCGCCGCCAGGACCTCCGGCGAGTCCGCGACGCCGCCTTTTTGCATCGCCCGGCGTGCCAGCTCTTTCGCAAGCTGCACGTCAGGTTGGTTGAACGGATGGACGCCCAGCACGGCGCACGCGGCGGCGGTGGCGAATTCCCAGCGGAAGAACTCTCCGCCCAGTTGCTCCAGCCCGGCGAGCCGGAGGCGAAGGACGGGCTGCCCCGCGCGCGCCAGCGCCTCGACGAGCGACGGCTCCGCCTCCCGTTCGAGGCCGAGCCAGACAAAGACACGATCGGGCCCGTAGGCCTCCGGAAACCCTTCCGGCTCGGCGGCCACCGGCACGATCCCCCGGCCATCCTTGCCGCTGCTTTCGGCGACGAGCTGCTCGATCCAGTCCGGAATAGATTCCAGCGAGGGTGAGGTGAAAAACGTGAGCTTGTCCCGTCCGGCCCGCGCGAGCTCGCCGAGGGCCGCCCCGAGCACGAGGCCCGGGTTCTGCGCAGCAGGGACATCCGGACGACACGCTTCCGCCATGGCGCGGGACGACGCGATGAGCTTGCTCAAGTCCAGGCCGATCAGCGCCGCGGGCGCCAGGCCGAAATCCGAGAGCGCCGAGTAGCGGCCGCCCACGTCCGACGGCGCCAACAAAACGCGGCGGAAGCCGTGCTCGGCGGCCATCTGCTCCAGGGGCGTGCCGGGATCGGTGATGGCGGCAAAGCGCCGGCCTTCCTGGCAAGCTCGATGCCAGAAATAGCGAAACAGCGCCAGCGGCTCCACCGTGGTGCCGGACTTGCTGGCGACGAGGAAGAGCGTCCGCGGCAAGTCCAGCCGGCGCTCGACGGCCCGCACGGCCTCCGGGTGCGTGCTGTCGAGCACGATCAGCTCCGGGCTTCCGGCCGTATGGCCGAATGTCCGCTGGAACACCTCGGGAGCGAGACTCGATCCGCCCATGCCCAGCAGGACCACCTGGTGGAAGCCCTCGGCTCGAATCTCGGCCGCAAACGTGCTCCACTCGGGTGCCAGGCGGCGGGCCGTCTCGGGCAATTGGAGCCATCCGAGCCGGTCCGCAATTTCGGTCGCCTGTGGGTCCAGTCCCCACAGAGTGGGATCCTTGCCCCACAGCCGCGCAGCGAAACCGGCGGCTTCCCACGCGCCCAGCCGGCGCTCCAACCGCGGCAGGTGTTCGCCTAAGTGCAAGGTGAGGCCGGCCGAGTGACTCGGCACGCCACTCATGGTCCTCCCCTGCGGCCGCGCTCCTCGAGAGCGCGGACTTTGTCCAGTCGCCGGCGGTGGCGTTCTTCTCCGGAGAATTGGGCCGTCAGAAACGTTCGCACGACCTCTTCCATGAGCGCCGGACCGATCACCCGGGCCCCAAGAACGAGCACATTCATGTCGTCATGCTCCACACCTTGGCGCGCCGAATAGGTGTCGTGGCAGAGGCCGGCGCGGATGCCCGGGACTTTGTTGGCGGCCACGGTGGCGCCCACGCCGCTGCCGCAGAGCAGCACGCCGCGGTCGGCGCGACCCTCGAGAATGGCCCGGGCCACGGCTTCGGCGAAGTCGGGGTAATCGGACGGTTCGGTGCTGTTGGCCCCGAGGTCGAGCACTTGGTGGCCGAGCGAGCGGAGGTAGACGGCGACCCGCTGCTTGAGCTCGTAGCCGGCGTGATCGGCGCCCAACGCTACCGTCATGCCGCAACCCCGCAAGGCCCACTCCGATGCAGGAACCCAGCCGACCTCATCGTTCGAGATGGTTGACGTGAATCTGACACACTCTCATACCGCGGGGCTGGGGCGCAAGCGCGGCCTCATGCTTTGGCCACATCGCGGTGGTTCACTTTGACGCGATAACCGGCCCGCTCGAGCCGCCTGTGAATTTCCGAGGCGATCATCACCGAGCGGTGGCGCCCTCCCGTGCAGCCGAAGGCGATGGTCAGATAGCTCTTTCCTTCCCGGATATAGTGGGGCAGCAAGTAGACCAGCAGTTGGGTGATGCGGTCCAGGAACTCCTTGGTTTGAGGGAAGGAACGGATGTAACGAGCCACGCTCGGGTGGGCGCCGGTAAGTTTCTTGTAACGTGGGATGTAGTTGGGATTGGGCAAGAAACGCACGTCGAAGACCAGGTCGCTGTCCGGCGGCAAACCGTATCGGTAGCCGAAGCTGGTGACGTAGATAAGGATCCGCGACTCCTCCCGTTCGCTCCGAAAGCGCTCTGCTACCAGCTCCCGCAACTCGTGCACCGTGAACTTGGAAGTGTTGAGGATGTGGTCGGCAAGCGAGCGAATGCGCGCCAGTCGGCGGCGCTCGCGTCGGATACTCGTCAGAATGGAATCGCTTGTGCCGAGGGGGTGGGGACGGCGCGTTTCGCTGAACCGGCGCACGAGCGTTTCGTCATCGGCTTCCAGAAACACCAGCGTGGTGGGCAGCTGTTCGCGGATCTTGGAGTAGATTTCGGGAAATCGCTGGAACCCTTCCCGCTCCCGGATGTCCACCACCAAGGCCGCGCGCTGGATATCCGACGAGCCGTGGAGCAGCTCGGTGAACTTCGGGATCAGTTCGACGGGAAGGTTGTCCACGGCATAGTAACCGAGGTCTTCTAGACATTTGAGGACGGTCCCCTTGCCGGAACCGCTCAAACCGGTGATGATGACCAGCTCCGGAGAACTTGCTGGCCGGGCCCGTTGCCTGGAACCCATCGCCCGACTGGGCCGTCAGGCCTCGATGAGGTCAAAGTGGCCGTCCCGGCGCCGCACCAGCACGGAGATCCTGTCGGTCTCTGCGTCCCGGTAGACGAAATAATCGCGATCGTCGGCCATCTCGAGCAGCGCTTCCTCGAGCGTCATCGGCTTGCGGTCCGCCGCATCGGTCACCCGAAAGACACGCCGGCCGGAAGCCTCGAAAGCCTCGGCTTCCGCCGGTTGTGGGATTCCTTCCGCTGTCTCCAGAGGCCACGTGTTCTTGGGAACGCGCTTGGTGTCCCGCCGCCGGGTGCGGAGTTTCAGGGCCTGCTTTTCCAGCTTCTCGGCCGCCGCGAGGATGGCGGTGAACTGGTCCGTGCTGGTCGCCACGCCGACCAGAGGATGGCTGCTGAAGTTCACGGTGATTTCTGCCTGCTGGAGATGACGCTGCCCGGTAAGGATGACATGAGCTTCGCGCTCCCCGCCGCGCCGGTCCAGCAGACGCGCCAGCTTGGAGAACTTCGCGGCGAGCTTCTTCTCCTGTGCGGGCGTAAAGTTCTCCGTCCGGCCCGTGTAGACGACTTTCATCGCTGCCTCCGTGTGATGATCAATGGCGGATTCGCCGGTGATGCGTGGATGGGATCTTCATGTCCTCCCGATACTTGGCCACCGTGCGCCGGGTCACATGAATCCCCTCGGCCTGGAGCCGCGCCGTAATCTGCTCGTCCGTCAGGGGATGGGCGGGGTCTTCCTCCTCGATCATCTTTTTGACCTTGCGCTTGAGTAACAGCAGCGGGGTCTCCGCCCCGGAAGGCCCTTGCACCGCCTCCGAGAAGAAGTAGCGCAACTCGAAGACGCCTTGCGGGGTGTGTGCGTACTTGTTGGCGACGGCCCGGCTCACCGTGGACGGATGCACGCCGATCTCCTCGGCGATCTCCTTGATCATCATGGGCTTGAGGTGATCCAGGCCATGATCGAGAAAGTCTTTCTGCCGGCGCACGATCGCTTCGCAAACTTTGAGGATCGTCTGCTTGCGCTGCTCGATATTCTTGATCAACTGGATGGCTGAGGCGTAGCGGTCGCGAACGTAGTTGCGCACTGCTTTGTCCGGCTCCTGGTTGCGGTCGAGCATTCGCCGGTACTCGCGGTTGAGCCGCAGCTGCGGTAGATCGTCGTCGTTGAGTTGAATCCGGTACTCGTCGCCTTCTTTGAAAATGTACACGTCCGGTTCGACCTGCCGCGCCCCGGCTCCTGAGTACCGCAGACCCGGACAGGGATCCAAGTGGCGGATCACCTCACAGGCGATTCGGATGTGCTCCATGGGCCGTCCCAGAGCCTTGGCGAGTTCCTGGTACTGGCGCCGCTCCAACAGCTTCAAATGCTCTGCGACAATTCGCCACGCCACGCCGTCCTGCCCGTTGCGGCTTGCCAATTGCAATAGCAGACATTCGCGCAGGTCCCGGGCGCCGACCCCGGCCGGCTCGAGCGACTGGACGACTTTCAGAGCCGCTTCCAAATCCGCCAGTGTGTACGAGCCGTCGCTGGCGAGCTCGTCGAGTTCCGCCATCAAGTACCCGTTTTCTTCCAGGTTGCCGATGATCAACTCCGCGGCGCCCCGCACTGCATCCGGGAGCACCAGCACGCTCAATTGCGACCGCAAGTGGTCGGCAAGCGTCACGGGCGCTGGCAGGAAGGTTTCAAACGAGGGTTTTTCGATCTGCTCCGTGGCGGGACTTCGAAATCCCGGATCCAGATATTCGTCAAAGAACGAGCCGAAGTCGATTTCTTCGAAGGGGTCGGTGACGGGTTTCGTCTCCGCAACGGGTGCACCCAGGGCTAGCGCTTCGGCCGCTTCCCCCTCCGACTCCAATTCTGCGAAACCTTCCGCCAGTTCGCCCGCTTCGGCGACCACGTCTAGGATGGGCTGGTCGGCGGGAGGAGGCTCACCAGGATCCCGTTCGGCTTCCAGCAGGGCTTGAATTTCCTCGGGACTGAGCTCCTCGGCCCCGTCGTCGGTCGCCTCCTCCAGAATCGGATTCTGCGCGATCTCTTGGGCGATCATTTCCTTCAGCTCCAATCGGTTGAGCTGAAGGACGGTAACCATTTGGACCAGAGCCGGCCGCAGGATTTGTTTCTGTTGGACCCTGAGTTGCAGCCTGGGCGAAAGCGAATTCATCTGCCCCCATTGTAACAGCCTCTGGGAGTCGGCTCCGCCGGTGCCTCTGCGACTCAATCGCCCGCCCGCGTCTCGACGCCGAGGGTAAAGGTCTCGCCCAAATAGATCCGCTTGACCTCGGGGTCGCGTCCCAGGGCCTCTGGACTTCCCGCCCGGAAGATCTTGCCGTTGTTGATAATGTAGGCTCGGTCGGTCACCGCGAGGGTCTCGCGGACGTTGTGGTCAGTGACCAGAATGCCGATGCCGCTGCGGCGTAAATCGAAGATGATGCGTTGCAGTTCCAACACTTGGATCGGGTCGATGCCGGAAAACGGCTCGTCGAGCAGCAAGAACCGGGGTTCGAGCACCAGCGATCGGGCGATTTCCACGCGCCGCCGCTCACCCCCGGAAAGCGCGTATCCCTTGTTTTGGCGAACCTTTTCCAGGCCCAGCATTTCGATCAGGCTCGAGATCCGTTCGCGGCGCTCGTGGGCGCTCAGCGGCAGTGTCTCCAGAATCGCCATGAGGTTTTCTTCCACGGTGAGCTTACGGAACACCGAGGGCTCTTGGGGAAGGTAACTGATGCCTCGGCGCGCCCGCTGATACATGGGCAGCCGGGTGATGTCGTCTTCGTCGAGCATCACGCGGCCCGAATCCGGACTGACCAAGCCCACGATGATGTGGAAAGTCGTGGTCTTGCCCGCGCCGTTGGGACCCAGCAGCCCAACGACCTCGCCTTGCTCCACCAGCAGGGAAACATCTTCGACTACCTTGCGGCCGCCGTAGCTTTTGGAAATTTCGCAGGTCCGGAGCTTGTGCATCAAAAGATCAGTTGGTTCGAACGCGGCTGACCGCGGGACGCTGTTCCGCTCCTTCCACGAGCAGCCTATCATCGTCGGGGAACCAGGTCAATTGGCGGCCCCGAACGGCGCCTCGGAGACTGTCCGTGAAGACCGGGTCACCGCCCCAGAGCACGATTTTCTGTGCCGGCGCCTCGTAGGCGGCGTGTTCGGCGGAGGCGCGGCGCAGGCGATGGGTTTCGGCGCGCACGATTTCGACGGCGCCCTCGGCGTCGGCGCGATCGAGGCGCGAACCGCCCGCCGCCTCTGCGAAATGCGCCAACAGCCGGTCGGCGGTCACGAGGGTTCCGGCGCGAAGCAGCCGGATTCCCCCGGTGAATTCGGCGACGCCCGTGGCCTCGGCATAGCGCAGTCCCCGAGCTTGGACCACGATCAGCGAGGGCCGTTTCGGCCCGTCGGGCCCCGACGGCGCCTCGGCAAATTGCGCCACGACGTCACCGCGGGCCTCTAAGGTGCGATTGCGGCGGTCAATCTCGATCCGTTCGCCGCGAATCCGGTTGACTCCTTGCCAGATCGTAGCATGGCCTTCGTAGCGCACCACCCGGTGGCGCTCGGTGGCCACCATGCGGTCGGCGCGCGCCTGGAACGTTTGGTCGTGCGCCAGCAGCCCGGCGGCTCTTTCGCCTTTTTTCGAGTCCGGCAGGCGAGCCGCGGTGACCTGCCCCTCGGCCACTACATCCCCAATCCGCTGGTCCAACGTGATGCGCTGTGCCGAAACCAAGCCGAGGGCGTCCCAGAAACGCGCGCCGCCCTCCAACACAATCTGTTCTTGTCGCGCATCCATCGTGGCCCGCTCCGCGGAAGCGCGCCGCTCGCCTTCCTCGTAGCGAAACTCGCCCTCTTGCAGGATCGAGTCCAGGGTTTGCGTCCGGGGGTCGAAGTCGGCGCGCAGGCGCCGGCTCCAGGTCCGTGCCGACGAAGGGGTAGGAGTGCGTCCGGCCAGCTGCGGCGGCTCGCTGTGCGTGGAGGCGGCCTCCGCCTCCAGCGCCTGGAGGTGATTGTCCCGCCCGTAGAGCATTCGGATCCGGTGGCCCGTCAAGGTTCGGCGCCTCTCGGCAGGCGATGCCGGCCACAGCGTCAGCTTTCCCGGCGCTTCTGTTTCGATCCGCTCGATTTCGCGCCCGCCCGGCCGCATCGCCAGGCGGATGCTCTCGCTTTCGAGCATCCGCTTATCGGGAGCCGGTTCCCCGCGGGCCGGGGCATGCAACTCGACGATGGCCCGGCCTCGCGCCACGACGGAGTCGAGCTCCTCGTAAGCTCCCACCGCGCGGAAGGTCAGCTCCAGACGGTCGGCGGCTACCGCGGTCTGCGAGCGGCCGTCTCGGGACAACAAGCGGGCCCGTCGCTCGGCCTCGACGCGCTCGATGCGGCCCCGTTTCCAATGCGTGAAAACCTGCCCGGCGGCATACTCCAGCACACGCCCCTCGCGCAGGTCGCGGCCCCGGGCCTCTCGGGCTTCCACGCGGCGCAAGGTTCCCTCTTCCAGCCACACAATGGCCGGGCCGCCCTCGATTCGCATCGGGCCGCGTTCGAGCTGGGACCACGGCAAAAGGAGGATCGCTGCGTCCCGTTCCTTGTACAGCATCTCGCCGGCCCGCACCGTCAGCACCGGCTCACCGGGGGCACTTTGCCAGGAGACCTCTGCCTCGGCCCGCAGGTGAAGTTCGCGCACGGATGGGTCGTAGGAAGCCCCCACGCAACGGCCTTCGCCGCCGTCGAAGCGGAAGGCGGCAGCCCGTTCGGTGGTCACTTTGCCCGTCTTGCTGTCCAAGGTGACGCCGGTGCTCCGGATGTGGAAGTGGCGCTCGGGGGCCGCCCCATCCGCTGGCAGGCCGAGCTGGACGTCCACCTCCCCGTCCGAGTAGAGGACCCCGCTTGCCACGTCGAATTCGGCATGCCAGCAGGTAATGCGGCTCATTTGCGAGCAGTCCGGTTCGTACAGCCGCAGCTCGACGTCTTCCAGCTCGAAGCGGGACGGCTCCTGAACCTGGCGGAAACTGCGCGCCCGCACCGATGTTTTCGGGCACGGCCGGCCTTCGCTGTAGGACCACTCCCAGTTGCTCGCTGCGGCGCTCAAACCGGGTGGCAGAGGACGCGGCGCCGCCGGCGCGGCCTGCCGTTGTGCGGTGCGACGCTCTTGATACAGGTAGCCCACCACGGCTGCCAGGCACAGCAACAGCAGGGGCAGCAATCGCGTGGCGCGGCGCATGCTGCTTTCACTGTAACAGACCGCCCGCGAGAGGCGAGCCGTTTCGAGGCGGTCGTGTCAAGAAGAATTACTCTTTTTTTATCAATGTATTGCGGGCGATACTTGTCACTCCTCAAGGGAGTGTGCTAATAATACGAAGTGGGCTCGCGCCCGCGAGCCTTCGTCGTGCAACCCACACTGATCACCTGCTAGGGAGGTTATGCGGAATGAACATCCGTCCGTTGTATGACCGCATCGTGGTCAAGCGCATCGAGGAAAAGGAGACGGTCAAGGGCGGCATCATCATCCCCGACACGGCCAAAGAGAAACCTCAGGAGGGCGAAGTCGTGGCCGTGGGCAAGGGCAAGCGGCTGGAGGACGGAAAACTGGTGCCGCTCGACGTGAAAGTCGGCGACCGGATCCTTTTCGGCAAGTACTCGGGAAACGAAATCAAGATCGACGATCAAGAGTACCTGATCATGCGCGAGGATGAGGTCCTCGGCGTGATCGAAGACAGCGCGCAGAAAGCGACAGCGTAATCGAGGAGGAGGGAACAGATGGCAGCCAAACAGATTGTTTACAGCGAAGCATCCCGACAAGCCATTTTGCGGGGCGTCAACCAGCTGGCGGACGCCGTGAAGGTGACGCTGGGCCCCAAGGGGCGCAACGTCGTGCTGGAGAAAAAGTTCGGCGGGCCGAGCATCACCAAGGACGGTGTCACGGTGGCCAAGGAGATCGAGCTGAAAGACCCGCTCGAGAACATGGGCGCTCAGATGGTGCGGGAGGTGGCCTCGAAGACCTCCGACGTGGCCGGCGACGGGACCACGACGGCGACCATCCTGGCGCAGTCCATTTATCGGGAAGGGGTCAAAGCCGTGGCCGCCGGAGCCAACCCGATGGCGCTCAAGCGCGGCATCGAGAAGGCCGTCGAGGTGGTGGTCGAGGAGATCAAGAAGTACAGTAAGCCGGTCAGCGGCGAAATGATCGCCCAGGTCGGGACCATCTCCGCCAACGGCGACACGACCATCGGGGAGCGGATCGCTGAGGCGATGAAGAAGGTCGGCAAGGACGGCGTCATCACGGTCGAAGAGTCCAAGACCATGGAGACCACTACGGAGATGGTCGAGGGCATGCAGTTCGACCGCGGCTACTTGTCGCCCTACTTCATCACGGATCCGGACCGGATGGAGTGCGTGCTGGAAGAGCCCTACATCTTGATCCATGAGAAGAAGATCAGCAACATGAAGGATCTGCTGCCGCTGCTCGAGCAGATCGCCCGGGCCGGCCGTCCGTTGCTGGTCATTGCCGAGGAAGTGGAAGGCGAGGCGCTCGCCACCCTGGTGGTCAACAAGCTGCGTGGCACGCTGAGCTGCTGCGCCGTGAAAGCGCCGGGCTTTGGCGACCGCCGCAAGGCGATGCTGGAGGATATCGCCATCCTCACCGGTGGCAAGGCGATCATGGAGGAAACCGGGATCAAACTCGAAGGCGTCCGGCTGGAGGATCTGGGCCGGGCCAAGCGGGTCACGGTGGACAAGGATAACACCACCATCGTGGAGGGTGCTGGGAGCCAGAAGGCGATCGAGGGCCGCATCAAGCAGTTGCGGGCGCAGATCGAGGAGACCACCTCCGATTACGACCGCGAGAAGCTGCAAGAGCGGCTCGCGAAACTGGCGGGCGGCGTGGCCGTCATCAAGGTCGGTGCGGCGACCGAGACGGAGATGAAAGAAAAGAAGGCCCGCGTCGAGGACGCGTTGCACGCCACCCGGGCGGCGGTCGAGGAGGGCATCGTGCCTGGCGGCGGCGTGGCCCTGCTCCGCGCCTCTGCTGCCCTGGAGAAGCTCAAGCTGAACGGGGACGAGCAGATCGGCGTGGATATCGTCAAGCGCGCCTGCGAGGAGCCGCTGCGTCAGATCGCGCAGAACGCCGGTTTCGAGGGCGCCATCGTCGTCGAGCGGGTTCGTGCCAGCGACAATCCCAACTATGGCTTCAACGCCGAGACGGGCCAGTACGAAGACTTGGTCAAGTCCGGCGTGATTGACCCGACCAAGGTTGCGCGGACGGCGCTGCAGAACGCGGCCTCGATTGCGGCGCTGATGCTCACGACGGAAGCCCTGGTGGCCGAGATTCCGGAAAAGAAGGAGAAGGCTCCGGCCGGCCACGGCGGCGGCGACATGGATTACTGACGGAGTTCGACAGCGGGTCCGGGAACTCCCGGGCCCGCTAATTTTTTTCCGGTCGCGCGCCCGATCCTTGGGGCGCCTCCTCAAGAGGTGCGCTACAATGACGGCGCGGCATGGAGCGGATCGGCCGGTACCGGATCGTGGCCGAACTGGGGCGGGGGGCCGTGGGGGTGGTCTACCGGGCCCTCGATCCGGCCATCGGCCGCACAATAGCCCTGAAGACGATCCGGGTGGCCGAGTTTGCCGATCCGGTCGAGCAGGCTCGGCTGCGGGAGCGGCTGTTGCGCGAAGCCCGCGCCGCCGGCGCTTTGTCCCATCCTCACATCGTGACCGTCTACGACGTGGGTGAGGAAGAGGGCCTGGCCTGGATCGCCATGGAGTTCGTCGCCGGTCCGACCCTCGAACAACTGCTGTGCGGCCCGCGACCCCTCGAACCGGAGACTGGGCTTCGCATCTGGCGGCAGACAGCTTCGGCGCTCGACTACGCCCACGGCAAGGGCATCGTGCATCGGGATGTGAAGCCCGCCAACATCATGCTGCACGACGATGGGACGGTGAAGATCACCGATTTTGGCATCGCCCGGGATGTGGCCTCCCAACAGGTGACCCAAGTGGGAGCAGTGCTGGGAACCCCGTGTTACATGTCGCCGGAGCAGGTCGAAGGCCGTCCGGTGGACGGGCGCTCCGATCAGTTCTCGCTCGCGGTCATCGCCTATGAGATGCTCACGGGCCAGAAGCCGTTTGCCGCCGAGGCGCTGCCCGCGCTGCTCTACAAGATCGCGCACGAGGAGCCGCCGGCGGCGCACCGCATCAACCCCAGCCTGGCTTGGCAGGTGGACGTGGTTTTGCGAAAGGCGCTGGCGAAGGATCCGGGGGAGCGCTACGAGAGCTGTTCGGCCTTCGTCCGCGCCCTGGAAGGCGCCTGCCGCGCGTCGCGGCGGTGGATGTTGCTGCCGCGGGGCGCCGGGGCGAGCCTGCCCACGGCCGAAGTCAAGCCGGCCGCTCCCCCGCGAGTTCCGGCGGACACGGCTCTTGCGCCAGGGCGCTCGAGAGGGCGGCAGTTGGCGGCCGTGACGCTGCTAGGGATCCTCGTCGCCGTGGGGGGAGTTGTGCTGTGGAAGAACCCTCGGGTCACTTCGCCCGCGCCGTCTGAAATCGCCATGCCGACGGCGGCAACCTCGCCGGAGGAGACCCTCAGCCGACCCAGTCCCGCTGGGCCGAGGCGCCAAGCACTGGCCCCGTCACCTCCCACGGCGGAAACAAGTCCCCCTGCCTCCGGGCCGAAAGCTGTTGCAGCGTCCGCGCCCAAGGCCGTCGCCGGGGAGCCGGCCGGGCAGATTCCGGCTCAGGTCGGCGTCTCGGACACCGCGGTGGTGCTCGTGCGCACCAGCCCTCCGGGCGCCACGGTCGTGTTCGACAGGGATCCTTCGAAGTCCTGCAAGAGCCCGTGCTCGTTGACGCTCCCTCACGGGCGGCACACCGCTTCGGCCTCTCTTGCCGGCTACCGTCCTGCGCTGCGCATCTTCGAAGTTCCCGCCGAAGTGGACCTCTTTCTATACCTGGCGCCGGTAACAGGGCAGATACAAATTGTTTCCGACCCGCCGGGCGCGACGATTCTCCTCAACGGCAGCCTGCGCCGCGAAACCACACCCGCGACGCTAGAACTGCCGGCCGGCAAGTATACGGTGACGGTCTCCAAGGACGGTCGCAAGGCGGAGCAGGAGGTCGAGATCAAAGACGGCGCGTTTGTGCGGATCCACTTCGCGCTGGGTCAGTAAGCGCGCCTAGGCTTCGCTGGCGAGCTCATCCGGCTCCGCCGCCAAGGACTCCAGCGTTTCTACGTGGTGGGATTGGCGAAGGTATCGGCGCAAGACGGCGAGGATGCAGGCCGCGGTGAACCCGGCCCCCCGCAGCCGGCGATAGGTTGCCGCGAGGTTCTTCGGATCGGCGAGCCATTCCGCCAGGACGACCTTGCGATATTTCCGCGTCAGGAACTTCTCGATCAACTCGGATTCGTCCGCGTCGCGGTAAGCCTCCCGGACCGCACGTTCGGCCACCTCGGGCGCCACGCGGCGCTGGCGCAAATCGCGCAGCACGCGCAACCGTCCGAAGCCCTGATGGTCGCGCCGCGCCACGGCGAAGGTCTCGGCGAAGCGGCGATCGTTGAGGTATCCGTACTCCTTCAGGCGCGCCACCACTGCGGCGACGTCTTCGGCACGCTCCGCCCTTGGGCGAAGCTTCTCCCGCAGTTCTGCCACCGAGTGGGCTCTCGCGCTGAGGGTGCGAAGGGCGTAGTCCCACAACGCTTCGGCGCCGAGCCGTGGCGATTTCCCGCGGGGCATGCTCCTGGCGAATATGCTAGCATCGGGAGGGAAGATGAGAGTGGTGGGCAGCGCGAAACTTCCAGTCGGGAGGATCCAATGAGCGAAGAAAAAGGGCTTTCTTACTTCTTTCTCGGGCTGGGAATTGGTGTGGCGATCGGAGTGCTATTTGCTCCCAAATCTGGGGAAGAGACACGGGATTACTTGCGGTCCAAAGCCGGCGAGGGCCGGGACTACCTGAAACGGCGCGGCGAGGAACTTTACGAGTCCGCCGGGGACCTGGTCGAGAAGGGCAAGGCGGCCATCACGAGCCAGAAAGAGCGCTTGGCCGCCGCCGTGGAGGCCGGCAAACAAGCCTACCGCGAGGCCGTGGCGGGAGAGACCGGGTCTCGGGCGGAAGCCTGACAGCGTTCGTTCGGCCAACCCACGAAGGTTTCCCACCGATGAGCCAGGAAGTGTTGCTGTACGTGATAGGCGGCGCCGTAGCGGTGTCGGCGATCGCGATGATCCTTCAAGCTGTGATGCTGGCCGGGATCTTCCGAGCCTCCAAGGCTACCCGCGAGCAAGTGGCCTACCTGACCAGCCATGCTGAGTCTTTCTTCGGGTCGGCGCAGAAGAGTCTGGAACAGACGCGCAAACAGATTGCCGATGTGGCGGCGAAGGCGGGGGACGTGCTGGAGCTGACGCGGACGCAACTGGCGCGAATTGACGAGATTCTCAGCGACGCCGCCTCACGTGCCCGAGTGCAGATGGACCGGATCGAGCTAGTGCTGGACGACACGGTGAGCCGACTCCACAGCACGGCCAATCAGCTTCAGGACGGTATTCTGCGACCGCTCAAGGAAATCAACGGCCTCGCGGTGGGGATCCGCGCCGGCCTAGGGGTGCTGTTCGGCGGCAAGCGGCTGACGGTCGAGCAAGCCACACAAGACGAAGAGATGTTCATCTAGGGCGTCCTCCGGCCGTCATGATCGACATCCACGCCCACATCTTGCCCGGCATGGATGACGGGCCCCAGACGCTGGAAGAAAGCCTCGCCATGCTGGAGGTGGCCGTTGCCTACGGCACCACGGACATCGTCGCTACCCCGCACGCCAACTTGCAGTACGCCTTCGATCCGGAGCTTGCGGACGGAAAGATCGCCGAGCTGCGGAGGGCCGCTCAGGGCAAGATCCGCATTCACCGAGGCTGCGACTTCCACCTGAGTTACGACAACATCCAGGATGCGCTGGCGCGGCCGGCCAAGTACACGGTCAACGGCAAGAAGTATCTGTTGGTGGAGTTTTCCGAGCTGCTGATCGCCAAGACGACCAACGACATCTTTGCACGGATGCAAGCCGCCGGCATCACGCCCGTCATCACCCATCCGGAGCGCAACATCCAGCTGCACCGACGTCTGGAGCAGATCGAGCAGTGGGTGGCGGCTGGCTGTTTGGTGCAAGTCACGGCGCAGTCTTTGCTCGGCAAGTTCGGCAAGCCGGCACGGGAGTTTGCCGAGGAGCTGCTGCGGAGGCGGTTGGTCCACGTGGTGGCCAGCGACGCGCATGATGCCAAGCGCCGTCCCCCGAGGCTGGATCAGGCCTTCGAGCTGGTGGCGCACAAATTCGGGCCGCGGCGAGCGGAGCGCTTGTTCCTGCTCAACCCCGGTGCCGTGATCGCAGGAGTCTGCCTGGAGCCGGACGACACCGAAGAGTTCCGCCCGCGGAAGTGGTATCAGTTTTGGGGGTAGAGGCCTGCTGCGCCCGCGAGCTTGCCGGCGGGATGCAGAGCCCGCACACCGGCCCACGGCGCCAAAATTCGGGTTAGGCTAGAGGGAAAAACAGGAGGTGCGCTACAGTTTTCTGGGATCCTGCTCCAAGCGGGGCTGGCGCGCACTCAGGCCACTTGGGAGGGCAAGGATGCGAGCTGTGGCTGGGATGCTGCTGGCTGTGGCGTTGGCCAGCGGGCAGGTGCACAAGTCTCCCATGGCCGGGCAATGGTTTCCGGCCGACAAAGAGGCGCTCGACAAGCTGGTGGATGAGTGTTTCGCGGCGGCGCAAAGGCGCACCGGTGGAGCGCCGCCGCGCAAGAAGTTGCGGGCGCTGGTCGTGCCCCACGCCGCGTTGCCCTACTCCGGGATCGTGGCTGCCTCGGCCTATCGGCAGCTGGGCCGCGCAAAGAACCTCATCGTGCTCGGCTTCAGTCACCGGCGCCTGGTGCGCGGCTTGGTGGCGCCGGACGTCGAAGCCTATGAGATTGCCGGCGGCCGGATTGCGGTGAATCGAACCGCGGTCGGGGAACTCGGGGTGCGGGTGCTCGCCGAAGACCAGCTTTGCGACCACTCCCTCGAAAACCAGCTTCCTTTCGTGCGCCGCGTGGCGGACAAGGCGGGTTTCGTTCCGCTGTACGTGGGCGAGCTGAGTGCCGGGGAGCTGGCGTCGGCGGCCCAGCTGCTGGCGCAGCGCATGGAAGCGGGCGACGTCGTCATCGCATCCTGCGACTTTACGCACTACGGGCAGGCGTACGGCTATACCCCGTGGCCGAATGACAAAGAGCTGCCCAAGCAGCTGTTCCGCCGCGCCATGCTGACGTTCGAACTGGTGGGATCGCTCGATGTGGCCGCCTTCGACCGTTTCCTGGAGACGACGGGGGAGAACCTCTGCGGCCGGGGGCCGGTGCGCCTGCTCATGGCGGCCCTGTCGCGGCTCAAGGAAGACACGTACCTGGTGCCGGTGGACTACATGACGTCGGGCGATCTGACGCGGGACTATTCGCTGAGCGTCACCTACGGGGCGCTGGCCTTCTATCCGGAGTCCGCCTTCGCCGTGGGGGAAACGGATCAGAAGCGGCTGCTGGCGAGCGCGCGGCAGACGCTCGACCGATTCTTGGCGGGGAAAAAAGAGCGAGTGGCGCCGCCGGAGAAGACCCCGGAGCTCGAGCAGCGCACGGGCGTGTTCGTGACCATCAAGAAAAACGGACAACTGCGGGGCTGTGTGGGCACGTTGTTCGGCTCGATGCCGCTGTACGAAGCGGTGGCGGACCGCACGCTGGCGGCGGCAAGCGAGGATCCGCGCTTCCGACCCGTGAGCGCCGCCGAGGGTCCGCTCTCGCTCGAGATTTCGCTGCTGACGCCGCTCAGGCGACTCACGCATTGGCGGCAGTTCCGGCTGGGTCAAGGAGCGGTGATCGTGCACAATGGGCGCTCGGGGATCCTATTGCCCCAGATCGCAGCGGAGAACGGCTGGGATGCGGAACAGTTCCTAGAGAACCTGTCGCGCAAAGCGGGCTTGCCGCCCAAGGCGTACCAGGACCCAGCCGCCACGCTGTACGTATATAGGGCGCAGGTGTTTTCCGAAACCGAGCCCACGCCAGCCTCGGGAGACGGGCGGCCGTAGCGCGAATCTGTCAGAGCTTCGGGAACGGGAAGATCAGGAAATTCTTTCCGCTGCTGTTCATGGCAATGAGGAGGCCCGTCGGGAAACGATCTCCGAAGCGGCGGGAACTCACCTCGATGCCGTCGGTCGAATCGGCGCCGCCGCGGAGGACCGCCACGAGCTGGGAGTGGTCGTGGGGCCGGCCCGGGGCGCCCTCGCGCCGGTAGATGCGGTACTCGCTGTGGCCGGGCACCTGGTCAGTGCAGACGATGAAGCCTTTGCCGCCGCGCTGAGTGTAGATGGCGATACCCTCGCGGTCTCCGCGGAAGCCCTCGCGGCCGAAGTGAGCCAGCGGGCGTGCCGCATCCGGGTGGTCCGGGTCGGCGTGCCATTTGTGAATGCCGTCACCCTCGTCGGCGTAATAGACGTAGCCAAGCTCGTCGTCGACGGCGATGGCTTCGATTTCTCCCCGACCGCTGAAGCGCCCGAACTCGCGAACCTTGATCAAGCGGAGGCCTCCCGCGCCGTCGTGCTCCAGGCGGTATTGCCACAGGTAGCCTTCGCGGGGACCGGTCTTGCGGCCAACGATGGCGAAGACGGCGCCGTCGCGGGGGCGTTTGTAGAGGGCGATTCCCATGGGCGCCGCAGCCTCGCCGGTCTGTCCCTCGAAGACGGGAAGCCCGCCCGGGGCGAGCTCCGTCAAGCCGCTGCCGTCGGGTGCGATCCGATAGACACGCAGCCGGCGGCGGTAGCGCTCCGTGGCCACGGCGATATCGGCCTGCTGCGCTCCGAGGCGAAGTCCGTATTCGACGTCGACGTTGTTGGGGCGGTCCAAGCCAGCGATTTTCTGACGGATCTTGCCGTCGAGTCCGTAAACGAATAGGGCTCCGGCCGGCGCTGCGGTCTTGTCCGTTGCGATGATGAGACTGCGGGAGGCATCCTGCGGGTGGATCCAGAGGGCGGGGTCGTCCGGGTCTTCCCCCACCGGTTCCGTCGCCACGGTAGGTTCGAGGTTCAAAGTGGCGTGCGTTGCAAGGCTGACCGCCGTGAGCAACAAGAACCCGATGGTGCGCATGTTATCTCTCCTTGGGAGACGTTTCCTTCCAGCCGAAGGCCGCCAGCATGATGCGGAACAGATCCGTGTTGGAGAGCACGCCGCGAATGCGGCCGGCGCCCGGGCCTTGCGCCGCGACCAGCACTTCCTCTCCCGTATGCTCATCCTCGCGCCGGAGGTTTTGCCACGTGATGCTCTCCTGGCCGCTGGTGCGCTGGTCCCGCTCGGCGTCACGGATCAGCGGCTCGCCCCGGCGACCGCCGTTCACGCGCAGGTCGTAGGAGTGATCGGCGGTGAACAGGATCAGCGTCTCCTCGAGCCTCACACGTTTGGAAATGCGCTCGATGATGCGGTCGAACTCCACCGTACGCTCCAAGCCGCGCACGATATCATCGGTGTGGAGGTCGGACTCGACCATCAAGAAATATCCTTTGGGGTTCCGGCTCAAAATGTCGATGGCTCGCAAGGCGGCGGCTCCCAGGTCGAATTCACCGGAATCCAACAGGACGATCAATCTTCGGGCGGCCGGCGGAGCCCGCTCCAGTGAATCGGTCACCGCGTAACCCTTTTGCATCAAGGCGCGTTCCGGGTCGGGTACGAAGGCGCGCATTTCCTGAAAAATACGCGAGCGGCCCGCGCCGATCACTACGTCCACGCCATCGCCGAACGGAGGCTTCAGGAGCCGGGCGAAGATTTCGCCTTCCTTGCGGCGGTCATTCACGTGGGCGTAGCAAGCGGCGGGCGTGGCGGAGGCGGCCGAGCTATTGGTCACGACGCCGGTCGAGAGGCCACGCTCCTCGGCGTACTCGAGGATGGTCTTCAAAGGACGGCCGTCCTTCTTGCCGCGCACGGCCGTCTCGTCCTGAGAGATCACACCGTTGTGCGTTTTCCGCCCGGTGACGATGGCGGTCATACCCGCGGCTGAGTCTGTCACCCAACTCGAGGCGGTGGAGGTCTCCATCAGGGCGATGTACGGCATGCGATGGATGAAGAGGCGGCGGGGTTCGTTGTAGGCGTAGAGGCTGGCGGCGTGAAGCGTAGGAATGCCTGCCGCGTCGCCGAGGAACAGGATGACGTTGCGGGCGGTGCCATCTTCCGCCAGGGCGGAGCCCCACGCCATCAGCACCAGCAGACAAACTCGTTTCATGACCGTCTTGCTCGCAGCACGTAACGTGCCAGTCTGCGACCCGTCCCGGCAGAAGGCCGGGGCGATGCGGCTTAAAACAGCAGCCGCATCGCCAGTTGGAGTTGCCGCGCCGTGCCGGTGCCGATGGTTCGGTTGAGCCCCGACTGGATGAGTCCGAAACTCGCCGGCGAGCTAATGTTGAGGCCGGGATTTCCGGCTTGGACACGGTTCGTCAGGTTGAAGGACTCGACACGGAAGACCAAACTGGTTCCCTCCCTGAGTTGGTTCTCTTTCTGAAGCGCCACGTCAATTTGGAACAAGCCCGGCCCGGTGGCGATGCTGCGTCCGGCGTTGCCCCAAGTACCTGGTCTCGGCACAGCGAAGGCGGCAGGATTGAGCCAGAGTGCGAAGGAGCGGCCGCCGGGCGGGGTGAGGGGAACGCCCGGCACGATATCGGGCCGCTGGTTCGACGTGTTGCCATCGGGCACGTCCCGAGAGCTGCGGCTGACGGAAACCGTCAGCATGCGTCCGGTGCGCGCCGTCCAGATGCCGCTCAGCTGCCAGCCGCCCACGAGCCAGCCCGCAAAGCCACGCATGTTGGCGTAGCGCTGGCCGGGACCGAACGGAAGCTGCCACACCCAGTTGTTGGTGATCGTGTGGCGGATGTCCTGGGCGCTGTTGCCGCGATCACAATGGCGGCAAGCGACGTTTTGCGGGGCCGCACCTTCTCCGCCCCCTAAGTTGCCGTCGTTGATGGTGTGCGACCACATATACTCGGTTTGCCACATGAAACCGCGGGTGAAATGCCTCAACAACGACACCTGCAACCCGTGAAAGCTACTGGTGCCGTCGTTGCGCTTTTCGTCAATGCGGCCAAACGCGGGAAGGGGGCGCTGCCCGGTGACCGGATCAATGACATTGATGAAGGTGCGAGAGAACAGCTTGCGACCCCCGTTGCCCACGTAACCCACCTGCATGACGAAACTGGCGGGAAGCTGCTGCTGGATGGAGAGACCCCACTGGAGACTGTAAATGTCGCGGCGGTCGCGCTGGAGTGAGCGCGGCGTGATGCCTTGCGATCGGGCCTGCCCGAGGAACGGTTCCACGGGGAAGGATAAAGTCGGCGCCTCGCGGGCCGTCAATGAGAACCGGTCGGTATCGTTATCGAGCGCCGCGTTCACGTCATCGTTCTGCCCGGTTCCGTGGTACACGCCGAATCCCGTCCGAATTACCGTCTTGCCCTTGAAGGCGGCCGGAGACCACGCAAGACCGACCCGCGGGTCGAAGTTGTTGCGGTCCGGGAAATACCACGGGGTGCCCGGAGGGCAGAAGCCTCGGCAAGCATACAGATCGAAGACTTTCTCCCGGCGGCGAACCTCGTAGGGCACGGTGTAGTACTCGTACCGCAGGCCGAGGTTGGCCGTCAGGTTCGGGCGCAGTTTGACGTCATCCTGGATATAGGCCAAGTACCAGGTGCGCCGCGCCCCATGGACTGGAATGCCCGCGGTGATACTCATGCTGTCGGCCGCGTTGCGCACGAAAGCGTCCCGGCTGGCGTAGCTCAGCGAGACCGCATTCATGGCAGGATCCGCCACGTTGACGTGAATCCGGCGGGCCTCGAACCCGGTCTTCAGCGTGTGCCGGCCGCGCGTGACCGCCAAATTGTTCAACACCGAATACGACGTGTTCCCTTCGATCAACAGATTGGACTGGCCCAGCGTCATGAAGCCGGGAACGCTGACGCTCTGGGCCAAGGGACCATAGTCGAAGCGCCGGATCGGGGAGCGGTTGTAGCCGGCCTTCCATTCATGGATCACCGTGGGAGTGAAAATCCGCTGGTAGTTGAGGACGAAGTTGGAGGGACGGAAATAGCTGACTTCCCGGTCCACGGCCAGCACGCTTTGCGGCGCTTCGATCAGACCGTCGTCAATGTTGAACCGGCCAAAGATCAAGTTGTTGTCGTTGAAGCGATGGTCCACCCGGAGGGTGCCGCTGTTTTCGCCCCACTTCTGGCTGCGGGAGACCTCGACCCGATCGATATCCGCGTTGCTGGTGCGGACCGTTCCCACCGGGTAGGCCTCCACCACCGGTCGCAAAACGGGGGAAGCTGCCAGCACGCGGGCCCGGAATGCGGCGCTCGGCACATCGTTGCGCAAAATCTGGCTGATCCGCTGGCGCAAGCCCTCGAAGCTCGTAAAGAAAAACGTGCGGTTGCGGACGACGGGACCTCCGGCGCTGCCGCCGAACTGATTCAGGCGGAACGGCTCCTTGCCCAGATCGAACGGGTTACGGGCATCGAACTTGTCGTTGCGCACGAACTCGAACAGGCTGCCGTGAAACTCATTGGTTCCGGACTTCGAAACCAGGTTGATCTGGGCGCCCGCGCCGGCGCCGGACTCGGCAGAGTATAGCGTCGAGTTCACCCGGAACTCCGCGATGGCCTCCGTGCTAATGATGAGACGCAAGGCGGCTTCCTGGCGCGGATCCTTGACGCCGGTGGCGTCCAGGCCGTCGTAAGTCCAGTTGTTGTCATCGCGGGCCCGGCCGACAAAACGAATGGTTTGCTGACTGCCGTCGCCGGTGTTGATGGCCCCCGGAGCCAGCATCATCAGGCTCGCCCAGTGGCGACCGTTCAACGGGATTTCACGTACTTGGCGGGCGCCGATGACGGCGCCGACGGTCGGCGCGGCGGTCTCCAGCGGAGTGGCTGCGCTTTCCACATTCACTTGGGTCTCGATCGCGCTGACCTCGAGCTGCACGTCCAGGGTGCGAATGTCGCCCACACCTAGGCGCAGGTCCCGGAACGTAACCGTTCGGAACCCCGACAAGGCGACGGTAACGCTGTAGTTGCCAATGGGCAGGCCAGCCGCCACGTAGGCTCCTGCCTCGTTGGTCTTGATTTGGCGCCGCCAACCCGTGTCCTGGGAGACAATCTCAACCGAGGCGCCAGGGACCACGGCGCCCGTGGAGTCGGTTACCGTGCCTTGTAGAGTGGCCCGATCCACCTGGGCGTACACTGCTCCCGACAGGAGCAGGAGACCCAGGAGCGCCGGGAGCCACGGCCGGTCCGTGCCTGCGGATGCAGAAGCGAAACCATCGCTTCCCATGATCATAAAACCCCTAAATCTGATCTAGCTTTCCGTCGAAGTGTAGCCGAGGACCGGTTTCAACGAAAGTGCGGAACCGTGAACAACTAGTTAATCCGCGCCTCGGCTATGCTGTCACGCCACGGGCGGGGTAGCGATCGTTGCCGGGGTCCCCTCCCGCGGTAGGTGAGGGACTGGCTTCCCGAGTCAGGAGCCGCGCGAGCCGCTGCACGGTCCTCATCGTTGCAATCCGTGGCACAGTTTCACCGGAGTCGGTGAAGCGACGGGTGCATTTCTGCTGGCCCGGCTCTTCTCCAAACGACCGCGTCCCCCTCATGCTCAAACGCAGCAGCGCCTTGGCGTGGGAGGACCTCGAGCACCACAACGGGGTTTTTCTGGGTTCCCCCAAGTTCAACCGGCCACTAATGGATCTGGCGGCCTCCGGAAAATTTGGTGAGCCGCAACCGCGATGGGGGCCCCGGCGAGTCGAAAGGATATCGGGAGGAATGGGCGAACGAAGCTGAGCTCGCCGAGGATTACGCATCGATACACCGGCTTACCGGCCTCCATGGGAGAGGCGAGATTCTCATCCTCGGCTCCAGCTCCACGCAGGGTACGTGGGCAGCCGCGCAATACGTTACCGAGCCGGGCCCCGTCAGAGAGCTGACGACGCGCTCGCCAGTTCGGGGCTTGCGGGCGCTTCCCCCGGCGTATCGAGTCCTGATCCGGGCGAAATTCAAGCAAGACGTTCCCGTCGAAGTCGCGTCCATGGCTCACCGCTCTCGGCCGCCCCGAGCGCCAGCCGCTCGCTCGATAGAAGGCCCGGGCGGCCCCGCCGGGGCCTGGGAGTCCGCCTGCATGGACTCCTGCACGGAGTCTGGCACGTGATGTCCCCGACCTGCGTGCCCCGGAGCACACGGCGGCACCACCGTGGCCGGACGCCACGACGACGGAGTGAGCCGTGAGCGAGCCGGTTTTGGTACAGCAGGCCACTGGCGTGTCACGGACGAGTAGGCGCCGTCGCCTCAAAATGCTCCCGCAGCCTGCGCGCCATCGCGGTTCCCACCGCCGCCTTGAGCTCCTCTTCCGAGGCTTGGCGCAGGCGCTCCAGGCTGCCGAAGCTTCGCAGCAGCTTGGCCGCCGTCTTCGGCCCGATGCCCGGAATCTGGTGCAGCTCGGAGGTCAAGCGCCGTGCTTCGCGTCGTGAACGGTGGAACGAGACCGCGAAGCGGTGCGCTTCGTCGCGGATCTGCTGGATCAAGTGCAGCACTGGGGAGAACCGGTCGAGCACGACCGGCTCGTCTTCCTGCCCGAGCACGTAGATCCATTCCTCCCGCTTGGCGATGGCCGCCACGGGCTGATTGATGATTCCCACGGCCTCGAGCGCCTCGGCGGCAGCGTGAAGCTGGCCGATGCCGCCGTCCACCAGCACCAGGTCCGGCATCCGGCCGCCCTCGCTTTTCACGCGCAGGTAGCGCCGCGTGACCACTTCGCGCATCGCGGCGAAATCGTCGCTGCCTTGCACGCTGCGAATGACGAACTTGCGGTAGTCGGACTTCTTCATGCGGCCGTCTTCCCAGACCACCATGCTGGCCACCGTGTCCGTGCCTTGGATGTGGGAGATATCGAAGCACTCGATGCGGCGCGGCGGTTGCTCCAACTCGAGAATTTCCTGCAAGGCCCCGCGAATGGCCTGGGCGGAGGGTTTGAGCACCCGGAACCGCTGCTCGAAGCTTTGACGCGCATTGGTGGCCGCCAGATCCAGCAAGGCTTTCTTCGGCCCCCGCTGCGGCGTCAGGATCTCGACCTTGCGCCCGCGCCGTTCGGTGAGAACCTCTTCGAGCAGCTCGGCGTCGTCGAACGAGACCGGCAGATGGATACGGGCCGGAATGTGTTGCTGGTCCCAGTAGAATTGCTTGACCAGGGCGGAAAAGAACTCCTGGAGATCGAATTCCTGCTGGTCTTCCCAGAAGTACTCGCGGCGGTCCACCACTCGGCCGTTGCGCAGGTGGAAGACGTTGACCGCCACCAGTGGCGGCTCGGCGTAGTAGCCGAAGATGTCGGCGTCGTCACCTGCTG
Organism: Bryobacteraceae bacterium; assembly: GCA_025055455.1. Taxonomy (GTDB): domain Bacteria; phylum Acidobacteriota; class Terriglobia; order Bryobacterales; family Bryobacteraceae; genus JANWXD01. Next base: position 194,515 of record JANWXD010000002.1, read on the forward strand.
CCGCGGCCATCTTCTGCCGCTGCTGGAGTTCTTCGACGGTGGCGAGCAGGTCGCGGAGCGCCGCCGCCTCCTCGAAACGCAGGGCTTGGGAGGCCTCCTCGATGGAAGCCCGCAGTTGGGTCGCCAGGTCCTTGAGGCGGCCTTCCAGAAAGAGCCGCACGTTGTGCACAGCGCGTGCGTAAGCCTCCTCGGTCGTCAAGCCCGGAACGCACGGACCGAGACAACGGTGGATGTGGTATTCCAGGCATGGCTGCGCGTGCGGCCGCGTCAGATCCACTTTGCAGGAGGGCACCTGGAAGCGCCGGTGAATGAAATTCACCACACGGTGCGCCAGATTGCCCGGAAAGTAAGGGCCGTAGTAAGTCGAGCCGTCTTTCTTCAGCCGTCGTGTCACGTAAACGCGCGGGTACTTTTCGGCGGTGAGTTGGATGTATGGGTAGGTCTTATCGTCCCGCAGTAGGACGTTGAAGCGCGGCTTCCACTGCTTGATGAGGTTGTTTTCGAGGGCCATGGCTTCCTTCTCGTTGTCGACGAGAATGAAGTCGATGTCCCGCGCTTCGGCAATCAGCGTCCCTGTTTTGGCGTCCGCCAGCCGTTCGTCGGAGAAATAGCTCCGCACCCGGGCGCGCAGGTTTTTGGCTTTGCCCACGTACAGCACTTCTCCGGCGGCGTCTTTGTAGAGGTAGACGCCGGGGGCCGCGGGCAACTGGGCGGCTTTGTCGCGAAGATCCATCGGCGGGGACTACAGTTCCATTGTGCCACCGGCGGCCCGCCGCCGGTATACTTGTAGCGTGCGTCGGATGGCGATCCTCGGATTCTGGGCGGCCTGCTACTTCTGGGCCCAGGAGCCGCCAAAACCGGCGGAACCTCCCGAAGAAGACGAGAGTCTGGCCCCGAAGGAGTACGCCTTCAACCCGCTCCAAGCAGAACAAGAGCTCAAGGTCGGCAATTTCTATTTCAAAAAAGGCAATTACCGGGCGGCGGCGGCGCGCTTCGAGGAGGCCACGCGATGGAACCCTGGCTATGCGGAAGCGTATCTGCGCCTAGGAGAGGCGCGGGAAAGAATGAAGGATGCAGCGGGAGCCCGCAAAGCCTTCGAGAAATACTTGGAACTGGAACCGCACGGCAAGCGCGCCGCGGAGATCCGCAAGAAGCTGGGCTTTCAAGAAGGCAAGTCGTAACCCGCCGGAGGCATCGATGAACCGCGTCGCGTTGGTGACGGTGCTCGCTTGGGTAGCGAGTGCACAGGTCGTGGTGTTCGAAAACGTCAACGTGATCCCCATGGACCGCGAGCGCATATTGGCGGCGCGGACCGTCCTCGTCCGGGACGGCAGGATCGCGGAAATCGGGCCGGCCAACCGCGTGCGCGCGCCCGAAGGCGCCGTGCGAGTGGACGGACGCGGAAAGTATCTGATGCCGGGTTTCGCCGAAATGCACGGCCACCTGCCCGGCCCGGACGTGCCCCGCGAGGTCGTCGAAGACGTCATGTTCCTGTATGTGGCCAACGGCGTCACCACCGTGCGCGGGATGCTGGGAAATCCCATCCACCTGCAACTGCGCCGCGAAGTGGCCGAGGGCAAGCTGCTCGGCCCCAGACTCTATGTTGCGGGGCCGGCCTTCGCCGGAGCGAAGCTGACGCCGGAGGAGGCGCGGCAGCGGGTGCGGGAACAGAAAGAGGCCGGTTACGACCTTCTCAAGGTGCTCGAAGGACTGCGTCCGGAAACCTACGAAGCGATGGCCGCGGAAGCCAAAGCCGTGGGGATCCCCTTTGCGGGCCACGTGCCGGATGAGGTGGGCTTGCTGCGGTGCCTCGAGGTCGGCCAGAAAAGTATCGATCATTTGGACGGCTATCTGGAGGCGCTCGAAGCCGACGACTCCCCGCTGCGCAACGCCGATCCGAAAATTCGCCGACGCGATCTAGGTTTGTACTTGGACGAACGGAAGATTCCGGCCTTGGCGGAAGCGACGCGCAAAGCCGGCGCCTGGGTCGTGCCCACGATGGCGCTCTGGGAGACCTTCAACTCCACCGAAAGCCCCGAGGCCATGGCGCAGCGCGCGGAGCTCCAATTCGTTCCCCGGCAGTGGGTGGAGGGTTGGGTGAAGCAGAAGACCACGCTGCTGGCCAACTTGAACCCCGAGGCGGGGCGGCGGGTCATCGAGGTCCGCAAGAAGGTCCTCAAGGCGCTGCGCGACGCCGGAGTGCGGATCGCCTTTGGGACCGATTCGCCGCAAGTGTTCAGCGTTCCGGGGTTCTCCACGCATCGCGAGATCCCGATCCTGCGCGAGGCGGGCCTGACGCCGTATGAGATTCTGGTCTCCGGCACGCGCCACGTGGCGGAGTATTTCGGCACGCTGGCCGAGACGGGGACTGTGGAGAGAGGCAAGCGAGCGGACCTGATTCTGCTGGAGGCGAATCCCCTGGCGGATCCGGCCAACCTGGCGCGCCGCGCTGGCGTGATGGTGGCGGGCCGCTGGATCCCGGAGACCGAGATCCAGAAGCGCCTGGCGGCGATGGCGTCGCGCTAGTTTGTGGCGCCGTTCGGAACATGTGGCGCCGCCGGAGAAGCGTCCCGCGGCTCCAACGGTAGCCGCACATAAAACCGCGCGCCGCGGCCGGGCTCCGATTCGGCCCACATCTCGCCCCCGTGGTCCAGAACCGTTTGCCGCGCCAGCGCTAGGCCCAAACCGAGTCCCCCCTTCTTGCCGAAGCTGGCAAAAGGTTGGAAGAGCTGATCCCGCACCTCGGGAGCGATGCCGGGGCCTGTGTCTTGCACGCACACGGTGACGGCGCCGTTGGCCGCCTCCGCCGTGACCCGCACGCAACCTCCAGACGGCATGGCCTCGACGGCGTTGTGCATCAGGTTGAAAAACACCCGCTCCATCCGCGCCCTGGCCAGCGGCAACTCCAGGGTGTTGGGGACCTGGATTTGCAACTGGATGCCGTGCGCCTGCATGGCCGCCGCCAGGTTTTCGGCGGCGCCTTCGATGACCTCCACCAAGCGGCACAATTCACGTTCGACGGGCCGGCCTCGCGCGACGTTCATGAGGTCTTGCAACAGTTCTTGAATCCGTCGTGACGCTTTGTACAGACTGGCGGCGAGCCGCTTGACCTGCGAGGGCGGAAGCTCCGTATCCATCAAGATCTCCGCTGCGCCGTAAATCGCCGCCAGCGGGTTGCGCAGGTCATGCACGATGGAACTCGCCAGACGCCCGATGGTGGAAATGCGCTCCTGGCGGATGAGCTCGCGGCGCGCCTCCTGGAGCGACTGGCACATGCTGTTGAATGTGCTGGCCAAGCGTCCCAGTTCGTCTTCGCTCGCCACTTGCACGCGGTAATCATAGTTCTGGCGCGCCACTTCCGCGGCCGCTACGTCCAAGCGCTTGACCGGCTCGATGATGCGCCGGGCAAGCAGCCAGGTTAGCCCCAGGCCGGCCAGCATGGCTGCCGCCCAAATCCGGATGATGTCCCGCCGGAGCGCCGCCACGCGTTGGCGCGCCGCTTCGAAGGAGCGGAAAATCCCGAGTCTGCCGATGGGTCGGCCGTGTGCATCCACGAGGTCCCGCAGCAGCGGCACGTACTCCCGTGCGCCATCGCTCACCCGCTGGCCCGCGAGGGCCTGCGGGACCGACTCGGCCAGCCGCCGTGTGGCGCGTGGATCCAGCGTAGAGGCAAAAACCTCTCCGCGGGACAGAAACAGGAACTCGCTGCCTCCCGTGGCTTGTCGCAGCCTTCGCGCCACGTGGCTCGTTACGGTATAGCCCGTCACCAAGACGCTGAGCAGCGCGGGCCCGCGGGGGGAATCGACGTAGACGGGCGTGAGCACCAGCTGGACCAGGGACCCGTTCCGGACGGCGAAACCGGACACTTGGTCCGGAAAGCGCGCGCGGGATTCCCGCACCAGCTCCCAGGACCGCGGCACGGGCGCCGGCGGCGGTTCGCCCAGCACGGCCACCAGGTTGCCTTCCGGATCGGCCACCAGGAAGAACGCCGACTCCTCGAGGTCGTGGGCCACACGGTTCCAGACCTCCTGGGCGGCGTCGCGGATCGTGAGGGGGTCCCGCGTCCCGAAGGCTGCCCGCACGTTGGGCATGCTGGCGATCACGGCCGCCACGCTCCGCAGCATGTCAGCGCGCGCCCGCCACAGCGAGACATAAGCCTGAAAACTGGTCTCGGCTTCTTCGTGCAGGCTGCGCGAGGTCGTCTCCAGTGCGTGGCGCTGCACGATCCATCCGGTAATCGCGAACAGCGCGGTCAGCGCCACGGAGGTGGACAGCCAGATCTTCCAGACGAGCGACAGCCGCCGGTACCACCTCACCGCCGCACCCCGGGATAGACAATGTGTTCCTCTGGCGCCGGGGGATAATCCTGGCCGTACTTGTTCTTGTGCGGCACCTCCAGGTAGCCGGATTCGGAAATGCGCAACAGCGGAAGCTGGACCTCGCCGCCGTCTTCGCCGACCACAATCTTTCGCTCCAGCGCTCGGAGCGTCTCCTCCGTGGCCCGTTCGTGCCAGACGCGTAACCGGTACTCGCCCGCGGGAACGCCTTCGATGCGAAAGGCGCCCTCGCGATTGGTGACGGCGACGAACGGCGTGCGGGTCACCACGATCGCGGCGCTCATGGTGGAGTGAATGTTGCAGAACACGCGCACCACGCCCTCGCGGCGGAATCGGACTTTTTGGCTCGTGCCGGGAGGGTAGAGGCCGGTGTCGAAGGGCTGGCCGCTGAAGTTGGAAAAGGCGTTGTGGAAGATCGGATCCAGATTAGGGAATTCCACCGTCGTGCCCACCGGTATCGCCAGTACGTGCGGGATAAACCGCTTCCCTTTCTGGATCATCTCGACGGTGCGGGACGGAGCGGCGGGGGCCTCGCGGCCGATAGGGTCCAGCCACACCGCCACCCCGGAATAGTCCCGGTGCTTGCGCACGGCCGGATCGCGCGAGTCCACCAACTCGACCCGACCCGCCACGGACCCACCGTACAGGTCCGTCGCGCAGGCCAGGCTAAAAAAGATACGCCAAGGCCAAGTCATAGTGGTTGTTGATGCGCAGCCCTGTGCCCAAATACTCCGTGCGAACCTGGAGGGCTTCCAGCCCGACGACCACGTTTGGAGCGAGGCGGTACATGGCGTTGGCGCCCCAGGCGGTATTCTTGCCCACCATGCCGGGCAGTAAGTCGGCGTTGCGGTCGTCGTGCCGCCCGGCCATCAGGTTGAACGACAGTCGCGAAGTCGCCAGGAACGTGAACTGGCCCCAGCCGCCGCGGCTGCGCACCGGGGTCACGACGTCTTTGCGGATCACGAAACCTTGCCGCGGCGCGCCAAAATGTCCGAGATTTTGCCCACGGAACAGGACGCCCGTGAACTCCAGCCGGCGCCAGGGGTTCGCGAACCAGTCGAAGGAAACCAGACGGGAGGGCACCGAGGAGCCAGCCACCTGCGAGCGGCTGGCATGGAAGCCCGGCGCGATCTCCACGCGGCGCTCTTCGTCGAGGGCGTGCGACAGCAGGAAGCGCCCCTCCAGGCCTGGGCGGCGCCGGCTCACGGTGGAGGCGTATTCGGCCGGCACCAGGGCGACGTCCTCGCTGGTCTGTAGGAGCCCCACCTGGGCCGCCAAGCGCGTCCCTTCCGCTACGCGGAACCGCTGCTCGAAGCGCACCTGGGGCTGCCAGCGCCACAAGTTGCCGGCGCCGGTGAGCGGTGAAACGCCGACTTGGGCCAGCGAATTGGGCTCCCGTGGATTGAAGATCGCTTTTTCCTGGCCGGCAAGCAGGCTGCGCGTGGGCCACTCGATCTCGATCGAGGCCGTCCGGATCCGCGCCTGCTGACCGAGCGGGTCTCCGGCGCCCGCGAAAAAGTCGGCGAGGAGGGAACCGCGCACCTTGCCGCCCCACAGGGTGTTGCCGCCCTGATACTGTAGGCCGATCACCGACTGGCGCAGCGTCGCGCCGCCGGAACGCGGGCCCGGCGTCCGGGCCGCCAGCGGAGGATTGTCCGCGCCCCCGGATCCGCGCGAGTTCAGGAACAGGTTGAACAGCGCCATGCCCGTGACGCGCAGCGGGAATCGCTGCGAGGCTTCCACTTTGGTTTGCGCCTGCTCGGCGATACGCCGCTCGTGGATCTCGACCCGTTCCTCGAGTTCCCCGGGCTGCGAGGCGCGCGCTGTTTCCAGTTGGCGGCGCAATTCGGCGATTTCGGCCCGCAAGCGCTCGTTGTCGCGCTCCAAACGCTCGAGCCGTTCCGCCAGCGCCTCCAAGCTCAAATCTTGAGCCGACAGGCGGAAGGACCCCGTGGCGACCAGCAGGCAAATGGCGAATTTACCCCAGAGTGGCATCGAGAAGTTCCTCCACTTTCTTTCTGACCTGGGCCGGCGAGTACGGTTTCGCGAAGTACGCATCCACGCCCAGCCGGCGCAACCGTTCGGGGGTGGCCGGGTCGGTGTCTCCGCTGAGGACCACGATGGGGAGCCGGTCGAATCGCGCCCGCACCCGGGCGACCAACTCGAACCCGTCCATGGAGGGCATATGCAGGTCCGTCACGAGGATGTCCACCGCCTCCGGTGAACCGGCTTCCAGCATCTCCAGGGCTCGGCCACCGGAGCAGGCGTGCACGACCGAGGCTCCGGGGATTGCAAGCAGGGCCACCTCCAGGGTGGAGGCCGAATGCGGCGTATCGTCGACGATCAAAATCGTGCGCGGCATCGCCCCGAATTGTCCCCGCAACACGGCCCCCCGCTTGTTAACTGGTTGTTAAAAAGTCCCTCAAGGCAGAAAGCGATATCCGACCCCGTGAACCGTAAGGAAATGCCGGGGAGCGCTGGCATCCGGCTCCAACTTCTGCCGGAGCTTGACGACGTGCGCGTCCACGGTGCGGGTGTTCGGGAACGCATCGTAGCCCCAGACCGAGTTCAGAATCATGTCCCGCGTGAGCGGCCTGTCGGGATTGTGCAGGAAGTATACGAGCAAGTTGTACTCGGCGGGCGTGAGTTTCACCGGCTCGCCTTTGCGAAGCACCACTCGCCGCTCCAGATCGACGGCCACTTCGCCGAAGCGGATCACCTTCCTGGCGTCGGGCGAGCTGCGGCGCAGCACCGCGCGGATCCGCGCCAGAAGCTCGCGCGTGCCGAACGGCTTGACGATGTAGTCATCCGCGCCGATTTCGAGCAGCAGCACCTTATCCACCTCATCCCCGACGGCGCTGAGCACGATGATGGGCGTCTCGATCTGCGCGGCCCGGACCTGTTTGCAAATCTCCATCCCGTTCATCCCCGGCAGCCGGAGATCCACCAGCGCCAGATCCGGCTTGAGGAGCAGCAGTTTTTCCAGTCCGTCCCGGCCGTCGGCGGCAAAGACGGCGCGAAACCCTTCCTGCTCCAGCATGACGCCGATAGTTTCCCGCAAGGCCTCGTCGTCGTCGATCACCAGAATGGTTTGCATGATCCCCTGGCGGTGATTCTAGTGTACCCTGAGCGTCCCGTTTGGCGGCCCGCCGCCGACGGCGCTCTGGTATGCTGTTGGCTTGCAAACCAACTCCGGGAGGCGCCCTCATGTCGAATCGGCTCTCTCGCCGCAAGTTCCTGACGCAGTCGGCGGCGGCCGTGGCGGCAGGCCCGGCCGTGCTGCCGGCCCTCGGGGCCAACAACCGGCTCCGCGTGGGCTACATCGGCACCGGCAGCCGCGGCCACTATCTGATGAACATGATGTACCAGGCCGTGCCGCAGCTCGTGGAGGTGACGGCCGTCTGCGACACCTACCAAGGGCACTTGGCGCGCGCCAAGGACCGCGTCCAGTCCGTTTCTGGCAAAACCCCCAAGACATTCGTGGACTACCGCGAGCTGTTGCGAGACCCGGCCGTGGACGTGGTTTTCATCGCCACGCCGGAACACCTGCATCACGAAATGGCGATCGCGGCGCTTCAGGCGGGCAAGCACATCTATATTGAAAAGCCCCTCGCGCACACGATCGAGGAGGGCGCCGAGATCGTCGCCTTGGCGGAAAAAACCGGCAAAGTCGTGCAGGTGGGCACGCAGAATCGCAGCAACTCGCTGTACATCCTGGCCAAAGAACTCGTCGCCCAGGGCATGATCGGCGACGTGCACTACGTGCGCGCCTACTGGTACCGCAACTCGCTTCCCGACAACCCCGCCTGGCGATACGTAATTCCGGCGGACGCGAGCGAACAGAACACCGACTGGCAGCGCTTCCTCGGACCCGCTCCCAAGCGGCCCTTCGACAAGCGCCGCTATTACCAGTGGCGCCTGTACTGGGATTATTCGGGGGGCATCTCGACCGACTTGCTGGTGCACCAAACCGACATCACGAATTTCGTCTGCAACAAACGCGTGCCGCTGTCCTGCGTGGCCTCCGGCGGCATCTACCGCTGGACGGACCCGGACGATGACCGCGAAGTCCCGGACACGCTCAGTGCGATCTACGAATACCCGGACCGCTTCCATATCAACTACAGCTGTTACTTCGGCAACGAGCGCTTCGGCTACGGCGAGGAATTCTTGGGAAACGAGGGCACGATTCAGGTGCTCAACCGCCAGATCTTCCACTTCTGGCCGGAGACGTTCCGCGGCAAAGCGCCGGCTCACGTCGCGGCGCGCAAGGAGATGCACCTGGAAATACCCGGCAACGACAACAACGCGGTCCAGGCTCACATCCGGAATTTTCTCGAATCGGTGTTGGGCAAAGCCAAGCCGGTGGCGCCGGCCCGGGTGGGTCACGAGGCCGCAATCAGTGGCCACATGGCCACGTTGTCCTACCGTCACAACAAGAAGGTCTACTGGGACGAGAAGACCGAAACGTACCGCTTCGCTTGACTCTCCCGCGCCGCCAGTTTTGATAAGATCGGTGACCGCGGCTTGGAGCGGTGATGCCTCCGAGCATGCGTTCGAATCGGACTGCGGAGAGAAGGTCATGGCGACGATGAGAACCGGACGGCTCGTTGTGGCGGCGATTCTCGGAATCCTGGTTTACGGCATGATTGCGGCCATGCTCGGCACGCTGCTTCCCAACTTGTCGGCCAAGTTCGGGCTGACGCCGGAGCAAAGCGGCAACATCGCCTTCGCCCAGGCCCTCGGGTTGATCCTTGCCTCGGTGGCCGCCGGCCCCCTGTGCGACAACAAGGGTAAGAAGACCGGAATCGTCCTCGCGCTGGTTTTGATCGCGGCGTCGCTGTTTCCGCTTCCGAATGCGGGTGGCTACACGCAGCTTCTGGCCTTTCTGTTCTTATTGGGGTTGGGGGGCGGCACGCTGGTGACAGCGGCTAACGCCTTGGTGAGCGACATCAGCGAGGAACGCCGCGCCAGCACCTTGAATTTGCTCAATCTGTTCTTCGGCCTCGGCGGCCTGCTGACGCCGTTCATCGCCGCCAATATGCTTGCCGGCAACGCGGTGGCGCTTTGTTACTTAGTGGCGGGGCTGACGACCGTAACCCTGCTGGTCAACGCGGCCACGCCGATGCCGCCCCCGACGGGCGAGCGGGGCTTCCGGCTGTCGGAGGTCAACGAGGTGCTGGGCCGTCCGGCCCTATACCTGCTCTCGCTGATGCTCTTCCTCTATGTGGCCTGCGAGGTAGGCGTGTGGAACTGGCTGGCGAAGCATCTGGTGGCTCAGGGCGTGCCCGAGAGCCGCGCGCTGAATATTCTCTCCCTTGGCTTCGCGCTAGGCCTGCTCATCGGCCGCGTGGTAGTGGCCCGCATCCTCATCAACGTGCGCGCCGTGAACGTCACCCTGGCGGCGTCGTTTCTGATGGCGATTACGACCTACCTGGCGCTCCAAACGGCGGATCCCACCATCGCCTGGATCGCGGTGTTTTGCGCTGGCTTGGCCATGGCGCCCGTGTTCCCGACCACGCTCGCCATGACCGGCGACGCTTTCCCCAAGGCGACGGCTACGGCGATGGGCATCGTCATTACCTCGGGTTGGATCGGCCTGGCCGTCAGCTCCAAGATCATCGGCGGCATTGCCGGCGGTGACGACCTGCGGCTGAAAACGGCCCTGTTAGTGCTTCCGGTTTTCTCCGTGATCATGATCGGCGTCAACTTGGTCCTCCGGCCCATGCTGGCGCCCAAGCGCGCGGCCGCCGCGGCGTGACCATCCTACGCTGAAGCCCATGGCGGCGACTACGGCGCTGACCGTGCCGGGGTGCTTGCGACAAACGTTCCGCGAAGGCGAGCGCGTCGAATTGGTGGGCGGGGAGATTCTGCTCGGTCTGGGTGATCTATCCGGAGCAGCGCACGGTGCGGGTGTTCGATCCGAGCGGCGCCTCGCGCCTGCTGCGGGCGCAGGAGCGGCTCGAGGTCGACTGGCTGCCCGGCTTCTCGGTTTGCGTCGCCGAGTTCTTCGAGGGGCTGTAGAGCGCCCGCGCGGCCTTCACGCCGGCGTGGTCTGAAGCGTCTCGAGCCGCTGGCCCGTCTCCTGCTGGATTTGAGCGTGCAGGCTGTTTCCGTGAGCGTCCATGGTGACGATGGCCAGGAAATTCCTGACGCGCAGGCGCCACATCGCCTCCGGAATGCCGAACTCCATCAGATAGACGCCCAGCACCTCTTCGATGTTGCGCGCGTAAAACTGGGCCGCGCCGCCAATGGCGTTCAGATACACGGCGCCGCATTCCTTGAGCGCCTCTAATGTCTTTGCGCCCATGCCGCCCTTGCCGATGACGGCGCGCACACCGTAGTTTCGGATCACGTCGGCCTGATACGGTTCCTCGCGGATGCTGGTGGTGGGTCCGGCGGCCTTGACCACCCACCGGCCGTCTTGCTGGAGCATCACCGGCCCGCAATGGTAGATCACCGCGCCGCGCAGGTCCACCGGCGGCGGGTTCTTGACCAGATAGGCGTGGACGTTATCGCGTCCCGTGAACACCTCGCCGTTGAGCAGGACCACGTCTCCCACGCGCAACGCCCTCACGGCCGCTTCGCTGAGCGGCGTCTCCAGGATCACTTCTTTTCCGGTGAGGGGAAACCCTTCGTCCTTCACCAAACGCTCCACAGGCCGGTTTGGGTCGCGGTACAGCCAGCGCGTGATCGCTCCCGTGGAGGGATCCAGGCGCACGCCCAGCCTCCGGAAAGCCCAGCACTCGTAAGCGACCGAGACAAAAAAGCTCGCCGGAAGGCGATTGGCTGCGGTGATCTTGCAGCCCAGCAGCGACGCGCGGCCTCCGAAGCCCATCGCACCGACGCCGATCTTGTTGGCTTCCTCGAGGATTTCCGCCTCCAACCGGGCCAGCACCGGATCGGGATTCACATCGTCCAGGGGCCGGAAGAGCTCGTATTTGGCGAGCGTGTAGCCGTGCGCCCGGTCGCTGCCGATGCAAACGCCTAGCACGCCGGGCGCGCAGCCGTGCCCTTGCGCCTGCCAGACGGCATGAAGAATGCACTTGCGAACCCCCTCGAGATTCCGGTCCGCCCGGCCCAAGTGGTCCAGCTCACAAGGAAGCGAGTACTGAATGTTCATGTTCTCGCAGCCGCCGCCCTTGAGGATCAGTCGGACTTCGATTTCATCTTCGTCCCACTGCTCGAAGTGAACAATCGGGGTCTCCGGGCCGAGATTGTCGCCGCTGTTTTTGCCCGTGATGGAATCCACGGAATTGGGCCGCAGCTTGCCGCGCCGTGTGGCCTCTGCGACGGCTTCGCGGATCTGCTTCTTGATCTCGATCTGGTTGACTCCGGGGGGCGTGTGAACGACGAATGTCGGCATGCCCGTGTCCTGACAAATGGGGGCCTCGTCCTGGTAGGCCATGTCGGTGTTGGCGGCCATGATGTGAAGGGCTTGGTAGGACTGTGTGCCTGGCGTTTCGCTTGCTAGCGCCTGCTTCATCGCCGCGCGCACGTCGGGCGGAAGGTTGGTGGAAGTTTGCGTAATGAGCTCCAACAAGCTCGTAAACAGGAATTGCATACGGCGCTCCTGGTGCTATCGTAGCCTGATGCGGACCTGGACCGTCAGGCCCGGCTTCACCGCAGGACTCGGGCTGACGAATTCCACGATGGCCTGTCCGTCCCGCACTTCGCGAACTGTGCCGCTGAGGGCCTCGCCGGCCATTTCGGCCACAATCACGGCGGCTTCCTGTCCCGGCCGGATGCGCTCCAGATCCGGGGGCGGCAGGTCCAGGGCCACCTCGAGCTGCGACAGATTCACGGCGATCTGAAACAACTCGCCCATGTCCGGGCGTACCGTCTCGCCGGTCTGGCCGCGGCGAGCCACGACGATACCGGCTGCCGGGGCGCGCACTTCGCCCTGGGCCATCTGCGACGTCATTTCCTCGAGCTCTGCGGTTTTTTGGGTGACGAGTTTGCGCGCCTCGTCCAGGTTCTTCTGAAGCGCTGCGACTTGTTCTTCCGCGCTGCGGGCGATCTCGTCCAAGCCGGCGAAGGTGGCCTTGGCGGTTTCGAATTCGCGCTCCGCTTTCTCGTACGCCAGCCGCGGCGTGGCGCCCTCGCGAAACAGCAGCTGCTGCCGCAGGAAGACTTTCTCGGCCCGCTCCAGCTCGGCGCGGGCGCGGTTGGCGTCGCCGCGAGCTCGCGCTGCTTCCAGACGCGCGGCGATCAGGCGGCTTTGCAGGGTCTCGGCCTGCGAGCGGGCGCGGTCGAGCTCGTTTTGGAGCGCCTCGCGCGCGGCTTCCAGGGCCGTGCTTTGGATTTGGGCGAGCAGCTCGCCTTCGTAGACCTCCTCCCCGACGTCCGCGAAGAAGTTTTGGATCACGCCTTCGACGGGGATCGGCACGGGCACGACCTGCTGCGCCCGAATCGCACCGCTGGCTGTAAGCTCGGCAGGTTCGGGCTGAGCCGCCGAAACCGGGGGGCGAGGCGCCGGCGTCCGGCTGCGCCGCAACCAGATCCCGCCGGCGAGCACCATCAGACTGAGAGCGATGACGCCGCCGATCAGCCAAGACTTGCGCACCGCTACCATCCTATCCGGCTTCACGCTTTGCGTCGGCCTTGCGGGTTGCGGTCGAATCGGTACATATGGCAGCGCAAGTCACGTTGAAGCGTCTGGTCGCGGTGGCCCTACGCGTCGGCAATCTGACTTTCGGCGGCGGCGACCCGACCATGGCGGCGTTCCACCGAGAAATCGTCACGCGACGGAACTGGCTTACGCCGGAGCAGTACGCGTTGGCGTTCGGACTGGCGCGCGTGACTCCGGGGACCAACCTGCTCGCTTTTTACGTGGCAGTCGGCTGGCGGTTGATGGGCTGGCGGGGCGCGCTGGCGACCGTCCTGGCGGCCACGACGCCCTCGGCAGCTTTCGCCGTGTTGTTGACGCATTCGGCGGCTGCTTGGGGCGCCAACCGCTGGGTGACTTCGGTGTTCGAAGCCCTGTCGGCCACGGCGGTCGGCATGACGGTGGCCACCGCGTGGCTGTTGCTGCGGCCGTATCTCCGAGGACGGCGTGCCTGGCGCCCCCTCGTCTTCTCCGGAGGCGCGGCCATCCTCGCTTTGGGGGAGTGGCTCTCGCCCGTTCAAATCGTTGGGCTGGCGGCCCTCGCTGGCCTGCTGTGGGGGGATACGGAGGGGCCGTGAGCACCGTGCTCCTTTACTTGATTCTTCTTAAAGCCGTGGCCACCTCGTTCAGCGGCTTGGCCTCGCTTCCCGTGTTGCGGGCGGACCTTGTGGAGCACTACCGGGTGTTGACCGACGCGGAGCTGAGCACGGCGGTGGCGATCGGCCGGGCGGGGCCGGGCCCGATCGGGTTGTACGTCGTCAGCGTCGGCTATTTTGCGGGAGGCGTACCGGGCGCTTGTGCGGGCCTGCTCGCGCTCGTCACGCCGGCATTCCTCATCATCCCGGCGATCTCGTTTCTCCGGGGTGCTGCCGGCCGGCGGGAACTCCGCGGCGCAGTCCACGGCGTGATGTTCGCGGCGGCCGGTCTGCTGGCGTGTGCGTCGCTGCCGCTGGCTCGCAGCGCGATAACGGGACCGCTTTCGAGCAGCCTAGCGGCGGCAAGCTTTCTCGCTCTAGCGCTCACCCGCGCCGACACCGTGTGGGTGGTCGTCGGGGGAGCGGCGGTCGGGCTGCTCGCTGCTTGGGCCGGCTGAAGCGCCCGAGGGCGATCGGCTATACTTGCGGAGGCGGCGGTCGGAGGGCGCTGGCCATGGCGGAGTTGCGAGTAGGGGACATCATCGATGACTACTGCGTCAGGTGCAAGGCGATCACCAACCATTCCATCGTCTCGCTCGTCAACCAAGAGCCGGCCAAAGTCCGCTGTCGCACCTGCTACAACGATCACGACTACCGCCACGCCAAGACACCCGCGCGGAAAGACAAGCAGAAAAAAGAGCTGTTCAAAGCCGTACTGGCTTCGATTGACCCGTCGGCCGTCCAGGCCCTGGAGGAGAAACGGCGTCGCAAGGAGCAGGGCTAGGCGCGCTCAGCCCTTGCTCAACTCCCGGCGGATTTCCTCGATCACTTCTTGGCGCTTCTCGTTGGCCAGGTCGCGCTCCAGCCGGCGCAGCGCCACCCCCACGACGTCCCGATGATGCAGGCGCGCTCCGATGCCCGGCTCCTCGGTGAGCCGGAGCCACAGCTCGTGGAGCCGCTCGACGTCTTCCGGCCACAGCCGGGGAGGATGCGGCCCGAGGTTTACGAACATGGAGGGTCGGTCCGGGCTGATGATCTCGAGCGAAAAGGCGTGGCGCGGCTCGGGCAGGCGCTCCCAGGCGAGCCCGATGAGGCGGGCCAGTTCCTCGGAGGCCATCCGGGCCGAGACACCAGTGACCAGGCGGGAAGCCTGCAAATTGGCCGCGGTTTGCACCATGGCGTCGAAGGGATCGACGCCGGGGACGACCAGCAGCTCGACGGGCTTGCCCTGCTTTTCCGCCACCGAGACGACGCGTGTGAACAGCTCCTGCTCGTAGTCGGTGAACAGCTGGTGCTCGGCCAGGTCGTACTCGCCGGTGCCGGAAACCGGCCGCACGGTCATGACTACGATGTCGTGGCGGCGCACGTTGGTTTTCTCGAGCACCCGCGCCAAGTGATGCATGCGATTGTAGTCCCGGATCGCGACCAGCACGCATCCCGGGCGTGCCCGCACCGTTGCGGTGGACACCTGGGGCTGGAGTTCGAGGTTGAACTCCTCCAGCCCGGACTTTTTCTGCTGCCGCTTCCGGGCGTTCCAGCGCTCCGAGATCAGGAAGACGGCGAACAGCACCGTCGTCAGCGAGACGCCGAAAATCGTAGCGATGCGCTTGGAGAATAGATTGGTCACCGCGACGGCGAAGAGCGTCAGCGTCACCAGTCCGAGACCCAGGGGCCACTCGCGGCCCCCGAGACGCAGGTTCCACGGCGCCTTGTACTCCTGGTCCGCGCGCTGGAACCGCAACGCCATGACGCCCAGCGCCTTGAAAGCGAAACTCCAAATGACGCCGAAGGCGTAGGCTTCGCCGAGCAAATAGACGTCGCCACGGCTGCCGAGAATCGTCAGGATCTGCAGCAGTGTGACGGCATTGATGATGTGGTGCGAAGTGCCAAAGCGCCGGTGTGGTTTACGGAACCACTCCGTCAGCACTCCGTCTTCGGCCACGCGGTTCAACACGCCATTGGCGCCGATGATCGAGGTATTGACTGCGCCGGAAAGGATCAGCACCCCCACCAGCACCACGAAGACATGAAACATCAGGCGCAGCGGCAGCGGCCCGGCCAGTTCCATCGACAGCCCGCCCAGGAGGTTGTCGTAGTAGCGCGGCCGCACCGAATCGGGGATGAGCATCACCGCGAACAAGCTGCTCAAGCCGGTGGCGATCAAGGCGTAGGTGCAAACGATGTTGGCCGTGATCTTGAGGTTTTTGAGTTTCGGGTGGGCGATCTCTCGATAGACCTGGGCCAGGGTTTCAAAGCCGCTCATGGCCAGCAAGGAGTGACCGAAGGCGATCAAGAATGCCACGAGCGCGATGCGGGGCCACGAGGTGCCGTGGAACCAGCCCAGAGATTCTTCGGTGAAGCGAAAGTTCGCGGGAGTGGGCGCCGGCGGCAGCTCGACGCCGCCTCGCACCAGGAGCGTGATGAGGCACCAGACCAGCAACACCACGACCATCACGGTCGTGATCTGCATGATCCGCAGCGCCTTGCTGCTGGATTCGCGGATGCCCCGGACGTTGGCCCACCAGAAGTACAGCGTCACGGCCACCCCGAACGCTGCGGCGAACGGGTGCGGCGCCACGCGGAAGCCGACGTGGGTCATCTGGCCGACTTCGTTGATCAGCCCCGCCAGGTATTGGCCCGCGCTGACGGAGCTGATGGGCCCGGTGAGCACGTAATCCACCACGAGGGCGGAAACGGACAGTTTGGCGAGAAACGGGCCCATGCTGTCCCGCACCACCACGTACACCCCGCCGCGCACGAACATCGAGCAGCTCTCTAGATAGACCCAGCGCACGGCAAAGGCGAACAGCATCACGAGCAAAACGAGCCAGGGTGCGGGCTTGCCGACCGCCTGTTCGGCGATACCGCCGACATAGAACATGGTCGAGGCCAGGTCGCTCAGCACGATGGCGGCGGCCCGCCAGAAGGAGATAAAGGTGAGCGCGACGGTGGTGGCGACGACGATTTTCGCAGCCGGGAGGCCCCGACTGCTTTCAGCGGCCATACACGGAATGCCTCATCATCCAACGGGTTATTCTACGATTGTGCTCGGCTGGGAAACCAGCGCTGGAGGCCTCGCTCGGCGGGTCGCCGCCGCGTTGCGCCAGAGGGGATTCCAGGCGTATCTCGTCGGGGGTTGCGTCCGGGATCTGCTGCTCGGCCGCGAACCCAAGGACTACGACGTGGCCACCGACGCGCGTCCGGAGCAGGTGCTCAGTTTGTTTCCAGACGCCAAGCGGGTCGGCGCCCAGTTCGGCGTGGTGCTGGTGGCCGACGGCGATCGTCAGGTCGAGGTGGCGACGTTTCGCGCCGACCACGCCTACCAGGACGGACGCCACCCGTCGTGGGTCGAGTTCCGCAGCGATCCCCGCGAGGATGCCCTGCGCCGGGATTTCACGATCAACGCTTTGATGCTGGATCCGGCCACGGGGGAAGTGCTGGATTTTGTCGAAGGCCGACGGGATCTGGACGCTCGTCTGATCCGCGCCATCGGGGACCCGGAGATCCGTTTCCGCGAGGATCATTTGCGGATGCTCCGGGCGGTACGGCTGGCAGCGGGCCTGGGCTTCGAGATCGAGGCCGAGACAATGTCCTCGATTCGACGTAACCGCGCCCAGATCCGCCGGGTGGCCGCCGAGCGCGTGCGCGACGAGTTGGTCCGGATTCTCACCGAAGGCGCGGCCCGGCGGGGTTTCGAGCTCTTGGATGAGACCGGTCTGCTTGTGGAAATCCTCCCGGAGGTGGCGGCGATGAAGGGGGTGGAGCAACCGCCGGAGTATCACCCCGAGGGGGACGTCTGGACCCACACGCTGCTCATGCTGGAAGCCCTCCGCGCGCCCACGGTGACCCTGGCCTTAGGGGTGCTGCTGCACGACGTCGGCAAGCCGAGCACGTTTCGCCGCGCAGAGCGCATTCGCTTCGACAGCCACGCGGCGACCGGGGCGCGTATGGCGGTCGAGATCCTCACGCGGCTGCGGTTTTCCAATGAAGAGATCCGCCGGGTGGAAGCGCTCGTGGCGAATCACCTGCGGTTTCTGGACGTGGAGCGCATGCGCGAAAGCACGCTGCGGCGGTTCCTGCGAATGGAACACTTCGACGAGCACCTGGAGCTGCACCGCCTGGATTGTCTGGCAAGCCACGGGCGGCTGGATCATTACCAGTTCGTCGTCTCGAAGCTGCGCCAGCTTTCGCAGGAACAACTCAAACCCCCGCGGCTGCTCACCGGCCACGACTTGATTCGTGCGGGATATCGGCCCGGACCGTTGTTCCGGCAGATGCTGGAGACCGTCGAGGATGCCCAGCTCGAGGGCTTGGTGACGACGCGCGAGGAGGCTCTCCAGCTCCTCCACCGCCGGTTCGGTCCGCCAGAGGGGACCGCTCAGGCCGGCTTGTAGGTGAAGATCATGTACAGCACGAGGGCCACGATCGAGAGGATCGCGGCCGCCGCGACGAACTCGAGGAAGATAATTTTGCGTTCGTCGAAGTCGGGCTTGTGGCGCTTGCTCAAGTCGAGCATCGTCGAGCCCTCCCCTTCCGCCTTCGGCCTTCACTCTAACGCTGCGGGGCGATGCTGTCAAGTCTTCCGACTCAGGCGGCGGCGTCGGGACCGACCCAGCCAACTGAACGCGCAGCGTTGCCGCAGGAGCTTACCGGAGCCCGCGGGCCCGGCGCGGCGCTCCACCGGATTTAGGGTTGCGCAACTTGCCCGCGAAATTGCAATTAGGCGGGGCTGGGGGCGCCGGAGTGAATCTGCTGCAAGCTCCAGACGCGGATGGGGTCCCGGCGGCGCGACACCAGCGCCTCGGCGGCGGCCTTGGCGGCGCTGATCGTGGTGATGCAGGGCACGCGATAGGCGACGGTGCTGCGCCGGATGGCGCGCTCGTCACTGAAGGAATGAGCGCCCGTGGGCGTGTAAATCACTAGTTGCACCGAGCCGCCCTTGATCAGATCCACTACGTTGGGACGCCCTTCGTTGACTTTGAACACCGTGCGGCAGCTCAGGCCCGCCGCGCGCAAGGCCGCGGCGGTGCCGCGGGTGGCCACCAGCTGGAAGCCCAAAGACGCCAGCCGGCGCGCCACTTCCACCGCCTCGGGCTTGTGGCGGTCGTTGACGCTGATGAAAACCGTACCCTGGTCGGGCAGGGGCGTGCCGGCGCTCAGCTGGGCTTTGCCGAAGGCTTCGCCGAAATTCTCGCCCACGCCCATCACCTCGCCCGTCGAGCGCATCTCCGGACCGAGCGCTGGGTCGACCCCAGGAAACTTGTTGAAGGGGAAGACCGGCGACTTCACGAAGAACTGAGGCACGGGCAGGCAGCCGGAGACGACGCCGCCGGTCAGGTGCGACAACTCCCGCAGTCGCTTGCCGAGCATGACGGCCACGGCCAGCTTGGGCAGCGGCACGCCGGTGGCTTTGCTGACGTAAGGCACCGTGCGCGAGGCGCGGGGGTTGACCTCCAGCACATAGACCGTGCCATTTTTGACGGCGTACTGCACGTTCATGAGACCCACGACCTGCAGAGCCCGGGCCAGCCGCTGCGTGTACTCCTCGATGGTGTGCCGGACGGCCGCGCTCAGCGAGTAGGCGGGAAGCACGCACGAGCTGTCGCCCGAGTGCACGCCCGCCTCCTCGATGTGCTCCATGATGCCGGCGATCAGCACGTCCTCGGAATCCGAGAGGGCGTCGACGTCCACCTCGATGGCGTCCTCGAGGAAGCGGTCGATCAGCACGGGCCGCTCCTGCGAGAAGACCACTGCCTCGCGCATGTACCGCCGCACGGTCTCCTCGTCGTAGGCGATGACCATGGCGCGCCCGCCGAGCACGTAGCTAGGCCGCACTAGAACGGGATAGCCGATGCGGCGGGCGATCTGGCAGGCCTCTTCGACGCTGGTGGCGGCGCCATGGGGCGGCGTGGGGATCCCCATCTCCTCCAGTAACCGCCCGAACAGCCGTCGGTCTTCGGCCAGGTCAATGTTCTCGGGATCCGTGCCGAGGATGGGCACGCCGGCTCGCTTGAGGGGCAGCGCCAGGGTCAACGGCGTCTGGCCCCCGAACTGGACGATCACGCCTTCGGGCTGCTCGGTGTCGTAGATGTTCAACACCTCCTCGAGCGTGAGCGGCTCGAAGTAGAGCCGGTCGCTGGTGTCGTAGTCGGTGGACACCGTCTCGGGGTTGCAGTTGACCATGATGGACTCGATGCCGTACTCCTGCAGGGCGAAGGAGGCGTGGCAGCAGCAGTAGTCGAACTCGATGCCTTGGCCGATGCGGTTGGGCCCGCTGCCGAGGATCATGACCTTGCGGCGCGCCGTGGGTTCGGCCTCGCACTCGGATTCGTAGGTCGAGTACAGATACGGCGTGAAGCTTTCGAATTCCGCCGCGCAGGTGTCGACGCGGCTGTAGACCGCCCGAATGCCCAGCTCCTTGCGCCGCCGCCGCACCGCTTGCCAGTCCGTCTTCCACAACTGGGCCAGGCGGGCGTCGGAGATGCCCTCGCGCTTGGCCCGGCGAAGCGTCTCCGGCGCGACGGTCTCCAGGCTCTCCTGTTTGAGTTCGGCCTCGAAGTCCACGGCCTCCTTGATCTGCTGGAGGAACCAGGGATCGATAGACGTCATTTCGTGAACTTGGTCCACGCTGTAGCCGCGCTCGAAGGCGAAGCGGATGTAGGAGAGGCGGTCCGGGTTGGGCGTGATGAGCTTGTGCGGAATCAGCGCCTCCTCGTACACCTCAGCGGTGGGCGACTTGCCCGTCTCCAGGCTGCGGATGCCCTTGGCCAGCGCTTGCTTGAAGGTGCGGCCAATCGCCATCACTTCGCCGACGGACTTCATTTGCGTGCCGAGGACCGGCTCGGCGCCGGGCATCTTTTCGAACTGCCAGCGGGGGATCTTGACGACCACGTAGTCGATGGTGGGCTCGAAGCAGGCGGGCGTCTTGCGCGTTATATCGTTGGCAATCTCGTCGAGTCGGTAGCCGACGGCCAGCTTGGCGGCGATCTTGGCGATGGGGAAGCCGGTGGCCTTGGAAGCCAGAGCCGAGGACCGGGACACGCGCGGGTTCATCTCGATGATGACCATGCGGCCGTCTTTGGGGTTGATGGCGAATTGGACGTTGGAGCCGCCCGTGTCTACACCGATCTCCCGCAGGCACTTGAGGGCCGCATCGCGCATCATCTGGTACTCACGGTCGGTGAGGGTTTGCGCCGGCGCCACGGTGATGGAATCGCCCGTGTGCACGCCCATGGGGTCGAAATTCTCGATGGAGCAGACGATGATGGCGTTGTCGGCCAGGTCCCGCATCACCTCGAGCTCGAACTCCTTCCAGCCCAGCACGCTTTCTTCGACCAGCACTTCGTGCACGGGCGACAGGGCCAGCCCGCGCTCGAGAATTTCCACGAACTCCTCACGGTTGTAAGCGATGCCTCCACCGGTGCCGCCGAGGGTGAAGCTGGGCCGTAGGATCACGGGGTAACCGATGCTGTCCGCGAAATCCAGCCCGTCTCGGACGTTGTTGACGAGCTGGGACTTGGGCGTTTCGAGGCCGATCTTCCGCATGGCGTCCTTGAACAGGAGCCGGTCCTCCGCTTTCTTGATCGCCTCGAGTTTGGCGCCGATCAACTCCACGCCGTATTGATCCAAGATTCCGGCTTCGGCGAGCTCGACCGACAGGTTCAGCCCCGTCTGGCCGCCCACGGTGGACAGCAGAGCGTCCGGGCGCTCACGCGCGATGATCTCCCGGACGAACGGAAGGGTCAAGGGCTCGACATACGTGCGGTCGGCCAGTCCCGGGTCCGTCATGATCGTGGCAGGGTTGGAATTGACCAGGATGACCTCGTAGCCGTCGGCCTTGAGGGCCTTGCAGGCCTGGGTGCCGGAGTAGTCGAACTCGCAAGCTTGTCCGATGACGATCGGGCCGGAGCCGATGATCAGGATGCGGTGAATGTCGTTTCTTCTCGGCATGCGACGTTACGAACGAAACTCCTCCATGAGCCGGACAAAGTCCTGGAACAGGTAGTGAGAATCATGGGGGCCGGGCGCCGCCTCCGGGTGGTACTGCACGCAGAAGACCGGATGGAAGCGGTGCCGGAAGCCCTCGAGCGTGTGGTCGTTCAGGTTGATGTGGGTCAGTTCGACCTCGTTGAGGTTCAACGAATCCGGATCCACGGCAAAGCCATGATTGTGGGAGGTGATTTCCACGCGATTCGTGATGCGGTTCAGCACGGGGTGGTTGGCGCCGCGGTGGCCGAACTTGAGTTTGTACGTTCGGCCGCCTAAGGCCAGGCCGAGAATCTGGTGCCCGAGACAGATGCCGAAGATGGGCCTCTTGCCGATGAGTTTGCGCACCTGGGCCGCCTGGAATTGAAGCGGCTCGGGGTCTCCGGGACCGTTGGAGAGGAACACGCCGTCTGGATCGAGCGACAAAACGTCCTCGGCGGTGGTGCACGCCGGGACCACCGTGACCCGACAGCCGACCAGCGCCAGCCGACGCAAGATGTTGCGCTTGATGCCGTAATCGATAGCCACCACGTGGAAGCGCGGCGGCGCCGCTTCCGGGACAGGGTCGGAGGGAGAGCAGGGGCGCACGGGTTCGGTCCACTGGTAGGGTGTATGGGTCGACACGCGCGTCGCCAGCTCCAAGCCGGCCATGGGAGGGATCCGCCGGGCGGTCTCGACGAGCTCTTGCGGGGACGCCCCGTCGGTTGCCAATACGCCCCGCATCACCCCCCGGCTGCGGAGCCGCCGCACCAAGGCGCGGGTGTCGATCTCGGCGATGATCGGAATTCCGTGGGCGGCCAGAAACTCCTCGGCGTGTTGCCGCGAGCGCCAGTTGCTGGCAACGGAAGACAGCTCGCGCACGGCCAAGCCTTCGATGTGAGGGCGCGCGGACTCGCTGTCCTCAGGGTTGGTGCCGTAATTGCCAATTTCCGGATAAGTGAGGACGACGATCTGTCCGGCGTAGGAGGGATCCGTGAAGATCTCCTGGTAGCCGGTGATGGCGGTGTTGAAAACGACCTCTCCGCAGCGGCGGGTGCGCGCCCCAAAGGCGCGGCCCTCAAAGACGCTGCCGTCTTCCAGGGCGAGCAGAGCCTGAGTCAAGTCCGATTCTCCTTGGGGGAAGGCCTCGTTTCCATTCAAGCACAACGACGGGATTCGATGGGCGCACACCCGGGGGCCGGCTGCCATAATGGGGTCGGAGGCCGCAAATCATGACGACAACCGCCATCCCTCTGGAGCAGGAGACCAACCCGTGGCGGGCAGCAGAAGCCCGTTTCGACGAGGCGGCCGCCCGGCTGGGCCTGGACAACGGTCTGGCGAAAGTCCTCCGCACTCCTTCCAAGGAAATCACCGTCTATATCCCGGTGCAACTCGATGACGGACGTCTGGAAGTCTTCACCGGGTATCGAGTGCAGCACTCCATTGCGCGCGGGCCGGCCAAAGGCGGCATCCGGTTTGCGCCGGACGTCACCTTGGATGAAGTCCGCGCCCTGGCGGCCTGGATGACCTGGAAATGCGCGGTGGTGAACATCCCCTTCGGGGGCGGCAAAGGCGGCGTGGTGTGCGACCCGGCGCTGTTGTCCGAAGGGGAACTGGAGCGCATCACGCGGCGCTACACGGCGGAGATCCTGGATTTTCTCGGGCCGGAACGGGATGTGCCCGCGCCGGACCTGAACACCAACGAGCAAACGATGGCCTGGGTGATGGACACCTACTCGATGCACGTGCGGCATACGGTGACGGCCGTCGTGACGGGAAAGCCGCTCGATCTGGGGGGATCCCGCGGTCGGGCGGAGGCCACGGGACGGGGGTGCATGATCGTCACCACGGAGGCCCTCAAGCGTTTGGGAATGCGGCCGGAAGGAGCCCGCGTGGTGATTCAAGGCTTCGGCAACGTAGGCGGCATGGCGGCCAAACTGATGGCGCAGGCCGGCTACAAAATCATCGCCGTGATCGAGGTTGACGGCGCCGTCTACAATCCCCACGGGCTGAATATTCCCGCGCTGATGGCGCATCGCCGCGAGACGGGCTCGATCCTGGATTTTCCCGAAGCCGAAAACATGGACCGCGATGAGGCGATGTTCTTGGAGTGTGAAGTCCTGCTGCCGGCCGCCAAGGAAAACGTGATCACCTCGCAGAACGCGCACCGAATCCGGGCCCGGGTGCTGTGCGAAGGCGCCAACGGCCCGACCACCCCACCGGCAGACCTCATCCTGGCCGAGAACGATGTGTTCGTGATCCCGGACATTCTGGCCAACTCCGGCGGCGTCACGGTGTCGTATTTCGAATGGGTCCAGGATCGGCAGGGCTACTTTTGGAACGAAGAGATGGTCAACAGCCGCCTGGAAGAACTGATGGTCTCCAGCTTCCACAACGTGGTAAGCTATGCCGACAAGCATAAAGTCAACAACCGGATCGCGGCGTACATGCTGGCCATAGACCGGGTGGCCTTCGCCATCAAGCTGCGCGGCATCTACGCATGAGCGAGGCGCCTTCGACGCCGCTGATGCGGCAGTACCATGCCATCAAGCAGCAGGTGCCGAACGCCTTGTTGTTGTTCCGGCTCGGAGATTTCTACGAGCTGTTCTACGAGGACGCCGTCATCGCCGCCCGCGAGCTGGAGATCACGCTCACCTCCCGCAACAAGGAGCGGGGGCAGCCGATTCCCATGTGCGGCGTGCCCTATCATTCGGCGGAGAACTACATCGCTCGCCTGCTGCAACGGGGCTACCGCGTGGCCATCTGCGAGCAGATGGAGGATCCCCGGTTTGCCAAGAAGCTCGTCAAACGAGAGATCACGCGGATCGTCACCCCCGGCACCGCCACCGAGGCGGGCGTGCTGCGGGCGCGGGAGAACAACTATCTGGCGGCAGTAGCGGGCAAAGGGGGCCGAGTCGGGGTAGCGTACGTCGACGTCTCGACGGGGGAGTTTCGCGCCACGGAGGCGGAGGCAGCCGAGGCCGAGGCCACGCTGGAACGGCTGGCGGTCCGAGAAGTGCTGGTGACATCCGGCGAGGACCCACTGCGGTTGCCGGCGGGAGCGCTCCGCACGGAGCTGGAGTCCTGGATCTTCAGCCAGGACTACGCTGATCGCACCCTGCGGGAACACTTCCGCCTGCTGAGCCTGGACGGCTGCGGCCTGGCGGGGCGACCGCTCGCCACAGCCGCGGCGGGCGCGATCCTGCACTACCTCAAAGAGACGCAGAAGGCGGCGCTCCAGCATCTGGACCCGCCGGGCTTCTTCGAGCGGGCCGCCACCATGGTGCTCGACGCCGTCACGGTGCGGAACCTCGAGCTGCTCGAGCCGCTTTTTTCCGCCGACCTCGGTGGCGCCAAAGAAGCGACCCTCGTCGGGGTGCTGGATCAAACCCTCACCGGGATGGGAGGGCGGCTGCTGCGGCGCCGCTTGCTGGCGCCCTCGCTCGATCGGGCCGAGATCGAAGCGCGCTTGGACGCGGTGGAAGAGCTGGTCCGAGGCACGATCCTGAGGACCGAGATGCGGAAGGTGCTGGGTGGGATTCAGGATCTGGAGCGGCTGTTGGCCCGTGTGACGGTAGGCACGGCCGGACCTCGCGATCTGCTGGCCCTGGGCCGCTCGTTGGCCCGCGTGGCCGAGCTGAAGCGTCTGGTGGACGCGCTGGGCGCTGGGCAACGGGTGGCCGAGGTGGCGCTTGGGTTGGATGAAGTGGCCGAAGTGCGCGACCGGATCCTAGCGGCGGTCGCCGACGACTCCCCGGTCCACGCCGGCGATGGCGGCGTGATTCGCGACGGCTATCACGAGGAGCTTGACCAGCTCCGCGATCTGCGCCGCCATAGCCGGCAGTACCTCGCTTCGCTAGAGGGGCGGGAGCGGAGCCGCACCGGCATCGCGTCGTTGAAGGTCCGGTTCAACAACGTCTTCGGCTACTACATCGAGGTCTCGAAGGCCAATCTCCACCTGGTCCCGGCCGACTACGAGCGCAAGCAGACGCTGGTGAACGCCGAGCGGTTCACGACACCAGAGCTCAAGGAACTGGAAGCGAGGATTCTAGCGGCCGAGGAGAAGATTTTGGAGCTCGAGCGGGAGCTGTTTGCCGAGCTGCGGGAGTTCACCGCCGCGCAAGCGCGGCGCATCCGGCAGACCGCCCAGGCGGTGGCGGAGCTCGACGTGACGGCGGCGCTGGCCCAGGTCGCGGCGGAGAACCGCTACGTGCGGCCGCGATTTTCCGATACGGGCGAGATGCGCATCGTGGCCGGCCGTCATCCCGTGGTGGAGAAGCTCACCGAGCGGGAGGGCGGGCGGTTCGTTCCCAACGATCTGTACCTGAACCAAGACACGGACCGCATCGCGCTGATCACCGGCCCGAACATGGGCGGCAAGTCCACCTACCTGCGGCAGGCGGCTCTGATCGCCATCCTGGCGCAGGCCGGCTCCTTCGTTCCCGCCGAAAGTGCGCTCCTGCCTCTGATTGACCGGGTCTTCACCCGAGTGGGAGCCTCCGACCACTTGGCGCGCGGCCGCTCCACCTTCATGGTGGAGATGATGGAGACGGCGACGATCCTGAACACCGCCACGGCCCGCAGCCTGATCCTACTGGACGAGATCGGACGCGGCACGGCGACCTACGACGGCTTGGCGCTGGCGTGGGCGGTGGTGGAATACCTCCACGAAAAGATTCGGGCCAAAACCCTGTTTGCCACCCACTACCACGAGCTGACGGAACTGGCGGGCCAGTTGGAGGGCGTGCGCAACCTGCGCGTGTCGGTGAAAGAATCGGGCGATCAGATCGTGTTTTTGCGGCGCGTGGAGCCGGGCAGCGCCGACCGCAGCTACGGCATCGAAGTGGCCCGCCTGGCGGGGTTGCCGCCGCGGGTGATCGAGCGGGCGCGGCAAGTGCTGGCGCTGCACGAAAAAACGGAACAGCAAGTCACTGGGGAATTGTCGCCGCGGCCGAAGGCACGGCCCGTGCAAATCCAGTTGTTCGAGCCGGTAAACTACCAGATCGCCGAGCGGATCCGCTCCCTGAAGCTGGAGGAGCTGCGTCCGCTGGATGCGCTGAACCTGTTGAGTCAACTGCAAGAGGAGCTGCGAAAACGGTGAGCGCGCCGCCTATAGGTGGTCCTGTTCGAGCAGCAGGTCAAGAGGCTCGGGCTCTCCGGCGCGGCGAGAATCGGCGGCCTCCTGGCATCGGACGCACAGCGCGGTCCACGGGACGGCGTTGAGCCGATTGGGCGAAATCGGCTCCTCGCACTCCAGACAGACGCCGTAGGTACCATCTTCCAGGCGCGCCAGCGCCGCTTTGATCTGACGCTTCAGCGAAGTGAGGCGGTCTAGGTTCGTGATGGCCAGTTCCCGCTCCGCCGTGAGCTGGGCCAGATCCACATCGTCGGGAGCTTTCTGCACCGAAACGTTTTCGCGGTCGCGCAAGGCCACACCGAGCTCGCGCTCGACTTCGGCGAGCTTGGCCTCGAGGGCGGCTCGATATTTCGCGAATTCGTTCTTTGCCATGATCGTTCTCCGGGGCAGCGTCGGCCGGAGGACACCACCCTTCTGGAGCGCCACTCTTCCGCGAACCCGCCATGCGGACGCTCAGGAAAGGACAGGCGAGCGCCGTCGCACGCCCACTTCAATGGATGCCCATGATGTCCGGCGCGTTACGAAATCCGGGTGGCGAACCGACACGGTCCGTGCTGGCCCGGATTGAAGAGGGCGAGTCCTGCTGTCTATAATAGCGGATGGCGGCAGCGTTGTGGTCCCGCCGCCCACTTTCACTCCTATCTGCTCTCCGGGCGAGTTGCATATCTCGCCACGGGCCGCTGCGATAGAAATGTGGGATCAATTTCCGCCAGCTTGTAGCTTCCATCTCGTCACGGCCGGTCTTGCCCCTGTGCTCATGCTCAGATGGATCAGATGGAGAAGTTGGTTTCGCCGGCGCACCCCTGAGCCCGAACCCGTCGCGGCCGTAGATCCCGCCGAGGAAGCTCGGCAGGCGCTCCGGCAACGCCACGGCGTCCAGCTAATTTCCCAGGCCGATGAAGGCACGGGTTTGGATCGGGCGCCGGCGGGCGTCTACGGGTTTACTTACGCGCCGGGACACGCCAACGCCCCGCTGTTTCGGAAGCGCACCTACCATAGCTACGAGATTCACAAGCTGCCGGGTGGGGCCGCCCTGATTGTGGGCTATGTCCCGGATGCGGTTGCGGCCGCGCTGGCCGCCGGGCGGGAGAGCTTGCAGTTCCGCCTCCGGCCGGACCCGGAGGGCGAGGCCCAGACGCTGACGGCGATCGCTCTGGACCGCGTGACTTGGTTTCGCGAACACTCGATCCGGGAGCCCGCCGGATGGGAGTTGCGCGTGGCGCCACTCGAGTGAAGCGCGGCGGAAGGGACACGTCATGAATACGTTCGGCTCGTCGTTGAGTCGTGTGGCGGTGATCGGCAACTACCTGCCCCGGCAGTGCGGCATTGCCACGTTCACCACGGACCTCTGTGAGTCCATCGTGGCGCAATATCCCGACCTGACCTGCCTGGCGCTGCCGGTCAACGACCGGCCGGACGGCTATGCCTACCCCGATCGGGTGCGCTTCGAAATCGCCCAGAATGACATTACCAGTTATCAGCGGGCGGCAGACTTTCTCAACATGAACAACATTGAGGTCGTCTGCCTCCAGCACGAATACGGCATTTTCGGCGGGCCGGCGGGCAGCCACATCCTGGCCTTGTTGCGCGAGCTGCGGATGCCGGTGGTGACCACGCTGCACACGATCCTCAAAGAGCCCGATCCCCATCAGCGTACGGTGATGCTGGAGCTCATCCAGCTCTCGGATCTGCTGGTGGTCATGAGCCGGCGCGGGGCGGAGTTTCTCCGGCAGATTTACGGCGCGCCCGCAGAGAAAATCGTCTTCATCCACCACGGCATTCCAGAAGTGCCCTTCGTGGATCCGAACTTTTACAAAGATCAATTCGGTGTGCAGGGCAAGATCGTTCTGCTCACGTTCGGCCTGCTTTCCCCAAACAAGGGGATTGAATACGTGATCGAGGCCCTGCCGGCGGTGCTGGAGAAATTTCCCAACGTGGTGTATATCGTGCTCGGGGCCACCCATCCGCACGTGGCCCTTCGGGAGGGCGAATCCTACCGGCTGAGGCTCGAGCGCCTGGCGCGGGCCCGCAAAGTGGACCGGCATGTGATTTTCCATAACCGCTTTGTCAGTTTGGAGGAGCTCACCGAGTTCATCGGAGCGGCCGACATCTACCTGACGCCGTATCTGAACCGGGCCCAGATCGTCAGTGGGACGCTTGCCTACACGGTGGGAATGGGCAAAGCTGTCGTTTCGACTCCCTACTGGTACGCCGAGGAGCTTCTGGAGGACGGGCGGGGCTTGCTCGTTCCGTTCCGGGACCCCTCGGCGCTCGCGGAACGCATCCGGGCGCTGCTCGAGCACGATGGCGAGCGGCACGCCATGCGCAAGCGCGCCTGGCTGCTCGGGCGGGAGATGATCTGGCCGCGCGTGGCCCGCCAATACGTGGAGGTATTCGAACGGGCCAGAGAGCTGCGAGCCACCCACCCGCGGCCGGCGTTTGCGGCCGTGACCTTGGAGCAGCGCCCCTTGGACCTGCCGCCGCTCAAGCTGGATCATCTGCGTACGCTGACCGACGGCACCGGGGTGTTGCAACACGCCATCTTCACCGTTCCCAACTACAATGAGGGCTACACCACGGATGACAACGCGCGCGCGTTGGCGCTGGCGGTGCTGCTGGAGCAAGTGGGCGAGCACTTTCCGCTGGCCCCGCGTTACCTGGGATTTCTCTGGCACGCCTACAATTCGGCCGTAGGCCGATTCCGAAACTTTCTCGCCTACAACCGGGATTGGCTCGAAGAGGTGGGTTCGGAGGATTGCCACGGGCGGGCGCTCTGGGCCCTGGGGTTGGTGCTGGGGCGGTCGCAAAATGCTGGGTTGCGGGGACCGGCGGCGCGATTGTTCGATCAGGCCTTGCCCGCCACGTTGGAGTTCACCAGTCCGAGAGCCTGGGCCTTCGTCCTGATCGGGGTGGACGAGTATTTGCGGCTGTTTTCGGGGGACCGCGCGGCGCAGAACGCTCGTGAGGTGCTGGCGGAACGACTTCTGGAGCTGTACCGGCGCAACCGGTCGCCGGACTGGCGGTGGTTCGAGGACATCGTGGCCTACGATAACGCCACCCTGCCCCACGCCCTTCTGGTAGCCGGACGAGGCATGGGCCGCAAGGATATGGAAGAGGCGGCGCTGGAAGCCCTTTCCTGGCTCGCGGAGGTCCAACGCGCCGGGGGCGACCATTTCGTGCCCATCGGCTCGAACGGTTTTTACCGGCGAAACGGCGAGCGGGCCCGATTCGACCAGCAGCCCCTGGATGCGCACGCCATGGTTTCGGCGTGTCTGGAGGCGTGGCGGCTGACGGGCGACAGCGGCTGGCAGAAAGAGGCGCAACGGGCTTTTGAATGGTTCCTGGGGCGCAACGACCTCGGCCTGCCCCTGTACGACGCCGCCACGGGCGGATGCCGGGACGGGCTGCATCCGGACCGCGTCAATCAGAATGAGGGGGCGGAATCCACGTTGTCCTTCCTGATGGCGCTGCTGGAGATGACCATGGCCGCGGGCGTCATTGACGCCGCGAAAGCGCCGTTGGCCGCCACGGCCGCCTGCACATGATCTCGGCCACCCGCCTCCGCTGCCGCCACGGGCGGCCGTCCCGCCGGATCGGCCGCATCGGCATCGCACGGGGTTCGGCGTGGCCTGCCGCGGCGGCCGCAACGTGTCCCCGCCAGCGGCAGGCCCCGCCCACTTCGCTCGGGTGGGCCGACCCCATGGCGTTCTGGGGTTTGCGGGAAGCGCTGGACCGCCGCCGCTATAAAGCTTGCTCGCAGGCGCGCCGAGGGAAGCGTACAGAACCCCAGCGGCGAGTTGCTTAGGAGTGCCGATGGCGAACCACTACCAGTTCAGCGAATTGTTCCATCGCTACGATCGCAATCCGATTCTGACGGCCAACCAATGGCCCTATCCGGTGAACTCGGTCTTCAACGCGGGTGCGGCCAAGCTGGATGGCGAGACGCTGCTGCTCGTGCGGGCCGAGGACCGTAAGGGTTTCTCCCACCTGACCGTGGCCCGGAGCCGGGATGGCTTCGGGGGATGGGTCATCGACCGCGAGCCGACGTTTCCCGCTTCGCCGCAGACGCACCCCGAGGAGATGTACGGCATCGAAGATCCGCGGCTGACGTGGCTGGAGGAGCGCAACTGCTGGGCCATCACCTACACGGCGTTCTCCGACGCCGGGCCCCTCGTATCGCTGGCCTGGACGGAGGACTTCCGGACCTTCCACCGCCTGGGGCCCGTGATGCCGCCGGAGGACAAGGACGCCGCCCTGTTTCCCGTGCGCTTCCAGGATCGGTGGGCCATGCTGCACCGGCCGGTGGCGACGCTGGCGACCACC
The DNA here is from genome assembly GCA_025055455.1 of Bryobacteraceae bacterium. Taxonomy (GTDB): domain Bacteria; phylum Acidobacteriota; class Terriglobia; order Bryobacterales; family Bryobacteraceae; genus JANWXD01. The sequence continues at coordinate 225,520 of JANWXD010000002.1, forward strand.
GGCGCCCATATCTGGATCTCGTTTTCGCCGGATCTGAAGCACTGGGGCGACCACCGCGTGCTGTTGCCGGCCCGCCGGGGCGGCTGGTGGGACGCCCGTAAGATCGGGTTGTCACCGCCACCTCTCGAGACGCCGGAAGGCTGGCTGATCCTCTACCACGGCGTGCGGACCACCGCCGCGGGGTGCCTGTATCGGCTGGGGCTAGCGTTGCTCGACCGCAACGACCCGACCCGCGTGCTGCGGCGCTCCAGCCAGTGGGTCTTCGGGCCGCGGGAGACGTACGAGCTGGAAGGCGATGTGCCGGGCGTCGTGTTTCCGTGCGGCTGGGTCGTCGAAGACGACGAGGTGCGACTCTACTACGGGGCGGCCGACTCCTCCATTGCCTTGGCCACCGCCAGCTTGAAGGATCTGCTCCGCTTCGTTCTGGAGTCGCCGCCGGGAGACGGCTCCCAGTGAAGCTGGCGATGCTGGCGCCGATTGCCTGGCGCACGCCGCCCCGGCACTACGGGCCCTGGGAACAGGTCGTTTCGCTGCTGACGGAGGGCTTGGTGCGCCGAGGCGTGGACGTGACGCTGTTCGCCACGGCCGACTCGATTACTTCCGCGCGTCTGGTAGCGGTGTGTCCCCGCGGCTATGAGGAAGACCCGGAGCTCGACGCCAAGGTTTGGGAGTGCCTGCACATCTCGGCAGTCTTCGAAAGGGCACGCGAATTCGACCTGATTCACAACCACTTCGATTTCCTGCCGCTGACCTACTCTGGACTGGTGTCGACCCCGGTGCTGACAACGATCCACGGCTTCTCGTCTCCGAAAATTCTGCCGGTTTACCGTAAGTACAACCGGCGCGCATATTATGTCTCGATCAGCCATGCGGACCGGGCTCCCGATCTAAGCTATGTTGCCACCGTATACCACGGAATTGACCTGAGCAGGTTCACCTTCCGCGAGCAACCGGAGGACTATTTGCTTTTTTTCGGCCGGATTCATCCAGACAAGGGGACCCGAGAGGCCATCGAGATCGCGCGGCGTGCGGGCCGGCGCCTGCTCATCGCCGGGATCATTCAAGACCGGGCCTATTGGGAACGCGAGGTGGCGCCCTGGGTGGACGGGGAGCGAGTGCAGTACCTCGGCAGCGCCGGGCCCGAGTTGCGAGACCGATTGCTCGGCGGCGCGTGGGCGCTGCTGCACCCGATCCGGTTCGCCGAACCCTTCGGCTTGTCGGTCGTGGAGGCTATGGCTTGCGGCACGCCGGTCATTGCGTTCCCCCGCGGCTCGATGCCGGAGTTGATTCGAGACGGGGAGACGGGCTTCCTCGTGGCGGACGTGGATGCCGCCGTGGAGGCCGTCGCGCGCATTCCGAGCCTGAAGCGGCGCCGTTGCCGCCAGGAGGCCGAGGAACGCTTCTCGAGCGAACGCATGGTGGACGATTATCTGCGCGTCTACCGCGAGATCCTGAACCACGGATGAAAGAGCCAATCGTTCAGCGCTACCCCGGCAACCCGATCCTTACTCCCGACGACGTGCCGTATCCCGTCAGCACGGTCCACAACGCTGCCGTGGTGAAGGCTGCGGATCGCTACTTCATGGTGTTCCGCTCGCATCTGCGCAACGGCCGCTCGATTCTCGGTCTGGCGGAAAGCGAAGACGGGTTTCGCTTCCGGGTGCGGCGCGAACCGTTCCTCATTCCTGCAGACGATCCTCCATTCCGCGACTATGAAGAGTATGGAGTGGAAGATCCGCGCCTCACACGCCTTGGAGACACTTACTATTTAACTTACAGTGCGTATTCGCGTTATGGAGTACGGATCGGACTAGCGGCGACGGAAGATTTCCGAAATGTGCGGCGGATCGCGCTGATCACCCAGGCGGATTGCCGCAACGTAGTCTTGTTCCCCCAAACTTTCGACGGCCGTTATGCGCGGCTGGACCGACCGCACAGCGGCATTCTGCCCTGGTCCATCTGGATTTCCTATTCACCGGACTTGATCCACTGGGGCGATTCCCGCGTGTTGATCCGCCCGGCGGCCTATCACTGGGACGAGATGAAGGTGGGACCCGGTGCGCCGCCATTTCTTACGGAGCAGGGGTGGCTTCAGATTTACCACGGCGTCTTCCAGACCATGGCGGGGGCCGTGTATCGGCTGGGCGTGGCGCTCCACGACACCACCGACCCAGCGCGCGTTCTCGGCGTGGCCGACGAATGGATCCTGGAGCCGCAGGATCCTTGGGAACGCGGCGGCTACGTGCCCAACGTCGTGTTCAGTTGCGCCGCGGTGCCCGAACCGGACGGCACGGTAAAGATCTATTGGGGCGGCGCCGACACCGTCCTGTGCGCGGGAACCGCCCAAATTGCCGATTTGACCCGTCTTTGCCTCGAAAAACCCCGTCCGCCGCTGTAGCGGACGCGACCGCGCTTGGGCTTTTGCCCCACGTTGCGCCAGCGCAGGAGCCATCCGACCGGGGATTTTGACGCACCCGCCCGACCCGGGTCTTGATTTTGCAACGTTTGGGCGTGGCAACCGACATGCGGGATACTTTCGTATAGCAGAGGCGAAAAACAGCGACGGTGTCCCCCAGCACTGAGCGAAAGATGCGTCTGGAGGCGAAGGAACTCGCCTCCCTGATCGAAACGCTTCGGCGCGATGGTTACGAAGTTGTCGGCCCCACCGTCCGCGACGGCGCCATCGTCTATGACGCGATCGAGGGTCTGGAGGATCTGCCCCGCGGTTGGACGGATGAGCATGCGCCTGGACGGTACCGGCTGCTCCGACGTCCGGACAACGCTCTGTTCGGCTACGTGGTGGGACCGCAAAGCTGGAAGAGGTTTCTGCTTCCCCCGCGGGTGCGGCTGTTTTCGGTCCGGCGAAACGGGGACCAGCCGGAAATTATCGCGGATGCTAGCGCCGAGCCGCCCCCGAAGTATGCGTTCCTGGGCGCGCGGGCCTGCGAGCTGGCGGCCCTCGCCGTGCAGGACCGGGTGCTGCTCGGGGGACCCTACGCCGATCCGATCTACCGCAATCGTCGGCAAGATGTCTTCGTCATCGCGGTCCAATGCACGCAGGCCGCGCCCACTTGCTTTTGTTCGTCGATGGGAACGGGCCCCAAGCTCAGCGGCGGCTACGACATCGCCCTGACCGAAGTCGTGGAGGGCGCAGAAAGCTGGTTCGTGGCCCACGCCGGCACCGAAGCGGGCGCGGCCCGGCTGGCGGCGCTCGGGGCGCCGGAAGCGAGCCCGCAGGATGTGGCGCGTGCCGAGGAGGCGGCGCGCCGCGCCGAGTCCATGATCACCCGGCGGCTGAACACCGCAGGCCTCCGGGAGCGTCTGGCCGAGAACTTCGAACATCCCCAGTGGGACGATGTGGCGCGGCGCTGTCTGGCGTGCGCCAATTGCACCCTGGTATGCCCCACGTGCTTTTGCGTCACAGTCGAGGACACCAGCGACGTGACTGGGAGCCATGCGGAGCGCTGGCGCCTCTGGGACTCTTGCTTTACCCAGAGCTTCAGCTACATTCACGGCGGTCCGGTGCGGGCCTCCATCAAAGCGCGCTACCGGCAGTGGCTCACGCACAAGCTCTCGAGCTGGCACGACCAGTTCGGCACCTCCGGTTGTGTCGGTTGCGGCCGCTGCATCACCTGGTGTCCGGCGGCCATTGAAATCACAACGGAGGCGGAAGCCGTCTGCGGCTTTCCGCCGAGTTCCCTGAGGAGTGAGCAAGCATGAAGATCCCGGACGTACTGGAGACGTTGCGCCATCTTCCTTTTGTCAAGAACTTCGAACCAGATCAGATCGAGAAGCTGGCGGTCCTGGCGCACGAGGGACGCTTCGAACGGGACCAGATCATTTTTCGCGAAGGCGACGCCTCGAGCTTTTTCTACCTGATCGTGTCCGGCAAGGTCGCGCTGGAGGTGACGGCTCTGGGACGCACGCTGCGCGTACAGACGCTCGGCGATGGGGAGGCGCTGGGATGGTCGTCGCTGCTGGTGTCCGAAGGCAAGCACTTTCAGGCGCGGGCCCTCACGGCAGTGCGGGCGCTGGTGTTCGACGGCGCGCGGCTGCGGGAAGCCTGCGAGCAGGACCCCGCATTTGGCTACCGATTGATGCGTGCCGTTTTCGAAGTGCTGGCGCAACGGCTTCAAGCCATGCGGATCCAATTGCTGGATTTGTATTCTCCGGCGAGCGCGCGCGCATGATGGCCTTTGCCCAAACCCAACCCTGGCGGTCCGGAGACCCCATGCTGCCCCAGGCGTCGCGGGTGATCGCCGTGGAGCGCGAAACGCGCGACACGTTCACCTTTACCGTGGCGGCGCCCGGTGGAGGCAGCGGGTTCGCGCCCGGTCAGTTCAGCATGCTCTCGGTGTTCGGCGTGGGCGAGGCCCCGATCTCGATCAGCGGGGATCCGGGGGAGCCGGACCGCTTAGTGTACACCGTTCGCTCCGTGGGGCCCGTGACGCAAGCGCTGGTGACCCGGCGGCCGGGCGAGTGGATCGGCGTGCGGGGCCCCTTTGGAGCCAGCTGGCCGCTGGCGGCGCTCCGCGGAAAGGATATCTTGATCGTGGCGGGGGGAATCGGCCTGGCGCCCCTGCGCCCAGCGGTCTATTACGTTCTGCGTCGCCGCGGCGACTACGGCCGGCTCGTGCTGCTCTATGGCGCCCGGAGTCCTCAGGACATGCTGTACCGCAAGCAGCTCAGCGCCTGGAGCTATCTGCCGGACACGCAGATTCTGACCACGGTGGACTACGGGGGGTTGAGCTGGCGCGGCCATGTGGGCGTGGTCACCACGCTGTTTCGCTACGCGCGGTTCGATGCGCAGCGGACCGCGGCGCTGGTCTGCGGGCCCGAAGTCATGATGCGCTTCGTGCTGCGCGAGCTGGAAACGCGCGGCATGGCTCTCTCCGATGTGTACGTCTCCATGGAACGCAACATGAAATGCGCCGTCGGCTTCTGCGGCCACTGCCAGTTGGGACCGCATTTTGTCTGCAAGGACGGTCCTGTGTTTCCCGCGGCGAGGGTGAAACGGTTGATGGAGCGATATGAACTTTAACGCCCGACGCAAACCGAAGCTCGCCGTGTTCAAGTTCGCCTCCTGCGACGGGTGTCAGCTGACGCTGCTCGACGCCGAAGACGAGCTGCTGGCCGTGGCCGAGGCGGTGGAGATCGCCTATTTCCCCGAGGCGTCGCGCGCCGTGATCAAGGGACCCTATGACATCGGGCTGGTGGAAGGCTCCATCACCACGCACCATGACGCCGAGCGCATCCAGCAGGTGCGAAGGCAGTGCCGCACCCTGGTGACCATCGGGGCCTGCGCCACCGCAGGGGGCATTCAAGCGCTGCGCAACTGGCAGGACTCGGCCGAGTTCGTTCGCCACATCTACCCGAGCCCGGACTTCATCCACACGCTGAAGATGTCGACGCCGATTGCCGAGCACGTGCCGGTGGACTTCGAGCTGCGGGGCTGCCCGATCAGCAAGTCACAGTTGCTCGAGCTGATCTCCGCCCTGCTGGCCGGTCGCAAACCGAACATCCCCACCTACAGCGTTTGTCTGGAGTGCAAGCGGCGGCTCAATGTGTGCGTGGCGGTGGCGCAGGGAATTCCGTGCCTGGGGCCGGTCACCCAGGCCGGTTGCGGAGCCATTTGTCCCGCCTACGGGCGAGGCTGCTACGGCTGCTTCGGACCGATGGAGACGCCCAATACCGAATCGCTGCGCGCCCAGCTGCACGTCCTCGGGCAGACGTCGCAGGAAATTTCGCGCGCCTTCCGCAGCTTCAATGCCTGGACCTGGCATTTCCGCCACGCCAGCGATGAGGAGGAGCGTGCATGAGCCGGACAGGCACACGGACGATCAAAGTGGACTACCTGGCGCGCGTCGAGGGCGAGGGGTCGCTGTATCTGAAAATCCAAGGCGGCCGACTGCGCGACGTCCAACTGAAGATCTTCGAGCCGCCGCGCATGTTCGAGGCGTTCCTGCGCGGCCGGCATTTTTCGGAAGTTCCCGACATCGTGGCGCGCATCTGCGGCATCTGCCCGGTGGCCTATCAGATGAGCGCGGTGCACGCCATCGAGGGGGCGCTCGGAATCGCCGTGGATCCCGCCGTGCGGCTGCTCCGCCGCTTGCTGTACTGCGGCGAGTGGATCGAAAGCCACGCGTTGCACGTCTTTTTCCTCCATGCGCCGGACTTTTTGGGTTACCAGGACGCGCTGGAAATGGCGCGAGATCATCGCGCGGTCGTCGAACGCGCCTTGGCGCTCAAGAAAGCCGGCAACCAGTTGGTGGCGTTGCTCGGCGGCCGCGAGATTCATCCCGTCGCGGTGGCGGTGGGCGGCTTCTACAAGACCCCCAGCCGCAAGGAGGTGCGCGCGCTGCGCCCGGCGCTGGAGCAGGCCCTCGAGGTGGCGCTAGAAACGGTGCGCTTTGTTTCCGGGTTCGACTTTCCGCCATTCGAACAGGATTACGAGTTCGTGGCGCTGTCCCATCCGCAGGAATATCCCATGAACGAAGGCCGCATCGTCTCCAACCGTGGCTTGGACGTGGATGCGGCAGAGTACGAGGATCATTTCGCCGAGCACCAGGTGCGCCACTCCCATGCCCTGCATTCCGTCATCCGGGTCCGGGGCTCGTACATGGTGGGGCCCTTGGCGCGGATCAACCTGAACTTTGACCGGCTCACGCCGGCCGCCCGTCAGGCCGCGGCGGAGGCCGGGTTCGCTCCGCCCTGCCGCAACCCCTTCCGGAGCATCGTGGCGCGAGCCCTGGAGCTGGTCTTCGCTTGCGAGGAAGGGCTCCGATTGATCGAGAGCTACGAGCCGCCGGCCCGCCCGCGCCTCGAGGTGGAACCCCGGGCGGCCACCGGCCAAGCCGCCACCGAGGCCCCGCGCGGTCTGCTCTACCACCGCTACCAGATCGGCGCCGACGGGCTGATTCGGCTCGCCAAAATCGTGCCCCCCACTTCGCAGAACCAAAAGCGCATCGAGGACGATCTCTGGGGCCTGGTGCCGGCCCTCCTGGACCGGCCCGAACCGGAGATCCTGTGGAAATGCGAGCAGGCCGTTCGCAACTATGATCCCTGTATTTCCTGCGCCACACACTTCTTGCGGCTCACAGTGGACAGAGAGTGAGGCGTAGATGAAAAAGTTCAAGGAGACCGGCGCGGCGTCGGGCATCCTCCACGACCGCCGCAAGCCCCTGGATGTCTTCTTCTCGCCGGAAAGCGTGGCCGTGATCGGCGCCACGGAAAAACCGGGAAGCGTGGGCCGCACGGTGTTGTGGAACCTGATTTCCACGCCCTTCGGCGGCACCGTATTTCCTGTAAACCCGCGGCGGGCGAGCGTGTTGGGGATCAAAGCGTACCCGCGGATTGCGGCGGTGCCCGAGCCAGTGGATCTGGCAGTGGTGGTCACGCCAGCCCCCACGGTGCCCGGGGTGATCCGGGAGTGCGTGGAGGCCGGCGTCAAAGGCGCGATCGTGATCTCTGCTGGTTTCAAAGAGCTGGGCGCCGAAGGGGCCGAACTGGAACGCCAGTTGATCGAGGAAGCCCGCAAGGGGCCTCTGCGGATCATTGGGCCGAACTGCCTGGGCGTAATGTGTCCGCCCACGGGCTTGAACGCCACGTTCGCCAAGGGCATTGCGCGGTCGGGGACGGTGGGCTTCATCAGCCAGAGCGGAGCGCTATGCACCGCAGTGCTGGATTGGAGTTTTCGGGAGCTGGTGGGCTTCAGCGCCTTCATCTCCGTCGGCTCGATGGCGGACGTCGGCTGGGGCGATTTGATCGATTATCTCGGGGACGATCCGCGCACCCGCAGCATCTTGCTTTATATGGAGTCCGTTGGCGACGCAAGGTCGTTCCTTTCGGCCGCGCGCGAAGTGGCGCTGCAGAAGCCCATCATCGTCATCAAGGCGGGTCGCACGGCGGCCGGCGGCAAGGCAGCCGCCTCCCACACCGGGGCACTGACGGGCAGTGACGACGTTTTGGAAGCGGCGTTTCGGCGCTGCGGCGTGCTCCGCGTGGCGAGCATCTCCGAGCTGTTCTACATGGCCGAGGTGCTGGCCAAGCAGCCGCGTCCCAAAGGACCACGGTTGACTATCATCACCAATGCCGGCGGTCCGGGGGTGCTCGCCACGGATGCTCTGATCACCAGCGGCGGCGAGCTCGCCGAACTTTCCCCGGACACCATCGAGGCGCTCGATCGAATCTTGCCCCGCCACTGGAGCCGGGGGAATCCCATCGACATCCTCGGGGATGCCGACCCGCAACGGTATGCCAAAGCGCTCGAAATCGCGGCGAAAGATCCCGCAAGCGACGGCCTGCTGGTGGTGCTGACGCCCCAAGCCATGACCGAGCCGACCCAAACCGCCGAGCATCTGAAGTCGTACGCCCGGCTGGACGATAAGCCGGTGCTGGCCAGTTGGATGGGAGGTCCGGAAGTGGCCGCTGGCGAGCGGATCCTCAACGCCGCCAACATCCCGACGTTTCCCTATCCGGACACGGCGGCGCGCATGTTCCATTACATGTGGCGCTACACGTATAACCTCCAGGGGATCTACGAGACGCCGGTGTTCGGCGCCGCGCTGGAGGACGGCGCCGGGGCCCGCTCCGAAGCGGCGCGGCTGCTCGAGGGGGTCCGCGCCGCCGGCAGGACCTTGCTCACCGAGTACGAATCCAAACAGCTCCTGCGCCTTTACCGCATCCCCACCGTGGAGACGCGCGTGGCTGCCAGCGAAGACGAGGCCGCGGAGGCAGCCCGGGCGATCGGCTACCCGGTCGTGGTGAAGCTCCATTCGGAGACGGTCACCCATAAGACCGAGGTCGGCGGCGTGCATCTGAACCTGCCGAACGAAGACGCGGTGCGCAACGCTTTCCGCGCGATCGCTGCCTCGGTGCACCAACGGGCAGGCGAAGGCCATTTCCTCGGCGTTACGGTGCAGCCCATGGTGCGGCTGGAGGGCTACGAGCTGATCGTAGGCTCTTCCGTGGACCCGCAATTCGGCCCCGTGATCCTGTTCGGTATGGGCGGCCAACTGGTGGAGGTTTTCCGCGACCGGGCCTTGGCCCTTCCGCCGCTGACGACGACGCTCGCCCGGCGCATGATGGAGCAGACGCGCATCTACGAGGCGCTCAAGGGAGTGCGCGGGCGCAAGCCGGTGGATCTGGCGGCGTTGGAGCAGCTTTTGGTGTGCTTCAGTCGCCTCGTGGTCGAGCAGCCCTGGATCCGCGAGATCGACATTAACCCGTTGGTGGCATCCCCGGAGGCATTGGTGGCCTTGGACGCGCGGGTGGTGCTGCACGAGCCCACCCTAACCGAGGCGGAGCTGCCCAAACCCGCCATCCGCCCCTACCCGGTCCACTACGTTTCCGACTGGACCCTCAAGGACGGCACGCCCGTCGTCATCCGTCCCATCCGGCCCGAGGACGAGCCGCTGATGGTGAAGTTCCACGCAACCCTGTCGGATCGCACCGTCTATTTGCGGTACCTCCACATGCTGAAGCTGAGCCAGCGGGTGGCGCACGAGCGCCTGGTACGAATCTGCTTCATCGACTATGCGCGCGAGATGGCCCTGGTAGCCGAACACCGGGATCCGGTTACGGGCGAGCGACGGATACTCGGCGTGGGGAGACTGCGCAAGCTCCACGGCGCTCCGGAGGGGGAATTCGCGGTTTTGGTCGCGGACGAATTCCAAGGCCGTGGTTTGGGAATCGAGCTGACGCGGCGTCTGATCCAAGTGGCGCGCGACGAAAAACTGGAGCGCGTGGTCGGAGACGTCCTTCCGGACAACGTCAACATGCTGCGTGTATGCCAGAAACTCGGCTTCCAGATCCACGGCTCGATCGAGGATCCGGTTTTGAAGGTGGAGCTGGCATTGTGAAATCGCCTCTGGTCATCGGCTGTGGAGCGGAGGGCCGAGGGGACGATGTTGCAGGCCTGCTGGTAGCGCGCCGGCTCCGGGCGCTGGGGGTGGAAGCGATCGAGCACCGCGGCGACGCCTTAGCGCTGCTCGAGAGCTGGAACGAGGCAGGCGCGGAACGGGAGGTCGTGCTGGTAGACGCGGTCGTGACGGGCGCGCCCGTGGGCACGGTGACGGTATGGGACGCCCGCAGCGTGCCCGTCCTCGGCGACTTCTTCCGCTGCTCTACGCATGCCTTCGGGGTGGCGGAGGCCGTGGAGCTCGCCCGGCGGCTGGACCGGCTGCCGCCGCGGATGCGGATCTACGGCATCGAAGGAGAGAGGTTCGGGCGGGGGCAGGAGCCCTCGCAGCCGGTGCTCGAGGCCGTGGAACGTGTGGTGTGGGACCTTGCGTCCTCGGTGGTGTGCGGCGCCGCAGACGGTTGACCTGCCGCACGGATTCCCGTACCATGGCGGTTGTTCGTGGTTGCCGGGATGCGTCAATTGGCTCTGGGCGACAACCTTCCGCCAATCCCGGATAAACTTTACTTCCGCATCGGGGAAGTGAGCCGGCTCGTGGGTGTGCCGGCCTCGGTGCTGCGTTATTGGGAAACCGAGTTTCCGTCGCTGGCGCCGAAGAAATCCGGGAAGGGTCACCGCCTTTACCGCCGCAAGGACATCGAGCTGGTGCTCGAAGTCAAGCGGTTGCTCTATCAGGAGCGTTACACCATCGAAGGCGCGCGCAAACACCTGGAGGCACGGGCCCGGCAAAAAGCGAACAAGCGGCAAGCGCGGGGCGATCAGGCCGCCTTGTTCGGCGCTTCCCCGACCCTCATGCAAGAAATTCGCCGGGAACTGGAGGCGATTCTGGCGCTGCTGAAGTAGAGCCGCCGCGTGCTAGAATGCAGGCATTTGTGCTGCGCAAAGGAGGTGCGGGCATGCGTGCGGCGTTGCTTGTGGTCGTGGCGGCGTGCGGATGGCTGACGCGGGTGGAGGCGCAAGGTCCTCCCCGCACCGAGGAGCCCTCCTGGGCGCCGAAACCCTTGCGCCCGGTGCCCTATACGCCGCCTCACAAACCGCACACCAAGCTGGCGGAACTGAAGGCGCGCCACGCCGGAGAAAAGAACTGGCGCGAGGTAGTCGTGGACGACGACCACCTGCAAGCCCACTACGTGCACGCCGCGCCGGGGACCAAAGTCTCGCGCCGCTTCCACCCCGACACGCGCGCCTGGTGGATCGTCATGGACGGCGCGGTCCGGTTCGACATCGAGGGGCAGGCGCCCGTCGTGGCGCGCAAAGGTTCCATTGTGCAGGTCCCCATGCAGACGATCTACGCGCTGGAAACTCTCGGCGACCAGCCCGCCCTGTATTTGGAGGTGGGTATCGCCAAAGCCAAGACGTTTTATCCGCGGGATGTCGAGCCGCCCCAGCTGCCCGGATTCACGTGGCTGTCGGTCGTGCTGAATCGCAAGCCCGGGCCCTACGACCGCGGCAACCAGCCGCACCTGAATCTGTACGAGCTGGCCGAGCGGCCGGAGTACAAGGGGCGGAACTTCACGCACCGGGCGGTGCACGATGACCGGGCGGTGGCCAACATCATCTATGGCTACGAGAAACTGCTGCCGCCGCTCGATCCGAACCACCGGGGCCACTATCATCCCGAGTGCGCGGAGTTCTGGCTTGTGATGGCGGGTCAGATTCGCTACCCGATCGAGAATGTCGGGGTGATCATCGCCGAGGAGGGGGACGTCGTCTACGTGCCGCCGTTCACGTTCCACGCGCCGCGCTTTCACGGTCCGGGCCCGTCCTGCCGGCTGGCCATGAACGGCTATCCCAACATCGCCCACGTCTATGACTTGGCGCGGCCTCACTGAGGGGCCCGTCCCGGCAGCTTTTTCAGCGCATGCGCGGCAAAATCACCCGCAGGTCTGTTTTGGAAAAATCCCGATCGAGCGTCAGAAGCGGACAATCCTCGACCTTGGCTAGGGCGTAGGCGAAGCAGTCTCCGAGATTCAGCGGATAGCGGAGACGCGCCTCGGCGGCGATCTCCGCCTGCTCCTCTGTAGGCGGAACCAGACGGATGGGCGAGGCCCGAATCGCGTCCCGCAGCTCAGCATACAGATTTGGCTGGCGATCCTGGAGCAGCGCGAGGGTTTCGGCGTAGTTCACCGCGCTCATGCGGAGCGCGCGGGCGTTCTCCTGAAGGCGGTCCGCCGCCCATGGCCCGAACTCCTCGTTGAAAAACACAGCGACCAGAATGGAGGTATCTACGACCACAATTCGTCCTCGTTGCGAAACTTACGCCTGCGGCGAACGGGCGCCTTGAGGCCCTGGCCCAGCCAGGATCGAAAATCGTACTCCCGGCTTGGGCTCAGGCGCTGCACGGCCTCGCGGACGGCGAGTCGAATGGCGTCGGATTTGCGCGCAATCTTTCGCTCCTTCATGAGCAGCTCCAGGTCGCGCTCGAATTCCAGGGTGACATTGATGTTGAGCTGCTTCATACAGCCCATTTTAAAGCCTTGGGCTGCATGCGGACCGCGGGGTGAACGGGCGCACCGGCGATGGGGTCGGCAAGGTGGGCAGCATTCCTCATCCAACGCCCGGTTGGCTCGTTGCCCAGCCGGGGATCGGGCGGCACGCTATTCCAGGGCACGGAGACGCTCCAGCAAGCGTCTTGCCGCCTGCTGGCTGGCGTCTTTTTTTGAGGGAGCTTCGCCTACCGCGGACCATTCCCGGCCGATGCGGGCCTCGACGGTGAACATGCGGGCGTGCGCCGGGCCGCGCTCGGCCACCGTGACGTACTGCGGCGCCGGCAGCTTGCGGGCCTGGGCCAGCTCCTGGAGCGCCCCTTTGTAATCCGCGGCGGGTTCGATCTCTTTCAGGGCTCTGGCGATGTGGGTCGAGACGAAATGGCGCGCTGCCTCCATGCCTCCGTCGAGGTACAGCGCCGCGATCAGCGCTTCCAGGGCGTTGGCCAGCAGGGCCTTCTTGTGCCGGCCGCCGGTGTGCTCTTCGCCCCGGCCGAGGAGCAGGTATTTGCCGAGCTCCAGCCGTACCGCGGCCTCGTAAAGGTGCCAGCTGCTCACCAGGCGGGCGCGGAGCCGGGACAACCGACCCTCGGAAAGTTCCGGGTGCGCTTGCACCAAGGCTTCGCTCACTAGAAAGCCGAGGACCGCATCGCCGAGAAACTCCAGTCGCTCGTTGTGCTGACCGCCTGTTTCGTACACCCGGGAGCGATGCGTGAGAGCCTGGCGCAGCAGTTGCTTATCCCGGAAGCAGTAACCGAGCGCGGCTTCGAGGCTTTCCAAATCCTCGGGCATGCCGGAGGAATCGAACTGCCCCGGCGCCGAACTTCAAGGCTTCGGTTGGGGCGTCGGTGGGGCCGGCGGAGCGGCGGCCCCTTTGGCCTGCAGGGCGCGGGCGCGCTCGGCCTGCGCCACCTGCCGGATCTGCGGATGCGCGTTCGGGTCGTTCATGACCTTGTCCAGCACGGCAATGGCTTCGTCGTACTTACCGGCTTTGTTGTACGTGGCGCCCAACCTCACGAAGGTCGCCGGATCCTGATTGACCGCCGTTTCGATCGAGGCTTTGAACTTGGCGATGGCCTCGTCGTAGTTCTTGCGAGCCAGCGCCGCCAAAGCCAAGGTTTCCAACGCCTGCGAATTCATATCCCTCTTGGCAGCTTCCCATTGCTCCTCGGTGACCTGGGGGTTGGGGCGAGGCGCTTTCTGAATGAGCTCCTGAGCGGTGCGGACGTATTTTTCCACCCGAGCCAGTTTTTCTTCCCGGTCCAAGTCGAACTCCCGCGTGCGCTGGGCGATCGCATTGGCCAGCATCAGCATCGCCATGTAATGGTTCGGGTCCGCCTGCAAGGTCTGCTCGGCGTACACAATCATGTTGTCGATATCGTTCTTCTGCTGGTAGGAGACGGCGATAAAGTGCAGCGCCGTCGCCTTGAACTCGGTGTCGGCGAATTTTTCGATGAGTTCTTTCGCCGCCTTGATACGGCTGTCGGGATCCGGCGCCTGGAACATGGCCATGATGGCCTGTCCCTCAGCTTGGGATTTGACCGTGGGCTGCTTGGCGACCGGAGTTTCCTGAGCCGCGCCCGCGGGGGGTTGGGCGCAGAGGGCCGCTCCCAAGGTCGCAGCCAGCAAAGCAGTGTGAGTGTATCTTCGTCTCATGCCCGTACTCCCTTCCCTGACCCGCCCCTGGGGCGGGCCGTTTCTAGTCTCATTGTCCTCTCCGCTCCTTGCGATAGGAGCCTTGCAAACCCTGTTCGGCGGCCTGGCGGGCTGGCGCGGAAGCGCCCTGCACCCGGAGCGCCTCGCGGTAGTGCTGGTTTGCGCGTTCCGATTCCCCCGCCACATCCGCTAGCCGCCCCAGATAGACGTGAGTCCACGCCCGCACCGGTGGTTCCGGCGCCAGCTCCAGCGTTCTTTCGAACAGACGCTCGGCCGTCTCCGGGTCATTTTCGAGCACCGCGATCCGGGCCAACCCATAGTATGCCTGGGCGTGTAACGTGCGGTCGTCCGTCTCTCGGAGCAGTCGTGCAAACGCCTCACGGGCCTCCGCCAGCCGCCGGTCGCGATACAGCTGTTCGGCCTCTTCCGCAGTCTTGCGCGGCCCCGAGGGCTCGGGCGGCGCGACGGCCGGCACGACCTTGGCTTTCCGTACCGGCCGCTCGGAGGCGAACTCCACCTTGTCGAGGCGTCGCTCTTCCCGGCCCAGATCCAGCGCGGCAACCATTTCGGGAAAGTAGAATCGCAGCGACTGCTCCTGCTTTTCGTAGAGCGCGAGCTGTTCGGCGAAAAATGGCGCCAGAATGAAACCCTCCCGGAGGGCCTGCTCGACGGCCGCCTGTTTGCGCGGAGCCGGAGCGCGCATCAGCCGCGCCTCGACGGCCTTGATCAAGGATTCGATGCTCAACAGAATGAAGTCATTCTTGTATTGCTCCTCGAGGGCGGGGGCGCCCAGGGCGTAATCCAGCAACGCTCGTTTTTCTTGGAGCTTTTCGGCGTGCCGCAGCACGATCGGGTCGATGACGTAGTGCAGGTAGGCATGCCGGACGTCCTCGACTTGGGGCTCGGGTGACGGCGTCAACACGACAAAGTACTCGTTGCCGTAGCTGCGGCTGTGAATCTGATTGGGCGCGCCCAGAAGATCCACATAGATCTGGAAGCGCCCGCCCAGCCGCGTGCTGCCAACGTGGCGCAGATAGGCGTTGACTTCCGTGACCGCCTGGGTCACGGGGCCGTGGTAGCGAGCGATGATTTCTTCGAAGGCAGGCTGCGCTTTGCGCCACAGCTCGTCCAGACCAGCTTCCCGGTGGAAGCGGGCCAGCAAGGGCCCCAGGCCGTCCAAGGGGATCACGTCCGGCGGCAGTTCGTTTTGCCGGAGCCGGAAGGCGAACTTCGGGGGGCCGTCCACGACGAGAGCGAACGAGACGTACTGGCCCAGATCGGCCGAAGGATCGCTGCGGCGGCGCTCGGCGACGAAGCGCTTCAGCTCCTCGAGGGAGGGAATGTCGCGTGCGGCGAGCTGCTGGCGCAGGAAGTGACGGAAAGGGTGGTTGGCGGGGGAGTCGAGATCGGCGTCGTAGCCGGCGGCGTTGATGGCGGCCAGCACGCTGAAGAGCGCGGGACTGGCATCCAGCTCGCCCGCCTCGGAAGCGGATGCGGTCCCCCAAGCGATCCACAACGCCGCCGCGACCAACAGAGCACTCAAGCGTGAACCTGCCTCGATTCTGCTTCCCAGTGTAACTCAGCGGCTTCGGCCGAACAGGGTCCATTCCAGGCCCGCCACGATGGCGCGGCCCGGCATGGGAACGCCGGCGATCTCCTCGTAGGCCGTGTTGCCGACATTGGTGAGCTGGAGGAACGGCCGCAGGCGCCCGGTTGCACGCGCCAACGAAAGATCCACGAGCGCGTAGGGATCCCGAGCATAGCGCTGGAGCACCCCCACGCGGAGGCGCGCCGCGATCCCGCGCCCGATGCCCGTCAGCGCGACGACCCCTGAGTGGACGGGGTAATTGAACACGTAGCGGGATTGAACGCCGGGCAGCGGGGTTCGAGCGCCCTTGAGGCCGGTGTAGCGGAAATCGAGCTCGTGGCGGCGCCGCAGCCGGGCGGTGAACGCCGCTTCGACGCCCGTGAACCGCAGCCGATGGATGTTGGTGGCGCGCCAGATATCGTTGGGCGAACGGCGCACGTAATCGATGCCGTCCCGTTCGCGGCGGTGAAAGACGGTGAGTTCGGCGCGGAGGCCCTCCCGCGGGTGCCAGTCGAGTCCGGCATCGTAACTCCAGGCCCGTTCCGGCCGCAGGTCCGGTGAGCCCCGGTTGGCGGGATCGTGGTAGTACAGGTCCGTGAAAGAGGGCAGGCGGAAGGCGCGAGCGGCGCTGGCGCGGACTTTCCAACGCGCCGACAGCCAAGCGCCGAAGCTGGCCGAGGGCGCGAAAGCCCCGTGGCCGGCCCCGTAGACTTCCTCTCGCGCCCCGAGCGTGAAGGAAAAACGGCGTAGGGCACGCACGTCGAAGGCGGCGTAGGCGGCGCCGCGGGCCCGAACGTGGTTGCCCAGATTCGTGCTCACGATGGCGTCGCGGTAGCCCTCCAGACCGTAATGGAGCCGCGCGGCGGTCCCCAATAAGGCTCGGCGCCGGACCGCTCCCTGGAAGCCCTCCACAATGTGCCGGTTCGTGAAGACCTGGGGCCGGTCGCGGTAGAGCACGAACAGGTCGGTGTGGCGCCGGAAGGCCACCGAGACATCGGTGCGTTCTCCGAGCTGTTGGCGCACTCCGGCAAACCAGGTCTTGGTGCGCTCCCAGGAGTTGAAGTTTCCATAGAAACGGTCGGCGCCGAAGGGGCGGTCGTTGTGGGCCAGCAGCAAGGACGTACCGCCCCAAGGGGAGCGCCAATGCGTCGAGGAGGCCACCGACAGATTGCGGTAGTCGCGGTTCGGCCGGAACCCCGAGGAGAAGTCTCGGGAAAAGGTCAAAAGCTCGCTGAAGCTGCCGCGTGCGAGGCCGAGGGAGACGCGCTGCTGGTTGACGCCGAAGTTGCCCACCGCGCCCCGGAGCCGGAATTCGGATGATTCCGGACGCCGCGTGAGAAACTGCACGACGCCGCCGACGGCGTCCGAGCCGTACAAGGTCGAGCCGGAGCCTTTGAGCACTTCGATGCGGGACAGCGCCTCGAGCGGAACCGGCACGTCCATGTTGTGGTGCCCAGTTTGCGCGTCGTTGAGGCGGAAACCGTCCAGCAGCACGAGAGTCTGCCCGAAGGTACCGCCCCGAATCGACAGATCCGCCTGGACGGCGCCTGGCGCTCGCTGCCGCAGATCGAGCGAGGGCTCGAGCCGCAGCAGGTCGGCCAGCGTGCTCGCCAGCAACGGTTGATCCTCGACGGGCAAATTCCGCACCGCGCGGTCGGCTTCTTCGAGCGGCACCGGCTCGTAGGTGCCGGTCACTACCACCGTTTCGCGCCTTTGCGGAGCGGTTGCGGCGTCTTGTGCCCACACGGCAACTAGCAAAGGCCAAACAAGAAGCATAAAGGTTGGATTCTAGCTCGCTCGCCGCCTGTAGCGGATCAGGGCGCGGAGGGCGCAAAAACGGACGGCGTGGGAAGGGTCCTCGCGGAGACCCCGGAGTAGGGGCTCGAATTCCTGTCGGCCCAGTTCGCCCATGGCCCAGGCGGCGGCACAGCGGAAACGCGGATCGGGATGGGCCGCAATCTTCCGCAAGGTGTCGCTCGCGGCCTCCTCGCCGAGGCGAATCAATACCACCAGTGCGGTGGTCGCCACTCGGTGGTGGGGATCCTGGGCCGCGCGACGTAGGGCCTCGAGGAGCCGCCGCGGCTCCGGCGAAGCGGCGATGCCCTCGACGATGTTGGCGCGAACCCGGGCATCCGGGTCCGCCAAGTGGCGCAGGGTCCACTCCAGGCTCGCTCCGGAGCGGGCGATCAACCGGGCGGCTTGGGAACGCACACGCGGATCGGAGCTCCGCATGTACGGCAGCACGGCGTAGGTTATGGGGGCGTGGCTGTGCGCCTGAGACAGCACCGCTAGCAGCCGGCGCGGCTCGGGTTCGACACCGGATTCCCGCATCTGCGCGGCGCAGCGCAGCAGTTGGAAGCTCAGATCCACGTTCCGCTGCCCCGCCTCACGGGCAATTTTCACCGCTTCGGCCAAAGGCGGTCCGCAGGGATCCAATAAAGTCCGGCAAACGGAGGCGGGGCTTTCCCGACTCGCTCGGGCGCGCTCGGGTGTCCGCTGTCCATCCGACGCAACGTCACGCAGCTTGCCGCTTCGCTCCTTTGCGGGTATGGGGTCTCCCTCCATCGGGCAGATACTCCCCTCGCTTCTCGGATCGGCAGAACGGCGAAATCACTGGAGGGTCCCGCGTTGCGCCCTATACTGGAGATTCGGGCCATGACCCCAACGGTCGCTCGAGTCGTAGTGTTGGTCTGCTGGACACTGATGGGCGTCGTGGCGGTGGCGAGTTACGTCGGCGCCGCGCGCCGGCGGAGGCGCACCGGCCTCGATCAACGACCCGCGCAGCGCTCTAGCGTCTCCCTGTGGGGTTTAGCCATGGAAGCAGCAGCCTTCGGTTTGATTTGGAGCCTGCCACGATCCGATACCGGCCCCGAAATTCTCGGGTGGATGGCCGCCGGCTTGGCGGTGGCGGCTGCCGGGCTTTTCGTCTGGGCGGTGCGGACATTGGGCGTGCATTTTCGGATTCAAGCTGTCGTGACCCACGATCACCAACTCGTCACCTGCGGCCCCTATCGTTTCCTTCGGCACCCGATCTATGCTTCGCTGTTGTGGATGCTGCTGTCGAATTCGTTGCTGGTCACCCGCTGGGAGGCTGCCGTGGGCGCTTTAGCTCTCTTCGTGGTGGGCACGGAGATCCGCGTCCGTGTGGAGGAGCGCTTGCTGGCAGTCTGCTTGCCGGAGGAGTTCGCCGCTTACCGAAGGCGGTTGCCGGCCTACATTCCGTTCTTGCGTTGACCAGCACGGTGAGCCCGCCGGAAGCGAGCGCTGGTGCTACACTGAACCGCTGAATATGGCCGGTTACTACCACCAGGAAGACCTGCCGCGGTTTGCCGAGATGGGCCAGTGCGCCCCGGAGCTGTGGCAGAAGTTTTCGGACTGGTACGGGGCGGTGTTTTCCGAGGGGGCCTTGAGCGCCCGCGAGAAGTCGCTGATCGCCCTCGCCGTGGCCCATGCGATTCAGTGCCCCTACTGCATTGACGCCTACACGCAGCAGTGCCTGGAGACGGGGTCGAACCTCGATCAGATGACGGAGGCGGTCCACGTGGCGGCGGCCATCCGCGGGGGGGCTTCGTTGGTGCACGGTTTGCAGATGCGCAACGCGGCCGCCAAGGTGAGCCTGTGAGCCTGGTTGGGGTCGGACACCCGCTCGCCAGCCCGGAGGCACAGCTTCGGGTGCTCGAAACGCGTCGACATCGCGCGTGGAAGCCGTTCGAGCAGGCGCTGGCCGAATCGGGTCTATTTCCCCTCCGCGCCACAGGCATTCGCGTGCTGCAACTCAATCTCGGCAAACTGTGCAACCAAACCTGCCGGCACTGCCACGTGGACGCGGGACCGGATCGGCGCGAAATGATGTCGCGCGAAACGGCGGAGTTATGCCTCGCTGCACTGGCGCAGACGGACATCCCCATCGTGGACATTACCGGCGGGGCGCCGGAGTTGAACCCGAATTTCCGTTGGCTGGTCGAGCAGGCTCGGGCTCTCGGACGGCACGTGATGGACCGGTGCAACCTGACGGTGCTGCTGCTGCCTTCCCAAGCGGATCTGGCCCAATTCCTGGCGCGCCACCGCGTGGAGATCGTCGCCAGCCTTCCCTACTATCAGCAGCGGGAAACGGACGCGCAGCGGGGCCAAGGAGTGTTTGCGAAGTCCATCGAAGCGATCCGGCGACTGAATACGCTCGGCTATGGGCAGCCCGACAGCGGCTTGCAGCTGAACTTGGTCTACAACCCGACAGGGGCGTTTCTGCCCCCGAACCAGAAGTCCATCGAAGCGGATTTCAAGCGCGAACTGTGGCGCCGCTACGGAGTGCGGTTCAACTCCCTGTATACCATCACCAACATGCCCATCAGCCGCTTCCTGGAATATCTGCTCCGGAGCGGCAACTACGAACGCTACATGGAACGTCTGGTGAACGCCTTTAACCCGGAAGCGGCCGCGGGCGTCATGTGCCGCTCCACGCTGTCGGTTGGCTGGGATGGCACGCTCTATGATTGCGATTTCAATCAGATGCTCGAGCTGTCCGTCAGCTACGGGGCGCCGCGCCACATTCGGGATTTTGACGTGGCAAAGTTGGCGACTCGGCAAATCCGGGTGGGCCCACACTGCTACGGGTGCACGGCTGGCTGTGGGTCCTCTTGCTGCGGGACGATAACGAGTTCGGCCCGATAGTGCGCCATGCCCCACACGACCGCCGCCCGGGTCCGGACCACTGGACGGCTTTTGAAGCCAATCCGAACAACAAAACGCGCCATTCGATGTTTTCCCATTGGTTTCAATGGGTTACCTGAGGCAAACTGTGGAACGAACTGGGATTTCAACTCCTTCCGAGAGGTATGCAATGAGCACGCAGCCGATGGAGCCCAAGCCTAGCCCCATGACAGGGCTGGTTCAGATCGAGTCCTCGATCGAGGCGATTGTACGTCAGCGTGTGGCGGAAGAGCGCGCGCGTCTGGAGCGGGAGGCCGGGCTCACCGCCCAGGAAGTGCGCCACTTCAAGCGTCCCGTGGAAAGGCCCTTTACCAAGGATCAGCGGGGGCATACGACGTTGCTGTTCGGTGGCCTGACGTGGAAACACGAGAAACTCATCCACGGTGCGTTGGAGGGTCTAGGATACGTGGCCGAGTGCTTGCCCACGCCGAATGTGGCCGCGTTCCAGACGGGCAAGGAGTTCGGCAACAACGGTCAGTGCAACCCGACCTACTTCACCGTCGGCAACCTTGTCCAATACCTGCAGCATCTGGAGGAGCAAGGCCTGAGCAAGCAGGAGATCATCGACCGCTATGTGTTTTTCACCGCTGGTGCTTGCGGCCCCTGCCGCTTCGGTATGTACGAGGCGGAATACCGTCTGGCGCTGCGCAATGCGGGCTTCGATGGTTTCCGGGTGCTGCTGTTCCAGCAATCGGGTGGCTTGAACCAGGCCGAGGCTGAAGCGGGCCTGGAGATGAACCTGGATTTCTTCCTCGCCATCCTGAACGCGATGAACTGCGGCGACGTGCTCAACGAGGTCGCCTACGCCATTCGTCCCTTCGAGGTGCGACCGGGTCAGACCGACGAGACCCTAGAGCGCGTCGTCGAGTACATGCACGAAGTTTTTCGCAACAAGCAGCCGTGGCGCGTGGGTGACAAACTGGCCCGCTACTTGGGCGGCTTCAAGGACACGGCCGAGTATATCGGCAAATTCCTGAACCAGCTGCGCAGCGACGAGTACACTGGGGCGCTCGAGCGTTGCCGTGACATGTTCGACTCGATCGAGGTGGACCGGCTCCGCGTCAAGCCCATCGTCAAGATCACGGGTGAGTTCTGGGCGCAGACCACAGAGGGCGATGGCAACTTCAACATGTTCCGGTTCCTGGAGCGCGAGGGGGCGCAGGTGTTGGTGGAGCCCGTGGGGACTTGGATCATGTACATGCTCCACCAAGTGGTGCAGAAGTATCGCGACTTCAAGGGATTGGACGAAGGCGCCGTGCTGCCGCCCCTGTGGCGGCTCGACAAACGGGCGAAGATCGAACTCGACTATCGCACCAAGGTGGCCAAACTGAAGCTCGCCGAGGCGATCTTCCGGCGCGAGTACCAGCGCATCGTGGACGCCTTGGGCGGCTTGGCGCATCCGCTGGTAGATCAGTACGAGCTGCAGCGCATGGGCCACCCCTTCTACAACTCGAGGGCGGGCGGCGGCGAAGGGCACCTGGAGGTGGCGAAGAACATTTATTACTCCAACAAGGATCTTTGCCACATGGTGCTGTCGCTGAAGCCGTTCGGCTGCATGCCCTCCACGCAGTCCGACGGCGCGCAGGCGGCCGTCGTGTCGCTATACAAGGACATGATCTTCTTGCCCATCGAGACTTCCGGAGAAGGCGAGATCAACGCGCACAGCCGCGTGCAAATGGCTCTCGGCGAGGCCAAGAACAAGGCGAAGCGGGAGTTCCAGGAAGTCCTGGAGAAGACCGGGCTGACCCTGGACGATTGCCGGGCCTTCGTCGATGCCCATCCGGAAATGAAGCGGCCGATGTACAAGGTCCCGCACCACAAGGGCGTGGTCGGGGTGGCGGCGAACTTCGTGCTCCACATCGCCGAGCGCATGAAACGGGAAAACTGGGTTCCCGAACGCAAAGTGATGGTCGCCGTCGGCTGAAGCGCGGCGCCGGCTTTTCGCGAAACGACTCGGGGGAGCGACTGCATGCAGAAACACTACTACATCGGCATGGACGTCGGCTCGACGACGGTCAAGGCTGTCGTGGTGGATCAGCGCACCGACCAAATCGTCTGGCAAGACTACCAGCGCCACGAAACCAAGCAGCCGGAGAAAGTCCTCGAGTTCTTGAAACGCTTCGAGACCGAGATCGAAGATTTCGCGCGGGAGCGAGCGCGGATCTTCATCACGGGCTCCGGCGGCGGCGGACTGGCCAAGTACATCGGCGCCAAGTTCGTTCAGGAGGTCAACGCCGTCTCCCTGGCGGTGGAGAAGCTGTACCCGGAATGCGGTTCGGTGATCGAGCTGGGCGGTCAAGACGCCAAGATCATCATCTTCAAGGAGGATCCCGAGACCGGGCGCAAGAAAAAGATCCCCTCGATGAACGACAAGTGCGCCGGTGGCACCGGGGCGGTCATCGACAAAATCAACGCTAAGCTGCGCATTCCGCCGGATCAGCTCTGCAACATGGGTTACCTCGGGCTCAAGCTGCATCCGGTGGCGGGCAAGTGCGGCGTGTTTGCGGAAACCGACATCAACGGCCTCCAAAAAGCCGGCGTTCCGCCTGAAGAACTCATGGCCTCGCTGTTCGAGGCGATCGTCATGCAGAACCTTTCGGTGCTCACCCGGGGCAACACCTTGCGCCCGGTGGTGCTGTTGCTGGGCGGCCCGAACACCTATATTCGGGGGATGCGCGAGTGCTGGAAGCACAACATTCCCAAGATCTGGGCCGAGCGCAACACCCCGCTGCCCGAAGGGATCCCGCCGGAGGATCTGATCCGCACCCCCGAGAACGCCCAATATTTCGCCGCCATTGGCGCCGTCGAGTTCGGCAAGACCGAAGAGGAGGGGGTCGGCCAATATCTGGGTTGGGAAAAGCTCGAATGGTACATCCACGTCGGCCGGGAGGAGGAAAAGGCCAAGAAGGGGGGCAAGGGCGGGTTAGCCAAAAGCCCCGAGGAATTGGAGGCCTTCAAGGCGAAATATCGGCACAAGAAGTTCGTCCCGGCCACCTTCCAGCCGGGGGAGATCGTCGAGGGGTTCATCGGCATCGATGGCGGCTCGACGTCCACCAAGGCGGTGTTGCTGTCCAAGGACCAGGACCGGCGCGTGCTGGCCAAGGCCTATCAGCTCTCCCGAGGCAATCCCATCGAGGACACGATGGAGATTTTCGCCAAGCTGCGCAAGCAGGTGGAGGACCAAGGGGCCACGCTCAAGGTGCTCGGGGTGGGCACCACCGGGTATGCCAAGGACATCTTGAAGGACGTCATCGGGGCCGACGCCGCCATCGTGGAGACCGTGGCCCACACGCAGGCCGGACTCCACTTCTATAAGGACATCGACGTTATCTGCGACGTCGGCGGACAGGACATCAAGATCATCATTCTCAAAAATGGCCGCGTCAAGGACTTCAAGCTGAACACCCAGTGTTCGGCCGGCAACGGCTACTTTTTGCAGTCCACCGCCCAGGGCTTTGGCTACCCGGTCGAGCAGTTCGCCGACGTGGCGTTCAGCGCCACCAGCTTCCCGCAATTCGGCTACGGTTGCGCGGTCTTCATGCAGTCCGACATCGTGGATTTCCAGCGGCAGGGTTGGAAGCCCGAAGAGATCATGGCCGGGCTGTGCAACGTGCTGCCGAAGAACATCTGGCTGTACGTTTCGCAGATCCCGAATTTGTCGGCGATCGGGCGGCGGTTCCTGCTCCAGGGCGGCACGCAGTACAACCTCGCGGCGGTCAAGGCCCAGGTGGACTTTATCGAATCCCGTTTCCGCGGCAAGGACGTACAGCCGGAGGTCATCGTACATGAGCACTGCGGGGAGGCGGGCGCCATCGGCGCGGCGCTCGAGGCCGCCCGGCTGTGGGAGATGGGGCGGCAGACCACGTTCATCGGCCTCGATGCGGTCCAGCGGATCGAGTACAAAACCACGCGCAACGAAAACACTCGCTGCTATTTTTGCAAGAACAAGTGCTTGCGCACGTTCATCGACGTCAAAACCAGCGTGCTCAGCGAGACGGCCTACCGTCCCACCAAGAGCAAAGTTCCCCTGGAAGAGGGAGCGCAGCGGCTCATCATCGCCACCTGCGAGAAAGGCACAGTGGAAGACATCAACGAGATGCGGAACATCAAGGGCAACCTGGACCGCGTCAAGAAGGCCAATCCGAACTTTGTCGAGATCGCGGCCAGGGCGGTGTTCCGCGTCCCGGACGTTCCGTTGGTGGCGGACCCGCTGCCCAAGATCCGCCTGACCCCCGCCCAGAAGAAGCGGGCCGAGCTGATGAGCCGGCGGGCGCGGCTCCGCATCGGCATGCCGCGCGTGTTGAACATGTACTCGGTGGCGCCGGTCTTCACGGCTTACTTTGCCTCGCTGGGCGTGAAGGCGGAAAACATCGTCTTCTCCGACTACACCAGCGAGCAGCTGTACAAGGAAGGCGCCAAGCGCGGTTCGATCGACCCTTGTTTTCCGTCAAAACTCGGCATACCGCACGTCCACAATCTGCTGTACGTGCACCACGCCAAGAAGCCGCTCGACATTATTTTCTTCCCGATGATCGACGATCTGCCGAGCGACTTGGCGTGCACGATCGACAGCCGGGCCTGCCCGACGGTGGCCACGACGCCGGAAGCGGTCAAAGCGGCCTTTACCAAAGAGGGCGACCTGTTCAAAGAAAAGGGTGTGCTGTTCCTGGACACCTTTGTCAATCTCAAAGACCCGAAGGTGTTCGAGCGGCAAATGTTCCAGCAGTTCAAGGACATTCTGGGTCTGTCTCCGGAGGAGAATCATCGCGCTGTCCAGGAAGGCTACAAGGCGCTCGATTCTTACCTCAACGTCACGCTCCGGGGCGCGGCCCGCGAGGTGCTGGAGCAACTGGAGCGGGAAGACCGCCTGGGCGTGGTGCTGCTCGGGCGGCCGTACCACAACGATCCGGGCATCAACCACGAAATCCTCGAGGAGTTCCAGAAGCTCGGCTATCCGGTCTTCACGCAGGACTGCTTGCCCATTGACGATGACATCATCTGGCGGCTGTTCGGTGACGAGGTGCGCGCCGGCGAAATCCCGCATCCCATGGCCATTACGGACGTCTGGAAGAACTCCTATAGCGAAAACACGTCACGCAAGGTTTGGGCGGCCAAGTACGTGGCGCGGCACCCCAATTTGGTGGCCCTGGAGCTTTCCAGCTTCAAGTGCGGCCACGACGCGCCCATCTACACCGTGGTCGAGGAGATCGTGGAGCATTCCGGAACGCCTTATTTCTGCTTCAAGGACATCGACGAGAACAAGCCGACGGGCTCGATCAAGATCCGCGTGGAGACCATCGCGTACTTCCTCAAGCGGTACCGCGAGGACATGGTCGAGGCCAAGAAGAAGCGCAGCTCAATTGACGCGCAATTGGCGGAATTCGAAAAGCGGCTCCGCCTGCAGTTGCTCAAAGAGCGACTGGCGCAGCTCGAAAGCGACGAAAAGGTCAAACGGAGCTTGGACCAGGGCGCGATGCCGCAGATTCACGTTTCGGTGGCGGCTCTGGCGGCCTCCCGGCCACAAGCCCCGACACAACATGCGACCGGAGACTAGGCGGGATCGGCGGCGGGCCGGGCTCATCGGCCCGGGACTTCGGTGGGCTCCCGTCGCTCGGTGTACCTCAGACGAAAGAGCGCGTGGGGGCAGCCTGTAAGCCAATGCGAGTCGCCTCCGAAGCCCCGTCGGTGCGCTCCACAACCGGCAAGGCCCCGGGGAGCTGCCGGATGCGTACGGTCCGCTGAGGGGCCTCGGCGCAGGAAGGCAGCGGCGTGAGGGCGTAGTAGTCCAGCCCGTAGCGCCAGTTCCGGTGCAGCGATTCGATGCAGACTGCATCGCGGTGTGCGGCCACTTGCCGCCACAGGGGCCGTCCCGACGCCCAGCGATCCACTTCCGGAAGCGCCTCGACCTTGAGGTACACGACGGCCGCGGTCGCCGCCACGGCGGTTAGCATCACGGCGGCGGCGCGCCGTGCCGCTCGTTCCAGCAGCCAAACCCCTGTCGCCAAGGTGACCATTCCCGCTGCGAACGTCCAACTCCAGCCCTGAATCGGGGCCCGCGACAGCCCGGAGGCGAGCGCGAAGGGCAGCGTCCCGCTCACCAAGGGCGTTACGACGAGCGAAGCAATGCTCGAGGCCAATAGCCACCGGGCGTCGGGGCGTTCCGCGAGCGCGAGGCCCACCAGTAGCGCAAGCGGAGGCAGCAGAGGCAACAGGTAACCCGGCAGTTTATTGACGGAGGCCGAAAAAAACAGCAAGCCGAACAGCACCCATAACGCCAGGAATCGGCGGCGCGGGTCGGCATAGGGCCTGGGGCGAACAACCGCCACAAGCCACGGCGTCCACGGGAAAATTGCCGCGGGGAGAATGGGAAGGTAGAACCACCAGGGGCGCGGGTGATGAATGCCGCCTCCAACTAACCGTTCCAGGTGATGCCGTCCGAAAAACTCGCCGAGAAATTCCATTCCATGCCGGGCTGCGCATAGGGCATACCACGGAACGGCGGTGAGCAGAAACACCGCAATACCCGCCGGGCGGAAGAAAGCTCGCCACCGGCTGCGCGCACACCAAACCAGCGGTAAGGCCAGCACCAGCGGCACCAACCCCTTGGCGAGCACCGCCAGCCCGAGGCAGAACCAAGCTGCGAGCAAATGCCCCCTGTGGCCGGTGGAAAGCCAGCGCAGACCGAACAACATGGCCAGCCCGAACGTGGCAGCAAGCGGCAGATCGGGCACGGCCAAATGACTGAAGGCGACCCAGCCGGCGCTGGTGGCCAACACCGCGACACCGTATCCGGCGGCCTCGGAGCCGAACTCCTGACGTGCCAGTGCCCAAAACAGCCCGAGGAAGAAGACACCGAGCAGCGCCACAGGCAAGCGCGGCGCCAGATCGGCGTCCAGGCCGGCCAGGTAGCCCGACGCGGTCATCCAGTAAAGGAGCGGCGGTTTTTCGAACCAGGCTCGGCCCCAGAGCACGGGCGTGAGCCAGTCGCCGGAGTGCGCCATCTGGCGGCCGATGGCGGCGTAACGGGGCTCGTCCGGACCGATCAGACCGGCTGCCTCGAGCCCAAAAAAATAGAGAAAATAGGACAAGACCCCCGCGGTGAGGGCGATGCGGATGCGATCCAGCACCTCCACAAGTATACCGGCCGCCGTTTGGACGGCTCTCCTGGCGGCCTTCTTGGCCGCTGTCGCTGCGCGCGCCGACATGGCCAACTGTCCCTGTGATCCGGACCGGCCCGAGACGCTCGCGGCGCGGGAGTGCAGTCTGACGCGGGAGGCGCTCAAGCAGCCCGGCGAGCCGGCTGTCTTCTTCCTGAAAGACATCAATCCGCGAAAACCGAACCGCATGCTGGCCATCCCGCGCGCCGTGCGCAAGGGCATGTACCGGCTGTCGGACATGACCGCGGAAGAGCGGCTTCAGCTGTGGACTGCGGCCATTCAGAAGGCTAAGGAGCTCTGGGGTGACGACTGGGCGCTCGCGAAAAACGGCGACCTGGTGCGCACGCAGTGCCAGCCCCACGTGCACATCGGCAGGTTCATTCGTGAGGTCGAAATGGACAATTTCATCGTGGTGGACGGGCCCGACGAGATCCCCGTGCCCGATGGGGACGGCTTGTGGGTGCATCCCGTCAACGGCAAACTCCACGTGCACGTGGGCGAGCAGCTCACCGAGTCGGTGTTGTTGAGGTAAGCTTTCCGTGCTGCTTTCCGGACTCGTCCAGCTGGCCACTTCGAACAACTCCGTGATGCGCCTGAACCCTCGGGACAACGTGGCCGTGGCGCGCGTGGCGCTGTGGCCGGGCCTCCGCCTGGAGGTGGACGGACTCGTGGTCGAAGTCCGCGAGCCGGTGCCCGCCGGACACAAGCTGGCGCTGACGCCCGTCGAGGAAGGGGGCGTCGTGCGGCGGTACGGTGAAGTGATCGGCCGCGCGGCGCGCCGGATCGAAGCTGGCGAGCACGTGCACACCCACAACCTGCGTTTCGAAGAGACAGCCGGGCAATACGAGTTTCCGGATGAAGCGCTTGCCGTCGAGCGCCCGCGGCAAGCGGGCCCGATGTTTCTGGGTTACCGGCGGCCCGACGGTCGGGTGGGGACGCGGAACTACATCGCGGTGATTGCCGCATCCAACTGCGCCGCGCACGCGGCGGAGCTCGTGGCGCGCAGCTATGCAGGCGAGGCGCTGCCACCGGGCGTGGATGGCGTCGCCGCGTTTCCCCACGGCGAGGGCTGCGGTATGACCACGGGCGCGGACTTGGCCCTGCTGCGTCGCACGCTGGCCGGCGTGTTGAATCATCCCAACGTCTATGCCGCCGTGATCCTGGGGTTGGGGTGCGAGGTCAACCAGATCGAGCTCTACTTTGGCGAGGAAGCCGCCCGAAGCGGCCGTCTGGTGGGCCTGACGCTGCAATCGAGCGGCGGCACGCGGGCTACGGTGGAGGCGGCGCGGCGCGAGATTGGGCGTTTTCTCGAGCGGGCGGCCGCCGAGCGGCGCGTGGAGACGCCCGTCTCGGAAATCGTCCTCGGCTTGAATTGCGGCGGGTCAGATTCGTTTTCCGGCATCACGGCGAATCCCGCGCTTGGAGCCTGCTGCGACCGGCTGGTGGAGGTCGGCGGCACGGTCGTGCTGGCCGAAACCACGGAAATCTTCGGCGCCGAACACTTGCTCGTGCGCCGGGCGCGCAACCGGCAGGTGGCGGAAAAGTTGCTCGGTTTCGTTCGGTCCTACAAAGAGTATCTGGACCGGTTCCGGGGGAGCTTCGACGACAACCCCTCGCCGGGAAATAAAGAGGGTGGTTTGACCAACATCGTCGAGAAGTCACTGGGGGCAGTAGCCAAGGCGGGCACTTCCACGCTGATGGACGCGGTGGATTACGCCGAGCGGATCCGGTCCCGCGGATTTGTCTTCATGAACACGCCGGGCTACGATCCCGTGTCGCTGGCGGGTCTGGCCGCCGGAGGCGTCAATGTCATCGCCTTCACCACCGGACGGGGAAGCGCGATCGGATTTCCGACGATCCCTGTAATCAAGATCGCCTCCAACAGCGCCACCTTCGCTCGCATGCGGGAGAACATGGATGTGAACGCGGGCCGGATCGCCGACGGCGAAGCGAGCGTGGCGGAAGTCGGTGAGGAGATTTTCGAGCTGCTCGTGCGCGTGGCCTCCGGCGAGCGCACCGCGAGCGAACGCATAGGACATCACGAATTCGTCCCGTGGCGCATCGGGCCGGTGATGTGAAAGTGGAAAACATCGTGCGGAACTTCTGGCGATGAAACCGACGATCGGTATGGCTCTGCTGGCTCTCGCGGCGGCAGTCATGGCGGCGGACCGCTCCGCCTTGGACAAAGCCACGCTCGAGGCCTATTTGCGCCATCTGTTCTTATGGGGCCCGGAGGTCCACGTGCAGATTTCCGACCCCCGGCCCTCTGCGGTGGAGGGCCTGCTGGAGGTGCGGGTCCGCGCCCAGGCGGGCGCCGCTTCCGCCGAGCAGAGCTTTTATGTCTCCAAAGACGGCCGCCGGATCGTGCAAGGCGTGGTCTACGACGTCAACGACACGCCGTTCCGCGACACTCTTTCGAAGTTGAAAACCGACGGTGCCCCTGCTCTTGGGACGCCTGGCGCCCCCGTCGAACTGGTGCTCTTCAGCGATTTCCAGTGCCCTTTCTGCAAAGAAGAAGGCCGGATGCTTCGTCAGCACTTGCTAGCGGCCTATCCGACGCAGGTGCGACTGTACTTCAAAGACTACCCGCTCGAAAGCATCCACCCCTGGGCCAAAGCCGCGGCCATCGCTGGCCGGTGTGTGTTCCGGCAAAGCCAGGCAGCCTTTTGGGAGTTTCACGATTGGGTTTACGAGCGGCAGGCGGAACTGACTCGCGAAAATTTGAACGACAAGGTCCTGGAATTTGCGCGGGGCCGCCCTGTGGACGCCCTGCAACTGCGCCGGTGCCTGGAGACGCGGGCCACCGAGGCGGAGGTGGAGGCTTCGATCGCCGAAGGCCGGGCCTTGCAAGTGAACTCGACACCGACGCTGTTCGTCAACGGCCGGCGTCTGGCTGCGCAGGTGAGCTGGCCGCAGTTGAAGGCGATTATTGATTTCGAACTGGAAAACCAGAAGACGGTCCGCACCGCCGGCGGGGCGCGGTGCTGTGAGGTAAAAGTTTCTTTGCCGGTGGGGGCCGGCCCGAACTGAAGTGAAACCGTGGAGGTCAGTGATTCGTCCGTGCCGAAGTTGGTTCCATTGAGAGCGCAGTTTCCGCGGTGGTTGCCAGCCGCCGCATTCCTGGCGGCGGCTTCGCTGCTGGGGGCCGAGCGTATCGAGCCCCAGCGATTTCTCGAGCATGTCAAGTACCTGGCCTCGCCGGAACTCAAGGGCCGGGGCGCCGGAACCCCGGAGCTCGATAAGGCGGCGGACTACATCGCGCGACAGTTCCGCACCCTGGGGCTTCAGCCCGTCGGCGGCAGCTACTACCAACCGTTCCCGATGACGGTGAGCGCGCGCCTGGGCCGCGGCAACTCCCTCTTCTACGAAGACGGCTCGGGACGCTACCAGCTCCAGCTGCACGAAGACTTCCGGCCGCTCAGTTTTTCCCCGAGCGGCGCCGTCGAGGCTCCCGTCGTGTTCGTGGGCTACGGGATCACGGCGCCCGAGTACGGCTACGACGACTACGCGGGCGTGGACGCCAAAGGCAAGATCGTGCTCGTGCTGCGCCACGAGCCCCAGGAGTTCGACGAAAAAAGTCTTTTCGGCGGAAAAGTCTACACCCACCACGCGCAACTAGAAAGCAAGGCGATCAACGCGAAGTTCCACGGGGCTCGCGCGGTGCTGTTCGTCGCGGACCGGCACAACCATGCCGGCGAAGAGGACCAGCTCGACAAGTTCTCCGATAGCGTCGGCCCGGCGGGGCCCGGGATTCCCTTTGTACAGGTCAAGGCGGCCGTGGCGGCGCGCTGGCTGGCGCTGGCCGGAAAGTCGCTGGAGGAGCTGGGCAAGGCTATCGACCAGGAGTTGCGGCCGCAGTCTTTCGCCTTGCCGGAAACCTTGCGTGTGGCTTTAAAGGTGGACGTCCAGCGAGAGGTGCGGATGGTGCGGAATGTCGTGGGGTATCTGCCGGGCGCCACCTCGGAATACGTTATCCTGGGCGCGCATTACGACCATCTGGGTTTGGGGTATCAGTTCTCGATGGCGCCGTCGCAGGCAGGCACGCCCCACCTGGGGGCGGATGACAACGCCTCCGGGACAGCGGGGCTGATCGAGCTGGCGCGCTGGTTTGCCTCGCGACCGCGGCCCAAGCGCGGGATCCTGTTTCTGGCTTTCGCGGGCGAAGAGCACGGCCTGCTCGGCTCCAGTTACTACGCCAACCATCCGCTGCTGCCGTTGAAAGACGCGGTGGCCATGATCAACCTGGACATGATCGGCCGGCCGCGGGACAACAAAGTTTACGTGGGGGGCGTCGGCACGGGGACGATCTTCCGGGCCTTGCTGGAGCAGATAAACGGGAGCCGCTCGCCGCCCCTCCAGCTGGATCTCTCCGACGCCGGGGGTTACGGCTCGAGCGACCATTATTCCTTCACCCCGAAGCAGATCCCGGTGCTGTTTTTCTTCTCCGGACTGCACGCGGATTATCACAAGCCCAGCGACACCTGGGACAAGATCGATGCCCCGGCGGCGGCGCGTCTGCTGGAGTTGGTGGCGGATGTGACCGA
Source organism: Bryobacteraceae bacterium (assembly GCA_025055455.1). Lineage (GTDB taxonomy): Bacteria > Acidobacteriota > Terriglobia > Bryobacterales > Bryobacteraceae > JANWXD01. Next base: position 257,577 of record JANWXD010000002.1, read on the forward strand.
GCGGTTGCTGGAAGCTCCCGAGCGCCCCCAGTTTGTCCGCGTGGCCGAACCGCGTCCCGCCCACATGGCGGGCGGCGGTGGCGGCTATGGCGCTTACTTCGGCAGCGTCCCCGATTTCGGACAAACTTCGGGTGGCGTGAAATTCGCCGACGTGCGGGAGGGCTCGCCGGCGGCTCGCGCCGGGCTGCGCGCCGGCGATGTGTTAGTCGAGTTCGACGGCAAGCCGATCGACAACCTTTACGACTTCACCTACGCCTTGCGGAGCAGGAAACCAGGCGACGAAGTCGTGGTAAAGGTCAAGCGGGGCGCGGAGACCATCACCGCCCAAGTCCGATTGGAACAGCGGCGCTGAACCACGCTAATCTCCGCCCGGGGCCGGGACGATACTCCTCACAAGATGGACCTGCCGGCTCCCCTCTCCTTCGATGGACGCTGGGAACTGCCGCCGCTGATCTTACATCCCTTCAGCGACGCGGCGGGGCCTGAGCTGGTGGCGGAAGCGGCCCGCTGCAGCCTGATCCTCCAAGGAGTGCTGGACAACGAGGAGGGTTTTTCCTGGGAGGAATTGCACCGCCGCGTGCTGCACGGTCGGTATTACGAGATCAAAATGCTGTGCTACTTGGGCAAGGATCTGGCGCGGTGGGCGGACCAGTGCGTGGAGGTGGCGGATCGAGACGAGCGGTTGCATTCGACAGGGTTGCGTTCGGAGAGTTTCGCCGCGCTCTTGGTGGACGATCCCCCAGCTGGAGTCCGGCGCAAGTTACAAGACTGGGGCGTCAACGAGCACCGCGCCATCTTTCGCCGGGCGTTCGGCTTGAACGCCATGTTCCGCGATCCGCCCCCGCGGGAGGTTCTCTCGGAGGCTTTCGTACTGCACCACTACCGTTTCGCCGACGCGTTGTACCGCTGCCGTCTGGCGGCGGTCGATTTTCCTCGCATCGCCAGCGCGAATTTTCACTTCGAGCTGTACGCCTCGGCCGAGTACGCCGGCTTGCTCGAGGAGCGCTGGAGTGAGGAGTGAACTGGCGGTCGATCGGTCGGGGGCGTGGGAGAGATGTTTCGGATGCTGGCTGCGGATTCGAAGCTGGCGACCTCCAAAAGCAGCCCTGCCCAGACGATTCCTTCACTCTGGTGTGGTGCAGCCACGTGCTGCACGCGATGGACGACATGCCCGCAGCGGCTCGCACGCTTGGCGCCATGACCCAGCTGGGAGGTCGCGTGGTGGTTCGGGAGAACCGTGTGCACCGATCCCGCCCACCTCTTCCACCGGGACGACCTCTACCTGAGCGCGGTCTCCACCATCTATGTCGGGTCCAAGCCGCAGCGGCGTTGACTTCGCGCCGTTACGCGCGCTATGTTCCGTAATGGAGCCCGCGGCGCGGTAGCCAAGTGGTAAGGCAGAGGTCTGCAAAACCTTTATTCGCGGGTTCGAATCCCGCCCGCGCCTCCATGATGAGTGATTCAGCCCGTGAGTCAGGGCGGCTCATCCGGCTCGAGCCCCACCTTAGCCTCCCCCGGGCGCTTCCAGCCCAAGCTGCCACAGCAGGAACTGGAGCCGCATGGCCAGGTTCTCGATCTGCTCGGAAAGCGGCAGCCCCGCCGAGTGGCCACGGTATGTGTCGTACAACAGCAAGACGGGACGGCCGGAACTGGTGGCGGCTTGCAGGCGGGCAGTCATTTTCCGGGCATGCAGCGGATCCACGCGCGTGTCGGCATCCCCGGTGACGAATAACACCGCCGGATACGGCGTTCCGTCCCGCACGCGGTGGTAGGGCGAATAGGCGTACAGGTACTGGAACTGCTCGGGATCCTCCGCCGATCCGTACTCGGCCACCCACCAGCGGGCTACGGAGAACTTGTGGTAGCGGAGCATATCGAGCAGTGGGGCGCCACAGATTACCGCCCGGAACAGGTCCGGACGCTGAGTGAGGGCGGCGCCGACCAGTAAGCCGCCGTTGCTGTTGCCGGTGATCGCCAGGCGTGACGGCTGCGTGTAGCGATTGCTGATCAACCACTGCGCCGCGGCGATGAAGTCATCGAACACATTCTGCTTCTTGTCGAGCATGCCCGCCCGGTGCCACGCTTCGCCGAACTCGCCGCCGCCGCGCAAGTTCGCTACGGCATAGACGCCGCCCCGCTCGACCCAAACGACGGCGAGCGGATCGAATCCGGGAGTGGAGACGAGGTTGAATCCCCCGTAGCCGGTCAGCAGCGTCGGGGCGTCACCCTGGGGCTGGAATCCCCGGCCATGAAGCAGAAACATCGGCACCCGCGTCCCGTCTCGGGAGCGGAACCAAACCTGGCGGAGTTCGAAGCGCTCGCTGTCCACAGGCGCCTGGCTTTGCCACCAGACGTCGCGCCGCCCGGAGGAGATGTGGTAGCGGTAAACCGTGGCCGGAACGTGATAGGAGCTGAATTGGAAAAATGCGTCGCCGCTGTTCCACTCGCCGCTGACGCCGCTGATCGTGCCGAGGGAGGCAAAGGCAATCTGCCCGGCGGGTCGTCCGTCGGGTTCGAAGATTCCTACGCGCGACACCACGTTGTCCAGGTAGTTGACGAAGAGCTTACCGCCTGCCAGGGTGAAGCCGCGGATCACGGCCTGGCTTTCCGCGATGATCTCCCTCCAGTGGGCCTGCTCCGGCTTGTGGAGCGGAATGGCCAGGACCCGCCCATTGGGCGCCTGCCAGTTGGTATGAACAAACAGCGTCTCCGGGCTCATGCGCCCCGTGGAGCGCGCGCGCAACCCTTGGATGACCGCGCGCGGGGCATCCGGCCGGGAAAGATCCTTTAAGTAAAGCTCGGTGCGGCCCTCTCCGCCGACGCCGTGCGTCACGTGGATCAGCAAGTAGCGGCCGTCCGGAGAAAGGGAAGCCGACAGCGTCTTGTCACGTCCCAGGCCCTCGCCGAAGACGACCGGGTCCCGCGCAGGGTCGCTCCCCAGCTCGTGGTAATACAGCCGAGGGCCCTCGGCGCCGAACCGCACGTAGTACAAGCCCCGATTGTCCGGCCGGAAGGCGAGGCTCGAGTAGCGCGCCCGCGCGAGAATGTCCCCTCGTTCCCGCTCCGTCGCCGTCTCGACAACCTTGACGGTGATTTCGTCTTCGCCGCCGTGCCGGGCGCCGTACGCCACGAGCGAGCCGTCCGGGGAGACGGCGCTTAGCGTCACCGATACGGTGCGATCGGGACTCAGCGGGTGCGGATCCACCAGGACTCGCTCGCGCCCATCGATACCCTGGCGTACGCAAATCACGCCCAGCTCTTGGTCGCGGTTGCGCCTAACGTAAAAGTAGCGGCTGCCGCGCACCACCGGCGCCGTGACAAAATCCGTGCGCATCAGTTCGGCCAAGCGCTGGCGAAGCTGCGCGCGGCCCGGAAGCGCGTCGAGCACGGCGCGGGCGTAGGCGCGCTGCCGCTCCAGCCACTCGCGCGTCTCGGCGCTGCGGCCGTCCTCGAGCCAGCGATACGGGTCCGCGACCTCCACGCCATGCAGAACCTCTGTGACGTTGTCGGTGCGGGTTGACGGCGGCTTCCGATCGGCCGCCAGCGCGGCGGCGGCCGTCAGCCCAACCAGCAGAACTCTCAGCAGCATTTCGGTCTCCCGTACTTGGCTTGGAGCCGTTCGTCGCAAAACCGGCGCCACTCCTCAGGGGAGTGATGGCGGCCGTGATAGGCGAGGTGCCGCCGGTAGGCGTTTTCGTCGGTCAATTCCCGCAGCAGCTCGCGAACCAAAAGGCCGGCGCGTCGCACCCAGCTCATAGCTCCTCCGCGCGGAGGCGGGAAAGCACGAAGGGCGCCTCCGTGACTTTCGCTTCCCGCGTGCCCCGCAGAATGCCGGTCCACACGCGGATCGAATCCACAAGAATCAAAGCGACTAAAAACAGGAAGATGCCGCAGACGACGGCGTCCAAGCGGGCGTTGAAAATCAGCGCCTGCGTCTCGGCCACCTTGGCCGCGGCGATCTGGCCGGAACGGAGCGCCGCTTCCAACTGCTCGGCTTGCGCCAGGAATCCCACGCGCGGCAGCGGCGAAAAGATTTTCTGCCAGCCTGCGGTGAAGGTAACGATCACCAGCCATGCGAGCGGCAGGCACGTCACCCACATGTAGCGCGCTCGGTGCATCTTGACGAGAATCGTCGTGGCTACGCACAGCGCAATGGCCGCCAGCAGCTGGTTGGCGATGCCGAACAGCGGCCACAGCGAATTGATCCCGCCGAGCGGGTCGCGCACGCCCTTGACCAGGAAGTAGCCCCAGGCGAGCACGACCAGGGCGCTCGTCAGCAGGACGCCGGGGATCCAGCTTGTGCGCCCGAGCGGCTTGTAAACCCGGCCGAGGAGCTCCTGGAGCATGAACCGTCCGACGCGCGTGCCCGTGTCGAGGATCGTGAGGATGAACAGGGCTTCGAAGACGATGGCGAAGTGGTACCAAAAACCGAGCAGCGCCCGGCCGCCGGCGCTCGAAGCGAAGATATGCGCCATGCCCAAGGCCAGCGACGGCGCCCCGCCCGTGCGATAAAACAGCGTCTGCTCGCCTACGTCCCGCGCCAGCGCCTCCATCTCCGCCGGCGTGACCGGATAGCCCCAGGAGCTGATCGTCGCCGTGGCCGCCTCCGGTGTCGCGCCCACCACGCCCGCGGGAGAATTCACGGCAAAGTAAATGCCCGGCTGGAGCACGCAGGCCGCGACCACCGCCATAATTCCCACGAAGCTCTCTAGCAGCATCGCTCCGTAACCGACCGGCCAAGCGTGCCACTCCTTGGCAATCATCTTTGGCGTCGTGCCCGAAGCGATCAGCGAGTGGAAGCCAGAAATGGCGCCGCAGGCGATCGTAATGAAGCAGAACGGGAAAATCTTGCCGGCGAAAATGGGGCCGGTGCCGTCCACAAACTGGGTGAAGGCGGGCAATTGCAACTGGGGCCGCGCGACCAAGATGCCGATGGCCAGCAAGAACGTCACTCCCAGCTTGATGAACGTGCTCATGTAGTCCCGCGGCGCGAGCAACAGCCACACGGGAAGGGCGCTGGCGAGAAACCCGTAGGCGACCAAGGCCAGAGCCAAGGTCATGGCGCTCAGCGTGAACATGGGTGCCAGCACCGGGTGCGCCGCCACCCACTCGCCGGCAAAGATCACGCCGATCAGCAGCGCCAATCCCAGCAGGCTGACCTCCAGCACTTTGCCCGGCCGCCAGTAGCGCAGGTACAGGCCCATCAGCACGGCCACGGGCATGGTGGCCGCCGTCGTGAAGGTTCCCCAAGGGCTGTCTTTGAGCGCATTGACGACGACCAACGCCACCACCGCCAGCAGGATGATCATGATGAACAGCACGGTGAGAAGGGCCGTGAAGCCTCCCACCTTGCCGATCTCTTCCCGGGCCATCTGGCCGAGGGTCTTGCCGTCGCGGCGCATGGAGCAAAACAGGATCACGAAGTCCTGAACGGCGCCGCCCAGCACCGCGCCGATCACTAACCAGAGGGTGCCGGGCAGGTAGCCGAATTGCGCCGCCAGCGTCGGTCCGACGAGCGGTCCCGGGCCGGCAATGGAGGCAAAGTGGTGGCCGAAGAGGATCCACTTGTTGGTGGGCTCGAAGTCGTGGCCGTTGCGCAGCCGTTCCGCCGGCGTGGCGCGGTCGTTGTTGAGCAGCATCACCTTGGCGGCGATGAACTTGGCGTAGAACCGGAAGCCCACCAGGTAAGTGCACACCGCCGCCAAAACCAGCCACATGCTGTTGACCGGTTCGCCGCGCTCCAGCGCAACGCCGGCCAAGAAGAACGCCGCCGCTACGGAGACGGCGGCCCAGAGGAGATGTCCGATCAATCGCCGCATACCCAATTGCGAGTCCTTAGGATTGCAGCCTTCGCCGCAGCTCGAGCCATCCCAGCAGGAAAAAGCCGGCGGCGATCAGCCACCGCAGCAGCACCGTCCAGAAGCGAGCGCCCAGCAACCAGGCCCGGAGGCCTAACAATACAAAGCCGGCGCCGAGCGACACGTACCACCAGCCCAACCACCCGGCGAGCGGCCGCCGCATCGGCCGGCGTCAGACTTCCGATTCCGGCTTTTTGTACCGCTCGATCCGCGAGCCAAACGGCCCACGGCGCGTCCTTTCCAGTAAAGCGGCGACCTCTTGACTCGACATCTTGCGGAAGGTCTTGCAGACACGCACGTTTTCCTCGAGCTGTTCGACCGTCTCCACGCCCGAGACGACCGTGTCCACGTCCTGGCTCCAGGCAAAGCGCAGGCACTCGGCCACCGTAGCGATGCCGTTCCGGCTGATCTGGCCCATGGCGTTGGTTTTCATGGCGAGCACTCCGAGCCCTTTCTTGCGGATGTTCGGCAGCACGGTCCGGATGAAGCTGAGGTAGTGCGGGTCGACCAAATTAACCGGAAGCTGGACGGTCTCCCAACCGTCGAAGGCGTCGAGGAGCCGTTGGTGGACGGCCGGGTCGCGGTGCCCGGTGAAACCGATGTGGCGTGCCTTGCCCTGCTCT
>JANWXD010000030.1 GCA_025055455.1 Bryobacteraceae bacterium
CTCGTACTCGTGGACAACGGTTCCCGGGACGCGACAGGTGAAATCATCGACCGCCTGGCGGCGGAGGGCATGCCGGTGATCAAAGCCACAGTCCCTGTCAACCAAGGCTTTGGCCTGGGAGCGCTTACCGGCTTGGAAAAGTGCCGCGGGCGGTGGATCGGGTTCATGTGCATCGATGAACAAGTCCACCCGCAGGATGTGGTGCGCCTCTATGAAATTGCCGCTAAGACCAAGACGCCGAAGGTGTTCAAGATACGGCGGCGATTCCGCCTAGACGGCCGCATGCGGCGCGTGATCTCATTCGTCTACAACGTGGTGACCACGTTGCTGTTTGGGAACTTAGGCTCGATGGACCTGAATGCCACCCCGAAGATGCTACCTCGTGAATACGTCAAGGCCATGTCGCTACAGTCCACAGACTGGTTTCTCGATGCGGAGATCATGATTAAGGCAAAGCGCATGGGCTTACCGGTCTACGAGATGAACGTCTTCGCCTTGATGCGCGCCGAAGGCCGCTCCCACGTCCGCGCGGCCACCTGCTGGGAGTTCGTGCGGAACTTGTTGTATTACCGCTTCGGGAAAGGACGCCACGAGCTCGAGGTTCCGGCAGCGTCCGCCGTGCAAGCCCGGATTCTCGAAACGCGGGACCTCTCGCAAAGGACTTGATGGCTTCAGCACCCTCCGCTGGTTGGGATATCTCGCGGTTGTGCCGGAAGCGAACGACTTGCCGGATTTGTGACTCTTCACGCTTGCGGCTTTTCCTCTCGCTGGGCGAAATGCCGCTAGCCAACTCCTTTCTCTCTACCCCGGAGGAGTTTTCGGCGGAATCGAGGTTTCCCCTCGACGTGTATTTCTGCGAGAATTGTACGCTCGTTCAACTGCTGGACGTGGTGGATCCGGAGGTCTTGTTCTCGCATTACGTTTATCTGACGGGCGCTTCCGAGACCATGCGCGCCCACTTCCGGGGCTATGCGCGCCGCGTGGCGGAACTGCTGAGCCTGAGTCCGCGGGACTTTGTCGTCGAGGTTGCGAGCAACGACGGAAGCCTTCTCAAAGAGTTCCAGCAACTGGGCGTTCAAACCCTGGGCGTGGAGCCGGCGCGGAACATCGCCGAACAGGCACGACGCGACGGCGTGCCGACGATCACGGAGTTTTTCAATGCGGCCTTGGGGCGGGAGTTGCGGACACGGTACGGAGCCGCCCGGGCGGTCATGGCCAACAATGTGCTAGCGCACGTGGACGATCCGGTGGATTTTCTGCGAGGCTGCGCCACACTCGTTTCAGACGACGGGCTCGTGATCTGGGAAGTGCCGCACCTTCTGGAACTCATCGCGCGTCTAGAGTACGACACCATCTACCACGAGCATCTCTGCTACTATTCGGCGACGCCGCTTCTCCGGCTGGCCGAACGCTCCGGTTTGCGGATCGTGCGCGTCGAACAAGTTCCGGTGCATGGCGGTTCCCTGCGGATGTATGCGGCGCGTGGGGCGAATGGACATGCGGCGGAGGCTCTGGCGCTAGTGGGACAGGAACGGCGGCACGGGCTTGCCGAATTCGCCCGGTACGAGCGATTCGCCGCGGAGGTGTGCCGCAACCGAACCGCGCTGCGCGGGTTGCTAGAGCAGTTGCGCCACGCCGGGCAGACACTGGCCGGTTACGGGGCGCCCGCCAAGGGTAACACGCTGCTGAACTATTGCGGCATCGGCCCGGCGCTATTGCCCTTCACCGTGGACCGGAATCCGTGGAAGGTCGGCCGCTACACGCCGGGGATGCATATTCCGGTGCTCCCGGTTTCGGCCTTGCTCGAGCGGCGTCCCGATTACGTGCTGATTCTGGCGTGGAATCTTGCCGACGAAATTCTCCTTCAGCAAGCCGAATACGTTCGTGGCGGGGGTAGGTTCATCGTTCCGATTCCCGAACCGAAGGTGATCTAACCGTGAAAGTCGTGATCCTGGCTGGGGGCAAGGGCACGCGTCTCAGCGAAGAGACCACGACGCGGCCCAAGCCGATGGTCGAAATCGGTGGAAGGCCCATTCTCTGGCACATCATGAATATCTATGCCAGCCACGGCTACAAAGATTTTCTGATCGCCTGCGGCTACAAAGGCGACATGATTAAAGAATACTTTCATAACTTCGCGATCCTTAACAGCGACTATGTCGTGGATTTTCGTGACGGATCGCGGCAGGTGGTGAGCGGGCCGGGACTGGACTGGCGGGTGGGCTTGATTGACACGGGTCTGGACACGATGACCGGCGGACGGCTGCTGCGCTTGCGGTCCTGGTTGCGTGACCAGACTTTCATGGTCACCTACGGGGACGGCGTGGGCGACATCGACGTTACCGCCCTGGTCGCATTTCATCGCCGGCACGGCAAGCTGGCCACGGTGACGGCCGTGCGCCCGCCGGCGCGTTTCGGCGGGCTGGTCTTGAACGGGGATTCCGTCGTCGAGTTCTCCGAGAAACCACAGATCGGCGAGGGGTGGATCAACGGAGGGTTCTTTGTGTTCGAGCCCCAAGTGCTCGACTACGTCGCCGGCGATCACACCAGTCTGGAGCATGAACCGCTGGAGCGGCTGGCCTCCGAGGGCCAGTTGATGGCCTACCGGCACCACGGCTTCTGGCAGCCGATGGACACGCTCCGCGAAAAACAGCTTCTGGAGGATCTCTGGGCTTCCGGCAAGGCCCCCTGGAAGATTTGGCCGTGAGTTTCTGGCGCGACCGGAACGTCTTTGTCACGGGTGCGACGGGATTGCTGGGCTCCTGGCTCGTCGAGGAGTTGGTACGCCAGGGCGCCAACGTGACGTGTTTGATTCGGGACTGGGTGCCGGCGAGCCGACTTGTCCTCGAAGGGTTCCTGGAGCAGTGCAACGTCGTCCGGGGAGAGCTGGAGGACCTAACCGTGTTGGTGCGGGCTCTGAACGAATACGAAATCGACACGGTCTTTCATTTGGGGGCCCAAACCATCGTCGGGGTGGCGAGCCGATCGCCGCTTTCCACCTTTGAGGCCAATGTTCGGGGAACCTGGAATGTGCTGGAGGCCTGCCGGATCTGCCCGAAGCGAATCGAGCGGGTCGTGATTGCTTCGAGCGACAAGGCGTACGGAGAACATCCCACACTACCGTACACCGAAGACCTGCCGTTACGGGGCCGTTTCCCCTACGACGCTTCCAAGTCCTGCGCCGAGTTGATTGCGGGCAGCTACTACGCCACTTACGGGGTACCTTTGACCGTCACGCGCTGCGGCAACCTTTTCGGCGGCGGCGACCTGAACTACAACCGGCTGGTGCCGGGCACGATCCGATCCGCGCTCCGGGACGAGCCTCCGGTGATCCGCAGCGACGGCCAGTTTATCCGCGATTACTTCTACGTGCGCGATGCGGTGGAGGCCTACCTGATGCTGGCGGAGAAGCTTCCCCGCGAGGACCTGCTCGGCCAGGCGTTCAACTTCGGTTACGAACGTGCCCTGCCGGTCCTGGAGATGGTCGAATTGATCCTGAAGCTGTGCGAGAAACCATCTCTCAAGCCCAAGATTCTCAACGAAGCCACGCACGAAATTCCCGCACAGTCTCTGGATTGCTCGAAAGCGCGGCGTCTGCTCGGCTGGAGCCCGCGGTTCACCCTGGAGGAGGCGCTGCGCGAGACGATCGCCTGGTATCGCGCGTACCTTCGGCCGCAACCACGCACGGAGTGGGTTCCGGCGAGCTAATCGAGCCATCTAGCGTTCCGGGAAGGGGAAACGGGGTCGCGCACGGTCATGGGCTACCGTGACCGGGGGTCTGGAATGCTACCTCGGAGGGATCGCAGCTTGTCGCTCGGCAGGCGGCCGCGTGGAGTAACCCAGGAAGCGCCGTCACCAACTTTCGCCTGAGTTCACGACACGGTCCCGTCCGTTCCACCAAACCGTCAACGAGAGGCCGTTGCGGCATCTTACCGGCTCCCTGGCCCTGAGAACGCAGCGCGCAAAGCGGCTAAATCGAGCTTCTTCATTCCTAGCAACGCTCGCACCACTCGAGCGACCCGGGCTTGGTCGCCGCAGCGCATCATGGCGTCGAGTTCGGCGGGCACGACCTGCCAGGACACACCGAAACCGTCCTTGCACCACCCGCACCTCTCCGCTTCGGGAACGGCCGAGAGTTTCTCCCAGTAATAGTCCACCTCCGCCTGGTCGCGGCACGGCACGACGAACGAGATCGCTTCGTTGAATCCGAAGCCGTGCGGAAAGCCGCTGTCCATGGCGGCAAACCAAGTCTGGCCCAAGCGAAAGTCGGAAAACATCACTGTGCCTTCGCGGTTCGGCTCCATCCCGGCCGGGTACCGGGCGAGCCGGCCGGGATGGGAGCCCGGAAAGACGGAACGGTAAAACTCCCCGGCTTCTTCCGCTCGTCCGCAAACTTCACCTGTGAACAGCAACGCCGGGGTAAGGAAAGGCCGGGGTTCTGCGTCGGGGTTGGACAGGATCAGCTGCCACGAAACTCCCCAACGGTCCTCGATCCAGCCGTACCGCTCGCTGAACGGATACCGGTCCAGGGGCATCCGCACCTGGCCCCCTTCCGCGAACCTACCCCAGGCGGCGTCGAGGCGCTCGCGCGCCTGGGGATCGCGCCCCGGATCGAAGTTGACGATGAAAGAGACCGAGGGATTGAAGCGGAAGTGCGGGCCCCCGGAAATAGCCATGAAGGGCTGGCCGTTCAGGCGAAAGTAGACGACATCGCAGTCTCCCGAGGGCGTGCCGCGAATCGTGACGATGTCCTCGACCGAAGAGTTGGGGAAGACCACGGCGTAGAAGCGTGCTGCCTCCACGGCTTCTTTGTCGAACCACAGATGCGGCGTGATGAGGGGAGCGGTCATTGCCTCAGCTTAGCAAGGCCCCACCGAGACGAGGCGGCACGGCATCATCTCGGCCGGCGGGGCGCGGCCGGCAGTAAGATGGAAACGGATGGACTGGATTTGGATCATCTTGGTCGTGGCAGGCTGGCTCCTGCTTTCCCGCTTCACCGGAGGTTGAGGTCCGGCGCGGCCCGGTCGGGGATCGGGCAAATCCTGCGACTTGTGAGCTCAGTCGCGAGCGACTTGGCGCGCTAGCGGCTTATGCGTCGATTGGTCGGCTCAGCTGTGAGCGACGCAGCTTGGTCGCCGCCCCTCGAGAGTGTCGCCCACCGACTGCCGGCAGCTTCCTTCGTTCCAACGGACTCTGTCAGCTCCTCGTCCTCGATCGCCTCCGCGACGGCCAGGGCCTTGTCCCATCGGAAGCGCTCCTCGGCCCCGAGCGAGTACGTCCTCTGAACGAAGCGCTTTCGGCGGCGGTTCATGCGCCCGCAACCGGCCCGCACGGCGGAGTTGACGGCTTCTCTAAACGACACGCATCGCTCTTTCATGATCTTGCGGATCAGGGCGGCGACGTCCGGATCAGAGTCATCATGCTGTCCCCAACACCTCCTCCAGCCGCGCCATGGCTTCTTCCAGAATCCCGCGCTCGACGGCAAAGCAGATCCGCACGCAACCCTCTCCTCCGGCGCCGAAGGCCACGCCCGGCGCCAGTCCGACGCGCTTTTCCAGAAGCAGCCGCCGGCAAAACTCGAAGGAATCTTCCGCCGCCGCGATGCGCGGAAACACGTAGAAGGCTCCTGCCGGCACCGGCACGGTGACGCCCGGCATCCGCCGCAGCGCCTCGAGGCACAAATCGCGGTTCTCTTTGAGGCGCGCCACCATGGCCGCGATTTCGCCCTCGCCTCCCTCGAGGGCCGCCTCGGCCGCCTTCTGCGCGAAGCTCGGCGCGTGCGAAACGATGAACTCGTTGAGCTGCGCCGCGCGGCGCGCCACGTCCCGCCGCCCCACCAGCCACCCCACACGCCAGCCGGTCATGCAGTAGCTTTTCGAAAACGATTGGATCACCACGAGCGCGTCGTCGCGCGTCGCCAGCCGCAGCATCGACGGCGCGGGCTCGCCCGGCGCGCCTCCGTACCAGATCCGCTCGTACACTTCGTCGGCCACCAGCCACAGGCCGCGCTCCCGCGAAAATTCGAGCAGGCGCCGCTGCTCCTCCTCCGTGGCCACCCAGCCCAGGGGATTCGACGGGGACGTGTACAGCACGAGCCGCGTGCGCGGCGTCACGGCTCGCGCGAGCGCATCGAAGTCAATCTGGTAGCGGTCCCCGCACAGCGGATGCGGGATCTGGCGCGGCACGGCATTCGCCATGGCCACGATCGCCGAGCCGTTGGGCCACGCCGGCGTCAGGACCAGGGCTTCGTCGCCGGGATCGAGCAGGCATCGCAAGCTCACGCAGAGCGCCTGCACGCCGGACGCCGTGACCACGATCTCACTGGCCGGATCGAGCTCGACGCCGTGCAGACGGCGGTAATAGCCAGCCAGGGCCTGCCGCAGCGAGGGCAGCCCCGCGTTCTCGGTATAAAAGGTATATCCCTCCCGGAGGGCTCGCACCGCCGCCTGTTGGATGAACTCCGGCGTGGGCAGGTTCGACTCGCCGAAGTACAGCCGCAGCACCCCCTCCATGGACATGGCCAACTCCGCCAGCTCGCGGATGCGGGAGTGCGGCACCGCTTCTGCCGAAGACGCGACGCGGGGCCTCACCGGCGGGGCTTGGCCGCCATCAAGTCTTCGACCGAAACGATGTCGGTCGGATAATCGCCCGTGTAGCAGGCGTAGCAGTATTCCAGGCGTTCGTCTCCCACGGCCTGGCGCAGGGCCGAAAGCGAGAGATACCCGAGCGTATCCGCTTCGACGAACCGCCGGATCTCCTCCACCGTGCTGTTGGCAGCGATCAGCTCCGCTTTGGTGGGGGTGTCCACGCCGTAGTAGCACGGCGAAATGGTAGGCGGGCAGGAGATGCGCAGGTGCACCTCGCGGGCGCCGGCGCTGCGCACCATCCGCACGATCTTGCGCGACGTGGTGCCCCGCACGATGGAATCGTCCACCAGCACCACGCTCTTGCCCTCGAGCAAGTGCCGGACGGGATTCAGCTTCAGCTTTACGCCGAAATCCCGGATCGCCTGGGAGGGTTCGATGAAGGTCCGGCCCACGTAATGGTTCCGGATCAGGCCGTGGCGGAACGGGATGCCGGACTCGGCGGCGTAACCGATGGCCGCTGCCACCCCCGAATCCGGCACCGGCACCACCACGTCCGCCACCGCCGGATGCTCCCGCGCCAGCAGCCGGCCCAGCATCTCCCGCGACTCCTCCACGGAGCGGCCGAATACCACCGAGTCCGGGCGGGAAAAGTAGACATGCTCGAAGACGCAGTAGGACGGCGCCGCCGCCGGCGCGTAGCGCTCCCGCCGCAAACCCGCCGGCGAAACGATCACCATCTCTCCCGGCTCGACGTCGTTCAGATACACGGCGCCGATCAAATCGAATGCGCAGGTCTCCGAGGCGAACACGTAACACTTGCCCCCGCCAGACAGCTCCATCTGGCCCATGGCCAGCGGCCGGAATCCGTGCGGGTCCCGCGCCACGATCACACAGTCCTGCGCGAGAAACACGAGCGAAAACGCCCCTTCCAGCTGAAGCAACGCCTCGCGCAGCGCAGCCGCCAGCGTCCGCTCCCGCGAGCGCGCCACCAAGTGCAGGATCACTTCGGTGTCGCTCGAAGCCTGGAAAATCGAACCATCCCGCTCGAGCTCCCGCCGCAGCTCCATGGCGTTGGTGATGTTGCCGTTGTGCGCCACGGCAATGCGGCCCTTGTTACAGGCCACCGAGAAGGGCTGAGCGTTGTGGAGCGCCGTGTCGCCGGCGGTGGAATAACGCGTATGGCCGATGGCCGCCTGCCCGGGCAGCCCGGCGAGCACCTGGGGCGTGATCACTTCGGCCACGTGGCCCATGGCTTTGAAGCAGTGAATCTCTCGCCCATCGCTCGAGGCGATCCCCGCGCTCTCCTGACCCCGGTGTTGCAAAGCGTACAATCCCAGGTACGTGAGATTAGCGGCTTCCGGATGGCCGTAGATGGCAAACACGCCGCACTCTTCGCGAAATCCGTCCCGCCGCATGTTTACACCCCCAGCATTCTCTCGAGCGCCGTTTCCCAGAGTCGCCGCAGCGGCTCGATCGCAGACTCGACCAGCACCCGCCCTCTGGCGGCCAACCGGATGCGTCCTTCGACGGTGACGCCGATCCGCGGGGCCTCGACGCCGTGCCGGCGCGCAATGGCCTCGACGGCCTCCGGATGCTCCGTAGACAGCAGGATCCGCGATGGGCCCTCGTGGAACAGCAGGAACTCCTCCCGCATCCCGCTTGCGAGCTCGACCACGGCTCCCACGCCCGCGGGACCGAAACTCGACTCCGCCAGCGCCACGGCCAGCCCGCCGTCGCTCACATCGTGCGCCGACTCGGCCAGACCCGCCGCCGCAATCTCCCGCATCGCCGCCTGGACGCGCTTTTCGTAGTCCATATCGAGCGCCGGCGGCAACCCCCAGATGCGTCCGAGCACGACCTTGGCGTATTGGGTGCTGCCGAACTGAATCTCGTCACAATCGCCGAGGCCGCCAAGCAGGATGACGGCTCGCCCCGGGCGTTTGAAGTCCGCCGTCAGCGGCGGACCGGTTTTGAGCAGGCCGACCACGCCGACGACCGGCGTCGGATCGATGGCTTCTCCCAACGTCTCGTTGTAGAGGCTCACGTTGCCGCCCGTGATGGGCGTTTCGAAGAAGCGGCACGCCTCGGCCATCCCCTCGATGGCTTCCACGAGTTGGCCCATGATCTCCGGCCGCTCCGGGTTGCCGAAGTTCAGGCAGTTGGTGGCCGCCACTGGCAGGGCCCCGACGGTGGAGAGGTTCCGGCAGCACTCCGCCACCGCCAGCCGGGCGCCCTGGCGCGGCGCCAGCGCGCAGTAGCGCCCGTTGCCGTCGAGGGCGACTGCTAGGGAAATGTCTGTCTCCTTGATCCGCAGCACGGCCGCGTCGCCTCCCGGCCCCGCCACCGTGTTGGTGCGCACCATGTAGTCGTACTGCTCCCAGATCCACCGCTTGGAGCACACATCGCCGGAGGCGAGCAGCGCCTTCCAATCCGCCTCCAGATCGGCGCTGCGGAACGGCGGCGCGTCCATCGGATACTTGCGCAGCGGCCGGGTGTACGGGCGTTCGTAGACGGGCGCCTCGTCCGCCAGCGCCCGGTTGGGAATTTCCGCCACCACGCGGCCGTGATTCTTGACGCGCAACATGCCGTCCGCAGTCACGCACCCGATCGTCACCGCGTCCAGCCCCCACTTGCGGAAGACGCGGAACACTTCCTCCTCGCGCCCCTTTTCGGCCACCAGCAGCATGCGCTCCTGCGATTCGGAAAGCATGATCTCGTAGGGGGTCATGCCGGCCTCGCGCTGGGGGACGTATTGAAGGTCGATCTCGATGCCGGCGCCGCCGCGGCTGCCCATCTCGCAGGTCGAGCATGTCAGGCCGGCAGCGCCCATGTCCTGGATGGCCACGATCGCGCCCGTTTCCATCGCCTCCAGGCAAGCTTCGAGCAGGAGTTTTTCCAGGAAGGGGTCGCCCACCTGCACGTTGGGCCGCTTTTGCCTGGCGTCCCCGGTGAATTCCGCCGAAGCCATGGAAGCCCCGTGGATGCCGTCCCGGCCCGTCTTGGCCCCCACGTAAATCACCGGGTTGCCCACGCCCGCCGCCCGCGCGTAAAAGATTCGGTCTTTGCGCGCGACGCCGAGGGCTAGAACGTTGACGAGGGGATTGCCGCTGTAGCCCGTCTCGAAGACGCACTCGCCGCCGACCGTGGGAACGCCGAAACAGTTGCCGTAGTGCGCGATGCCGGAGACCACTCCTGCGAGGATCCGGCGGTTCCGCGCGCCGGTCCGTGGATCGTCCAGCGGCCCGAAGCGCAGCGAGTCCAGCACCGCGATCGGCCGCGCGCCCATGGTGAAAATGTCCCGCAGGATGCCGCCGACGCCGGTCGCCGCCCCTTGAAACGGCTCGATGAAACTCGGGTGGTTGTGGGACTCGATCTTGAAGGCCACGGCCCAGCCGCCGCCGACGTCGATCACACCGGCGTTCTCCCCCGGGCCTTGAATCACATGGGAACCCTGGGTCGGTAGCTTCTTCAGGTGCACGCGGGAGCTCTTGTAGGAGCAGTGCTCGCTCCACATCACACTGAAGATGCCGAGTTCGGTGTAATTGGGCTCGCGGCCCAGAATGGAAACGATGCGCTGGTACTCTTGCTCGGTGAGCTGGTGCGCCGAGATCAGCTCGGGCGTGAGCGTGCTCATCTGCCGCCGGCGGCCTGCCGCCAAACTTCCCGGCCGAGGGAGGTGGGCGCTGAAACCCTTGTCATTCTACCTCACGGCGAAGGCGGCCGCCATGGAACGAAACACGAGCAAACCGTCGCTTGAGCCCATCAGCGGCTCCGTGGCCCTCTCCGGGTGGGGCATCAAGCCCATGACGTTGCGCTCCCGGTTCAGGATCCCGGCGATATCGCGCAGGGAACCGTTGGGATTGTCCCGATAGCGGAATACGACGCGGTCTTCGGCCTCCAGCTCGTCCAACGTCCGCTCGTCAGCGTAATAGCAGCCTTCGCCGTGAGCGATAGGCATACGCAGGGTCTGCCCTTTCGAGGCCAGGCAGGTGAACGGGCTGTTGGCGGTGACCGTTTCCAATTCCACCTGCCGGCAGATAAATTTTAGGCCGCGGTTCCGGATGAGCGCTCCGGGCAACAGGCCGCTTTCCGCCAGAATTTGGAACCCGTTGCAGATGCCCAGGACCAGCCCGCCGTCGGCTGCGAAGCGCCGCACCGCCGCCATGACGGGGGAAAACTTCGCGATCGCCCCGCAGCGCAGATAGTCACCGTAGGAAAAGCCGCCGGGCAGGATCACAGCGTCCACGTTACCCAAGCTCTGGGATTGGTGCCAGATGAATTCCGCCGGGCAGCCGAGATTCCGAGAGATGGCGTACCAGGCGTCGTGGTCACAATTACTCCCCGGGAACACCACGACGCCGAACCGCATGGAAACTTCTCAGTCTACCACCGCGCACCGGGTCTTTGACGTCAACCCGCCACGGCCGGCGCCGCCTTGGGTTTCCGGCTGCGCGAACGTTTTTTCTCCGCCGGCGGCTCGCGATCGCTCTTCTTCAAGTGCGGGAACACGATCGGAGTGACGAACTTTTTCTCGCCGTGCTCGTCGAATTTGATCACGATGTGTTCCTCGTTACTCCACAGCACGGTGCCAAAACCGAACTTGGGATGCTCGACCTGAGCGCCTTGCGGAAACGGTGGTTTGTGAGCCATGCGGAGGGACCTTTCCAACTTCATTGTAACAAACCGGGTTAAGTTTCTCGAATCGCGGGCCGCCAGCTCTTGCGCCGCCGCGAAAGGCAACGCCCACAGAGCGTGCGCCGCCGATCGTGGTCGAGGAACCCGGGTCGGCGCGCTTGTTATAATGCAAGCGATCGGCGCGCTGCTGCAGCCTCCGGGATGGGCATCCGAACCACGCTCTCCATTATCCTCTTGCTGCTCAACGCCGTGCCGTTGTACGCGGTGTACCGCGCCATTCAGGCCGGGGTCCCGCCCAAGTCCCGCCGATGGGCTTTGCTGTCGGTGAGCCTCGTTGTCCTCGCGCTGAACGTCCCCTTGGGCGTACTCTGGGTCCGCTCGCTTTCGGACTATCTCCTTTACAACGTCAGCGCCTCCACGCTGCGCGCCATTTTCCAGCCGTCGCTCGCCTGGTACACGACGGCCCTGTTGTGCACGCTCATCCTCGTCCCGGCCTATATCATCCGGGCCGCAGGGGTGGCGGCCGGCAGGCTGGTGCTGCGAAGCCGACCGGGGTTGCCGCGCCCAAACACCGTTGCGGAGGGGGTCTCGCGCCGGAGCTTTTTCACCACGAGCGCGGGGCTGCTCGTCCCGGCCCTCTATGGCGCCTCGGCGTACAAGTTCGGCGAGTCCTTCGACGAGGTCGAGATCTCACCGGAACTGGCGATCCCCATGGCTCACCTTCCTCGGTCGCTCGAAGGCGTAACGATCGTCCACCTCACGGATCTGCACGTAGGCACCTACATCCGGCGCGAGGAGGTGGCCTACTGGGTGAGTCTAGTCAACGGGCTGCGTCCCGATCTGGTGGTGCTCACTGGGGACCTGATCGACCGCAGCCTGGAGGCGCTTCCGGACTTGCTGGCCGGCCTGAAAGGACTGCGTCCTTCGTTGGGCGTGGTGGCCGTCCTGGGCAACCACGACCTGACCTCGGATCGTTACAGCTCCCGCGGAGAGTTCGTCGGAGGCGAAACCATCGCTCAGGGGCTGCGAGATCTGGGCATCCGCACGCTGCGCAACGAGGTTGCCTATCTGCGCCGCGGCGAAGATCGTCTCGCCATCCTGGGCCTGGATTGGATGAGCCGGCCTGGCGAACGCAACTTTTACCGGTACAAGCCGGTGGAGACGCGGCGCCAGTTAGCGCGGCTTTCTGCCCAGTTGCCGCCCGAAACGCCCTCGATCCTGCTCGTCCACCATCCGGACACCTTCAGCGAGGTTCCCCGGTTCGGGATCGGGCTGACGCTGGCCGGACACACGCACGGCGGCGGCCAGGTGGTGTTTTACCACCGCGACGGTCATGCCGTCGGGCTGTTCTCGTCCCGCTTCCGGTATGTGAGCGGGCTCTACCGGGAGCATGGCTGCAGCCTGTATGTCAATCGCGGGCTCGGCTACCTGGCGGTTCCGGTTCGGGTGAACTGCGCGCCCGAGATCAGCCGCTTCCGTCTGGTGCGCGCATGAGGCGGCCACGTGAGGGGCAGCGCGGTGCCGCAAGCGAGCTAACCGACGCACCCTCAACCCGCCGGTATGGCCGCCCCGAGGCCTGTGCAACAATGAAGCCATGCCGGTGGCGGCCCGGCTCTTCGGGGCGCTGTGGGCGATCGGGGTGTGGCTGTGGGCACCCGCGGTGCTCGCGGCGCAAGTCGCCATCCAGGGCAAAGTCACCGACGAGAATGGCGCGCCGGTTCCGGGCGCGCGGCTGGAATTGCGCTCCGCCTCGGCTTCCCAGCCGTTCGTCGTGCTCTCGGAAAGCCAGGGGCGGTTCGCATTGAACCTGCCCGAGCCAGGCGAGTACCTCCTCCGTGCCGAAAAGCCCGGCTTCTTTCGGCTCGACAACCACCGGGTCTGGATCGAGGAGGCCGACACGGAAATCGTCGTGACCTTGCATCACCTGCGAGAACTCGCCGAGCAGGTGGATGTCACCTATTCGCCGCCGGTGATCGACTTTGCCGAGACCTCCGACCAGAAGCAGCTCAACAACATGGAGATTCTCGACATCCCCTATCCGGCTTCCCACGATTTCCGCAACGCCCTCCCGTTGTTTCCCGGCGTGCTGCAGGACCGTCAGGGACGGCTCCATTTCAACGGCGGCTCCACCGACCAGACCAGCTTCAACCTGGACGGATTCAATGTCTCGGATCCCGCTTCGGGCCAGCTCGACCTGCGGCTTAACATTGACGCCGTGCGCAGCCTCGATCTGGAAACCAGCCGATTCTCGGTCGAAAAATCCCGTGGCTCCGCCGGCGCCCTCGACATCAAGACGGGCATGGGCGACGACCGGTGGCGCTTCGGGGCCACGAACTTCATCCCCGGCATCGGGAGCGAACGTGGCCTGTTCATCAACAAGTGGACACCCCGGGCGACGGTCTCCGGGCCGCTCGTCCGCAGCCGCGCTTGGTTCCACCACGGCTTCGACATGTTCTACGACGTGGACACCATCCGCGAACTGCCCCCCGGGGCGAACCGTACCCGCAGCCTCACCACCAGCAATCTGACCCGCTTTCAGGTCAACCTGACCCCGGCGCACATCCTGACCGGCAGCTTTCTGGTCAATTACATCGACGCCAACCGCCAAGGTCTGTCGTTTCTCGACCCCGCCGAGACCACGACCCACCACCGCCGTAATTTCGTCTTCGGCGCCGTCCGCGACCAGCTCTACCTGGCCGGAGGGTACCTGATCGAATTCGGTTTCGCCGCCAGCCGCGGCGTAAAACGCAAGAGTCCCCTCGGCAAAGAAACGTACGTCATCTCCCCGAATGGCCGCCGCGGAAATTTCTTTGCGGATATCACCCGGCACACGGAGCGGCAGCAATGGATCGCCAACTTCACCCTGCCGACCTGGGAGGCGCGGGGGCGGCACCAGCTCAAGTTCGGGGCCGACGTGCAGCGTTCTGCCTTCCGCCAGAGCGCGGGACGTCATGACTACCTGGTCCTACGCAACGACGGGACCCCGGCCCGATACGTCTGCTTCGCCGGCGCTGGGCGGCGCCGGAAGACCAACTTGGAAACGGCGCTTTACGCACAGGACCGCTGGAGTCTCCGCGAAGGACTCCTCTTCGAACTGGGACTTCGAGCCGACTGGGACCAGATCGTCCGGGACCTGGTCTGGTCGCCGCGGCTGTCGGCGGCCTGGGCGCCTGCCTTCCTGCGCGATACGAAGCTCGCTGCCGGTTGGGGGGTCTTCAACGACTCCCTCAACCTCGAACCCCTCACCCGTCATCAGGACCAGGTGAGCCTGGCCACCTTCTTTTCGCCTGCCGGAACCGTGGCGCGAGGACCGGTGATGACCTCGTTCGGTGCCGACGAACGCGCCCTGCGCGTCCCGCGAGCGCGCCTGTTCAGCCTGAGTTTGGAGCGGAAGCTGCCGGGGGATCTGTATGTGAAATCCGCCTACCTTCGCCGGCGCGGTGACCACGGATTGACGTTCACCGAAGGCGGATCCCCGGACTCCGCGGTCATTTTCTGGCTCCGTAATCAACGCTCCGACCGCTACGACGCCGTGGAGCTGACGCTGCGGAAGCTGTTTGCCGGGCAATACGCTTGGCTCGCAAGCTACGTCTTCTCTCGGTCTCGCTCCAACGCGGTAGTGGACTACAGTCTCGAAAATCCGGTCTTCGCCCCGCAGGCTCCGGGGCCCACCGACTGGGATGCGCCCCATCGGTTCCTCACCTGGGGCTCGGCTCCGGTACCGCGGCGCCTCGTGCCGGAGTCGCTCGGATTCCTCGTCCACGATACCAGCGTGGCCTTTCTGGTCGAAGCCCGCTCGGGGTTCCCTTTCAGCGTCCTCAACGAAGAGGGATTCCTCGTCGGCCGGCCGAATCGCATGCGCTTCCCGTACTACTTCAACGTCAACCTACACCTCGAGCGCAAGTTCCGCTTCCTGAGCTATCTGTGGGCCTTGCGCTTCGGCTTCAACAATCTAACCCATCACGGCAACCCGAATGTGGTAAACAACAATGTAGACTCGCCGTCGTTCCTGACTTTCGGGCGGGGGCAACCGCGAGCCTTCAATGTCCGTCTGCGTTTCTTGGGGAGGAGATGATGAATTCCGCCCGCATCGCCGTTGCTTTCGCCGTCGCTCTCGCGGCGTACGCGCAACCGGAGCACGTCAGGCGCCTCGAAGCGGCCGCCACAGTGTTCGAAGAAGTCATGGCCATCCCAGACAAGGCCATCCCGCAGGAGCTGCTGGACAAAGCCCACTGCGTCGCCATCGTGCCCGGCCTGAAAAAGGGCGCGTTCATTTTCGGCGCCAAGTACGGGAAAGGCTACTTCTCGTGCCGTAAGAAAAGCGGCGCGGGGTGGACGGGGCCGGCGACCGTGCGAATCGAGGGCGGCAGTTTCGGCTTGCAAATCGGGGGGTCGGAAACCGATGTCATCCTGCTGGTGATGAACGAGCGCGGGGCTCAGCGGCTGCTGTCGAGCAAGTTTACCCTGGGCGGAGACGCCAGCGTGGCCGCCGGACCGGTGGGCCGCACCGCCGCGGCGCAAACCGACGCTTTCATGACTGCCGAGATCCTGTCCTGGTCGCGCTCGCGTGGCGTTTTCGCGGGAGTCTCGCTGCAAGGTGCTACCCTGCGCCAGGATCTGAGCGACAACCGCGCCCTCTACGGCCGCACTGTGGAGAACAAGGAGATCATCGAGAACGAGCTGCCACCGCCCAAGGAGGCCGAGCGGTTCGTCAGCGCCCTGAACAGATACTCGAGCCGCAAAGGTTAGCTCAAAGCCCAACGGCTCGGATCCCCGTTGCCACGCAGAAGCTAGGACGAGTCGGGGGGAAGGCCCCGGGGCGGCGAAGTCTTGACGGGTAGGGGGAACGGCGCGCCGCCCGGCGGGAAGATCCTTCCCCACTGTTAGACGTACGGCTCAGCTCAAAGTGAGGTTCCCGAATTCTGTGCGCGCGCCGCAGGCTGTGCGCCTCTACCCTGCCGTCCCCAAGGACTTCATTACGACCCCTTCCACATCCCGACGACCGCGTTGACCAGGATCGCGCCCATGGCGATCGGGATCATGTACTTCCAGCCGATGTTCATCAATTGGTCGTAGCGGAACCGCGGGAACGTGCCCCGGAACCAAATCATCCAGTACAGGATCACCGCCACTTTCAGCAGGAACCAGAACAGCCCAATCACCGCTTGGTTGACGGCGGGCGTAAGAAAGGCTGCCGCCACAAGGAGCAAAAGCCCCGCCACTGCCAGCAGCAGCCTCCGCTGGACCGTGCTTTTCAACCGGCGCGCCAGCGGCACGCACCCGACGCCGGAAACCCCGAACAGCAGCGCCGGAAAGGCGTAGTTGAGCGGCCACTCCAGCCACGCCACGTTCGGAAAGGGCCGCAGCCATCCGCCCCAGAACAGCGTCACCGCCACGGCCGCCACCACGAACATGTTGGCGTATTCGGCCAAGAAGTACAGCGCCCACCGGAACCCGCTGTATTCGGTGTGGAAACCGGCCACTAGCTCCGACTCCGCCTCCGGCAGGTCGAACGGCGCCCGGTTGGTCTCCGCCACGGCCGAAATCAGATAGACCATGAACGGGACGATCATCAGCCCGTAGTTCTCGAACAAAAACCAGATCTGCCGTTCCTGCTGCGCCCGCACGATGTTGACCATGCTCAGCGTGCCCGCCATCATCACGCCGGATAGCAGGGCCAGCGCCAGCGCCACTTCGTAGCTGACCAGCTGCGCCGCACTGCGGAGCGCCCCGAGCAGCGGGTAGTGGCTGTTGGACGCCCAGCCGCCCAGAATGATCCCCAGGATCCCCACCGCCGACATCGCCGAGATCACCAGCAGCCCCACGTTGACGTCCGTCACGAAGATGTAATTGCTGAAGGGAATTACCGCGAACGCCGTCAGCGCCGTGAAGGTCGAAATCACCGGCGCCACCCAGAAGATCCCCTTGTCGGCCTTCTCCGGGATCACGTCCTCTTTGAGCAGCAACTTCAAGGCGTCGGCGATCGGCTGCAACAATCCGTGCGGCCCCACGCGCATCGGCCCCAGCCGAACCTGAAAATCCGCCAGCAGCTTGCGCTCCACGAGCACGATGTAGCCCGCCACCAGCGGAAACAGCGCCACGATCACCAGCGTGGTCACCACCGGAGCGAACAGCGGATGCTCGAGCCAGCTTTCCATCGCGCCTTACCTCGCCAGCGAAGTCTGAGCGAAGCCCAGGAACGGCTCGGGATAAATGCCGATGCCCAGCGTCAGCACGCCTGTCACTACCAGCGCCAGCCGCAACCCGAAGCTCGTCGTCAGCGGACCTGTGTCCGCCAGCGGCGCAAGGAACATACTGCGCACGATCCGGAAGTAGTAGTAAATCGCCACCGCTACGTACAACGTTCCGATCACCGCCAGCACGTAGTGTCGCGTCTCGATCAGCGCCAGGAAAATGTAGTACTTGGCGATGAAACCCGCCGTGGGCGGGATCCCGGCCAGCGACAGCAGGAAGATCAGCATGAGGATCGCATAGCCGGGGCTCTTGTACACCAAACCCGCCAGGTCGTCCAGGTCCTCGCCCAATAGATCCTTGCGCCGCAGCGCCACCACCACCAAAAAGGCGCCGAGATTCATGAACGTGTACACGAGAATGTACACGAGCACGCCCTTGATGCCGGTCTCGTTACCCGCGATGAGGCCCAGCAGGATGTAGCCTGCATGCGAGATGGAACTGTAGGCCAGCAGGCGCTTGATGTTGGTCTGCGTCACCGCCGCCAGATTGCCCACCGTCATGGTCGCCACCGCCACGGCCGCCAGCAGGGGCTCCCACACCTCCCGCGCCGCACCCAGCGGCATCAAAAAGACGCGCAGCAGCAGGGCGAACGAGGCCGCCTTGGAGCCGACCGAAAGGTACGCCGTCACCGTGGTCGGCGCGCCTTCATACGCATCCGGCGCCCACATGTGGAACGGCACCGCCGAGATCTTGAACAGCAGTCCCACCGCCGTCGTCGCCAGCGCCAGGAACACCACCGGATCCCACGGCTCCCGCGACGCCAGGGCATCGGCCACCGCCCGCAGCTTGGTCGAGCCCGCCAGCCCGTACAGCACCGAGAAGCCGTAGACCAAAAAGCCGCTCGAAAACGCCCCCAGCAGCAGGTACTTCAACGCCGCTTCGTTGGAGCGCCGATCTTCCCGCAGGAACCCCACCAAAATGTAGAAGCACAGGGCCATCAGCTCCAGCCCGATGAACAGCGTGATCAGGTCGGTCCCCGTCGCCAGGAAAAACATCCCGCAGTTGGCGAGCAGAATCAGCCCATAGTACTCGCCGTGGTGCTCCCCTTCCACCTCCAGATAACGGTAGGAGATCAGCGTCACGATGAGCGACGCCGCCAGAAAGATCCAGTTGAAGAAGATCGCAAAGCCGTCTACGGTGAGGGTGCCTCCGAAGGCCGTCAGCTCCTCGATCCCCTGCGAAGCCAGAAAATTCTGCTGACGCCAAACTCCCGCCCCCGCAAAGGCCAGCCCCAGCAGGACGAACAGCAGCAGCCACTTGCGCTGCCGCGGGTGGGGGAACACGAGAACCTCGAACAGCAGCACGGCGCAGCCGAATAGGGCCAGCATCAGCGCCGGCACCAGCACGAAGTGATCCGTCGTCGTGTAGTACTGGCTCATCGCGCCCCTCGCACGGCCGGCGCAACCGGCGCCTCAGCGTGCGCCGTCACGGCCTGCTGAAGGTAACCGGGCCGCACCCGCTCGACGAGCTGCGCCACCGGTTTCTCCAGGACTTCGAAGTACGGTTTGGGATACACCCCGATCCACACCGCCCAGGCGATCAACGGCGCAAACACCGCGAGCTCCCGCAGGTTCAGGTCCGGCAGCCCGAGGTTCTTCGGGTTGGTCACCTGCCCGAGCATCGTGCGCTGGTACAGCCACAGCAGATAGGCCGCGCCCAGCACGACCCCCGTCACGGCCAGCGCGGCCCACCAGCGGTTGGCTTCGAACGCCCCTTGCAAGATCGTGAACTCACCCACGAAACCGTTCAGCAGCGGCAGGCCGGCCGAGCTCAGCATGGCGAAGGCGAACACCGTGGCAAAGACCGGCATCACGTGCGCCAGCCCGCCGTATTCCCCGATTTCGCGCGTGTGCCGCCGTTCGTAAATCGCTCCGACGAGCAAAAACAGCATGCCCGTCGAGATGCCGTGATTGATCTGCTGAATCACGCTGCCCGCGATCCCGTTGGGATTGAGCGCAAAGATCCCGAGCGTGCAGAAGCCCAGGTGGCTCACCGACGAATACGCCACCAGCTTCTTCCAGTCCTGCTGCATCAGGCACACCAGCGCGCCGTAGATGATCGCCACGATCGAAAGCCCCACCAGCGCCTGCACGATCAGCGGGTCAATCGAGGCCTTGGGCAGCAGCGGCAGCGAGAACCGCAGGAAGCCGTAGGTGCCCATCTTGAGCAAAATGCTCGCCAGCACCACCGAGCCCGCCGTCGGCGCCTCGGTATGCGCGTCCGGCAGCCAGGTGTGGAACGGAAACATCGGCACCTTGATGGCGAACCCGATGAAGAACGCCCAGAACACCCACTGCTGGAGCCCCAGCGGCAGATCCAACTTCATGAGCTCGGAAATCTCGAAGGTGTAGTAGCCGAACTGCCGGTGATGCTGGAAATACAGCGTCAGGATGCCCAGCAGCATCAGCACGCTGCCGGCGAGCGTGTACAGGAAGAACTTCACCGCCGCGTACAGCTTCCTCGGCCCGCCCCAGACGCCGATGATGAAGTACATCGGCACCAGCACCACTTCCCAGAACACGTAGAACAGGAAGAAGTCCAGGGCCACGAACACGCCGATCATGCCGGTCTGCTGGAGCAGGAACATGGCGTAGTAGGCCTTGACGTGTTCGGTGATCGCGCTCCAGGAGGAGAGGATCGCCAGGAAGCCCACCAGCGTCGTCAGCAGCACCAGCAGCAGGCTGATGCCGTCGATGCCGATGTAGTATTTCACTCCCAGGCTCGGGATCCAGTCCGCTTTCTCGACGAACTGAAAGCCCGGCTGGTTCTTGTCAAAGCGGGTCGCCAGCGGGATGGACACCAGAAATCCGGCGAGCGCCGTCAGATTCGCCCAGGCCCGGATCAGGTTCTTGTTCTCCGACGGCAGGAACAACAGCACGATGAGGCCGGCCAGCGGGGTGAATAGGACAATGCTCAACAGGTGCTCGCTCATCGCCTCACCGCATCCAGTAGTAGCCGAAAATCACCAGCACGCCCAGCACGAAGATCAGGGCGTAGGCCTGCACATAGCCAGTTTGCAGCAGCCGCACCGGATAGGAAACGACTTTCACCGCGAACGACACCAGGCGCACCGCCCCGTCCACGATCCAGGTGTCCCACCAGATCGAAAGCTGCGACGTGAAGCGCGCCAGCCATCCCGTGCCGTTGACGCCTCCGTCCACCACGCGGGCGTCGAACTCGCTCAGGGCTGTGCCGCCGCCTTTGGCCAAGCCGTCCACGAACACCGCCCCGTAGACCTCGTCCACGTACCATTTGTTGAGCAGCGTGTTGTAGAGGCCCGGGGCGGACTGGGCCAGGCGCTCCGGCAGCTCCGGGCGCCGCAAGTAAAACACGCGCGCCACCCAAATGCCGCCCAGCGCCACTGCCACCGACAGCCCCATCAGCAACCATTCCGTCGCGGCGTCGTGGTGCCCGGCGTCGGCCCCGTGCGCCGCCGCCCGGAGCATGACCGGCTCCAGCCAGTGCTCGAACGACCGGAAGGCGTCCGGAAACGCCGTCCACAGCTTCGGCACGCCGATCCAGCCCGCCAGCACGCTGCCCGCCGCCAGCACCGCCAGCGGAACCGTCATCACCGGCGGCGACTCGTGAGCGTGCGCCAGCGTGTGCGCGTCCATCCGGGGCTTGCCGTGGAAGGTAAGAAACATCAACCGGAACATGTAGAAGGCGGTCATCCCCGCCGTGATCAGCCCCACGACGAACAGCGCCGTGGAACCCTGCGGCGAACTGTAAACCTGCCACAAGATCTCGTCCTTCGAGAAAAAGCCCGCCAGACCTGGAATCCCGGCGATGGCCAGCGAGCCCGCCAGCATCGTCCAGTAGGTCGTCGGCAGCTTCTCTTTCAGCCCACCCATCCGCCGCATGTCCTGCTCGCCCCCGAGCGCGTGAATCACCGAGCCGGCGCCCAGAAACAGCAGTGCCTTGAAAAATGCGTGGGTGTACAAGTGAAAGATCGCTACCCAGTACGCCCCCACGCCGCAGGCCAGGAACATGTAACCAAGCTGGCTCACGGTCGAGTACGCCAGCACCCGCTTGATGTCGTTCTGCACGAGCGCAATCGACGCCGCCAGAATCGCCGTGAAGGCTCCGATCACCGCCACGATGTCCGACGTCGCCGGTGCGAGGCTGAACAGCGCATTGGAACGCGCCACCATGTACACGCCGGCCGTCACCATCGTGGCCGCGTGGATCAGCGCCGACACCGGCGTCGGCCCCTCCATGGCGTCCGGCAGCCACACGTACAGCGGAAACTGCGCGGACTTGCCCGTGGCGCCCACGAACAGCAGCAGCGCCATCACGCTCAGCACACCCCAGGACGCCTCCGGCGCATACCCCGGCCCGGCGAGTGCGCGATTGACATCGGCAAACCGCACCGTTCCGAAGACGTGGAACATCATGAGCATTCCCAAAATGAACCCTGCGTCGCCGATGCGGTTCACGATGAAGGCCTTGTTGGCTGCGTCGCTGGCCGACTTCTTGTGGAAATAAAATCCGATCAGCAAGTAACTGCACAAGCCCACGCCCTCCCAGCCCACGAACAGCAGTGCATAGTTGTTCGCCAGCACCAGCATGAGCATGAAGAACACGAACAGGTTCATGTAGCCGAAGAAGCGGTAGTAGCCCCCCTCGTGGCCCATGTAGCCGATCGAGTAGACGTGGATGAGAAAGCCGACCCCGGTCACCACCAGGATCATCACCGCGCTCAGCGGGTCGAGCAGAAACCCCCAGTCGGCGCTGAAACGCGCCAGACTCCCCGTGGCGGTCTGGAAGGGCAGTCCGGCGATCCAGGTGTAAAGAATGAGCTGGTGTGTCTTCTCCGGCAGCCGCGCCAGCTCGGCCACGGCGCCGATCGAGAAAATCAGCGACAAAAGCACCGTGCCCGGACAGAGCAGGCTGATCAGCTTCTTCCCCGGTCCCGCGTGCGAGTGCCCCGCATGGCCGAGGCCGTGCATACCCGGCGCCGGCCCGACGCCGGGCGCCAGCGCCACCGCCGACGGCTGCTGTGGATCCAGCTTGCGCCCCAGAAAGAGCATGATCGCCGCGCCGGCCAGAGGAAACAGGGGGATCAGCCAGATCAGGTCCAAAAACGTCATGGCGACCTCACCGGCGGCCTACCACCGTCGCAGGAAAAGACTCATCGCGCCCTCACCACTTCAGCAGCTCGATCTCGTCGGCCCAAACCGTCTCTTTGTTGCGGAACAGCGCGATCAGAATCCCCAGACCCACTGCCGCCTCCGCCACGGCTACGGCAATCACGAAGATGGCGAAGATCTGGCCGGTCACATCGCCGAAGTAGCGCGAGAAGGCGATCAGGTTGATGTTGACCGCGTTCAGAATGAGCTCGATGGACATCAAGATGATGACCACATTGCGGCGCGTCAGCACGCCGATTGTTCCCACCAGCAAAAGCGCCGCGCTCAATAACAGGTAGTGAACCGTCGTGATGGGGTGCAACATCAGGCTCGAACTGCCCTCCCGTCGCCGTCCGCGTCAGCGGAGCTCACCTTCCCGCGAGCCATTCACACCTTCCTTTTGGCCATGAGGACCGAGCCGACGATGGCCACCAGCAGTAGCACGCTGGCGATCTCGAACGGCAGCAGGTACTCGGAGAACAGCACGTCGGCGATGCGCTCGGTGTTGCCCTCGAGAATCGGAGCGCCCTGGGGCGGCCGCGCCAGCCGGAAGGCGCCGGCGCCCTGCCGGAGAAAATACGCCACCAGGGCCCCCACCCCCGACACGCACGCCAGCGCCACCCACCACTGCTTGTTGAACTGGCGCATTTTGGCGGCTTCGTCCAGGTTGACCAGCATGATCACGAACAGAAACAATACCATGATGCCGCCGACGTAGAGCACGATCTGGACGGCAAAGAGAAACTCCGCCCCTTGCAGAAGGTACAGGCCCGCTGCGCCCGCCAGCGACACGATCAGCCACATGGCGCTGTGCACAGCGTTGCGGCGCGTCACGGTCAAGATTCCCCCGCCCAGCGTCAGCAACGCAAACGCATAGAAAAAGAATGTGTCGAGCATGGATCACCATCCGCTGTCGGCACTCAACGGCGCGCCGCCGAAAGCTGGCCGCTGAGCGCTGACGGCTCTCAGAACTTGTAGCGCGTAGGCCTGGGGCCTTCTTCCAGCATCTGGCGGTCCCAGATGGCCCCTTCCCGCGTGTAGAACGCCAGTTCGAAATCCTGTGTCAGCTCGAGCGCGTCCACCGGACAGGCGTCTTCGCACAGCCCGCAGAACATGCACCGGGACGTGTCGTACGTGAAATTCGTCAGCACCTTGCGCTTGGTCTGCTCGTCGCGCTCCCAGCTCACCACGATCAAGTTCTCCGGGCAGGCGAGCGCGCACAGGTTGCAGGCAATGCACAGGGTCTCGCCGGTCTCCGGATGGATGTTGAGCCGGGGCGCGCCGCGGTAGCGCTCGGCGACCTTCGGCCGCTGGGCGGGGTATTGTTCGGTGTAGATGTACTTGGGGTGCTGGCTACGGAAGGTGACCCAGAGACCTTTCAGGAGGTCCACCAGGAACACGGTTCTCAGAAACTGGCGCATGCACCTCCTTTCCAGGCGGGCGGTCTCACCGGTCCACCTCGCCGAGCACGATATCAATTGTACCGATGATGGCCACCACGTCGGCCACCAGCGCGCCCCGCGCCATCAGGTCGAGCGCCTGTAAATTCACGAACGACGGCGGGCGCACCCGCACCCGGTAGGGCTGCGTCGAGCCGTCGCTGACCACATAATATCCCAGCTCGCCCTTGGGCGCCTCGATGGAAACGTAGACCTCGCCCACCGGCGGCTTCATCACCTTCGGGACCTTGGCCATGATCGGCCCGTCGGGGATCCCGTCCACTGCTTGGCGGATGATGCGCACCGACTGCCGCATCTCTTGCATGCGCACGATGTAGCGGTCGTACGTGTCGCCGTTTTGCCGCGTCGGAATCTCGAAGTCGTATTTTTCGTAGCCGCTGTAGGGCTGCGCCTTCCGCAAGTCCCACTTCACGCCCGCCGCGCGCAGCAAGGGACCCGTCACGCCAAAGGCCTTGCAGTCCTCCGCCCGCAAGATCCCTACGTTGACCAAGCGTGCCTTCCAGATCCGATTTTCCGTCAGCAGCTCCTCATATTCGTCGAACTTGGGCATCAGCAGGTCGCAGACACGCTTGACGTCCTTTTCGAAATCGTCGTAAATCTCGTACTGCAACCCGCCGATGCGGAAGGCGTGCGTGGTCAGACGCGCCCCGCAGTACTTCTCGAAAATGTTCAGGATTTCCTCGCGCTCACGGAAGGTGTAAAACACCGGCGTGATGGCGCCGATGTCGAGGGCGTGGGTGCCCAGCCACAGCAGGTGGCTGGCGATGCGGTTCAACTCGGTCAGGATCACGCGCACCGCCTGCGCCTTCGGCGGCGCCTCCACGTCCAGCAGCTTCTCCACCGCCAGGCAGTAGCCCAAGCCGTTGGAGACCGCCGCCACGTAGTCCATACGGTCCACGTAGGGCGCGAACATCTGGTAGGTGCGGTGCTCGGCGATCTTCTCCACACCCCGATGCAGGTAGCCGATGACGCATTCGGCGCCGATCACCTTTTCCCCGTCGAGCTTCAGGATCACGCGCAGCACGCCGTGGGTGGAGGGGTGCTGGGGCCCCATATTGAGCACCAGCTCGCTGGCGTCGAGAAAGGTCGTCTCCGGCATACCCTATTGGCCGCTTTCGATTCCCAGGTTCTCCCTCACCCAGCGCTCGTCCTGCTGGATGATGCTGTAGTCTTTCCGCAGCGGGTGCCCCTGCCAGTCCTCCGGCAGCAGGATGCGGCGCATGTCCGGGTGCCCGGCGAATTCGATCCCGAACATGTCGAACACCTCCCGCTCCAGCCAGTTGGCGCCCGGATAAACCCGGGTGGCTGTGGCGGGCTTGTAGCCGTCTGGGATTCGCGTCTTGATGCGGATGCGATGGTTACGCGCGAAGCTGTAGACGATGTAGACCAGGTCGAAGCGCTCCGGCCGGTCCGGATAATCCACGGCCGTGACGTCCACCAGGTAATCGAAGGCCGCCTCGTTTCGGAGAAATTCGAGGATTGGGACGACCGCTTCGGGCTTCGCCACCAGGAACTCCTGGCCGCGGTAGGAGGCAAACTCGAGGATCGCTTCGCCGAAGCGTTCCTTAAGCCGCTGGGTGAGCTCGCTCTCCCACGGCACGGTGGCCATGGGCGGAGGCGGCGGGGGAGCTTTGGCCGCCCCGTGCCCGCCGGCAGCGGGCTTGGCTTGGGCCTTCTCCTGCGCCTTGTCCTCTTCGGCCATAACCCGCCCGGAAGACCCCTCACTTTACCATAAAAGTCGCGGAGCTTGGCCCGTGTGCCTCGTTCTCTCCCTGCGCGCCCCAGCAGGATTCAGGCCCGTTTGGCGCGCCACCGCGCCACGAGGTAGTAAAGGGCGGGCAGCCCCACGAACGTCAGCGCCAGGGTCGAGGCCAGCCCTCCCACCACGACCGTGGCCAGGGGACGCTGCACGTCGCTGCCGATCCCCGTGGCTCGTGCCGCAGGGATCATGCCGAGCATCGCGACCACCACCATCATCAGCACAGGCCGCATCTGCGCCACGCACGCCTCGATGAGCATCTGCCGCAGCTCGGCGCCCGGTTGACGCCGCCGGCGGTTCACTTCCGTCAGCATCAACACCCCGCTCATCACGGCGACACCGAACAGGCTCACGAACCCGACCGCCGCCGAGACGCTCAGATGGATACCGCGCAGCGCCAGCAGGCCGATGCCGCCCACGAAAGAAAAGGGGACCGTGAGCATGACGATGAGCGAGTCCTGCGCATTGCGGAAGGCAAAAAACAGCAACACGAAAATGAGGAATACCGTCACCGGCAAGGCAATGCTGAGTCGCGCCTTGGCCCGCGCCATGTTCTCGAATTGCCCGCCCCACTCCACGGCGTAACCGTCGGGCAAGGGGATTTCCTGCTCGATCCGCCGCCGCACTTCGGCCGCAAAGCCACCCTGATCGCGGCCACGAATGTTCGTGCGGACGCTGATCATGCGGCGGTTCTCGCTTCGGGCGATGATGGACTCCCCATCGACGACCCGTACCGTGGCCAGTTGCCCCAGCGGCACGCGGGCGCCGCTGGGGGTGGCTACCAGCATGCCAGCGATGGCCCGCGCATCGGCCCGAGCCTCCGGGATGTACCGCACGGTGATGTCGAAGCGGCGGTCCCCATCGTAAAGGGTGCTGACCGTTCGCCCGCCGATGGCCAGCTCGATCAGCTCCTGCAAGTCCCGCACCCGCACGCCATAGCGGGCCATCTCCGTGCGGTTGACTTCGAGGACCAGCTGCGGCTGCCGCTCCTCCTGCTCGATCGAGCTGTCGGCCGCCCCGGGAATCTGTTTGACGATCTCGAGCGCCCGGCGCGCCAACTGGCGCAAGGTGTGCAGATCGGGCCCGGTGAACAAGATCGCCAGATCGGCGCTCGAGCCGGTCACTGCCTCGGTTACCGTGTCGATGATCGGCTGCGTGATGTTGTAGGAAGCCCCGGGCGCTTGCTCGGAGAACAGGCGCGCCAGTTCCTCGACGAGCATCGCCTTGGTGCGCCCGCGAGGCCACTCCGCGTAGGGTTGCAGCGTGATCAGAAACTCGATCCGGTTGGGCCCGAACGGATCCGTGCCGGCGTCGTTGCGGCCGGCCTGCGAGGCCACGTCGCGCACGCCGGCCAGTCGCCGCACTTCGCCGCGGATCACCTCCGCCACACGCGCGGTCTTGTCCAGCGAGGTGCCCGGCGGCAGGTTCAACCGGACCCATATCGTGCCTTCATCGAGATGCGGCAAGAACTCCGTACCGAGCTGAAAGGCCAACCACACCGAACTTGCGACCACGGCCGCGGTGGCCGCCACCACCCGACCCGGACGGCGCAGCACCACTTCCAGCGTCCGGCGATACCAGACCGCCAGGCGCGTGATGAAGGGATTGTCCCAACCCCCGCCCCCGTGACGGAACAAGAGCGTGGCCAGCGCCGGCACCAGCGTCATCGAGATCACCAGCGCCCCGAGGAGAGCCATGCACACGGTGAAGGCCATCGGCGTAAACAGGCGGCGCTCGACGCGTTCCAACGTGAACAGCGGCAGGTAGGCGGCAATGATGATCAGCATGGAAAAAAAGATCGGAGACTCCATTTCGAAGGCCGCGTCGCGGATCGCCAGATGGGCGTCCACGGTCCCCTGCCGCTCCTTCAGCCGGTGAAGGATGTGCTCGACCATCACCAGCGAGCCGTCCACGATGATGCCGAAGTCGATCGCGCCCAGCGAGAGCAAATTCGCCGGCACCCCCGCCACGCGCATCGCGGTGAAGGCGAACAGCAGCGAAAGCGGAATCGTCAGCCCCGTCAGCACCGCCGCCCGCGCGCTGCCCAGGAAAAACAGCAGGACCAGCGTCACGACCACCAGCCCCTCCACCAGCGTGCGGGACACCGTCCGCAGGGTGTTCCCCACGAGCTCCGTGCGGTCGTAGATGGTGCGGATCCGCACGCCGGCCGGCAGGCGCGTCCGCTCCAGCTCCTCAATCGCCTCGTGGACCCGTCGCAACACCTCGCTCGGGTTCTCGCCGCGCCGCATCAGCACGATCCCCTCGACCCCCCCGGTGCGCTCGTTGAGTCCGAAGATGCCCGTGCGGGGCGCCGGGCCGACGGTCACCCGGCCAAGATCCTTGACGTAGATGGGCACGCCGCGGGCCTCGCTGACCACGCTGTTCTCGATATCCGCCACCGAGCGCAACAACCCCACGCCGCGCACGGCCATCGACTGCTGCCCGCTGTCGAGCAGCGCCCCGCCGGCGTTCCGGTTGGCGGCGGCCACCGCCTCGGCGATATCGGCCAGCGTCAACCGGTAGGTTTCCAACCGCAACGGGTCCACCTGGATCTGATACTGTTTGACCAGCCCGCCGAACGGCACCACGTCGGCCACGCCCGCCACTTGCAGCAGACGCGGCGCAATGACCCAGTCCTGCAGCTCTCGCATCTGCATCTCGTCCAGGTGCGGCGCCTCGATGGTGTAGCGAAACATCTCCCCGATCGGGGTCGCCATGGGGCCAAGCGCCGGTTGCAATCCTTCCGGCAGCTCCACCTCACGCAGCCGCTCGAGCACCATCTGGCGAGCCCGGTAGAGATCCATATCGTGCTCGAAGGTCAGTTGCACCAGCGACAAGCCGAAGATCGTCCGCGACCGGCGGTGGATGACTCCCGGCGTGTTGTTCAGCGCCCGTTCGATGGGAATCGTGACCTGCTGCTCCACTTCCTCGGCCGCCAACCCCGGGGCCAGCGTGATCACGTCTACGCCGGGATCGGAGATGTCCGGATAGGCCTCGATTTGGAGCTGGGAAAAGGACCAAATCCCCGCGCCCACGAGCACCAGCGCCCCCACCAGCGTGAAAAAGCGCTGCTCGAGGGCAAAGCGCAGCAGCCCCCTCACCCGCCCGCCTTCCCTCCAGCTCTGTAAAGCACCTCACCGGCCAGGAGAAAGACCAACCCCTGCGTGATCATGGGCTGAATGCGCGGCAACACGGCCCGCAACCGGTCCTCCCGATCGATGGAGAGCACCACCACGGGGCGATCCGCCGTGGCCCCCGAGAGCACGTCTTGCGCGAACTGGTGGGCCGCGCCGTAGCCCAGCAGGCCCCGGAGCACCGTCGCCCCGGCGATGCCGGCGTCCATCAGCACGCGCACCACCGCCTCGTACAAAGGGATCCGCGGGTCGCCCCAGGTGTCGCTCTCGTCGAAAAACACGAGCAGCATGTGCGCCGATTCCATCGCCCTCAGTTGCCCCGCAGCAGCATCCCTCCATCCACCACGATTCGGGCGCCGGGCCGTAAGCCCTCCACAATCGGTACCCAGTCGCCGATCCGCTTGCCCGCCTTCACCGCCACCGCGCGGAATCGGCCCGGGGCTTCTTCGACGAACACGGCCTCGCGTCCCTCCATCTGCACCAGCGCCCCCACAGGCGCCACCGGCACGTCCCGCTCGCTCTCCAAATGCCGAACCGTTCCGAACATCTCCGGGCGAAACCGGCCGGCACGGTTGTCCAGCTCCGCCCAAACCTTCAACGTGCGATTGACCGGGTCGACGCTGTCGGCAATCCGTGTGACGCGGCTTTGGAACACCTCGCCCGGATAGGCGTTGAGCCGCACTTCGAACCGCTCGCCGAGCTGCACCAGACGGATCGAGGTCTCAGGCACATCCGCCGCCACCCAGACGGTGCTCAGGTCCGCCAGCGTCATCACGGGTTGGCTGGTGTCCGTGCGGTACTCGCCCGCCACCACGTTGAACTCGATCACTTTGCCGGACAGGGGCGCCCGCACTGTGATGCGCGGCCGGGATTCCCCGGGTTTCAGGCCCAGCAGCTCGAGCCGCGCTAGGGCGTGCTGGCGCGAGGTCTCCGCCTGCGCGACCGCCGCCGTGGCTTGGCGCAGCGTTGTCTCGGCTGCCAGAACTTCCTTCTTGGCGATCGCATCGCCGCGGAACAGGTCCAGCACGCGGTCGTAGTCCTGCTGCGCCTTGGTCAGCTCCGCCCGCGCCGCCGTCAGCGTCAAGTCCGCGCGCAGGTATTCGGCGGCCGCCTCGTCCGCTGCGGGGCTTTCTAACGCCAGCAGCGGGGCGCCTTTTTCCACGGCGTCGCCGAACGCCACGAAGACTTCCGCCACGCGCCCCGGCGCCGGCAGCACCACTCGGGAAACGCGGTTCGGGTTGAACTCGATCTTGGCCGGCGCGGTGAACTCGTCCCTGGGTAGGCGTTCCACACGGACCTCTGCGACGCGAATCTGCCTCATCTTCGGCGACTCCGGCGGAATTTCCACCACGCCGTCCAGCCGCGCCGGTGGCGCGGCCGCTTGCGGCGGAGGTGCCTGGCGGCAAGCCGCCAAGGCCCAAGCACAGGCCAGCACGAACAGCTTCCTCACGGCGCCTCCCTGGCCACGATGGCATCCAGTAAATACAGCGTGCGGGCATATTCCACGCGCGCCTCGTTGTAGGCCTGCATCGTCTCCCAAAACGTTCGCTGTGCGTCCAGCAGGTCGAGGAACGACGCCTCTCCACGGCGGTAGGAGAATTCGATAATGTCACGGACACGGCGCGCTTGGCCGATCATCTCCACCTCCATCGACTCCAGCAGCTGCCGTGCTGTCTGATGCTGCTCCCACGCCCACGCCACTTCCGAGCGGATCTGCTGTTCCAAGGCTCGCAGGCGCGCCGCGGCCTGGTCGCGTTCCCGAAGCGCGCGCTCAATTTCGCCTTGGTTGCGATTCCACAGCGGCAGGGGGACCTCCAACCGAAGGCTGAGCGACTGCCCCGGCAGCGAACCGACAAACTGCTTGTGGTGAGCCACGCCCAGGTCCAGATTGGGACGAGCGAGGGCCTGTTGGAACTCCACTTCCGCCTCGGCGCGCCGCAGCTCGCGCCGCAGCGCCTCACGGTCCGGCCGCGCCTCCAAGGCAGCCGCTGTCAGCGACTCCAGATCGCCCGGAGGCCCCTCTCGCCGGATCTCGCCCGCTACGTCGAATTCCGGTGACGGCGCTGGTCGTCCCATCAGCCGCTGAAGCTGGATCGCCTCCTGCCGGGCTTTGAGTTCTGCCCGCCGGAGCTGGTTGCGGAAACCGAGCGCCGCCACTTGGCTGCGCATCAGCTCCAAGCGGGCGATGTCGCCGGCTTGGTAGCGCGTCTCATTCACCT
Source organism: Bryobacteraceae bacterium (assembly GCA_025055455.1). Classification (GTDB taxonomy): domain Bacteria; phylum Acidobacteriota; class Terriglobia; order Bryobacterales; family Bryobacteraceae; genus JANWXD01. The sequence goes on from JANWXD010000030.1 coordinate 31,179, forward strand.
TGACCACGCCGTCGAAGGTTTCCAAGATCTCCTGCAGCGTTCGCACGTTTTCCCGAGCCAGGGCCAGGTTCAAATAGGCGTTCTGCACCTCGAGGACCAGCAAGCGCCGCGCGTCCAGAAAGGCCTGGCGGGCGGCGGCGGCGGCCTCGCTGGCAGCGAGCGTGCGCCAACGACGCTTGCCGGCCGTTTCCAGCTCCCAGCTCAGACCCGTCACCGCCTCGGTCGGTCCGGCGGGGCTCAGCTGCGGGTCGAATCCTGCACCGAGAAGGTCCAAATAAGTGCCGTCAACGCTGAGCCGCGGGTTAGGCCGGAGCCGAGCTTGCAGGACCCGCGCCTCGGCGATGCTGACGTCGTAGCGCCGGACCCGCAGCTCCGGATTGTTCCGGAGCGCTTCCTCGACCACTTCGCGGAGCGTGAGCTTCTGCTGCCCGTGAAGAACGGCGACACAAAGCAGGCATAGAATCCCCGTCCCCAACCACACTCCCACATCATACCCCCGGGGCCTGCGAGGATCCGTCCGGCGGACTCGAGGACCTCGTCGCAAAACCTCGACGGCTCGTGGAAGGGTTTCGGCGGCGAGGCCCTCAACGGGCGCGCCACGCTTCTACCGCCTCCCGCGCCGCTACGATGGTGTTCACGTGGATCCGCACCGTGTCCTGCAGGCGGAAGGCGTAGCCGCCCGCCAGCGTCACTGCGACCGCGGCGCCCCGCTTGAGCGCCCCCTCGATCACCAGCCGGTCCCGCTCCTTCAGCCCCGCCATGCTGAGCGCCAAGCCGCCGAGCTGGTCCTGATAGTAAGGATCCGCTCCGGCGACATAGACGACTAGGTTGGGGCGGAAGTTCTCCAGTGAGGGGACATAGGCACTGCGAAGTCGGTCTAAGTACTCGCCGTCGCCGGTTTCGTCGGGTAAGTGGACGTCACAGTCTGAGGGCGGCTTGATCGCGGGATAGTTGTTGTACTGGTGGATCGAAAAGGTAAATACATTGTGGTCCCCGGCGAAAATGGCCGCCGTGCCGTTGCCATGGTGAACGTCACAGTCGGCCACCAGCGCCCGCTCGATCCGACCCTCCCGCAGCAGCCGCCGCACCGCCACGGCGATGTCGTTGATCGCACAGAAGCCTTCGCCGTGGCCGGCAAAGGCGTGATGGAAACCGCCGCCGATGTTGAAGCCCACTCCGTCGCGCAACGCCAGACGGCAGGCCAGCGTCGTGCCCCCGGCCGCCAGCCAGAAGGCTTCCACCATCTGCCGCGAGTAGGGAATCTCCAGCCGCATCAGTTCCTCGAACGACAGCGTCCCGGTCTTGAGCTTCCGTACCCAAGCCGCATCGTGCACCGCCAGAATGTCCTCGTCGGGCGCCGGCTCGGGTCGGACGAAATCTTCCTCTGCGGCCAAACCTTCCGCCAGAACCCGCTCGCGGATCAGCCGGTATTTCTGGGCCGGAAACACGTGGTCGCCCAAATTGAGGTCATAACCGTCGTGGTAGACGAGGCGGAAGGGCAGCATCGGTCTTCGCCCAAGTGTAACAAGGCGCGACAAGCCCTGAACTACGATGGCAACTAGCATGCGTCGTTTCGCCGAGACGGCCGAGGCCGTGGCCGGCACCTCCAGCAAGAACGAGAAGATTCGGATCCTAGCGGCGTACCTGCAATCGCTCCCCCTCGAAGACGCCGCCACCGCAGCGGTGTTTTTCACCGGCCGTCCCTTCCCCCGCTCGGAGGAAGCGGTGGCCGCCGTCGGAGGCTCACTGCTCTGGCAGGCCGTGGCCGCGCTCTCCGGGGCGCCCCCGGACCGCATGGCGGAAACCTACCGCCAGCACGGCGATCTCGGCGAGGCCGCCGCCGAGCTGCTCGCACGCCGGCGGCCGGGCCCAGGCCTCTCTCTCGCCCAGACCGCCGCCGGCTTGCGGCGCCTGGCGCGGGAGCGCACTCAATCCGGAAAGCTCGGAGTCCTCACGGACCTGCTCGCAGCCGACTCGCCTGTGGTGGCCAAGTACCTCATCAAGATTCTGACGGGCGAGCTGCGCATCGGCCTGAAAGAGAGCCTGGTCGAAGAGGCGGTCGCCGCCGCCTTCGGCCGGGCGCCGGACGACGTCCGCCGCGCCCACATGCTGACCGGTGACATCGCCGAGACCTTACGCTTGGCCGCCGCCGGCGCGCTCAGCTCGGCGCGCTTGCGCCTGCTCCGCCCGGTCGGCTTCATGCTCGCCGGCGCCGCCGAAACGGCGGCCGATCTCGCCGCGGCCTTCCCTGGCGGGGCCTTCATCGAAGACAAGTACGACGGCATCCGCGCCCAGGCTCACAAACACGGCGACACGGTGAAGCTTTTCTCCCGTACCCTGGACGAGCTGGTCGAGTTCCCCGAGCTCTTCGATCCGCTCGCCTCCCTGCCCGGCGAGTGGGTGCTGGATGGAGAAATCGTCGCCTGGCGCAATGATCGCCCGCTGCCCTTCACCGAGCTCCAGCAGCGTCTCGGCCGCAAGGAAGCCGACTTGTTCCTTCCATTGGAGATCCCGGTGCGTTTTATCGCCTTCGACATTCTCTACCGCGACAGTGAACTGCTGCTAGACAGCCCGCTCGAGCGCCGCCGACGGATCCTGGAAGCGCTGCTCGCCGAGGCCCCAGCCGGCGTGGACCTCGCGCCGCTCGCTCACGCCCGTGGAAGGGAGGCTTTCCAGCGCGAATTCGAGGCGGCCCTGGCGCGAGGCAACGAGGGCATCATGGCCAAGTCCCCTCGTTCACCTTACATTCCGGGGCGCCGCGGGCGCTACTGGCTCAAACTCAAACGCCCCATGGCGACCCTTGACGTGGTGGTCACTGCCGTCGAGTACGGCCACGGCAAGCGCCGCGGCCTGCTGTCGGACTATACGTTCGCCGTGCGCGACGGCGACCGGTTCCGCAACATCGGCAAGGCCTACTCGGGCCTCACTGACGAGGAAATCCGCCGTCTGACGGGCCACTTTCTGGAGCACACACTCGAGGACGAAGGCTTTCGCAAAATCGTCGAACCCAGCGTCGTGCTGGAGGTCGCCTTCAACGCCATCCAGCGTTCGACGCGTCACGACAGCGGCTACGCCTTGCGCTTTCCCCGCATCGTCCGCCTCCGCCCCGACAAAGCGCCCGCGGAAGTCGACACCCTCGAGCGGGTCGAACGACTGTACCGGAGCCAGGGCTGGTCATAATCCGATTGCGTGTTCCCGCCTGTTCCCTGTAACCCCCGAACCCTCGGGTCAGTCTTTATCCCCGTATGAGCAGGGTGCTTTTGTTTCTTGTGTTAACCTCCGTCTGGGCGGCCGCCGAGCTCAAGCAGTGGCGCATTGACCCAGCCCATTCCGCCGCCCACTTTTCCGTACGACACATGATGGTGGCCAACGTCCGCGGCCATTTTGGGAAAATGTCCGGCACCGCGGCTTGGGATCCCAAGGACCTGTCCAAAGCCAGCGTCGAGGTGACCATTGACGTCAACTCGATCGACACGCGGGAGCCCAAGCGCGACGCTCACCTAAAGAGCGCGGACTTTTTCGACGCCGCCAACTATCCCACCATCACCTTCAAGTCCAAACGTGTCGAGCGGGCCGGCGAGGGAAGGTTGCGGCTGATCGGCGATCTTACCCTGCGCGGCGTCACCCGCGAGGTGGTCTTCGACGTGGAGGGACCTTCGCAGGAAGTCCCGGGCCCCCGGGGCGCGCGGATCGGCGCCACGGCCACGACGCGGATCAACCGGAAGGACTTCGGAATGACGTGGAACCGTGTTCTCGATGCGGGGGGCGTGGTGGTCGGTGACGAAGTTCAGATCACCGTGGACGTGGAGCTGATCGAGGTCCGGCCCGGCTCCGGCTAGTCCGCTTCAAACATCCAGGTTGCGAACGTCGAGGGCGTTCTCCTCGATAAATTTCCGCCGCGCCTCCACGTCCTCGCCCATCAGCGTGGAGAAGATCTCCTCGCACTCGACGGCATCTTCGAGACGCACGCGCAGCAGCGTGCGCGTTTCGGCGTTCATCGTAGTCTCCCAGAGCTGCTCGGCGTTCATCTCGCCCAAGCCCTTATAGCGCTGCACTGTAATGTCGCGCTTGCCCTCGGTCATGACATATTCGAGCAGCTCGCGCCAGGTTTCCAGGCGCTCGCGCCCCGAGTCCTTGACGACCACGAAGGGCGGGCGGTTGTAGCGCGCGATCTGGCGCGCCAGCGAGCGAAACTTCTTGTACTCTGGCAGCGCCGCCAACTCCAGCCCGATGACCCGCTCAGCCTGGGTCGAGTCGCGGAACGTTACCGCCCAAGCCGAGTGCTCTTCGTCCGGCCTGAGCGCGGCCCGGATCCCCACCTTTTCCAGCTCCTCTCGAATCCGCCGCAGGTTGGCCTCGTCGGCGAAGTCCGTCTTGGAGTCCGCCCGCAGTTCGGGGTTACCAAGCACCGTCACGGCCCGGGGCTCCCGAAGGCGCCGCTCCACTTTCTGGGCCATCTGCTGGTACTCGTCGAGTGACATGAGGAAGTTTCGTAACTCGGCGCCCTCCAGCCGCAGGGCCGGCCCGTCGCCGTCCGAGCCGGCCTCCACCACGACGTTCTCGGTGGCCCGCCGCAGGATCTCTCGCATGAACTCTCGTTCGTCCTTGATGTACTTCTCCGTTTTGCCCTTCTTGATGCGGTAAAGCGGCGGCTGCGCCACGTAGACGTGGCCACGGTTGATCAGCTCCTGCATATGACGGAAGAAAAAGGTCAGCAGCAGCGTCCGGATGTGCGAGCCGTCCACGTCGGCGTCGGTCATGATGATGATCTTGCCGTAGCGGAGCTTGGTGATGTCGAAATCGTCCTTGCCGATGCCCGTGCCGATGGCCGTGATCATGGCGCGGATCTCGTCATGGCTGAGCATCTTGTCGTACCGTGCCTTCTCGACGTTGAGGATCTTGCCTTTCAGGGGCAGGATCGCCTGATAGCGGCGGTCCCGCCCGCTCTTGGCCGTGCCGCCGGCTGACTCGCCCTCCACCAGAAATAGCTCGCAGCGCTCCGGATCCCGCTCCTGGCAATCGGCCAGCTTGCCCGGGAGGCCCCCCGCGTCCAGCGCGCCTTTCCGGCGCGTGAGCTCCCGAGCCCGGCGCGCCGCCTCCCGGGCCCGCGCCGCCTCGATAGCCTTGGTGACGATCTTGCGCATTACGGCCGGGTTCTTGTCGAAGTACTCGCTGAGCTTCTCGTTGACGAACTGCGTCACTTGGCCCTGGATGTCGCTGTTCAGCTTCCCTTTGGTCTGCCCCTCGAACTGCGGCTGAGGCAGCTTTACGCTGATGACCGCCGTGAGGCCTTCCCGCACGTCGTCGCCGGTCAGATTCTCCTTGACGTCTTTGAACAGCCCCGCCTGCTGGCCGTAGGTGTTGATGGTGCGCGTCAACGCCGCGCGGAACCCGCTCAGGTGCGTTCCGCCGTCCACGGTGTTGATGTTGTTGGCAAAACTGAAGACGTTCTCCGAGTAGCCGTCGTTGTACTGGAGCGCTACCTCGATGGTGAGCGTGCCGCCGTTTGGCAGCTCCCGCTCGCCTTCAAAAAAGATCGGCTTGTCGTGCAGGACGTTCTTGCCGCGGTTGAGGTGCTGGATGAACTCGGCGATACCTCCCCTGTAGTGAAACTCGTGCACGCGAGGCGGGTCCACCCGCTCGTCGGTCAGCGTGATGCTCAGCCCTCGGTTCAGGAAAGCTAGCTCCCGCAGCCGCTGCGCCAGTGTGTCGAAGTTGAACTCCGTCACATCGAAGATGCTCGGATCCGGCTTGAAGGTGATCTTGGTGCCGGTCTTGCGCCCCGCCTTGCCCGTCTTCTCGAGTGGTCCCTTGGGCACGCCCCGCTCGTACTCCTGCTCCCAGGTGTAGCCCTCGCGCCAGATCTCCAGTTGGAGGCTTTCCGAGAGCGCATTGACCACGCTCACACCAACCCCGTGGAGTCCGCCCGACACCTTGTACGTTTTGGTGTCGAACTTGCCGCCCGCATGCAGCTTGGTCATGACGACTTCCGCCGCCGAGACGCCGAACTCCTCCATGATGTCCACCGGGATGCCGCGGCCGTTGTCCACGACCGTGACGGAGTTGTCGATGTGAATCGTCACGTCAATGCGGTCGCAGTAGCCCGCCAGGGCCTCGTCCACCGAGTTGTCCACGACTTCGTAGACCAGGTGGTGCAATCCCGACTCGCCGGTGGAGCCGATGTACATGGCCGGTCGCAGGCGCACCGCCTCGAGGCCCTCCAGCACCTTGATGCTGCTGGCGTCATAGGCGGCGTTGACTTCCGCTTCCTTGGTGACCATAGGCGTCAGCGTTCCGACTCGACCCTCAAATCTTCATGGGCATGACGATGTAGCGGTAAGTGTAGCCGGCATCTTCGCCCGCTGGCCGCAGCTCGCCGGCGCTCTGCGCGTCCTTGAAGTGAAGCCAGACTCGCTGCTCGTCGAGCACCCGCAGGAAGTCCAGCAAATAATGGGCGTTGAAGCCGATCTCGAAGTCGCCCCCGTCATATTCCACCGGCAGGCTCTCCTCACTCTCGCCGGTGTCGGAAAGCGAGGAGTGCATCCTGAGCTCTCCAGCCGCAAGGCGCAGGCGGATGGCGTGGGACCGTTCGTCCGAAAACTGGGAGACTCGTTCGATCGCAGCCCGGGCTTCCTCGCGGTCGAGCAGCAGAGAACGCGGATGTTCCCTCGGCAGCACGCGTTCGAAGTCGGGAAAGTTACCCGCCAGTTTGCGGCTGATGAGCAACCGCTCACCGAAGCGGAAGAACAGGTGGTTCTCATCGCCGGAAAACTGCACCGTCGCTTCCGGTCCCGCCTCCTGGGCGAGCTTCAGAATTTCGGCCATGGCCTTGCGAGGGATCAAGGCGCGGTAGTGCGCGCGCAGCTCCGCAAGGCCCTCGCGCTGCTCCACGAGGGCGAGGCGATGACCGTCGGTGGAGACCATGGCCGCGGCGCCTTCGCGGAAGATCAGGAGCGCGCCGCTCAGCGTGAACCGAGACTCCTCCGTCGAGATGGCGTAGATCGTCTTGGCGATCATGGAGCTCAACACCCAGGCAGGCAGCTCGGCCAAGGGTTCCGGCATCGGCGGTAGCTCGGGAAAACTGTCGCGGGACATTCCAGCGATACGCGTCCTCGAACGCCCACAGACCAAGCTGGCCCACTGGTTCTCAGCGAACCTCACATGCAGCTCTGCGTCCGGCAACAGCCGCACATAGTCGAGGAGCTTCCGGGCAGGGATTGTTCCCGCACCGGGCCGCTTGACCCTCGCCGGGCAGACCGTGCGAATCCCGAGCTCAAGATCCGTTGCCGTCAGCAGGAGGCGATCCTCGGTCGCCTCCAGCAGGACGTTGGACAGAATCGGGATAGTGGTACGTTTCTCAACGACTCCCTGGGAAAGGGTCAGCTCCCGGACCAGATCCGCTTTGCTAACGCTAAATTCCATCCAGAAGGGTCTCCCTCTGTCGAGCTTTGACCTCGGTGGATATCAAAATCATAGGTGCTGTGGAAATGTGCAATTCTCCCTAAATTATACAAAATCCGAACGTTTTTTGCTCAGCCTCCAGCGGATCGTCGGCCGTGTGAGACTGTGGGCCTGCCGGCGGTCGGCGAGGACTGACACGCTTCAACAACCGCGTTGGCCAGCATGTTGTGAGGAATGCGCAAAGTTCAGTGCAGCGAGTCGATTAGCTTGTTGAGGAGCGTGTTGACCTCCGGGTCCCTGTGCCGGAGCCGCTCGATTTTCTGAACGGCGTGGAGCACCGTGGTGTGGTGCTTGCCGCCGAACAGCTTGCCGATCGCAGGCAGGGAGGCATGAGTGAGTTCGCGACACAGATACATGGCGATATGCCGCGGGTAACTGATGGCATGGCTGTTGGTCTTGTGCTTGAGCTGGCCCGGTGTGAGGCCGAAATGCTCCGCTACGCAGCGCAGGATCATCTCTGCCGTGACTTTTCGTTCCGGAGGCGCGTGCAAGTGCCGGAGGGCCTGCTCGGCCATCGCCAAGGTGATGTGGCTGCGCTGGTGGAGCGCAGACATCAGGGCGAGCTTGGCGACCGCGCCTTCGAGTTCTCGAACGCTGCACCGAACACGCGTCGCCAGGAAGACGCGGACGTCTTGGGAGAGCGTGAGGCCCTCCGCTCGGGCCTTGCTGTCGACAATCGCCAGCCTGGTCTCGAGGTCTGGAGGCTGGAGCTCGGCCGTGAGCCCCCACTCTAGTCTGGAGCGCAGGGGCTCAATCAGTCCGGTGATTTCCCGGGGGGCCGCGTCGGCGGAGATGACAATCTGCTTGCGGCGGTCGTGGAGTTCGTTGAACGTGTGGAAGAACTCCTCCTGGGTTCGTTCTTTACCGGCCAGCACTTGAATGTCATCCACCAGTAGCACGTCGGCGCTGCGGTAGTAGCGGTGGAACTGAGTCATCCGGTGCGTGGTAATACATCGAATCATGTCGTTCATGAACCGTTCGCTCGGCGTGTAAACGACCTTTAGGTTCGGCTGGCGGTCGTGGATGTAGCGGCCGATCGCTTTGAGCAAATGGGTCTTGCCCACGCCGTCGCGACCGTAGAGCACTAAGGGGTTGTAGGTCTCCCCGGGAGCTTCGGCTACGGTTCGCGCAGCCGCCTGCGCCACGCGGTTGGACGAACCGACTATGAAGGTGTCGAATGTGTACGACGGGTGGAAGCAGTCCTCGGAGGCGACCGTGGAAACTGCTACGGGATCCGTGCCTTCGGAGGCTGGCGGTTTGCCATCGGCGAGGGCTGGGAGCAGTTCGAAGTCAATGCGCCGGATCTGCAGCCGGAGCTCGCGAATGGCTTCCTGGACCAACGCGCTGTATTCTTGCTCTAGCCAAGCCTTGGCCGCCTCGTTGGGTACCGCAATGCGGAGGGAGTCGCCCTCCTGCTCGCGGAGTACGGTGTTAGCGACCCAGTTGCGGTAGCTTGCCTTGCTGAGGCGGGTACTGAGTCGCTCCTTGATCAACTCCCAGGCATTAGAATTCGCAGCAAGCACACACTCCTCCTGCCACGTAATCCGCTCCCGTTTGGCGAGCGGTGTTTGTGTTGTGGTGTTGGGTTCGGATCCGCGCCGGACCACCCACCTTGCGCCGGCTCCCCGCCCCCGGACCGCAGTGGAGTTTCAGAATATCACAGCTACCTAGGAAGATCGGCCAAGCCTTCACTAAATTTTTTCCATCTTGAAATCAATGAGTCACAAGGCGAAAGAACATCCCGCGCGCGTTATGTCGCAGCCTTGAGGCATGCGAAACAGATGGTGGTGGAAGTGTCCAAGGGCCGGGGTGGCGTTGAGTAAAGCAAATCCCACAGTTTACGTTTTATCGCGACGCTCACGGCGGGCTGGGCATGCGCCGCTCGGCCCCGGGGAGGGCTGGCTTAAAGGTCGCGTTAGCAAGAGGTTTGACAAGGGCGGGCGGGAAGCTCTACGCTGAAACGTAGACGCGCCGGCGTAGCTCAGAGGTTAGAGCGAGGGTCTCATAATCCCTAGGTCGCTGGTTCGACTCCAGCCGCCGGCACCATTCACCCCTGGGCTCTCGGTCATTAATGGGGGCAGGCCGAGGCTCTGAGCATCAAGCACACATTACCTTAACCCTGAACCGATAGTTTTGGAAGTTGCAGAAGCCGTAGGCTTGTCGTTGCAGGACCTCCGTTTTGGTGTGGAAGCCCTCGGTGATGGCGTTGTTGGGGGTGAAGCGCCACATGGTGGCGATTTCCACAGACGAGGAATGCAGGGTTTCACCGAGGGAGACCAACTGCGCCAGGCCGGCTTGGCGCAGTTGGTAGATGGCGCGCAGCAGGCGGGGCGCCAGTTGCTGGCACTGCTTGCGGGTGCGGTGCCGTTTCAGCAGCAGGTAGCAGAGCCGCTGCTTGAAGCGATAGATCAGCTCCGGGCGGGGCACTGGGCCAGGTAGGCCAGCAAGCGTGTCTGCTGCTCAGGGGTGAGGTTGTGGCGGTGGCGGCGCATCAGGCTCAGCAGGTCGCGGTTGCGGCTGCCGACCGGATCCCGTTGCCGCCAGCAGGCCAGGAAGTGGTGGTTGATGGGGCGGATGACGTGGAAGCGGTCGGCTACAATTTTGGCGTTGGGGAAGTGCTGGCGCACCAGGGCGCGATAAGGGCTGGACAGGTCCATGCATACGACCCGCACGTTGGCCTTGCCCTCCAGGCTCTGGAAGTGGGACTCCAGGGCGGCCTCCGAGCGGCCCAGCACCACGTCGTAGACCTTGTGGTGGTGCAGGTCGCACAGGGTGGTGGCGTAGCCGAGGCGGCGGGTGAAGAAGTGCTCGTCTATGCCCAGCACCCGAGGGCGAGGCGCTCGGCTGCGTTCGGCGGCGCGCAGGCGCAGGAAATCCTTGAAACCAGCGCTCCACGGTGGCGCTGGCGATGCCTTCCCGCTGACCCAGGCGGCTGCGGGGGATACCATCCCAGTGCTTGAGGAACACGCTGCGCCGGAAGGGTTCGGTGGCCCGCTTGCGCGGCAGGATGCCCGGCGAGCGCTGCCAGAAGTAGCGGCCGCACTGGCGGCACTGCCATTTCTGGGTCTCTAGCTTCAGAACCGAAGGGCGCGTCCCCAAACTCTCGTGGCGCAAGCGGCGGATCCGGCGGCCCTTGTTGCGCAGCCGGAGGCCCCCGCAGCGCCGACAGGCTCACGGTTCCTTGCCGTTCTTCCATGCCTGTAAGCTGCTATCCAGGCAGACCCGAGATGACCTCTGATCTGATCAAAACATCTCCTTTCGAGACTGTTTTATCAGTCAGAACGTTAGCCCTGCCCCCATTAGCGAGCTAGAGCCCATTTACCCCTGCCGTACGATCAAGCTATAAATCCTGTGCAGATCGTCCGCCGAGTAATATTCGATTTCGATCTGCCCTCGGTTTTCGGACCGTGCCACGATCCTGACGCGGGTCCCGAGGACGCGTTCCAGCTCCAAAATTGCGGCGCGCACATTGGGATCCCCCGGCGCTTCGTCGGGTGGTTTCGGATCGCGGGTCTCGGTCATGCGGCGCACCAATCGCTCCACTTGGCGGACGGATAGTCCCTGCGAGGCTGCCTTTTCCGCGACTCGGCGTTGTAGATCCTCGGTGGGCAGACCGAGGATGGCCCGAGCATGGCCCATGGAAAGGCGCCGCTCGGCGAGCATTTGCTGGACATCGTGCGGCAGTTTCAACAGACGCAATAAATTGGTGACCGTGCTGCGGTCTTTGCCCGTGCGACGGGCCACTTCGTCGTGGCTGAGGCCATGCTCGCGGATGAGGCGCTGCAGCGCGGTGGCCACTTCGATGGGGTTCAGGTCTTCCCGCTGGATGTTTTCGATCAGCGCGACCTCGATCAAGCGGTCGTCGGAGACGTCTTCCACAAGAACTGGGACCGTGTCCAGCCCGGCGATCTTTGCAGCGCGCCAGCGACGCTCACCGGCTACAAGTTCAAAGCCTATGCCCTTGCGACGCACGAGTAGTGGTTGGATGACGCCGCTGGCGCGAATCGAGTTGGCGAGTTCCTGGAGCTTGTCCGCGTCGAAAGAGGACCGCGGCTGTGCGGGATTCGGAGAAATGGCGTCCACGGGAACTTCGAGTACGGATCTCTCTGGATGCGCTTGGGGCGTCGGAGGCTCCGACCGTTGGGGCTGCCTCAGGTAAAGCGGACGTTGGGGCAAGAGGGCAGAGAGTCCTTTACCTAACGCCCTTCGCGGTGGTTCGGACGTTCTGTTCATTGGCCAAAATCTCCTTTGCGAGGCGAATGTAGCTTTCCGCGCCCCGCGAGCGGATGTCGTAGTAAAGAATCGGCTTGCCGAAACTTGGGGCCTCGGCAAGCCGGACACTGCGCGGGATGACCGTTTCGAATACCTCGTTCCCAAAAAACTCCCGGAGATCGCTGGCGACTTGGCGGGTGAGATTGGTCCGATCGTCGTACATCGTCAACAAGATGCCCTCGATGGCGAGGGGGTGGCCGAGAGAATCCCGGACGCGGTCTATGGTGTCCATGAGCTGGGAAATTCCCTCGAGGGCGAAGAACTCGCAATGGATCGGGATGAGAACCGAATTCGCAGCGGCTAGGGCGTTGAGGGTCAAGAGATCCAACGCGGGGGGACAGTCCACCAAAATGAAGCGATAGCGGTCCCGCACCGGTGCCAAACAGCGCCGGAGGCGAAACTCTCGTTCTGGAACGTCAACGAGCTCGAGATTCGCTCCCACCAATCCCCGGTCCGCGGGAACAAGATCCAACCCCTCGAACTCCGTTCGGACGATAATTTGATCCAACTCCCGTTCGCAGATGAGGGCATCGTAGAGGTTCCCCGTCAGGCGGCTTTTGTCGACCCCGAGGCCCGTCGTCGAGTTTCCTTGAGGGTCGGCATCCACTACCAGGACCTTCAAGTCGTTGGCGGCGAGGGAGGCTCCCAGGTTGATGGCGGTCGTGGTCTTACCGACGCCACCCTTCTGATTGGCGATGGCGATGACTTTGCCCAATTTTCGCTCCCGAAACGTACGACGATTGACATCCTATCACGATTTGGGACCCGAACATTTCCGATTACATCGGGTTGGGACGTTCCACGTGGAACGTGCCGAACAACAAAACCCCCGCCCGCCGCCAGGGGATCGGCACTGGCGGCTCCCAGTTTATCCTGGTAACGTCCAAAAGGCGCTCGGCCGTCTCCGTGGTGACGATCAGGGCGACTCGAGCAGATAGTCGCGGCACCAACCGAGAAATCTCACGCCACGCGACTGCGCGGGAGACCAACCAGTCGAATCGAAGCTCCAGATTTTCTGCCCGGCAGTGAGCCACGTTGGCGTTGGGGAGAGAGCGGGTCGCCTCCTTCAAAAAAACGGCCTTGCGGGCGCGGGACTCGACTAGGGTAATGCGGCACTCCGGTCGCAGGATCGCTATCGGAATGCCGGGAAAACCCGCGCCCGCGCCAACGTCCGCTAGGCTCAGCGCCCCCCGTGGGAGCTGCGTGGCGACGAATAATGACTCGCAATAATGTTTGCGAACAGCGTCTTCGAGCCGACTTTCGGCTAACAGATTCACTTTTTGGCGCCAGCGCTGGAGCAAGCTGTAGTGCCCCCAAAGAGCAGCCGTCTGGGGCGGAGACAGCTTGACGAGACCCCGTAGCTCCTCGGCAAGCAGCCTTTCGAATCGAGCTCGTACGTTTTCTTCCTGCACTGCCGTAGTCCTCCTATTCGCAAGCTAGTCCGAGCGTATCCGTGGAAACGCAAACCATGGTACGACATTGAGGCGGCACG
>JANWXD010000031.1 GCA_025055455.1 Bryobacteraceae bacterium
TGCCAACAGTCCTGCAGGTTGTCCGGCGACCGCCTACCAGACTACCAAACTCCCCGGATCCCGTCAAGTGGCTGTTGTAACCAACGGGAAACATGAGGGAAATACCGGCGGCCCGCGCGGACCCGCCCTCAGTAGTCCAGCAATCGCTCCATCTGTCGCGCCAGATCCTCCGGCTGGGGCAGAATTTCGTTCTCGAGATCCGGGTTGTAGGCCACCCAAGTGTCGAGAGCCCCTACTCGGCCGACCGGCGCATCGAGGCGATCGAAAAGTTCGTCGGCGATGCGGGCGGCAATCTCCGCGCCATAGCCCCAAGAAACACAATCCTCGTGAGCCACCAGCACGCGACTGGTCTTTTCCACCGAAGCGCGGATGGTTTCCCAATCATACGGAGAAAGGCTGCGCAAATCGATGATCTCCACGGTGCGGTGCGGATCTTTTCTCTCGATGGCGGCAGCGGCTTGCAACGCCTTTTGCACCAGGGCTCCGTAGGTGATCACCGTGAGGCAGTTACCGGGTTTCACGATGCGGGCACGGCCAAACGGGATCATGAAATCTTTGCCCGGATGCGGGGAGCGGTTGTAGGGTTCGCGATACAGCTTCTTGTGTTCGAGAAACAACACCGGATCGTCGCAGCGGATGGCCGTGCGGAGCAGGCCGCAAGCATCCAGGGCGTTGGAAGGCATGACGACGCGCAGACCCGGGATGTGGGTGAACAGCACCTCGCCGCACTGGCTGTGATAGATGGCGCCACCCGACAGATAGCCGCCGATGGCCACACGGACCACAACGGGGCAGGAGAAGGCGTTGTTGGAGCGCCACCGCAGCGTCGCCAGTTCGTTGCGCAGCTGCATCATGGCGGGCCAGATGTAGTCGAAGAACTGGATCTCGGCCACGGGTTTCAAGCCGCGAGTGGCCATGCCAATGGCGCGGCCGACGATGGCCGCTTCCGCCAGAGGCGTGTCGAAGCAGCGCTCCGTGCCGAACTCGCGCTGGAGCCCGGCGGTGGCCTTGAATACGCCGCCCTTGCCCTTGACCTTGTCGAGATATTGCTCCCGCCCGCAATCGGCCACGTCCTCCCCGAAGACGATCACGCGCGGATCCCGGCGCATTTCTTCCGCCAGCGTTAGGTTGATCTCCTCCACCATCGTGCGGGGCTTGCCCTCGAACCGCGGGGGTGTGGAAAAGGCATCGGAGGTGGGATCGACTTTGTCCGAGTAAAGGTACCGCAGCGCCGAGCCGCGCTCGGGTCCGGGCGCGCGAAGCGCCTTCTCGGTGGCGGCCTCGATTTCCTCTTCCACCTCATGGGCGATACGCTGCAGAGTGCGCAGGTCGGCGATGCCCTCGGCCAGCAGGAATTCCGGAAAGCGCGCGATGGGGTCCCGTTGGGCTTCGGCGGCGCGTTCTTCTTCCGGACGGTAGAGGCGTTCGTCGTCGGACAGCGAATGCGAGTACGGCCGAATCACGTGCGCATGCACCAAGGCGGGCCCGTGCCGCTCCCGGCACCACGCTGCCGCTTCGCGCAATGTTCGGTAGGAGGCGATGTAATCGCAGCCGTCCACCTCCAGGCGCAACAGATGCGGGAAACCGGCAAGCAGGCGAGAGATGGAGCCCCCGGCGGTTTGCTTCTCGATGGGAACCGAAATGGCGTACTGGTTGTCCTCGATGAGAAAGAGCACCGGCAACCGCTCCAAGCAAGCGGCGTTCATGGCCTCCCAGAATTCCCCTTCGCTCGTGGAGCCATCGCCGCCCGACACCAGCGTGACCTCGTCGCTGTCCGGCCGCAGCCGACGGCCGGCTTCGGCGCATCCGACCGCCTGCAGGAACTGCGTTCCCGTGGGAGAGGACTGCGCCACAACATGGAGTCGTTTGAAACCCCAGTGGGACGGCATCTGGCGGCCGCCGGAAGCCGGATCCGCAGCCGCGCCGACGGAGGCTAGCAACATCTCTTCGGCCGTGGCGCCGAGCATCAAACACATGGCGCGATCGCGGTAGTAGGGATAAAACCAGTCGTAGCCGGCGCGCAAGACGGCGCCGGCGGCCGCCGACACGGCTTCATGGCCACAGCCGCTGATCTGGAAAAAGACACGGTTCTGGCGTTTCAGAACGATCTCGCGGTCATCCAACCGGCGGGACAGGAGCATGATCCGCCAGGCATGCAACAACTGATCGGCATCCAGGCCGCCCCAGCGGGACAGCGCTTCGGCTCGGGTCTCCACGCGCGTGACCGTCACGGCACGCCTCCCCCTCCAGTGTAAACCGGACCGATTCGGTCCCAGGATCAAATGTGGAATTCCAGGATGTCTTTATCCTCGACGGGGTGATGGCGCTCCACCATCAGACCGTCCCGGCCGGCGTCGAGACGGTACAGGCGCGCAAACTTCAGCCGCTCGGCGAAATCCTGATGCACCAGGCGGGCAGCATCTTCCACCGTCTGGCCGCGGCGCAGCAGGTACGGCGCCGTCAAGTCCGGTTTCTTGCCCGGGACTTTGGTGTAGACGCGCACGACTTCGAGGGCTTCAAAGAGCGCGCGCGCAAATCGATCCAGGTTCCGGCCGGTCAGCGCGGAGAGGCAAACGGTGCGGCACCGTGTCCCGTAGAGCTCGGCCAAGGCCGCAAAGCTCTGCTCGGCCTCGGCCAGGTCCGCCTTATTTCCCACCAGCAGGCGCGGGCCCGGCAACCGGCGCTGCTCCAGCCACTCAAAGACGAATTCCGTTTGCTCCAGCACGGCCGGATCCGTGGGATCCACCACGAGGACGCTCAGGCTGGCGTAGCGGATCACTTGAGGCAGCCACGGCTCGGCGTACTCCGCACACAGCGGCGGCAAATCGACGAGCTGGATCGGGACGTCTTCGAAATACATCATGCCCGGGGTGGGGAGGCGCGTGGTGAAGGGATAGGGCGCGACCTGAGGCCGTGCGTGCGTCAAAGCGCAAACGAGTTGGGACTTGCCGGAGTTGGGCGGCCCGAGCAACGCCACCTGGCCAGCTCCCTCCTTCTTGATGACGTAAAAAGGCGTGGCATGTGCCGCGCCTCGCTTCGGCGATTCCTTGCGGACCTGCGCCAGTTTGCGTTTGATGTCGGCTTGAAGCTTCTCCGTGCCCTTGTGCTTGGGCACGGTAGCGAGCATCCGCTCGAGCGCGGCGATTCTTTCTTCCCGCGTTTGGGCCTGACGGTACTGTTCCTCGGCCGCCAAGAACTCCGGCGTCAGGTTGGCGGGCATGGCCTTCTGCCCGCCAGCTTAACACCGGCCGGTTTCGGCAGAAAGCGCTCGGGGGAAATAGATCGTGATGCGCGTGCCGCGGCCGGGTGCGCTCTCGACCGCAATCTCTCCGCGGTGCTCCTTGACGATGCCGTAGACGATGGAGAGGCCGAGTCCCGTGCCTTTCCCCGGTTCCTTTGTCGTGAAGAAGGGCTCGAAGATCCGGCTCCGCACGTCCGCTTCCATGCCGCAGCCGCTGTCGCACAATGACAGTGTGATGTAGTGGCCCGGCCCCAAGCCGAGGGCCGGCTCGGGGCGCGACAGCTGGGCGGCCCCGGTCTCCACCACCAGTCGGCCGCCCTCTGGCATAGCGTCTCGCGCGTTGAGCGCCAGGTTGATCAAGACCTGTTCGATCTGGGCGGGATCAGCCACGACGGGGGCACGGCCGGGTTGCAGGTTCAGCACCAGGTCCACGTGGTCCCCGGCGGTGCGGCGCAGCCAGGATTCCATGCGCGCGACCACTTCGTTGAGATCTATAAGCCGGGGCTCGGCCACCTGGCGGCGGCTGAAGGTCAGCAGCTGTTGGGTCAGCTCCATGGCCCGCCCTGCGGCTTGGAGAATTTCCCGGGCGGTCGGTTGCAGCTCCTCCGGAGCGAGGTCCCCCGCAGCCAAAAGGTGAGCGTAGCCGGAAATGATCGTGAGGAGATTGTTGAAGTCGTGCGCCACGCCGCCGGCCAGGCGGCCGACGGCTTCCATTTTTTGCGCCTGCCGCAACTGCTCTTCGAGCTGCTTTCTCCTTCGCTCGGCAGCTTCCCGCTCCAGAGCGCCAGCAAAGATGCTGCTGAGCGTTTCCAACAAGGCCGCGTCGTCCGGGCTCCAGGACTTTTCGCCGCGCACCGACTCGAAGCCGACGAACCCCATCAGCCGCCCGCCCCAGCTGAGAGGCACGGCCAAGACCGACCGAATCTGGCGGGCCTCGAACGCTGCCCGTTCCGCCGCAGCCTCGGGAGGCAGATCGGCGAGGCGCGAGACGTAGATCGGTTCGCGGCGCTCCAGATGGTCCATCCACCACCGGAATTTGGCCACGGCCACGTCTTGCAACCGCTCGCGCTGCGGTGCGATTCCCGCCGCGCACCATTCGTGGGTGTTGCGTACGGTGGCGCCATCCTCGGAGAGCAGGAATAGGTAGGTGCGGTCCACTCCCATCGCCTCGCCGACCGCCCGCAGCGCTTCCGTCACCGCGGCATCCACCTGCTCGGGCACGCGATTGAGGAAGTCGGCGGAAATGCGCGCGAGGAGCTTCTCCAATTCCAGACGGCGCCACAGGTACCGTTCGACGTGCACTCGGTCCGTGACGTCCACCGCCACCCCGATCACGCCCGTAACACGACCGCCGGCATCGCGCAGCGGCGAATACCATACCTCAAAAACACTGCCGTCGACTCCGACCGTGCTCTTGAAAGTGTCTCCGCCCAAGGCACGACGAAAATTCTCCAGGATCGCGGGGTGGTTGCCGTACAAGTCGAAAATCGAACGCCCGACCACCTGCCCCGGACGCAATCCCAGACGTTCCAGGCCTTTGCCCTCGGAAAGCAGAAAGGTCCCGCGTTCGTCCAGCGCGAAGAGGACCACCGGCGCGTTGCTCATGACGTCCTGCAGCCGCTCCCGGCTGGTGTGCAGCTCCTGCTCGATGCGCCGGCGCTCGTGCGCGTCGCAAGCCGTGAGAACGACGGCGGGCGTCGGGCCCCCCAACGGCACGCCCACGCAGGACATCAGGCGCAGCGAGCCGTCGGCAACCCGCCAGTGAATCTCGCGGCCGGCAGGCCCGCCACAAGCTAGAGCTTCTTCGAGGAGGCTCCGCAGTGCGGCTGCCTCCGCCGTCGGCGTCAACACATCCCACATGAAGGCGCCGAGCAGGCGGGAACGACTAGCGCCGCTGATTTCCTCGGCGGCCCGGTTGGCATACGCAATGCGGCCCTGGGCATCCAGCACGGTTACTGGCACAGAGATAGCGTCCAGGAGGGAGGGACCGTCCCAGCAGCCCAGTTGTGCGTTGCCGCCGCTCGCCACCACGAGCGCCTGTCGGGGCGCGGAGGATTCGACGATTTCGAATATACCCGCCGCCTTCCCGCTGCCGCAACCGCGCCGTCTCGGTCGACTTGCTTTTCTCGATAGAATTGTCGGATAGGCTTGCCGTGTCTGGCCGGGTGAAGCTCGCCGCTTTGGCGCTGCTCTTTCTCCCTACCGCCCAACCCGCCGGGCAGCCGGACATCCGCACCGTCTGGCACCGAGGCAAGCCGCTGACCTACGAGGTGGTGGGCGGCTTGGCCCTTTTTCAGGGCGACATCATACTGGGCACCGCGCAAGAGCTCGAGGCCATTGCCGCTTCGGGACGGCGGGACGCTTCGGTCCTGAACATCCCGGCGCGGCGGTGGCCCGGCGGCGTGATCCCGTATGTCATCGACTCCGACCTCCCGAATCCTCGCCGCGTGCTGGACGCGATCGAACACTGGAACACGAATACCCCGATCCGCCTGATTCCGCGAACGGCGGAAAGCAACTATATTCGCTTCTTCCGTCAAACCGGAACCGGTACATGCTCTTCTTTCGTGGGCATGGTCGGGGGCGCGCAGCGCATCAATCTGGACGACGGCTGTGGCGTCGTGGCGGTGATCCATGAAATCGGCCATGCGGTTGGCCTCTGGCATGAGCAGTCTCGCGCCGACCGGGACCGGCACGTGACCATCCTCTTCCCGAACATCGACAAGCGTTACTTGCATAACTTCGTTCAGGAGATCGAGTTCGGTGAGGACGTCGGTCCCTACGACTACGCCTCCGTGATGCACTACCGGGCGACGACGTTCAGCCGCAATGGCCTACCCACCATCGAGACGATTCCGCCAGGGATTCCGATCGGAGAAGCGGTCGGACTGTCCCCCGGCGACATCGACGCCGTGCGCTGGATGTATGGACAAACGGCGGGCAGGGTCACTATCGCCACCAACCCGCCCGGGCTCGAGGTGGTGGTGGACGGGGCCAGACATATTGCACCGGTTTCGTTCGACTGGGCCCCGGGCAGCGTGCACACCATCGGCGTCGAATCACCGCAAGGGGGCGGCGCCACGCGTTACGTCTTCGCCCGGTGGAGCGACGAGGGAGCCTCCACCCATCGCATAACCGTCTCCGAGTCGGTGCGGGTCTATACCGCCCACTTCGCGGTCCAGCACCGGTTTTCCGTCGGCGTTTCCCCAGTGGGCAGTGGCAACGTCGTCCTCGAACCAGCGCCCCAGGAGGGATACTATACAGCACGCTCGATGGTCCGTATGACGCCCGTGCCCGCGCCGGGATTTTCCTTTCTCGGCTGGGCCGGAACGCAAGGCGGCTCCGCCAATCCCAAGGAGGTCATGATCCGCGGCGAAAATGCCGTCACCGCTCAATTTACGAGATCCCCCGTCACAACCATCGCCACGAACCCCCCGGGGCTGACCGTGATCGTGGACGGCACACGCTATACGGCGCCGCAAAGTTTCACGTGGGCGCCCGGCAGCACTCACACGATCGGCGTAAGCACACCTCAGACCAGCGTGGCGGCGCGGTACGTGTTCCGAGACTGGAGCGACGGGGGGGCACAAACCCACACCATCACGGCTTCGGCCGAATCGCAAACGTTCACGGCCAACTTCACGACCCAATACCTGTTCACGATCACGGGCGCGGGCGGCGGCTCGGTCACGCGAACGCCGGATGCGAGCGACAACTACTATGACGAGGGCACGACCGTGGAGCTCCGCGCGGCGCCAAACACCGGTTTTGTCTTCGACTACTGGACCGGAGACCTCGGGGGACGCGCCAATCCGCAGACCCTTATCGTGCGGACTCAGCACGTCGTTTCGGCGCGTTTTCGGCGGCCCTCGACGGCGTCTTTCGCCGTGGTCAACGGCGCCAGTTACGAGGCCGGCGGCGTGGCTCCGGGACAGATCGTCACGCTATTCGGGTCCAATCTGGGCCCGGAGACCGCGGTCGGACTGCAATTGGATTCCTCGGGTCGAGTGGCGACGCAGCTTGCCGGCACCCGGATCCTGTTCGACGGGGTGCCCGCTCCCTTGATCGCCGTGCAAGCGCGCCAGTCCAGCGCCGTGACGCCGTTTTCGGTCGCCGGAAAAACCGTGGTGCTGGTCACCGTCGAGTATCTGGGCCAGCGGACCCAGAGCCTGTTCGTGCCCGTGGTGACCGCTGCGCCGGGAATTTTCACCCTGGACCAGAGCGGCCGGGGCCAAGGCGCAATCCTCAATCAGGACGGCGTCACTGTCAACTCACCGGAGAACCCCGCGGCGCGGGGTTCGGTAGTGTCCCTGTTTGCAACAGGCGCCGGCGAGACGGAACCGCCGAGCCAGGACGGCGTCGTAGCTTGGGGGATCTTGCCAGCCCCCAGACTCCCGGTTGCGGTGCGGATTGGCGGTGCCACCGCGGAGGTGCTTTACGCAGGGGCGGCCCCGGGGCTGGTTTCCGGCGTGCTCCAGGTGAATGTTCGCGTGCCGTGGAACATCGAGCCGGGCGACTATGTGCCGGTGGAACTCACCGTGGGCCGCGCCACGAGCCTCCCGGCCGTGACGATGTCGGTGCGCTGACGCAGCCGTCGGGTCCGCCAAGCTCGTTCTTACGGCGCCTGCGGCTACAGCTTTGGCGCGTAATAACCTTTCCGCGCGCGCACGATGAGATCTTTGCGGTCCTTGACCCGCACCTCGACCTCCTGGTAAGAGCCGTCGGTGCGCAGGGGCTCCGGCCGGTAGAGGATGTTGTATTGGTGCCGGAGCTCGTTGGCGATGTTCTCGAACGACTGCGCCAGATCTTCGACCTTGAACGGGAAGAAGGTTGTCCCGCCGGTTTCCGAAGCCAGGTACTTCAGCACCTTGTCGCCATCGCTTTCGGTGCGCGAGATGTTCGTGGAGATGCAGTAGATCACCGCGTCCGCCCTTTGGGCCATCTCGAGGGCTTGGTCGCGGGAGGAGCGGCTCTGGTTATCCTCCCCGTCGCTCAAAATGACCATGGCACGCCGGAATTTGTGCCGGGGTTGGTCCTGCATCAGCTTGTCGCGCGCCGCGAAAAAGATCGCATCGTACAACGCGGTACCCCCGCCCGGCCGCAGCTCGCGGACGGTCCGGGCAAGGAGTTCGATGTCGTCGGTCAGGTCTGCCTGGAGCGTCGGTGCGGTGTCGAAACTGATGATGGCCGCCTTGTCCTGGCGCGGCCGGATGACGCTGTTGATGAACTCGATGGCCGCTTCCTGGATGAACCGGAAGCGGGGCCGGACGCTGTTGCTAGTGTCGATGAGAATCGCCAATCGTAGCGGCAGGTCGGTCTCGGCCGCGAACTCGAGAATCTTCTGCTGCCGCTTGCCCTCGCGCACGATGAAGTCGTCGCGCGTCAGGTCGGTCACGAAGCGGCCCTTCCGATCCGTTACCGTGAACAGAAGGTTGACACGCGTGACGTCGAGGATGATGCGGGTCCGCTCGTCGAGATCCTGAGGCGCCGCCTGAGGGTTCGTCTGCGGGCTGGCCCGCGCAGCCCAGAGACCGGCGCTCAGCAGCGCAGCCGCAACCAGGGGTTTCATGACGCCTCTGCCTCGATTATAACCGCGCCATCCACAATTCCAGCTCCTTCGGCAGGGGGGCCTCGACGGTCACCGGCGCGCCGGTCGAGGGCTGTCGGAACGTGATCCGGTGGGCGTGGAGGAAGTAACGTCCGAGGGGAGCGCGGCCCTCGATGCGGGCCGGCGCCCCGTAAAGCCGGTCGCCCACAATCGGGTGACCGATGCTGGCCAAATGAGCGCGAATCTGGTGGGTGCGTCCGGTGCCGATCTTGACTTCGAGCAGCGTGTAGCCGCCGAACCGCCGCAGCACGCGGTACTCGGTCCAGGCGGGACGGCCGTAGCCCAGCCGCGCTGTCATGCGGATGCGCTTGGCCGGGTCGCGTGCGATGGGTTTCTCAATCCGGCCGCTTTCCCCTTTTACCTCGCCATGGACCAGCGCCAGGTACCTCTTCTCGATCTGGCGCGAGGCGAACTGCTCGGCCAGCCGCCGATGAGCCGTGTCGTTGCGAGCCACCAACATCACACCGCTCGTATAGCGGTCCAGCCGGTGCACGATCCCCGGCCGCAGCTCGCCGCCTGCGGTGGAAAGCGCTTCGCCAAAATGATACAGTAGCGCGTTCACCAACGTGCCGGAGCGGCAACCCGCGCCCGCATGCACCACCATTCCGGCTGGTTTGTCCACGGCCACGACGTCTGGATCCTGGTAAAGGATCACGAGGGGCAGCGGCTCGGGCTCGGCCCGGAGAGGCTCGGGCGCCGCCGGCTCCACCTCGATCCGCTCGTCCCCTCGAAGCAGGTAAGACTGCTTCTCCAACCGCCCGTCGACGCGGACGCGTCCCTTGCGGATCCAGTCCTGGATGCGCGCGCGGCTGTACTGCGGGAATCGGCCTTGCAAGAACCGGTCGAGGCGCTGTCCGGCATCCGAGGGCTGGGCGCGGAACGTCATCTCCGATCCTCCGCTCGGGGCGCGACCGGGCTGCGGAGACTCCGGCTGGCGGGAGCGGATCGGCTCGCCAGACGTCACACTCCCCGCCGGTTACCCCACAGCTCGATGTGCAGGCGCGGGCTGAAGCGGAATCCGTGCTCTTTGCACAGCTCCGCCAGCCACGCGCCGCGCTCGCGCAGGGTATCACGGTCGGCGCCTTCCGGCATCAAGACCACGCGGTCCGCCGGGGCTCCCAGCCGGCCCACCAAGTCCCGAATTTCCTCGAGATCGGCGGGCGAAGTCACGACGAATTTTAGCTGGTAAGCGTAGGCGCTCATCAGGCGGCGCAGGACCGGCACTTGGATGCGGAGCCGCTCGTGTTGTTTGGCCCAACGGCCTCCTTCGCGCTCCCACGGCGTCGAGTTGGCCAGCTTGGGGCTGATGCTCATCAAGTCGCAGGCGACGGGTTCGAACACCGTGCCCGCAGTCTCCACGGTGATGTGCAGTCCCAGTCGCCGCAGCGCCTCGGTTAGGGGCACGATTTCGGGAGCGATCATCGGTTCGCCGCCCGTCACCACGGCGTAGCGCGCCGCCGGCCAGCGCCGGATCCGAACCAAAATCTCCTCGAGGCCGAGCTCCTCGCCCTCGGGCGCCCACGACGTGTACGGCGTGTCGCACCACACGCACCGCAAATTGCAGCCGCTCGTGCGCACGAAGACGCTGGGCGTGCCCGCCAGCATGCCTTCGCCTTGGATCGAGTAGAAGATCTCAGCGATTCTCAACGGCGGTATTCCAAGGGATCGGCCCAGCCCGCCTCACGGAACCCCTTCAACCGCAGCAGACACGAGTCGCAGGCGCCACAGGGCCGGCCCGACTCGTCCGGATCGTAGCAACTGTGGGTGAGGCGAAAGTCCACGCCGAGCTCCGCTCCTAACTTTATGATCTCCGCTTTCGTGAGCTGGATGAGAGGGGTGTGGATCCGAATGCGGAGCCGGCCTTCCACCGCCGCTTTGAGGGCCAGGTTGGCCATGCGCTCGAAGGCTTGGATATACTCGGGCCGGCAGTCCGGGTAGCCAGAGTAGTCCAGCGCATTGACTCCTACGAAAATGTCGCCCGCCTCGAGCACCTCCGCCCAACCGAGGGCGCACGCCAAGAAAATCGTGTTGCGGGCGGGGACATAGGTGACGGGGATGCCGCCGGCAATCTGTTCCGGGGTGCGGTCCTTGGGCACTTCGATCTGATCCGTCAGCGCCGACCCTCCGAACGCGCGCAAGTCGATGGAGAGCACCAGGTGCTGGACGGCGCCGAGCGCCTCGGCGATCCGCCGCGCCGCCTCCAGCTCGATTTTGTGCCGCTGACCGTAATCGAACGACAGGGCGTAACAGGCGAAGCCGTCGCGCCGCGCCACGGCGAGCGTCGTGGAAGAGTCCACGCCCCCGCTCAGAAGGCACACGGCTTTAGGCGCGGGGCTCATCCCGGCAGACGCCTCGCCAGGAAAAATCCCAAAACCGGAAAGGCCAGCAGACCGGCCAGCGTGTCGTGCAAAGACCACTGATCGGAGCACCAGCCGACGAGCGGCACGAAGATCAGCCCGGCGGTTCCCCAAGCGAAGCCCATCATTAGGGCGGACACCGTACCAGCCTGCGCTGGGGCCAGCTCCTGCGCCATCACGACGTTCACCGGGATGGTGAACAACAGGACGAAGCCTCCCAGGGCCAGTCCGGCCAGGGCCAGCAGGCCGTCGGCGAAAAAGAACAGCAACAGCAGCGGCGCGGAGCCGATCATCGAGACCTGGATCACCCCGCGCGCGCCGAAGCGATCCGCCAGATGGCCGCCGAGGAAGCCGCCTAGGGCGCCGGAGGCGAGGTACAGCGTCAAGGCATAGTTGGCCGCCGCCAGGCTGAACCCCCTCTCCAGCTTCAGATACAGCGGCAGCAGCTGCGCGTAGGTGATCTGCACGATGGAGCGGATAAAGACCAAAGCGTAGAGCAGCGCTAAGGGCCGCCACACCGCCGCCAGCGGGCGCCCATCGAAACTCCGCCTTCGGCCGCACGGCACTTGGTGGCTGCCCCGCAGAAAGACGGCCAGCAACGCCGAAAGCAAGACCCCAGGAAGGGCCGCCCACCAGCTTCGAGCTAAACCGAGCTCGGTGGCCATCCGGGTAAAGTACGCGGGGCCGAGCGACAGCCCCAGCGTTCCCGCACTGACGAAAACGGCCATCGCGCGGCCGCGCCCATGCGCGCTCGTGGCGGCGGCGAGGGCGGAGGCCTGAGGATGAAAGGCGGCGATGCCCGCGCCTCCGGCCAGTACGAGCAGCAGCAGCCAGGCGTAGGACGGCGCCAGGCCCAGCGCCGACAAGAACAAGCCGGCGACCGCCGGTGCCAGCACGGTGAACAGCCGCGTGGGAAAGCGGTCCGACAGCCAACCATAGACCGGCTGCAGGACCGACGAGGAAAACACGAACACACCCCCCAAGATCCCGGCCTGGGTCAGGCTCAGACGCAGCTTCTCGTTCAGCAGAGGCTGAAGGGCGCCGAGGGCGCTCGAATACAAATCGATGACGAAATGCGCGCCCGACAGCAGAACAAGAGTCGCTAACCCTGTTTCGGCGCGGGACGCAACGGCTGGGGAGACCTCCGCCAGTTGGGGGTTCGAAGCCATAGTTAGAGGAAACTGCTGTCATTATAGGATGCAGGCGCCGGAAGGCCGGACCGGGATGAAGCTCCGCTTTTTGACTTCCACCCCGCTGAACTTCGCCCAGGGCAGCGGCACCTTCGCCGGCA
This sequence comes from Bryobacteraceae bacterium, assembly GCA_025055455.1. Classification (GTDB taxonomy): domain Bacteria; phylum Acidobacteriota; class Terriglobia; order Bryobacterales; family Bryobacteraceae; genus JANWXD01. The sequence continues at coordinate 12,498 of JANWXD010000031.1, forward strand.
TCGCCACGCTGGCCGCGGCGCTTCGCGGGCTCGGCGCGAAGGTGGAATTACTGGCGCCCGGCGTCCGTCTGCCGGTGTACACCCTGACCCGCCTCGTCTTCAACGAGCAACTGCGGCACCGTCCCCCGGAGGGTTGCGACGTCGTGGTGGGCTTCGACATGGACGGCTACCGGATTGCCGGGCGCCGGGGGCCGCTGCACATCGCCTCGATCAAAGGAGTGATCGCCGACGAGCTGCGTTTCGAGCGGGGCCTGACGCGACTGACCATGCGCGTGCAGGCCGCTTGCGAGCGAGCGCACGTGCGGCAGGCCGATGCGGTCTTCACGACCAGCCACTATGCCGCCCGGCGGCTCCAGCAGCTTTACGGAATTACCGCCGTGGACGCGGTGATTCCTGAGCCGATCGACCTGGCGCGGTGGCGCGAGCGGTTCGCCCGCAACCCGGCGGCGCCGGACCCGCGCAAATTCACGGTTCTGTCCGTGTGCCGCTTTTATCCGCGCAAGCGGCTCGACGTGCTCCTCGAGGCGGCGGCGCGGCTCCGGGACGAGGTGCGTCGTCTCGAAGTGCGCATCGTGGGCGGCGGGCCGCAATGGCCCCGCCTGCGCCGCATCTGGCGCCGGTTGCGGCTCGAGGACACGGTCGTCTGGCTGGGCGACCTTTCCGAGAACGAGCTTGCGCGCGAGTACCAGCGCGCCGACGTGTTCTGCCTGCCGAGCGTACAGGAGGGCTTCGGCATCGTGTTCTTGGAAGCGATGGCGGCCGGCAAGCCCGTAATCGCCGCACGGGCGGCGGCGGTCCCGGAAGTTGTGCCGCACGGCGTGCTGGTGGAGCCGGACAACGTTGCCGCGCTGGCGGAGGGCCTGGGGCGGCTCTATGCGGACTCTCAGTTGCGGGAGAAGGTGGCCGAAGAAGGAGTCCAATGGGTCCAGCGTTTCGACGCACCCAAGGTCGCTCGTCGGTTCCTTCAGGAGGTGGAAACGCGGCTCCGCTCCGGGACTTGACCCCTACTCTGCAGTTGTGTCACGATCCGAAGCCGGCTGATTCCAATATCGAGGGCCGGAGGAACGCGTCGGGCGCGAACTGCGCCGCTAGGGGACAGCCGCTGTCTGCGGGCCGCCTCGACGGTTGCTTCCGGCAAGTTGGCTTCGATTCCGACAGGGGAGAAACATGAGGATCCATAACCCCGCCCTCACGCGCCGACAGGTGTTGAAAGCGGCTTCGAGCGGCGCTGCCGCGGCAGCCGCTGCGCCCTGGCTGCGCGCCGCAAGCGAGCCGGCGATACTAGGCGGCCAGCCCGTGCGGACCGCGCCGTTCCCCCGCTGGCCCAATTTCCGCGAACGCGACGAACAGGCTTTGCTGCCGGTTCTGCGCAGCGGCGTCTGGTCCCGAGCCAAAGTGGTCGAAGAGGCGGAGCGGCGATTCGCGCGCTTGATGGGCGCCAAGTACTGCCTGGCCACCTGCAACGGGACCAACGCCATTTTCACCGCCATCCGCGCCCTGGGCATCGGCGCCGGAGACGAAGTGATCACGACGCCCTACACGTTTGTGGCTTCGGTCCTGCCGATCTTACTGGCCGACGCCCTGCCGGTGTTTGTGGATATCGATCCGCAGACCTGGCAGATGGATCCGGCCAAGATCGAGGCCAAGATCACCCGCAACACCGTCGCCATCTTGCCGGTGCATATCCTCGGCGGCATCTGCGACATGGACCGAATCGGCGCGATCGCCAAGAAACACAACCTCAGAATCATCGAAGACGCCTGTGAAGCTCACGGCGGCGAATGGCGGGGCCGCAAGGTCGGAACCCTCGGCGATTTGGGATGCTTCAGCTTTCAGACCGGCAAGACCCTGACCTGTGGCGAGGGTGGTGCGATCCTTGGCGACGACGAGCGCCTCATGGACCGCTGTCGCTCGTTCCACAACATGGGCCGGCCGTACGGCAGCCTTGCCTCCACCAGTGGCGAGGGGCATCTGATCGTGAGCACCAAGTGCCGCATGGCGGAGTACCAAGCTTCGATCCTGATCACCCAGATGGAGACGTTCGACGCCGAATGCCAGCGCCGGAGCGAGAACGCCGCGTACCTCACGGAGCGGCTGCAGCAGATCCCCGGGATCGTACCCCGGACGGACTACCCGGAAGTGACGCGGACGGCGTTTTACTATTACGGTTTTCGGTATAAGCACGAAGAGTTCGACGGTCTGCCGCGCGCGAAATTCATCGCCGCGCTGGCGGCCGAAGGTGTCCGCGCCAGCCGGACCCTGGGCGTCATCGAAGGCAAACCCATCAACAAAGAGGGCTGCATCAGGGACGCCCTGCGTTCCAAAGCCTATCAGCGGATTTATCCGAAGGAGAAACTAGCGAACTACGCGGCAGACAACGAGTGCCCAGAATGCGATCGGTTGGTTCCGGAGACGGTGGGGTTCCACCAGAGCATGTTGCTCGGCTCCCGCGATGACATGGACGATATCGTGCGGGCCATCGCCAAGATTTACGAGAACCGCAGGAAACTCGTATCGCGGCTATAAGCCACGAGCGTGCCGAACGAGCCAGCGGCGAGGGGGTCATTCGTCGCCGTGGCCCGATGGGTCAACGGCGGGCCATTCCGCCTCGCTCCGTTTCGGTGTACAATCGGGGAACACGGAAGCTGCGCAGCCTGCGGGACTGCCGGAAAGAGGGAAAACCATGGAAAAGTTACCGCAAAATATTCAAGAGGCGTTCCTCAATACGGCGCGCAAAGAGAAGACGTTTCTGACGATTTATCTGATGAGCGGGGTAAAGCTGTCCGGGCGAATCAAGAGTTTCGACAAGTATTCGGTGGTGCTGGAAAGCAACAACCAGGAGCAACTCATTTTCAAGCATGCCATCTCTACGGTGGTGGTCTCCAAGCCGGGCCACGCGCATACTCATCCCGCGGCGGCCCACGTGCACGCCCAGGCCGGCTCGGCGGCCCATGCGGGACAGGGAGCCGGAGCCTCAGAAACGTCGGACGCTTGAGCCAGAGCCCCCTTGCGCGAACGCGCCATCCTGGTCGGGTTGGAACTGACGGGCGGCGGTTATCGGGGCCGCTCATCCGAGGCCGAGGAGCTATTGGAAGAGCTGGCCTCGCTGGCCGAAAGCGCAGGCGCTGAGGTCATCCACCAGACGTTGCAAACCCGCGCAGCGCCCGAGGCGGCCACGCTCATCGGATCAGGCAAAGTCGAAGAGATCGCCGGCTTGGTGCAAGCAGGGGGGGCCGACGTCGTGATTTTCGATCGTGACCTGTCTCCCACCCAGCAGCGCAACCTGGAGCGCGCCTTTGGCTGCAAGGTGATCGACCGCACCCAGCTCATCTTGGACATCTTCGCCACGCGGGCGCGAACCCGGGAAGGCCAACTGCAAGTGGAGCTGGCCCAGCTCAACTACTTGCTGCCGCGTTTGGCCGGACGCGGCAAGGAGATGTCGCGGCTCGGCGGGGGCATCGGCACGCGAGGTCCGGGCGAAACGCAGCTGGAAACGGACCGCCGCCGGATCTATCGGCGAATTCGCAAGATCCGAGAAGAGCTCGAGAGCGTGCGCCTCCACCGTTCCGTCCAACGCAGGCAGCGTCAGTCGGTGCCGCTGGCCACGGCGGCGCTGGTGGGCTATACCAACGCGGGCAAGTCCACGCTATTCAACCGCCTCACTGGCGCAGGCGTGCTGGCCGATGACCGGCTGTTCGCTACGCTGGATCCCACCATCCGCCAGTTGGTCCTGCCGTCCCGCCGCCGGGTGCTGCTCAGCGACACCGTCGGGTTCATCCGCAAGCTCCCGCCCACGCTAGTGGAAGCCTTCCGCGCCACGCTGGAAGAGGTCACCGAAGCGTCGTTGCTCGTCCACGTCGTGGACGCCTCCTCGCCACTGGCGCCGCGCCAAGCCGTCGAAGTCCGACGTGTGCTGGCCGACATCGGCGCCGGGCGGACGCCGCAGCTGCTGGTGCTCAACAAGACGGATCGGATTTTCGGCGAAGCGGCCGCGCTGAACACCCTTGCTCAGCGCATCGCCGGCGAAAGCGCCAGCGGACCGACAAGTCGCTGGGTAGCGATCTCCGCTCTGACGGGCGAGGGGGTCGACCGCCTGCTCGAAGCCATCGACGAAATGCTGCCGCTCGACCCGGTGAGCGCCGCTCGGTTTCGCATTCCAGCCACGGATGGCGCCGCCCTGCACGTGCTCCACGAGTTCGGCCGTGTCTCCGCCATGCGCTATTGCGACGGCTGTTGTGAGGCCGAAGCCGAAGTGCCGGAATCCGTGAAGCGACGGCTCGCCGCCTATCTTCTGGAGTGACTCCGTTGCGGGGGCTCTGGGCCGCTGCGGCGAACGCGCCGCAGCCGAAGCGCCCGTCCCCCCAGGCAGGGTTTATATTGGTACGGGCGGATGAATTTCCCCAACCTGCTGACCATCCTCCGGATCTTCTTTGTACCTCTCCTGGTGGCGATGCTGGTCCAGGAAGACCTCGAGATTCACCTGGCCGATTTTGCCGTCACGAATGAATTTCTGGCGCTTTCGGTCTTCCTGGCCGCCGCGGCCACGGATCTGGTGGACGGCTATCTGGCTCGCCGCTGGGGCCAGGTGACCACGGTGGGCACGTTGCTCGATCCGATCGCGGACAAGCTGCTCATCTCGGCTGCGCTGATCGCGCTGGTCCAGGTGCACGCCGTGCCCGGATGGATGGTCGTTCTGATCGTGGGACGAGAGTTCGCCGTCTCCGGCCTCCGCAGCATCGCGGCCGCGGAAGGATACACCATCGAGGCCAGTGAGCTGGGCAAGACTAAGATGGTCATGCAGGTGGTGGCCGTCAGTCTGCTCACCTTGAGCCTCCACTGGCCCTCCCTCCACGGCGCCGCGATGGCCTGGCTTTGGATCGTAGTGCTGTGTTCCCTCGTCTCCGCCGCCGGCTACTTCCGCCAGTTCTGGCGGAAAGTGGATGACCGGGTCAAGCGGCGGCGGCGCCGGGAGTTGCTGCGTCTGGAGCGGAAACGGCGGTTGGAGGCGCTGGCGGCCCGGCGCGAGGCTGCTTCCGGCAAGCCCCGGGTGCTGTGACGCCGCGCGAGTGGTGAGAGACGGCCCCGACATCTCGGTGATCGTCGTCAACTGGAACCGCAGGGAACTCCTGCGAGCCTGCTTGGAATCTTTGGCGCGACAGCAGGACGCTGACTTCGAGGTGATCGTCGTGGACAACGGCTCCGACGACGGATCTGCCGAAATGGTCGAACGCGACTTTTGCCGGCGCCCCGATCTGCGGGTGCGCCTGATCGCAAATTCCGTCAACCGCGGCTTTTGTGCGGCCAACAACCAAGGCATCGCGGCGACAGACGCTCCCTTTATCGCGCTTCTGAACAACGACGCCGAAGCCGACCCGCGGTGGCTGGCGGCGTTGCGCCGCTGCTTCGAGGGACGCCCGCAGGTCGGCATGGCGGCCTCCAAAATCCTCCTCTACGAGGATCCCCGGCGAATCGACAAGGCGGGACACGTGATTTACCTGGACGGACAAAATCGGGGACGGGGCTCCGGCGAGTTGGATCGCGGTCAGTACGACCGTCTGGAGGAGACGCTGTGGCCGGACGGTTGCGCGGCGATGTACCGCAGGGCCATGCTGGAGCAGATCGGCAGCTTTGACGAGGATTTCTTTGCCTACGGGGACGACGCCGAGCTCGGTCTTCGGGCCCGCCTGGCAGGCTGGACCTGTTTGTACACACCGGAGGCCGTCGTGTGGCATCGTCGGGCGTCCACGCTCGGGTTGACGTCGGCGCGCCGGCTGGAATTGATCGAGCGCAACCGTGTGCTGTTGGCAGTGAAACTGTTTCCCTGGAGCCTGTTGTGGCTGAACGTCCCGTTCTATGCGGCCAGACTGGTGGCCGGAGCTGTGGCGGCGGCTCGGGGCCGGGGAGAAATTGCGCGCTACCCGGGATGGCGGGGCAAACTTCAGGTAGCGTCCGCGCTGCTCCGAGGGGATCTGGCCGCGTTGCGGCTGATCCCCAAGATGCTGGCCAAGCGTCGGCAGCTCCGCCGCATCCGGAAGTTGACGCCCCGCCAATTGCGGCGCCTCTTGCTGGCACAACGAATTCCGTTACGGGTTCTCAGCGAGCAGGCGCCATGACCGCGGTTGCCCCGGAGCCGTGCCCTGCCTGCGGCTCCTCGCAGGCGGATCTGCTGTGTTCGGCCACGGACCGGCTATACCGGACCACCGACCGTATTTTCCACGTCGTGGCCTGCCGGTGCTGCCGGCTCATTCGCCTCTCGCCCCGCCCGACCCCTGACCAGCTGCGCTCGTACTATCCGGAGGAGTACTGGTTCGCCCCCGATGAAGCCACAGCGGGGCGCCTCGAAGAGGCCTATCGCCGGTTCGTCTTGGGCGATCACGTGCGCTTCGTGCACCGCCCTCTGGAAGAAGCGGGCCTCTCCGGGCTGATTCTCGACGTGGGCTGCGGCGGCGGTCTGTTTCTTCGCTTGCTGCAAGAACGCGGCTACCGCGTCGCCGGCCTGGATTTTTCCATCGATGCGGCCATCCTTGCTTGGCGGAGGAACGGCGTTCCCACCGTCTGCGCCTCCCTCACCCATGCGCCTTTCCCTCCCGCCAGTTGCGCTGCCATTACCATGTTCCACGTCCTCGAGCACCTCTATGATCCGCTCTCCTATCTAGCCGCGGCTTACGAACTCCTGCGGCCGGAGGGCCGGCTCTTCGTTCAGGTGCCCAACGCCGGCTGCTGGCAGTTCCTCTTGCTCGGCGAAAACTGGAGCGGCCTGGACGTGCCGAGACATCTCATCACCTTTCGCCAGCGCGACCTGGAAGTATTGCTGGACCGGACGGGATTCGACATTGTGCGCGTGAAGCACTTCTCCCTCCGGGACAATCCGGCCGGCATGGCCACCAGCCTGGCGCCGTGGCTCGATCCCGTCGCCCGACGCGTCCGCAAAGTTGGCGAAACACCCACGACCCGGTTGTTGAAAGATCTGCTCTACTTCTGCCTGGTTTGCTGCTGCTTGCCCTTTGCGGTCCTGGAAGCGGCGTGCCACGCCGGATCGACGATCATGATCGAGGCGCGTAAGAAGTGAGCCGTTACCGCTTCCTGCTGCGCCTCCTTCCCGCACCGCTGCGGGATCAGGTGCTCTATTTCGAAGCCTTGATCGAGCGCGAGGTGGCCGAATGGGCCGCATCGCTTCCCGCCGGCGCACGGGTGCTCGACGCCGGCGCCGGCGAAGGCAAATACGCCGGCTATTTCTCGCGACACCGCTACGTGGGCGTCGACCTCGGCATCGGGGATGCGACGTGGGATTATAGCCGCCTGGATGTGGTGGCGGACCTCGCCGCACTTCCCTTCCGCGATAGATGCTTCGACGCCTGCCTCAATATCGTCACGCTCGAACACGTGCCGGACCCGCGCGGCGTGCTCAACGAAATTTACCGCGCGCTGGCGCCCGGCGGCCGCTTGTTGCTCGTGGCGCCGCAGGATTGGGAGGTGCATCAAGCGCCGCACGACTACTTCCGGTTCACGCGCCACGGCCTGCGGTGGCTGCTCGAGCAGGCCGGTTTCCACCGGATCGAACTGCGCCCCGCCGGCGGCTTTTTCCGACTGCTGTCGCGGCGCCTTCTCAACGCGCTGCAGTTCTTTCCGCCGCCCCTCCTGCCGGCCGTCGGGCTGTTGCTCGTCCCGCCCGCCCTGCTGGCGCCGGCGTTCGAATTCCTGGACCGGGAGCGAAACTTCACGCTGGGGTATCTATGCCGAGCGCAAAAGCCGTAGTCCTCGTGTACGCGTCTCTAGCCTCGGCCGCCGGCTTCAGCGGCGCTTCCGCGTTGCAGTACACCGCCCGCGCGGTCGCCTTGGGACCCCGCCCGCCTGGCTCGGAGGCCCACCGCAAGCTCCAGACCTACATCCTGTCGGAGTTGCGCCGGTTTCGCTGCCAGGTGGAGCAAGATGCCTTCACGGCCCGCACGCCGCTCGGTCCGCTCCCGATGAAAAACATCATTGCCCGGTTTCCCGGCGCTTCTGGCAGAGCCGTGGCGATCACGGGCCATTACGACACCAAGTCCATGCCCGGCCGGACCTTCGTCGGCGCCAACGACGGCGGCTCTTCGACGGGATTCCTTCTGGAGATGGCCCGCACCCTCTCGACCCGCCCACGGCGCCACGACGTCTATCTGGTCTGGTTCGACGGCGAGGAGGCCTTGGTCCAGTGGTCGGAATCCGACAGCCTCTACGGCAGCCGCCATCTGGCGCGGCGCTGGAGCCAGGACGGCACGCTCCGGCGTCTGATCGCGCTCATCAACGTGGACATGATCGGCGACCGCGACCTCGGCTTGGTCCGCGAAGCTTTTTCCACCCTGTGGTTGCGGGAAGGGATCTGGCAGATCGCCGCCGAGCTCGGCTATGGGCGGCACTTCTTGAACGACGTGGTGGAAATCGAAGACGACCATCTCCCGTTCCTGCGGGCCGGAGTGCCGGCAGTCAACCTGATCGACTTCGACTACGGGCCCGGCCATTCTTGGTGGCACACCGAGCGGGACACCTTGGACAAACTGAGCGCACGCAGCTTCCAGGTTGTCGGCGACGTCATCCTCGAGTGGTTGCGGCGACTGGAGCGGGAAAATCATTCGGCACACGGGGGAAGACAATGACCGGCGCCGGCCGAAGGGCAGCGCTTCACGACCCGCACAACGGTCCCGCCCCAGCAACCAGTCCGCGATGAAGCTGCGACGCGGCGACTTCTTGCCCGATTTGACGCTCCCTTCCATCGGGGACCGGGCCGCCGTGGCGCTGCGGCCGACGCTGGGACGGACCACGGTCCTGTTCGTTCCAGATCTCGAAGGGTGTCCCCCATGCCAGCGCTACCTCGACGAGCTCGTTGCACTCGCCGAAGAATTCGCCGTCTGGGAGGCCCGGCTCCTAGTCGCCGTTCGCCCGCCGCTCGCCTACCGGCTGCCGCACTTTGCCATCCCCGTCCAAGATGCCGACGAACGGTTTGCCGGCGCGCATCTGCCGGCCGTGCTCGTGGCCGACCGCTACGGACAGCTCTGGGATGCCGTCTCCGCAGGCGCCTCTCATCGCTTTCCGCCTTCGCGGGATCTCGCCGAGTGGGTCAAGTACTTGGCCACGCTCTGTCCGGAATGAGACGTTCCGGATGATCCCCGCCCGGCGGGCTGGGTCTCGGCAGCGACGGAATCCTGACGGACCCTACCCCATCCGCAGCCCGCCGCAAGGCCGATCAAGCGAAGTAATCCTTGACCTTGTCGAAGAGACCCTTTTCCTCGTCCGGCTCGGACTCAGCTGGCAGGGTGGCGGCCAGTTCTTCGAGCAACCGGCGCTGCTGGCGCGTCAGACGCGTGGGGACACGGACGTCGATATGAACCCACAAGTCTCCGCGGCCCGCGCCGTTGACGTCCGGGACTCCCTTGTGACGGAGTCGGAACCGGGCGCCCGGCTGCGTGCCTTCGGGGATCTTGAGCTTTTCGGGTCCCTCCAGCGTGGGCACTTCGATCTCGCCGCCGAGGGCGGCCTGCGCAATATTGACGGGCACGGTGCAATGCAGGTCGTTTCCCTCGCGTCGAAACAGTGGATGGGGCTTGACGTGGAGCACGACATAGAGGTCGCCGGGAGGGCCACCATGAGCGCCCGGTTGCCCTTCGTTGGCCAACCGCAACCGCATGCCGTCGTCTACGCCCGGCGGAATGTTGACCTTGAGCCGACGTTCCCGGCGTACATATCCGTCGCCACGGCACTCCGAACAGGCTTGGCGCATCATTTGCCCGCGGCCGCCGCAGTGGGGGCACGTCCGCCGCACGGTGAGGAAGCCCTGCTGGTAGACGAGCTCTCCACGCCCATGACAAGCCGAGCAACGGACAAAACCCTGTCCTGGCTCGGCGCCTTCGCCGCGGCAGCGCGGGCAGGTTTCCGTCCGCGGCGTCAGAATCTCTGCCGTCATGCCGCGAACAGCCTCTTCGAAGCTGATCTCCAGGTCGTAGCGGACATCCTCGCCGCGGCGCGGGCGTGGCCGTCCTCGGGTTCCACCGAAGCCGAACAAGTCGCCGAAGCCGAAGAAGTCGCCGAAAATGTCCGTAAAGTCGGCGAAGATGGAGGGATCGAAGGTCGGCTCGCCAGCAGCCGTGCCTACGCCTGCGTGGCCGTAGCGGTCGTAGGCCGCGCGCTTCTGCGGATCGCCCAGCACACTGTAGGCTTCCGCAGCCTCCTTGAAACGCTCCTCCGCTTCTTTGTTTCCGGGATTCCGGTCCGGATGATATTTGAGCGCCAGCCGGCGGTAGGCGCTCTTGATCTCCTGCTCGGTGGCGTCGCGGCCGACGCCCAAGACCTCGTAGTAATCTCGCTTGGCCACGACCGCGGCTAGCTCTCCTCAGGAGCGGGGCTCACCGCCACTCGCACCATGGCCGGACGAAGCAACCGGCCGCGAAAATTGTACCCGCGGCGCAGCTCCTCGAGCACGGTGTGATCTTCGTGCGCAGCGCTCTCGACCGTTTCGACGGCATGGTGCTGATAGGGATCGAACTTCTGTCCTACGGCAGGGATGGGTTCTAAGCCCAATCTCGTCAGCGTCTCGTAGAACCGCTGGTAGATGAGCTCGATGCCACGGCTGTATTCCTTGTCGGCACACTCGTGCTGCAAGGCCCGCTCGAAATCGTCGAGCACCGGCAGGAGGCTGCGCACCGCTTCCATCGCGGCAAACTCACGGATCTCCTCCTTTTCCCGGTCCGAGCGCCGGCGGAAGTTCTCGAAATCCGCTTGGCGACGCAGCAGGCGGTCGAACAACTCCGCCTTCTCGGCCGCCAGCCGGTCCCGCTCAGCGGTGACCGCCGCCAGTTGGGCCGCCGGATCTACAGGGAGCTCGGTCTCCGTGACTGCACCCACTTCGCCTTCGGTTGCCGGAGCGCCGGCCGGCTCGCCACGCTCTTCGTTCATAGCGGCTCCTCTCAGATTAGCAAAGCCGGTTCGGTGCGACGGAAATCCCGCAACTCAGGAGGGTACTCGCTGGAGGGCTGTTCCCACCGAAAGGACCGCCGACATAACGCGTTCGTAATGCATGCGCATGGGCCCGAGAACGGCCACGCGCGCCACCGCACCGCCTCGCGTCGTGACCCGAATCCCGATCAGGGAAAGCTCCTTCATGGCGGGGTGCACTTCCTCGAGTCCGACGTGCACGCCCACCTCGCCCTCCGGCCGGTCCAACAGCCGGTCTAGCAACTGGAGGATGCGGCGCTTCTCCTCGAGGGCGCGCAACAAATCCCGCATTTTCTCGCGCGTCATGTGGACGTCGAGACTCAGCAAGTACGACGTTCCTTCCAGGTGGACCTCGGGATCCAAGTCGATGTCGAGGAGCCCTCTCTGATACAGCGCCCTCAATCGCTGGAGCAGAGCGTCATAGTAGGCGTTCTGCAACCGCAACCGCTGCTCGAGCTCGGAACGGATGTCCGCCAGCGACCATCCGCTGAAGTGGAAATTCACGTAGTTGCGAATCGAAAGCAGCTCCTCGGCCGAAAGATCCGTGTCCAGGGTGACCACCCGGTTGCGCACGGAACGGTCCCGCGTCACCACGATGACCAGCACGCGGCGTTCGCCGAGCGGCATCAACTCCAGACGATCCAGCCCCTGTTGCGACAAGGGCACGGCGGCCGCGATGCCTACGTTGCGCGTCAGCTTGGTGAGCAAATGCGAAGAGCGGTCCAAAACGCTCTCCAGGCTTTCGACGTCCCGGAATGCCGCCTGAAGCCGGGCAAATTCGGCCTCGCTCGGTCGGCGCACCGTCAGCTCCCGAACGAAAAATCGGAAGGCTTTCTCTGTCGGAACGCGGCCGGCGGAGGTATGCGGCTGCGACAGGTAGCCTTCGTCGCACAGGTCCGCCATGACGTTGCGGATCGTGGCCGCGCTAATCTGGCATCCCGGCCGCTTGGCGATGGTACGCGAAGCGACCGGCTGGCCCGTTTCGATGTATTTCTTGACAATCGAGCGCAGGATATCCGCCTTTCGGCGCTCCATGAACTGCTCGCTCAGCATGACCACACTGCGCGAGAAAACCCGTCCTGCTTCGTATTCTAAGAAAGGGATTTGCGGAGGGTCAACCGCGGACGCGCCGCCGGAACGCCGCACGCAGGCAAGCCGCGATCCCCACACCGAGCGCCAGGTAGGCCGCACCGCGAGCCACTCGCATTTCCATACCGCCGTCGTACGCCAGATGGACGCGGCAAAGGCCCGAACAACGCGGCTCGATCAGGATCTGTCCGAGAGGATCCGGCTTTAGCGGCACCGGGCGACCCTCCACCGTCGCCCTCCAGCCCGGATGATAACTCACTTGAACCGACAAGATCTGATCCGGGGATGTCTCGGCCGTGATTTCCGCCGAGTGGTGGCTGGTCCAGGCGAACCCAGCGCTGGGCAGGCCCGGATCTTCCAAGGCGGCCACGTACGGGCGCACCGGGTCCAGATCGGCGCCGTGCGCCGGTGCGCGCCGGGGGAGATCTTCGGGACGGATGACGTGGGCCAGGGACCGGTTGCGGCGGCCCACGTCGTACACGATGACCCCATCCGCACGCCAGAGCTCGCGGAGCAGCCCCTCGAACTTGCGGGGATTCCGGAACGGTCGGTATGCCTCGCGACTGCTCGGACCACTGACCACCACCGCGTCGACTCCGTACGCCTTCAACCATGCCACCGCGACTTCACCCTCGCGCGGACCCGTGCCGTCGCCGGAGAGGATCTGGTACCGCACGTGCGCCGCCAGTGGGTTGACCGCACCCTGATCGAAGCCGCCGGCAAGCTGCGGGCAGTCGGTGAAAGCATTGAGAAAGAACCCGATGGAGCCGGGCACCATCACGCGACCCGGACACAGCTTCGCCTCGAGCCAGCGCGCCACCCGGTGTTCGATGGTCTGCTCGACGGCCGCCGGCCGGATGAGGCTTCGGGCATGCCGCTCATAGCGCACCAGGGCATACAGACAGAGGGCGCCCAGCACACAGCCGAGCGACACACCTGCACGTGCCGGCAAGCGGCGCCAGCCCGCGCGGAGCGCGAAGGGAAGCAGCAGCGCGAAGCTCATTTCCATTTCTAGGTGATAGCGCTCCGGCTGCGGCACAGCGCGCAGTCCCGCCCAATGCGCAGCCAGGACCACAGCACTCAACGGGCCGGCGAAGAGCAGCGCGAAGGTGAGCCCTTGGGGCGTCTGGCACCGCCGGCACAGCCATCGCAGCCCGAGCACGCCGGCCAACACCGCGGCCGCAAACAGCGCCCGGTGCGGGGACAGTTCGCCACTGAGCCAGCGCTCGCCTGCACGAATCGTGAGCACCGTCGAAGGTGGAATCCAGGGACAGGCCAGCGCGTAGGCCCACACGGCGATAGCCAACGCGGCCACCCACCGCCGCCAGTCCGAGGCGCGCTCGGAGAGTAACCACACGCCGACACCGAAGGCCAGTGCCGCCGCTCCGAGCCAGTTCGTCAACGCCACAGAAGCCAGTGCTGCGGCGGCGACGAAGCTGCGAACGAGCCCTGGGCGTTGCCAGGCCGCCACCAGCAGCAGGAGCGCAACGGGAATCAGCGCCAAGGCCGCCACGTGGGGGCCCTCTCCGTACTGCACGAGCGCTTGGAGCCGGCGTGGATGCCACAAGCTGCTCGCATCGTGGCGCACCGCCGGGACAAGCCACGCGGACGGCGAAAACAGCGAGTAGAAGACCGCAGCGGCCGCCGCCGGCCACAGCGTGCCGCAAAGCCGCAACGCCAGCCAGAACAAGCTCACGGGACCTGCCGCATAAAACAGCGCCGCCAGCAGATGATATGCGCGGGACGGCGTCAGCTCCGTACATGCCGCCAACGCGCCTCCCAGCAAAGGAACCAGCGGCGAATACGCGTTTTGGAACGGCACGCCCCCGTACCAAAGGGGAAACCACGCCAGATCGCCCCAGTGGCGCGCCACCCATCGCGTCAGCGCGATGTGCGTTCCCTCGATGGAACCCATCTGGTCCAGCCACTCGACCCATGCGAGGTCCCGCACAATCCAGAAATTGAGGCCGAACAACGCCAGCGAGACGGCGACGATCGAGCGGCGTGGGGCGGGCAAGGCTCGATTATAACCGCAGCCCCCGTCTACACTGGAAGCGATGGGGCCGGAGGACCGGCGCCGGAACATTGAACGACTGCGCACCGAAACGTTCGACGTTTTGATCCTGGGCGGCGGCATCAATGGCGCGGGGGTCGCCCGCGACCTGGTCCTGCGAGCCGAAGACGCGGGCCTTCCGCTGAGCGTGGCGCTGGTCGAGCAGCGGCAATTTGCCTCGGGCACCAGCGGCAAGAACTCCCAGCTCATCCACGGCGGGCTGCGGTACCTGAAATATCTGGAGTTCGGCCTGGTGCGGGAGAGCTTGCGCGAGCGCCGCATCCTATTGCGCATGGCGCCCCATTTAGTCGAGCCGCTGCCCTTCCTGTTGCCCATGTACGGATGGGGCCGCCGCCTGTTTTATGAAGCCGGCTTGCGGCTGTACGATGCGCTGGCAGGCGAGGCGCGCATCGGCCAGCGCCGCAGCCTGTCGGCGGACGAAGTCGCGGTCCTCGAGCCGGCCCTCGCCCAGCGGGGCCTGTCCGGCGGCGCGATCTTCTACGACTGCCGGGTCCAGGCCGCGCGGTTCGTGCTGGAGAACGTCTTCGACGCAGCCCGCCATGGTGCCGTGGTGGCCAATTACATCCGAGCTGGGCAGCGCCAGCGCGACGGCGGCCTGTGGCGCGTGGCACTGACCGAAACGCTCACGGGTGAAGTCTTCGAGACCCGAGCCCGTTTCTTGGTGGACGCGCGCGGGCCGTGGGGAGAAACCGGACTGCGGCTGGTGCGGGGTTCCCATTTGGTCTTTCCGAAAATCACCTCGGGCGAGCGAGCGATCGCCCATTTCGACGCCCAGGGCCGGATCGTCTTCTTCATTCCGTGGGGTGCGCACCGCCAGCTCACGTTAGTCGGGACCACCGACGTGGACCACACCGCTGGCCCCGAACAAGTCTGGATCTCCGCCGCCGAGCGGGATTATTTGCTCGCCACGGTGCGCGCCGTCTTGCCGCAGGCGGCCGCGCTAGCGCCGGTGTCCGGATACAGCTCCCTGCGTCCCTTAGTGGCGGGGGGCGACGGATCGCCCACGACGGCCACGCGCGAGCACCGGATCTGGGCTTCGACCGAAGGTTTGATCCACATCGCCGGCGGCAAATACACCACGTACCGGCTCATGAGCGAGCAAGCCGCCGACCTGGTCTGTCGCAGCGTGGCGCCGACTCTGGCGCGCCGGCACGTAACGGAGGATGCCCCTCTGCCGCCCCCGGCCGGACCGCGCATCGAAGACCTGCCAGTCCCGCAGCAAGCAGCACGGGCCGTCGGCTGCGAAATGGCCCAGCGGCTGGTGGACCTGTTGTTCGTCTCCACCTACGCCGGCTATGAGCGACAGTGGGATCCAGAGTCGCTGGAACCTTATGCGGCGGCCATGGCCGGGCTGCTGCAATGGGACGCACGCCGCCGGGAAGAGGAGATCACTCTGGCCTTGCGCCTGGCGGACTGGGGTCCCCGGCCATGAGGCCGCGCGAGTTCGGGGCGCTGTTGCGCTTGTGCGGGGTGCGCGCCTGGCGCCACAATTGCCTCGGCGTGGCCAAGAGTGCGGCGTATTCGGCACTGCTCGCATTCTTTCCGTTGTTAACCGCCACGGCAGCGTTGCTGGTTCAGATCCGCGCCGAGCCGGTCACCCGGGTCGTAGCGCGCGCGCTCGCCCGTGCCCTGCCCCCCGGCACCGAGGGCTTGGCGCTCGAATACTTCCGTGCGCACGGCCAACGCCCTCACGAGTTGCTCGTGGTCGCTTCCCTGGTCTCGGTCTGGGCGGCGTCGCGCGTGATGACCAGCTTGATGGAGGGCTTCGACGCCGCCTACGAAGCGGCGGCACAGCGCCCGTTCCTCCGGCAGCAAGCCGTCGCCATCCTCTTAGTTTTTGCCAGCGCCGTGCCCGCAGTGTTGGCCTCCGTGGTGATTCTGCTCGGTACGCGAACCGAGCGGGCGGTGATCGCCTGGCTGGGCTTCCTACCAGCGGGTCGGCTGTTCGAGCACTGGGTGGCGTGGGCCGGGACGGCCTTGCGGTACGCCGTGGCCTTCGGCACCACGGTAGTCGTCACCGCGCTCCTGTACAAACTAGGACCGAACCGCCCCCAGCAGTGGCGCTACGTCTGGCCCGGGGCCGTGCTGGCCACCCTGCTGTGGCTGGCCGCAACCTTGGCCTTTTCCTGGTACGTGCGCAACATGGCTGAGTACAACATCCTTTACGGCTCCATTGGCGCCGTCATCGCCCTATTGATCTGGATGTACGTGCTGGCCGTGGTGGCGCTCGTCGGCTGCGAGTTCAACGCCGCCTACGAACAGTTGGCGAAACGCGCGACGCTGGCGAGTGCCGCAGGCCACCGCGGCCGGACCTGATCCGTCACCCACCCGCGCTGAGTCGCCCCCTGCGAGTTTTGCCCGCTCCCCGGCACTACTCTGTTGAGGTGCCTGTTAGCCTGCTGACGTGGCTGGACGGCGTCGTCGCTGCGCTGTTGCCGCCGCTGGCGATCTTTCTCATCCTCAGCGGGCTGGACGATTTGTTTCTTGACTTGGCGCTGTTGCGCCTTCGGCGGCGCCTGCAACTGCCCTATTCCGGGGGAGAAGACCCACCCGAAAAGCGCACCGCCATCTTCATTCCCCTCTGGAGGGAACACCGGGTCGTGGAAGGGATGCTCGCCCACAACCTGGCGGCGATCCGATACGGAAGCTATGACGTCTTCCTGGGCACATATCCCAACGACGAGCCGACGCTCGAGGCCGCACGGCGAGCGGAGCAGCGCTATGGCAATGTTCACCTCGCCGTTTGTCCTCATGACGGGCCCACCTCCAAAGCGGACTGCCTCAACTGGATCTATCAGCACATGCTCCTGTTCGAGGAACAGCAGGGCGTTCGGTTCGAACTCGTGGTCACCCACGACGCCGAGGATATCATCCATCCGGACACGCTCCGTTGGATCAACCGCTACAGCCAGGCCTACGACATGGTCCAGATCCCGGTGCTGCCTTTGCCCACGCCCGTGCACCAGCTGACGCACGGCGTGTATTGTGACGAATTCGCCGAGTATCAGACGAAAGATGTTCCGTTGCGCACGGTGCTCGGCGGCTTCCTCCCCTCTAACGGCGTCGGTACCGGATACAGCCGCCGGGCACTCGAGGCGCTGGCCGAAAGCGGCGCCAACCGGGTCTTCGAACCTGACTGCCTCACGGAAGACTACGAAAACGGCTACCGCCTCCACAAGCTGGGATTTCGCCAGCTCTTCGTCGCTTGGCATTTCTCTGATGGCCAGCCCGTGGCCACCCGGGAGTACTTCCCCCAACGCTTCCGGCAGGCGGTGCGGCAGCGGACGCGGTGGATCCTGGGGATTGCGTTGCAAAGCTGGCAGCGGCATGGCTGGGGGGGCCGGTTCGGCGAACGCTACTGGTTCTGGCGGGACCGCAAGGGCTTGATCGGCAACCCCGTGAGTCTGCTGAGCAACATCCTCTTCTTCTACGGCGCGGTCACGTGGTGCGCCAGCTATTGGAGCGGGCGTCCTTGGGGTCTTGCCGAGGCTGCCGGCTCACGCTTCAGCCTGTGGCTGGCCGTGGCGCTGTCGTTGACCGCGGTGCGCACGGCGCTGCGCATGAGGTCTGTAGCCCGATTCTACGGATGGGCCTTCGCCCTCGGGACGCCGGTGCGGACGGTATGGGCCAACTGGCTGAACACCGTGGCGACCTTCGGGGCCCTGAGCCGCTACGCGGTGGCCCGACTGCGCAACCGCCCCTTGGTATGGGTAAAGACCGAACACTCCTATCCCACACGCGAGGCCCTCGTGGCGATGCGTTTGATCACGGCCGATGAGTTGCGGCAACGGGTGGAGCACGTCGAGCCGGAACGCGTCCGCCGCGAGGTGGCGCGCGCCTTGCCGGCCCGCGTGGTGCGCCAGTGGCGCGTGCTGCCCTTCAAAGTGGAAAACGGCGCACTGCTGGTGGCCACTCCCGAGGTCCCGCCGCCGGCCTTGCGGGAGGGACTGCGGTCGTTCACGCGCCTGGAGATCCGGTTCCACTTGGTCAGCGCCGAGAACTACGAAGAACTGGTCCGCCGGTTGCTATAACGGTTGCCTTCCGGCGGTGAGCGAGCGCGCTACAATGAGCTTCGATTCCCATGCTGGTGCGCCACCTCCGCGAAGAAGTCCTCGAAGCCAACCTCGAGCTCATCCGCCGCGGCCTGGTGATCTACACCTTCGGCAACGCCAGCGGCATTGACCGGGATCTGGGTTTGGTGGTCATCAAGCCGAGCGGTGTGCCGTTCGACGAACTGGTTCCCGAAAACCTTGTCGTGGCGGATCTTCAGGGACGGGTCTTGGAAGGCGACCTGCGGCCCTCCTCGGATTTGCCGACCCATCTAGCTCTATACCGGGCGTTCCCGAGCATCGGCGGTGTCGTGCACACCCACTCGCGATACGCCACAGCTTGGGCGCAAGCCTGCCGGGAGATCCCCTGTTTGGGAACTACGCACGCCGATTACTTTCACGGGGCCGTACCTGTGACGGAGCCGCTTACGGCGGAGGAGATCGAAGCCGATTATGAGCGTCACACCGGGGAGGTGATCGTCCGGCGGTTCGCGAATGCCGATCCGCTCGAGATGCCAGCGGTGCTCGTGGCCGGACATGGTCCGTTCTGCTGGGGAAAGTCCCCGCGCGAGGCGGCCGAGCACGCCGTGCTTCTCGAAGAGGTGGCGGCACTGGCCTACTTCACCGTGGCTCTCGATCCGGCCGCTGTTCCCATCCCCGCGGCGCTGCGCGACAAGCACTTCTACCGCAAGCACGGAGCCGCGGCCTATTACGGGCAACCGCCCCGATGAAGGTCGCTTTCCGGCCGGTTGGCCCCCGGCTTCCTCGGGCGCTACTGGTCCTGGCGATCAGTTGCCGCCTTTCGGGCGAGGACGCCGATGCGCTCCACCGGGCGGCGCGAGCCGGCGACCTGGAGCGGCTCCGTGCGCTGCTGGCCGCGGGCGCCGACGTGAACGCCCGAAATCCGCTCGGGGCCACGCCGCTTCACGACGCTGCCTGGAGCGGCAACACGCGTGTGGCAGAATTGCTGCTGGCCAGCGGTGCCGACGTCAACGCCCGACACGCGGAGGCGGGTTCCACTCCCCTGCACTATGCGGTGCTGACCAACCGGATCGAAACGGTGGCCCTGCTGCTGGGGCGGGGCGCCGACGTCACGGCGCGGCAAAGAGGAGGCGCCACGCCGCTGCACCTTGCGGCGGGCCGCGGCTATGTCGAAGTCGTCCGCCTGTTGCTCGACCACGGCAGCCCGCTCGACGCGAAAGACTCCGCCGGCGCCACGCCGCTTGACGAGGCCGCTTGGCGGGGTCAAACGGAAGTCGTCCAGCTGTTGGTGGCGCGCGGGGCCGATGTGCGGCTCCGGAACCGGCAGACCGGGGCCACCCCGTTGCACCACGCCGCCGCCAAGGGTCACAGCGACGTCGTGGCGTTGCTGATGGCCGCCGGCGCCGACGTTCATGCCCGCGACCATGCGGGAGCCACGCCGCTCGACGAAGCGCTGCGTCACCGGCACTACCGCGCCGCCGAAGTGCTGCTGGGCGGGCAGCCCTCCCTGCGCGGTATGGCGGCTCAGGAACTGCTCGCACAAGCGGTACTGCGCGGGGACGTGGATCTGGCCCGATTGCTGCTCGACAAAGGGGCCGAGGTGACCGCCCCGACAGCCACCGGCTCGACGCTGCTGCATGAGGCGGCCCTGAAGGGCCACCGGGATATGGTGCGGCTCCTGATCGAGAAAGGCGCACGCGTGGACGCGCGCAGTGCTGAGGGCGCAACGCCGCTCCACGACGCGGCGGTGGGCGGGCACACGGAGGTGATCGGCCTGCTGCTGGATGCGGGCGCCGACATCGAGGCGCGCCTGGAGGCCTCCGGGGCCACGCCGCTGTTTTTGGCGGCCTCCTGGGGCCGCGCCCCGGCGGTCGAGGTACTGCTGCGGCGGGGCGCCAACCCCGATGCCAAGACCAAGGACGGTCGTACCGCCATGGATGCGGCCCTCGAAGGGGGCCACCAAGAAGCGGCGGAATTGTTGCGGCGCGCTAAAGCCGTTCAACCTACAGCCCGATAACCACAACGGGTGACGATCGAGCACGGCCCCGCTCTGGCCGCGGCCGCCGTGGTGCTCCGCAGCCGGCTCGGGACGCAGCTACCCCGGATCGCCAGGCTGCTTGAGCCGCGCGCCTCCTGGCTGCAACAGAGATTCCTCCGCTTTTTGCGCCGATCCGGCTACGACGCGCGCCAGTGTAAAGCGCTCGCCGCCATCACACCCGGGGCGTTGGCGCCCTTGTTGCGCCGTCCGCACTCGCGAGCGTGGCTGGAACCCGTCGAGTACCACGCACGGCGTCTGGCCAAACTGAACGTGCCTCCCGAGCGGGTCCTGGAGGCGCTCAGCGAGTACGACCGGCTGCTGGCCAAGCGACTGGAGGCCGACCAGCTCAAGCCAGATACGGAGCTGGCTTGGGCGCTCGACCAGCTTCGGCTGCGTGTCGCCCTCGCGCTGAATGATTGCTATTACCGGGTTCGGGAAGCGGAGGCGGCGGCGTATCAGGAGTTGTTTCGCGCGGAGCTGGAGTCCGGAAACTTCCGCGACCTCGTGGCCCGCCTGCTCGACATCCTGCGGCGCTCCTGTCAGGCGCGGGTAGGGGCGTTCTTCAGCTTGGATGCAGTGGGTCGCCGTTGGCGCCTGGAGGCCCGCGCGGGCATACGGCTGCGAGCGGTGGCTAAAGCGCTGGAACTGCCCGCTCCGAAACGCGATCAACAGCGCTTGTCCCGACCCGTGTGCGGATTGCGCACGCGGCGGGGATCCTGGCCCGCGCTGGATCCCGCCTGGCGTCGCTACGCCACCTGTTGGTCGGTCCCGGTTCTCACGGGCCAGGGATTGGCGGGCGTGTTTCAATTCGCGTTTCCCCGCCCCTACGAATGGCTCCCCCGGGAACTGGAATTGCTGATGGCGGCCGCCGAGCGCTGCTGGCTGGCGATGGAAAAAGCAAGGCTCCTCGAGCACTTGGCGGCCCGAGAGGAGCAAGTGCGGCGGCTGGCGGAGCACATGATGGAGGTCGAAGAGCGGGAGCGGCGCCGCATCAGCGCGGAGTTGCACGACGAAGCCGGCCAGTCCCTGCTGTGTGTGCGACTCCAACTAGAGATGCTGGAGCGGAAATTGTCGGAAAGCCCGGCCGAACTTCGCGCCGGGCTGGTGGAAGCCCGCGCGCTGACCGAACGGACGATCCTCGAGATGCGGCGGCTCATCGCGGACCTGAGTCCGGCCCTGCTCGAACAATTTGGGCTGGCCGCGGCGTTGAAGCAGTTGGTGGCGCGATTTCGCCGGATTTGCCCCACCAAGGTGAGTCTGCGCCTCAGCCGGCTGAACCGTCTACCGGGCCGCCTGGAACGTCTGGTCTACCGCCTGGTTCAAGAATGCCTGAACAACGTGGCCCGGCACTCCCAAGCGCGCCACGTAAACCTCCGCGTGGTCGTTGCCGATAAACACTTAGTGGTGCACGTCGAGGACGACGGTGTCGGTTTTGACGTGAAGACGGCGCTGGCCAAACGGGACTCGTTCGGCTTGGCAGGAATGCGGGAACGGGTGACGTGGCACGGCGGTCGCTTCCACGTCGAGAGCCGGCCGGGTCGCGGCTGCAAGATCCGCATCGAGCTTCCGCGAGAGATCGGCCCCGACCCGGCCGCCGCAACAGGGACGAGAAAACGGTGTTATGGCCAAGATACGAGTGCTGCTGGCAGATGACCACACGCTGTTCCGCCAGGGCGTCCGCACCTTGGTGGCGGCGGAACCAGACATGGAGGTGGTGGGTGAAGCCTCGAACGGCGCCGAAGCGGCCGCCAAGGCCGCCGAGCTGCGCCCGGACGTGGTGCTGCTCGACATCAGTATGCCCGGGCCGAGCAGTTTCGAAACCGCCCGCCAGATCCGCCGCCAGCGTCCCGAAACCAAGGTGCTGTTCCTGACCATGTACGACGATGAGGACTATCTGCTCGAAGGCATGGAGGTCGGCGCCAATGGCTACGTGCTCAAAGACAGCCCCGCCAGCCAGCTCATTACCGCCATTCGCGACGTCCACCGCGGCGGCAGCTACTTGAGCCCGCGCATGCTCGGGCAGTTGGTCGACGATTTCCGCTCGCGCATCCGTGCCGCCGACCATCAACCCCGGCTGGCGACCCTGACGCCGCGCGAAAAAGAGGTCCTCAAGATGCTGGCAGAAGGCAACTCCGTCAAGGAAGTCGCCTCCTTGTTGAACCTCAGCGTCAAGACCGTCGAGGCGCACAAGTTCAACCTAATGCGCAAGCTCGATATCCACAACAAAGCCCAGCTCGTGCAGTACGCCATCCAGAAAAAAATCATCAAGCTGCCCATGATGGCCTGACCCGTCCCGCCGCCGCCGGCAGGGTAGAATCGGGGAGTGAGCGGTCGACCCTCGCGCCGGGCTCTCCTGGCCGGCCTCGGCGCGCTGGCTTCAGCCCGGTCGCGTTCGGCGCCGCGCCCCATCCGTCTGGGCGGGCCAATCTTCCTCAAGAGCGACGATCCCCGCGAACTGGCCCGGGAGCATCGCCGCCTGGGCTACAGCGCCGCGTACTGCCCCGAAGCCCGGCCGGAAGATGCTGCCCGCTGCCGCGCCATCGAGACGGCGTTCGCTGCCGAGAACGTGGTCATCGCCGAAGTCGGCGCCTGGCGCAATATGCTCGACCCGGATGCGGAGAGACGCCGCGCCACCTTCGACTACGTCGTCCAGCGACTGGCTTTGGCCGAGGCGGTCGGGGCACGGTGCGCCGTGACGATCGCCGGCTCCTACAATCCCAAAATCTGGTACGGCCCCCACCCCAAGAACCTTTCGCGGGAGTTTTTCGACGCTACCGTGGAGAACTGCCGGCGTGTGATCGATGCCGTCAAGCCCCGGCGCACGCACTTTACGATCGAGATGATGGGCTGGAGTCTGCCCGACAGCCCCGACTCCTACCTGGAGCTGATCCGCGCTGTGGACCGCAAGGGGTTCGCCGTGCACCTGGACGTGTGCAACCTGATCAACAATCCCGCCCAGTTCTACCGCAACTCCGAGCTGATCGAGGAGTGTTTCCGCAAGCTGGGCCGCTGGGTCGTCTCCTGCCACGCGAAGGACCTGGATTGGGTCGTCGAGATGAACCTCCACTTTGTCGAGGTCGTACCGGGACGGGGCCATCTGGACTACCGCGCATATTTGCGGGGGCTGGCCGCTCTCCCGGTGGATGCGCCTCTGATGCTCGAGCACCTGACGAGTCCCGACGAGTACGAGGAGGGCAAGCGCTACATCTTCAGAGTGGCCGCGGAACTGGGCTTACCATTCGCTTGAAGGAGGAAGCAAGAATCCATGAACCGCAGAGATTTCCTCGCGGCGGCCGCCGCGTTGGCGGCCGTCAGGGCCAAGGCGGCGCGCCTGCCCATCCGCAAGGCGGTCTGGTACGGGATGCTGCCCAAAGAGCTCAGCGTGGCGGACCGTTTCCGTTTGGCACGCGATGTTGGATTCGAAGCCATCGAGTGCCCGACGGCCGACGAGCGGCTGGCCGAGGAGTTCAAGAAAGCCTCCGAAGACGCCAAGCTGCCGATCCACTCGGTCATGAACCAGGCGCATTGGAAGTTTCCGCTGTCATCGGCCGATCCCGCAGTGGTGGCCGAAAGCATGAAGGGCCTGGAAACGAGTCTGCGCAACGCGCGCTTCTGGGGCGCCGACACGGTGCTCCTCGTCCCTGCCGTCGTCAACCCCCAAACCAGCTACCGGGACGCCTGGACGCGCTCCCAGCAGAACATCCGAAAACTGCTGCCTTTGGCGCAGGAGCTGAAAGTGATCATCGCCATCGAGGATGTCTGGAACCGATTCCTGCTCAGCCCGCTCGAGTTCGCGCGCTACGTGGACGAATTCGAAAGCCCATGGGTGCGCGCCTATTTCGACGTGGGCAACATCGCGTTGTTCGGCTATCCGCAGGACTGGATCCGCACCCTCGGCGCCCGCATCGTGAAGCTGCATTTGAAAGACTTCCGCTTCCGAAAGATGCAAGCCGAGTTTGTCAACCTGCGCGAGGGCGACATCGACTGGAAGGAGGTGCACAGGGCCTTGAGCGAGATCGGTTTCCGAGGAGACGCTACCGTGGAGCTCGCGGCGGGCGATGAGGCGTACCTCCGGGAGGTCGTGCGGCGCATGGAACTGATTCTCGAAGGAGCCTGATATCGTCCGGAGTAATCCGATGGCCAAGTTTCTGGTGGGACTCGTCGCCGGGTTGATCCTGGCCCTGCTGATCGGCGTGGTCGTCGTGTTCGCGGCGCTGCGCCTCGCCGAGCGGCCTCCGGAAGTGGCCGACAACTCGGTGCTCGTTCTGCGCTTGGATGGCGAGCTGCTCGAAAAGGCGCCCATGACGATCCCCCTGCCGTTCTTCGAGGCGCGCCGTCCGCTCACGGTCGCCGACGTCTGGGACCTGGTGCGCAAAGCGGAGGCCGACGCGCGGATCCGCGCCGTAGTCGTCATGCCGGCCGGGCTGGCCGCCGGCTGGGGCAAGCTCGAGGAGTTGCGCGCTTTGCTTGCGCGCCTGCGCAAAACGGGCAAGCCCGTGGTGGCTTTTCTCCGGGAACCGTCCACTCGCGAATACTACGTCGCGGCCGCCGCCGGGCGGATCTACATGCCACCCGAGGACTTGCTGGACATGAAGGGCTTGCGCGCCGAGGTGCTGTTCTTGCGGCGGACCCTGGACAAGCTGGGCGTACAGGTCGAGATCGAACACGCCGGCAAGTACAAGGACTTCGGCGACCGCTTCACGCGGACCTCCATGAGCCCGGAGACCCGCGAGGTGCTGAACTCGATCCTCGACGACTTGTATCGCCGCCTGGTCGCCGCCGTCGGCGAGGCCCGGCGCAAGAGTCCCGACGCGGTCCGCGCCTTGCTCGACGAGGGGCCGTTCCTGGCCCGGCAGGCCCTCGAAAGAGGTTTGGTGGACGGCCTGCTTTACGAGGATCAAGTCTTCGCCGAAGTGGAAAGGCTGGCCGGAGGCAAAGCCCTGCGGAAGCTGGCGGCGCGGGACTATCTGCGCGTGCCCGCCTCCTCGCTCCGTTTGAGTGGTCCACGGATCGCACTGGTTGCCGCCGAGGGAACGATCGTGAGCGGACGGGTCCCAGGCTTCGGGGACGAGGACGTGATCCAGTCCGGTCCCTTTTCCCAGTTGCTGCGCCGCGTCGGCGAAGACCCAAACATCCGCGCCGTGATCGTCCGCATCGATTCGCCGGGTGGCAGCGCTTTTGCCTCGGACGAGATCTGGCGTCAGATGAACGCCCTCAGCAAAAAGAAACCCCTCGTGATTTCCATGTCCGATACAGCCGCATCCGGCGGCTATTACATCGCCATGACGGGCGACCCGATCGTGGCCTATCCGGGCACCTTCACGGGTTCGATCGGGGTCATCTACGGCAAGGTGAATCTGCGCGGCCTGTATGACAAGCTCGGCATGAACAAAGAGCTGCTGACGCGCGGCCGGTTTGCCGACCTGGACTCCGATTACACTCCTCTGGATGCAGCGGCGCGCCGCAAGTTGCGTGAAGGCTTGGAGGCCACTTACCGGGCCTTCGTCGAGCGTGTCGCGCAAGCCCGGAGGCGGCGCTTCGAAGAGGTCGAACCCCTAGCCCAGGGCCGCGTGTGGCTCGGTTCGCAGGCCAAGGAGCGCGGCTTGGTGGACGAGCTCGGAGGCTTGGACCGGGCCATCGAACTGGCAAAGAAAAAGGCGGGGATCCGGCCGGAGGAACCCGTCTCGCTTGTGCTGTATCCTCCCAAGCGCACTCTCGTGGAACGTCTCTTGCAACCCGAGCGGGAGACGGCATTCGAAGCGCGCCTCAAAGTGCTGCTGCGGCAGGCACGCGCGGCGGCGTGGATCGAAGGCGGAACGCTGCGCCTGATGCCCTTTGCGATCGAGGTCCGTTGAGCGGGGCGTCCCCGGAAATTGTCTCCCGGCGGGCGCCTGAGGTAAGCTTGCCCCATTGGAAAACCTATGCCGGGAACCCTCTCCACGCTGGCGCGGCGCATGGACCGGCTGTACGAATTCGACCGCGAGCCGGTGGCCGAAGCCAAACTGCAAGCCGGGCGCCGCTTTGCGGGGTTGTTCGCCGGAGAGCACGTGGCGGCCACGGAGTTCGTCATCGGCGCTTTCTTCGTTCTGCACGGCGTCAGCGCCCGCGATCTGATCGTCGGCTTGCTGGTGGGAAACCTGCTGGCCGTGCTCTCCTGGACTTTGATCTGCGCCCCGATCGCCGTGCGCACCCGCCTGACGCTGTACTGGTACTTGCGCAAGATCGCCGGGCCCGGGATGACGCTCGTCTACAATGTCGCCAACGCATTTCTGTATTGCATCCTGGCGGGCGCCATGATTTCGGTCTCGGCCACCGCCATCGGACTCGGCTTCGGCGTCAAGACCCCGGCGCTCGATGAACTCATGCCGAACAGCGTGGGCTGGGTGATCTTGACCTTGGGGATCGGCACGGCCTTCACCGTCCTGGCCATCCTCGGTTTCGAAAAACTCAGCAAGTTCGCCAGCGTGTGCTCCCCCTGGATCTTCGTGATCTTTCTCGCCGGTGCGATCGCCTCGTTTCGGCCCCTCGGCATTCATCCCAACTTGGATAACCTCTGGGAGGTGTTGCACACACGGGTGTGGAACGGCATCCCCACCCCCGGCCAGGAAAAGTTCGGCGTGGCCCACGTGATCTTTTTCGCGTGGTTCTGCAACCTGGCCATGCACGTGGGTCTTTCGGACATGGCGCTGTTCCGCTACGCGAAAAGCTGGAAGTACGGGCTCTATTCGGCCTTCGGCATGTATCCGGGACACATGCTGGCCTGGATGTGCTCGGGCATCATGGTGGCGAACGTCAACCGCCAGATGGACCCGGGGCTGATGGCATATCAGGCGGCGGGGCTGGCCGGAGTGTTTGCCGTCATGCTAGCGGGCTGGACCACCGCCAACCCGACGCTCTACCGTGCGGGGCTGGCTTTGCAAGTCATCACGCCGGACTGGCCGCGGTGGAAGATCACCTTGATCGCCGGGGTCGCCACCTCGATCCTATCCGTGTTCCCCGTCTTCTTCCTGCGCTTGCTCGATTATGTGGCCATCTACGGTTTGGTACTGATGCCCGTTGGAGCGGTCGTATTCGCGGAACACTGGATCCTACCCCGGCTCGGTTTGGAGCAGTACCGCGCCGAAAAGCTCGGCTGGCTGTTCAACTGGCGGGCGATGGTGGTCTGGGTCGGAACTTTAGCCGCCTGCTGGTGGATGCCGTTCCACTTATATTTTCGCTGGCTGCCCGGCTATGTGCTGGCGGTGGCGGCGTACACGGCGCTCCAATATGTGCCCGCGCCGCAACGCGTCAACGTGGTGGCACCGGTCTCCGGAGGGCGGCCGTGAATCTCCTCGCGGTGGCCAGCGTCCTGAGTTTGGCCGGGTGTCTGGCGGCACCCGTGGCGTACTTCCTCGGCCTTCTCGAGGTAAGCACGTATAAGCAAGTTCTATTGGTCTTTTCCCTGGCTTGGTTTGTCGCCGCCACGACTTGGGCTTTTCGCAAGAGCTGATCCGGCGCACGACGCCACGATGCAGGGCGTCCGAATTCGGCCGTTCGTACCTGGCGATCTGGCAGCGATCCTCGAGCTCGAACGCGCCACGTTCGGAGCCAGCGCTTGGCCGCGCGAGATGTTCCTCGAAGTGAGCCGAGCCCCATCGGGGCTGTTGCTCGTGGCCGAACGAGGCCGCAGCATTGCTGGGTATGTGGCGGCCCTCCTTCGGGGTCTCAGGGCCGAGATCGTCTCGATCGCGGTCGCCCGACGGCAGCGCCGCAGCGGCATCGGCACCGCTCTGCTGCGGAGGGCGCTCCGGGAGCTCGAGCGCCGCGGCGTCCGCTCGGTGGAGCTGATGGTCCGCGTGGACAACTCTGCGGCCATCCGTTTTTACCAGCGCCTTGGATTCCGCCGCCTCGGCCGCGTGCCAGGTTACTACGAGGACGGATCCGACGGCCTGCGCATGCGCAGCTTCTTTGGCGGAACTCTCTAGTCCGGCGCCGGCGGAGTGGGCTACGCTGAAAGTGCATGCGCCAGTTGAGGATGCGAGCGTCCGAGTGGATGGAGCGCGCGCGCCCGACGCTCCGCTACTGGATGGAAACGGAGGTGCACGTCTACGCTTTTGCGGTGTCGGCCTGCGTGCTCCTTTCCTTCTTTCCCTTCCTCATTGTCATCCTGGCGTTCTGCCGCCACGTCCTCGAGTGGCGCGCTGCCGTGGAGGCGCTCAACCTGGCACTTTCGGACTATTTCCCCGGCGCGCTAGGCGAGTTCATCCAGCGCAACTTGAGAGTCACCGTGGCGGGGCAGGGGGAACTGCCGATCATTTCCCTCCTGTTGCTCCTGTTCGTCGCCAACGGGGTTTTCGAGCCGCTCGAAGTGGCCTTCAATCGCGCCTGGGGCGTCCCGCGACACCGCAGTTTCTTCCGCAATCAACTCATCAGCTTCGCCTTGATCCTGATCTGCGGGTCCCTCGCCCTGGCTTCGACCACCTTTGCCGCTTTGAACCGCGAAATTTGGAGCAAGGTGCTGGGCCCGAGCTCCCCGCTGCTGACGCTGTTGGGATTGGCTGCCTTCAAGGTGGCCGCCATTCCCGTGTCCATCCTCATCCTGCTGCTGGTGTACTGGCTGCTGCCCAATCGCAAGATCGACCCGCGCGACGTGGCGCCCGCCGCGGTGGCGGTAGGCCTGGCGTTGGAGCTTCTCAAGTATGTCAACCTGCTGAGCTGGCCGCTGCTGCGCGCCAAGCTCGCGCGCGAATACGGCCCGTTCGTCTACTCGGCCTCCATCCTGCTTTGGAGCTTCGTCGCGGCCATGATCGTGTTGGCCGGAGCGGAGTGGTCCGCGCGCCGGGCTCTGGCGCGCCGCCCGGCGCAACGTGAGCCCGAACCGCTTCCGAGCCCCGCAGCGACGCCATTGCAACTCCACTTGGAAGCGGATAGACTGGAAGAGAAACTGACCTCCTAACGAGCCTTCAAGGTGCACCGCCATGGCCCAAACCCGCAATCCGACGCGTCGTGATTTTGTGAGAGCCGCCGGGGCTGCGGCAGCGGCCGCCTCCGCCTTTCCCGCACCGGCGATCCAGAAGGTGCGGGCCGCCAACGAACAGGTGCTGTACGGAGTTATCGGTACCGGCGGGCGCGGCACGTACCTGCTGCGCCACCTTCGGGGCATCGATAGCGGCCGCTGCGTGGCCGTCTGCGACGTCTACGAACCGAACCTGAAGAACGGCGTCGCCGCAGCGGGTACGAATCCCGCCGCCTACAAAGACTACCGCGAGTTGCTCGCTCGCAAGGACATCGACGCTGTCTTGATCGCGACGCCCCTCTACATGCACTTTCTTCCGACCCGCGACGCCTTGCAAGCGGGCAAGCACGTCTTCTGCGAGAAAAGCCTCGTCTTCAAGCCCGAGGAGGTCCACGCCCTTCGGGCCCTGGCCCGACAATACCCCAAGCAAGTGCTGCAGGTGGGACTCCAGCGCCGCTACAGCCAGTTCTACCGCACCGTCAAGCAGATGATCGACAAAGGCATGCTGGGCAACGTGACGCACATCAAGGCCCAGTGGCATCGCAATCCCGGCTGGACCATGAAGCCCAACCAGCCGCGGGAGCGCAACTGGCGGCTCTTTCGCGAGTTTTCCGGAGGCCTGACAGCGGAGTTGGCCTCGCACCAAATTGACGTGGCGGACTGGATGTTCGGCGCGCACCCCGAGTACGTCGTGGGCGTGGGAGGCCTCGAATTCCGGCGGGACGGACGGGATGTCTACGACAATATCCAGCTCATCTTCAAATATCCCAAGGGCCAAAAACTGATCTACACCGCGATCAGCACAAACAAGCACCTACCGTTGTTCGGCGGCACGCGCACCGAATTCGGGGAGTGCATCATGGGCACGGAAGGCACCGTCGAGATCACGGTGGGCACCGATGAGGAGCCTGCGATCGCGCTCTGGTATTACGAACCGGCCCCGCGAAACGTGACGCCGGCTCGACAGGCCAAAGAAAAGCCGATTATTGCGGGGGCGACGTTGGCGGCCACCGGGCGCGGCGCCCGCGGCTTCCCGGTCTTGCTCGAAAAAGATCAGTTCCGCGGCAACGAGTCCTTCCTGGAAAAGGAACTCAAGTACGCCCGACGATGGCTCTACAGCCGGGGGATCATGGTGCCGGAGGAGGATCGGAACCCCGTGGACGTCATGCTCGAAAGTTTCTTCGAGTGTGTTCGCACCGGCGCCAAACCCGCCGCCGACGTCGAGGTGGGCCTGCAAGATTCGACTGCCGTCATTCTGGCCAACCTGGCCATGGACGAAGGCCGCCGCGTCTACTTCAGCGAAATCGAACAGATGGGTCGCGGGGAAGAAACCCCGCGGAGAAGGGCTTGACCAGGGTGACCTAATACTCGGGTTTCCCCTGGTAGTGAAGTTCGCTCACGTCAAATTCCACCGTCCGGTAGGGAAACACCGCGGTCGGCAGATAAAGATCGAAACGAAGTCTCCGGAAATCCCGGCGCGCCGGACGGGGAAACACCAGCCGCAAATAGGGATCCGAAGGGGTCGGCGGGAAATGGCCTACTAAACGGAAACGGTCCCGGTCGGCGATCATCACGCATTCCTGCTCCATGCGGCGGGACTGGCCAGCATCAGCCAGGGCCGACGGGTTGTCGACTCGCACTGCCAGCACAACGTACTTGCCCTCGTTCTGTCCGAGGAATTCTTCGTATTCTGCCGGCGCCGGATCTTCGGGAGCCGGAGGGTCCCGTCGGCGCCGCAGCTCCTGCTCGGCCGCTCGGATTGGGCGCGCTGTCGCCAGGTAGACGAACACGCCGGGCACGGAGCCTCCAGGCGTCCGCACCGCTACGGTCTTGACCCACGGCGAAGCGGCCAGCACTCGGTGGATCTCCTCGTCCGTCCACTCGTGCGGGGGTTTGGCCTCCCAAAAGGGCACTTGGGCAAGCCAACCGACCAGAGTCAAATAGGCTGACGTCATCTCGCGCCACCTTACGGTATTCTAGCCGGAGATGACCCAAGGGACCTTTCGCGGACGCCGCGCCTTCTCGATCGAAAACCCATGGCTCCGCCTTACCGTGCTGGCCGAAGGCGGCCATGTGGCCGAACTGCTCGACAAAGCCAGCGGTGTCAACCCGTTGTGGATCCCCCCTTGGCCCTCGATCGAGCCATCCGCCTACGACCCATCGGCGCATCCGGAATACGGCACAGGTCCAGAGGCGAAACTCCTTGCCGGGATCATGGGCCACAACCTTTGCTTGGACCTATTCGGTCCTCCCTCGACGGAGGAAGCCGCGGCGGGGCGTACCGTGCATGGGGAAGCGTCCGTGGCCTGTTACGAGATCCATGCCGAAGACGCCGAACTGTGGGCTCGGGCCGTGCTGCCGGTGGCCCGCATCGCGGTGGAGCGCCGCATCCAGCTCGCCCGGGATTGTGCGGTCATCCGCTTCACCGAGACGCTGGAAAATCTTTCGGCCGCCGACCACCCGTTGGCTTGGACCCAGCACGTGACCCTCGGTCCCCCTTTCCTCGAAAAAGGGCTCACCCGGTTCTACATCCCGGCCGTCCGCTCCAAAGTCTTCGAGGGCGACTTTGCAGGCGAAAAGGGG
>JANWXD010000032.1 GCA_025055455.1 Bryobacteraceae bacterium
ATGCTGCCCCCGGACGCCCTGAGTCGCGTCGACGCTCAGGTCACGTTCTTGGACCCCGAGCGCTTCAGCTATCCACCTCTGCCGCCACAACTGCGGAACCGTTTCCTTCCGGAACACCTCAGAGGTCCGCTGCGTCGGAACCGGTTCGGCGGCTGTGTGGCCGTACCGTTCACCAGCGACGTCGGCGAGACACGCTGGCTTCTGGAGATCACCCGCGCCTGCGACATCGTACTGGGCGTGTCAGGCAGCGCCGGTGCGTCGAACGCGGCAAGGACGCTGGATGAACTGATGCGTCAGGCGCACTTCAAAGCCGTCGCCCTGCGCCCGGAACGTTTGCTCGAGCCCGCGGCCCTCGCCACCCTCGAAGAGGCCGCGCGCCGAAACCTCCCCGTGGATCTCATCCTGGACTGGCAGCAGTTGCCCGACTTACCCGCGCTCTGGGATCGGATCCCGAACCTCCGAGCTGCCGTGGCGCACCTGGATTCCCTGCCGCTCGAGCCGGCCGCGCTCGACCAGTGGGCCGACTGGATGGATCAGGCCGTCTCACTACCGGGCCTTTATCTGAAGCTCTCCGGTCTGCTGCGCCCCGAGGGACTTCAAGCCAGCGTGGCAGCTCTGACCTCTTGCGTGCGTCTGCTCATGCGCTTGTTCGGCCCGGCTCGGCTCATGTTCGCCAGCGGGTGGCCCTTCTGCCTGCTCGGCGCGGGCAAGTGGAAGGAGTCGCTGGCAGCCTTCACGCAGATGCTCGGTCCCCAGCCGATGGAGGCCCGCGAGGCCCTGCTCGGCGGCACAGCCTGCGCCTTTTACCGGCTCGCCTGAGTCCGTCTCCTTGCCAAGTGGGAGCCGCAAGAGTATGCTGCATGTGGGAGTTGTTTCCTATGCGCGCTCGAAAGATCTGGATCGTCGCCCTGGCCCTTCTCGGTCTCGGAGTCGCGCTCCCGGGCGCGGATTTCTGGGAGAAAAAGAAGTTCTCCGAGTGGACCGACAAGGAAGTCAACAAGATGCTCACCAACTCGCCTTGGGCCGCCAGCGTGGACCTGCGCGTCGGCATGCCGATGGGTCCTATGGGAGGGGGACGTTCCGGCCCGGGCGGGGCCATGGGTGGTCCCCCCGGTGGCGGAGGGGGTGGGTTCGGCGGGGAGGGAGGGGCCGAGCTTGGAGGAGGCGGGCTCGGCGGGGGCATGCCGGGAGGCTTCGAAGGTCCCGCCGCACCTCCTGCGATTCCCGTGACCATCCGCTGGCAGACGGCCCTGCCAGTGCGCCAAGCCCTCGTCCGCGCCCGCTTCGGCAGCGAGGCCGCCACCTCGCCGGAGGCGCAACAGATGCTCTCCGCTGAGCAGCAAACCTACATCATCGCCGTCGGCGGCCTGCCCCCCATGCTTCTGCGCGGCGCCGAGCCCGACAAACTCAAGACCGAGGCTGTGCTGAAGGTGAAAGGTCGGCAGCCACTGCGTGCCCAGGACGTGCGTTTCAGCCGCGAGCAGGATCGCCTGACACTGTTCCTCGTCTTTCCCAGGACCCAGCCGGACGGTTACACCATTCGGCTCGAGGACAAGGAAGTGGAGTTCAGCCTCCGACTGGCGGCCGCCGACATCAAGCGCAAGTTCAAGCTCAAGGAAATGCTGTACGACGGACGGTTGGAACTCTGAGGTTTACCGCTTGACGCTCACCTCGCGGAAGTAAACGGTGGACCGGGCATCGTGGTTTTGCAGTCCGATGTAGCCGTAATCGGGCCGCGGTCCGCGCACGGGCTCGTACCAGTGCTTGCGCTCCGGCACGGGCTGGCTGGGATCGAACTCGCTGACTTTGTGACCATTCAAGTACACGATCGTCTTTGGCCCGTCCAGGACGATATCCATCGTGTTCCATTCACCGGTGGGCTTCTGGAATCCCTTCGCCGCTTTGCTCAGCGAGTAAATCGAACCGGTGGAATGCCACTCGTCGCCGCGCTCTTCGATCTGAACCTCGTAACCGTTGTGCACCGCGTACCAGGGATCTCGAGGTGGCTCCGGCAGCCGGATGATTACGCCGGAATTGGCTGGATTCGTGGCCGTTTTGAACACCACGCGGATCGTGCAGTTACCGAACTTCTCCCGCTCGTAGTACAACAAGCCCATGCCGCCCTCGGTCTTGAGCATGCCGTCCTCGACGACGAAGCGTCCCGGGCCCACCATCTTCCAACCCGTGAGATCCTTGCCGTTGAACAGCGGCTGCCACTCGCCGGCGGCCGTCAGTGCCAGCCAGATCGCGAACCCGACCATGGTTCCACCTCGTGTTGCCGCAGGTCTTTCTCCTCAATTGTGCCATGATGCGATGGGGGCCGAACGCTCCGATGGATTGGCTGGGGAAACTTGCCTCGCGGCGCCGGGTGACGACGGGAGGCTTGGTTTTTGTTGGCGTGATCGCCGCCATGGCGTTTGCCGCAGTAGTGTCGGCCAACAACCTCTTGTTCCTGATCCTGTCCGCCCTGCTGGCCACGTTCATGGTTTCCAGCCTCATCGGCCAGCTGTCGCTGGCGGGTCTGGAGCTGGACTTCCGCCTTCCGGAGCACGTCTCCGCCGGCCGGGACACGATTGCCAGATTGGCGGTACGCAACCTCAAGCGCTGGACGCCCTCTTTCTCCGTGCGCGTTTCGGGTGCGGGCCAAAGCGTCCTCAGCGCCACCGTATACTTCCCACTGATCCGAGGCGGCACCACCGTCGAGGAGAACGTCACGGTGCGGTTCGCTCGCCGCGGGATGCACCGCCACGAAGGTTTCAAGGTTTCGACCGGATTTCCGTTTGGGTTTCTCGACCGGAGCGCCCACGTGGCTTTGCGGCGCGACATTCTCGTGTATCCTCGCCTGGACCCACACCCCGGCTTCGAGGCGCTGCTTGTGGACGTCGCCGGAGAGATCGCCGCCCACTTCAAGGGGCGGGGCCACGACTTCTACCGGATCCGCCCCTACGAGCCCCTGGAAAGCGTCCGTTACGTGGACTGGAAGGCGACCGCCCACACCGGCGAACTTCAGGTGCGCGAGTTCGCGCGGGAACAGGAGCCGCTGGTCGAAATCTTTCTGGACCTCGACGTACCGGCCGAGGCGCACGAGTGGTTCGATCGCGCCGTCGACTGCACGGCTTTTCTGGCCTGGCGGCTCGTCGAACGGGAAGCCCGTTTGCGCTTCAGCACACAGGAGTTCAAGATTTCCGTTCCGGCCACGGGCGACATCTATACTATCCTCAGGTACTTGGCCGTGGTCGCGCCGCGCCCGGCCAGGCCTCCCGCAGCGCCGGATGAGGAGCACAGCTACCGCGTCGTCTTCACCGCTCGCCCGCAGCACTTTCGCGGCGCGTGGGGTTCGGCTCGGATCGTGCATCCTGGCGTGCTCCTGCCTGCTGCGAGCCCAGTCCGCTCCGCCTGAACGGCTGCGCAGCAGCGTGACGGTTGTGGAAAGCATCTCGACCGAGACGCCCGCCGCGGTGCGGGTCCTCGAAGCCTCTCAACTGCGGCACACGCCGGGCCTGAACCTCGATGACCGACTGCGGGACGTGCCAGGCTTCAGTCTGTTCCGCCGGAGTTCGAGTCTGGCGGCTCACCCTACCACCCAAGGGGTGTCGTTGCGAGGGCTCGGCTCGACTGGGGCGAGCCGCACGCTCGTGCTCCGGGATGGCGTCCCTTTGAACGATCCCTTCGGCGGGTGGGTCTACTGGACGCGGCTTCCCCCGGAGGAAATCGAGCGCGTGGAAGTTTCCTCGGGTGGCTCGGCCAGCGCCTTCGGCGACCGCTCCCTGGGCGGGGTCATCGCTGTGTTCTCTCGTCCCCCGGAACCGAGAGCCTTTCGCGCTTCCTACCAGGCGGGCAACCGCGGATCGCAGGAGGTCTCCGGGGGCGTCTCGCATCTGGCGCGCCGTTGGGCCGCCTCCGCGAGCGCCCGCGCGTTCCGGACGGATGGTTACTACATTGTTCCGCCCCCGCTGCGCGGCGCGGTGGACCGGAAAGCGGGCGTGGACTTTGTCTGGGCCGGCGCTGCCGTCGAGCTTCCGGCGCAGCGCCGGCAGCTGACCTTCCGCATGGATCTTCTGACGGAGCAACGGCGAAACGGAACGGCCTTGCAACGCAACTCGACGGGGCTGGGCACGATTTCCGCGCGTTACTTCGCCGAAAGCGGACTCGGTGGAGTTTCCGCCGTCGCCTGGCATACCCGACAGGAGTTTCGCAGTACTTTTTCTTCCCTGAGCGCGGACCGCAACACGGAACGTCTCGTCTTGCGCCAGACCGTTCCGGCCCAGGCTGTGGGCGCGGCCGCAGTTTGGAATCGCGCGCAGTCGGGCTGGGCGTTTCTGGCGGGCGCGGATGTGGCCCGCACCGAGGGCCACAGCAAGGACGCGCTGATTCCCGCCGGTTGGCGCGTGGGCGGAGGCGCGTTGCTCCAACATGGCGTTTTCGGCCAGTGGCATTTCGTCCGCCGTCCGGCGCATCTCTTTCTGGGCCTGCGGCACGACTTCACCGGCCTGGGCCGGCAGTTCTTCAGTCCCAGCGCGGGAGTTGCGACCGCACGGGGCAGATGGCGCGCCCGGGCCTCGGTGTACCGCCGCTTCCGCGCCCCCACCTTGAATGAGCTGTTCCGCGAGTTTCGCGTGGGCAATGCCGTCACCCAGGCCAACCCCCACTTGCAACCTGAGCGAGTCCTTGGCGTCGAAGCGGGACTGGATTGGGCCGCTGAGACGACGCGGGCGAGCCTTACGGCGTACCGCAGCTCGCTCGCCGACCTCATCACCAACGTCACGCTCAGCGCCTCGCCGTCCCTCATCCTCCGCCGTCGGCAGAACGCCGCCGCCGCGGTAGCCCGTGGGATCGAGCTCCACCTTCGCCACCGCCGCGGGTCGTGGATGGGTGAGGCTGCGTACCTGCTGGCCGACTCTCGCTTCGTCTCGGGGGCGCGCCTGCCCCAGGTGGCCCGCCACCAAGGCGCGGCACAGCTCACCTGGCAGCGCGGCCGAACGCTGGCCTCCGCCTCGGTGCGCAGTTACGCCGCCCAGTTCGAAGACGAACGCAACCAGTTCCGGCTGCCGGGCTTCGCCACCGCACAGCTGTTTGTGCTTCGCGAGCTCCATCCCGGACTGGCCGCATCGCTTGCCGTCGAGAACCTACTCGACCGCGAATACCTGGCTGGTTTCACTCCCACGCCGATCGTCGGCGCGCCCCGGCTGTGGCGTGTCGCGCTGCGCTGGGAAAGCGGCCGGAGGTGACGCCCGTGCAAGCTCCGTTTCACATCCGCGTGGAATGCTACTCCGGTTACAAAGCCGACCAGCGTCCACTTCGCTTCTACATCGGCCAGACGCGCTATGAGGTCCAAGAGGTGCTCGATCAATGGTACGGCCCCGAGGCGACCTGGTTTCGCGTGCGCGCCCAGGACGGGAACCTTTACATCCTGCGGCACACCTTCTCCGAGCAACACGACTTCTGGACGCTCGAATCCTTCCGCCGGGGCGCTTGACGCGGAATCCGGAGCCGTTTCGGCTGCAGCCGCGATACCGGTCTTGCCCGGCCGCCTCCGCGAAGGGCGTCAGAGCTCATGGACTAATTCCGGCAGCTTCCTTCTGCGGGACGGGTCGGGTTTCTCGCCCGGATAGCCCACCGGGAGAATCGCGACGGGAATCAGCTTCCCCGTGATCCCCAGCACGCGGCGCACTTCGTCATCCCGGAACGCGCCGACCCAGCAGGTGGCCAGGCCGAGGGCCGTGGCGGCAAGCATCGCGAAGGTGCAGGCGATGGTCGCGTCCTGGATGCAGTACAGCTCGACCCCCCGCCGCCCGTAGCGCCACTCGGAACGCGCGGGATGCGCGCAGAAGACCAGCACGACCGGCGCCGCGGCGATGAAGTCCTGAGCGACGGCGGCGGCGGCAAGCGCTTTGCGATGCGGTTCCTTGGTGACCAGAAAGATTTCGTAGGCTTGCAGGTTCCCGGCCGAAGGGGCGGCGTTGGCGGCCTCGAGGATGCGCTGGAGCTTGTCGCGTTCGACCGGACGGGCGGCGTACGCCCGGATGGAGCGGCGAATCCGCACGACGTCGAAGAAGTCCATGCCATTCCCATTTTCGGATATCTGCGTATGGATTGTTCCTTCGATAGGCAACGCTCGCGTGCACCAACCGCGTCTGTGATAGCCTGCTCGTGTCATGGCCGAAACACAACCTGCTCTGCACCGCCGCTTGGGAGTCCTCAACGCCACCTCGATCAACATGTCCAACATGGTCGGCATCGGACCGTTCATCACCGTGCCGCTCATCCTCGCCACGCTCGGAGGTCCTCATTCCTACCTGGCTTGGCTGGTTGGCGTGCTGATCGCGCTCTCCGACGGATTGGTCGTGGCCGAGCTGGGTGCCGCGCTGCCGGCCGCCGGCGGCACCTACGTGTTTCTGCGGGAGGGGTTCGGCCCGAGAACCTGGGGGCGCATGCTGGCCTTCTTGTTCGTCTGGCAACTGCTGTTCGCCGGTCCTTTGGAAATCGCCAGCGGCAATATCGGGCTGGTGCAATACCTGAAGGTCTTCTGGCCCTCCATGACCGAATGGCAGACCAAGTTCCTGGCGGCCGGCATCGGCGTTTTTCTCATCTTCACCCTGTACCGCAAGATCACCGACATCGCCAAGATCATGCTCGGCCTGTGGATCACGATGATCGTCACGACGGGCTGGGTGATCGTGACCGCGCTGTTCACGTTCGATCCGAAGCTCGCCTTCGACATTCCCCCGGGCGCCTTTCGCCTCGACCTGAATTTCCTTCAAGGGCTGGGTCAGGGAACGGCCAATGTCCTCTATCTGTTTCTCGGCTACTACCAGGTTTGTTATTTGGGCGCGGAGGTACGCGATCCGGGGCGCACGATCCCGCGCGCGGTGGTCTACTCCATCCTGGGCGTGACCGTAATTGACGTGGCGATGTCGTTCGGCTTCATCGGCGTGGTGCCGTGGCGCGAGGCCATGGAATCAGAAAACGTCGGGGCCTTGATGATGGAGCGAGTCTACGGGCCGTGGGCGGGCAACGTGCTGGCGGCCCTGATCGTCGTCACTGCGTTCGCTTCGATTTTCGCGCTCCTGCTTGGCTACTCCCGCGTGCCGTACGCCGCCGCACAGGACGGCGTCTTCCTGCGCTGGTTCGGTGAGCTGCACCGCACCAAAGAATTTCCGCACCGCTCGCTGCTCTTGGTGGGCATCGGCGCCATTATCGCGAGCTTCTTCACCCTGCAAGAAGTGATTCTGGCCCTGATGGCCGCCCGCATCCTGATCCAGTTCAACGCCCAGGTGGTCGCGCTCTTTCTAATACGCGCCCGGCGCCCGGACATCGAGCGCCCCTTCAAAGTGTGGCTCTATCCGCTGACGCCGCTGGTCTCGCTGGCGGGCTATCTGTACGTGTTCTCCTCCCTCGGACTGCGCTTCATCGGTTTCGGCTTGCTGACGCTGGCTGCGGGAGTGGTGGTCTATCTGATCGCGGCGCGCACCAACCGCGACTGGCCGTTCACGGCATGCGTGCCCGAACCGCGGGCAGCGACCCTGCCGTGACGGCCGCTGACCTGCACCGTCGGGTTCCTGTTCCCATCGCGTCAATCTCGCCCCCGACGCGGAGCACTGTCTCCCGGCTTGTGAAAGGCCACGGGGACAGTCGGGGCCGCCGGCTCGCCGGCCACGGCCGTTTGCGCTAGGAGAAGCTCTCGCGCCTCGGCCCGCAGATCGCGCCAACGCCGGTGAAACACGACGGCGCCGGCCACCGCGGCGATCCCGCCCAGCGTGACGGCCGTCGGAGCCCCGAGGCTCTGGGCGAGCACGCCGGCCGCCAGCGAGCCGAGCGGCGCCATGCCGAGGAGCATCATGGAATACAGAGCCATCACCCGACCCCGGAGCACATCCGGCGTCATCACTTGAATCAGGGTTTTGGAACTGGCCATTTGCAGCATGAGGGCACACCCAGCAGCGAACACAAGGGTCGCCGACAGCCAGTAGGAGCGCGACTGCGCAAAGAACGCCACCGCCACACCAAAACCAGCGCAGGAAGCAGCAACCCAACGGCCGAGCCCTTTGACGCCGCGGCGCCCGGCGACCGTCAACGCTCCCGCCAGCGCTCCGGCGCCAGAAGCCCCCATCAGCAGGCCCAGACCCCTGGCGCCGCCGCCGAGCACCGAGCCTGCGAAAACCGGCATCAGCACACTGTAGGAGCTGCCGAGCAAGCTCACGGCGCCGACCAACAGGAGCAAGGCGCGGACGGGACGCGTCTGCCAGGCGAAACGAAATCCCTCTATGATCACGGCCGAGGCGGGCGCAGGCTCCTTTACAACGTCGACCCGTTTGGAGCGGATCGCCAAGAGGGCGGAGATCACCGCCAGATAGCTCAGGCCATTCAATAAAAAGCACCAGCCCTCTCCCACTCTTGCCACGATAAGGCCGGCGATGGCCGGACCGACCACCCGCGCGCTGTTGAACATGGAGGAATTGAGAGCAATGGCATTCATTAGGTCTTCCCGACCCACCAGCTCGGCAAATAACGACTGCCGGGCCGGCACATCGAAGGCCGCCGCCACACCTTGCAAGGTCGCCAGCAAAATGACCTGCCAAATTTGCACCCAGCCGCCGAGGGTCAAAGCGGCGAGCGCAAAAGCCAGCAGCATCATCGCCACCTGGGCGGCCAGCACGATGCGGCGGCGCTCGAAGCGGTCGGCCACCGCTCCACCCAAGGGAGCCAGGAACAGGACGGGCAGCTGCCCAGCAAAACCTGTGGCGCCTAGCAACAGCGAAGACCCGGTCAGCCGGTAAACCAGCCACGACTGCGCCATGTTTTGCATCCACATGCCGATCAGGGAAACGAACTGCCCAGCGAGGAAAAGTCGGAATTCCCGGTGCCGCAGCGTGCGAAATATGTAGCCCAGGCGGCCGCCGGCTTCGGGTAAGGAAGTCGTACGCGGTTCCGCAGCGTCCAACCACCCATTGTTCCATACCGGTTCCGCGGCGCATCACACCGCGCTCCGGAGCACGAGTCCCGACTCGCCAAGAACTTCTCTTAGGCGCCGGTGCTACAATGGCGCGCGGCATGAAGCGCGCAGTGCTCTGGGATCTGGACGGCACGTTGGTGGACTCCGAGGAGTATCATTGGCGCGCTTGGCGCGACACCATGGCGGCCGAAGGCGTCCCGTTGACACGCGAACAGTTTCTGGCCACCTTCGGCCAGCGCAATGACTCCATCCTGCGCCTCTGGCTGGGCGAACGGGCCACGCCGGAAGCGATCCGGAGAATTGGAGAGGCCAAGGAAGCCTGCTACCGCCGACTGGTGCGTGAGTTGGGCCTCTGCCCCGCCCCCGGCGCCGCCGAGTGGATCCGCCGCCTCCATGCGGAGAATTGGGCTCAGGCCGTGGCTTCGTCTGCGCCGCGACGCAACGTCGAGACCGTGTTAGAGGTCACGGGACTGGCGCCGTACTTCGCTGCTACGGTAGCTGCTGAAGACGTCACCCGGGGCAAGCCGGACCCGGAAGTTTTCCTCGTCGCGGCCGCACGGCTCGGCGTGCCTCCGGATCGATGCGTGGTCGTCGAAGATGCCCCGGCGGGTATCGAGGCCGCCCGGCGCGCGGGTATGCGCACCATCGCCCTCAGCCGCGGGAGCGGTGCGCCCCCAGCCGATGTTGTAGTCGGCTCGCTGGGTGAACTGCCTCCCGCTGCTTTCGCGAGGCTGATCGAGCGGTGAAAGGTTCCCGATCCCCGCGCAGCGCTTGATACAACGCACGTTGTCGCTCTGCAATCCGATCCCAGTCGTACCGTGATTCGGCCGCCGCTCTGGCGGACCGTTCCAGCGCCCGCCGCGCCTCTTCGCTCTCCCAAAGGCTAACGATCGCGGCAGCTAGCCCCTCCGCGTCGGACGCTACCAAAACTTCGCGCCCCGGCTCGAGTTCGAGCCCATGAATCCCCGCTGGCGTGCTGACGACCGCTTTGCCCATCGCCAGAGCCTCGAGCACCTTGATGTTGGTCCCGGCCGAGGCAACCAACGGCGCAAGGACCACCGTGGCTCGCCGGTAAGCGGGTCGCACATCGGCCACGAAACCTTCGAGCTCGATACCTGGTTGGCTCAGATCCAGTTCCACTCGGTCGCGATACTGACTCAGATACCGCTGGTAGTCCTGTCCGGCAATGATGTGAAGCCGCGGCGACCAGGTCGCCAGCCGTGGCCAGACATGGTTGAGGAAGAACTCGAGGGCCAGCAGGTTAGGAAGATGCGCAAAGGATCCCACAAACAGCAGGCGTCTCGGCTCCGGTGGAGTCTCGCTGGGACGGAAGCGTTCCAAATCCACACCGTTCGGCACGATCCACACTGGCGCGCCCGTAACGAAGGCGCGGTCCCGCTGCGACATCACCACGACGCAATCCAGGTTCTGCCAAGCTTGCCTTTCGAAACGGCGCCACTTGGCCGCTTCCCGGCGCAGGTCGAAGCCGTGGCGGAGACGATACAACTGTTCATACAGATCGAAAGTGATGTCGTGCTCTACCAAGATCGTCCGGGCGGGCGCACCGTCGCCGGCATACTGAGCCATCTGCGTGTACTCCAGCTGCACGGCGAAGGGCTTCCATTTGTGCGCCGCCAGACGGAGAGCCGCATGAAAGGCCGGCGAGTCGAACTCCTCCACCACGTCGGGCCGGGAGGTCGCCGGACGCGAGTGGCGCCCCACTCGGTGCACCAGCACGACCTCTGCGCAAGTTTCGAGGAGCTCGGGGGCCGGCGGCGCCAGCTCGCTCGTGAACGAGATCAGGACGAGGTCGTACT
This sequence comes from Bryobacteraceae bacterium, assembly GCA_025055455.1. Classification (GTDB taxonomy): domain Bacteria; phylum Acidobacteriota; class Terriglobia; order Bryobacterales; family Bryobacteraceae; genus JANWXD01. Next base: position 10,771 of record JANWXD010000032.1, read on the forward strand.
CGGTTGCGGCCCGGCGCATCAGGTTGTACATGCGCACGGCGCCGCCATGGGCCAGCGGGAACGGAAGATAAGGGCTTGCGATCAGGATCGTGGGCCGTCCTCTGGGCCCTCTGCCGGCAAACACGCGGACCGCGCCGCTCGTCAGTCCCACAATCTCTTGGTCAGAAAAGGCCTTCCCGGAGCGTGCTCGAACCCACAACGGAGCGCGCGCGGCCGCCCCAAGCAGCGCCACCGCATGCGGCGGAGCCTCCTCGCGCGCCGCCAGCCGGTTCAGTTCGGCCAGCACCCGCCGCCACAGTTTCCGGCACGCGCCGAGGCCGGTGACGAGAAATTGCAGCGCGTCGCGCCGCATCTCGGGGTTCAGCTTGACACGATGCGGGACGCAGAAGCCGGTGTCGGCCAGCTCCAGACTCGGCCAGCCACGCCGCCACGCTCGCAGGCCTGCCTCGAGCAGCGCGAACTGCACCGTCTCCCAGCGTTCCGAAAGCCCTCCGAGCGCGAGCAGCTTCTCGACAGACCAAAGGCCGCAATCGGACCCGAGCACGTACGAACCCTGCCCGGCCGCAAGAGGGGAGTCCGCGCCGGGGGTTTCGCTCCAGAGGACTTCTGGCAAAAAGCGCAGCCCGCGTGGCGTCACACAGAATAAGCCGGGGATTCGCTCGAAGGCCTCCAATAGCTCTTGGAGAGAACGCGGCGCTACCGTAGCGTTTGCTGGCAGCACGCACAGCCAGCGAAAAGCGGTGCGGCCTGCCACGCGGTTGATCTGGCGAATCAGTTCGCCGTCGTCGGCGCCGGTCACGAGCGTGACTTCGCAGTCGGCGACGCCCCAGTGCTGGCACAGCCTCGCTCCTAGCTCGGCACCGGAAGGAGCGTCGGCGCCATAGACCAGCACACTGAGGCCTTCCGCTCGGCGGACGGGCGCGGACACGCCAACTCCTGCCGGCAGCATTCGCGCCAACCAGCGCGCCAGGCATCCGGCGGCCAGGCCGACCGTGTAGGCCAGTGGGCGCCGAAACGCGTGCGGGTGCCGCAGCCGCCACAGAAAGGTGTACGTGCTCCCTCCGGGGTGAAACTCCCGATCCAAGAACTCGCGCGTGCGCCACCACACGTGGCGAACCATGGTCCCAAAACACCGCGGGTGCAGACGGTAGTGGTCGAGGTTTTCGTTGAATACCAGAAGCCTCGAGCGGCCCAGCAGCAGCCCAAGGAGCGACATCTTTCGGTAGGGCATGCGCGGCTCCAGTAACACCGCGGCCCACCGTACGCGCTTGCCGCGGAGCATTTGGCGGCACCGCAGGTAGTTCTCCCAGAAGCTGCGGTAGGGATGGTACGGGATCCACTTTCCCTCCGGCCAAGAAAACTCCGAGACGACATACAGCGGGAGCTCCGGAGCCATTTTGGAGAAGGCCCGCAGGAAGCTCGGGTTGCGCGCGCGCGATCCGGAGGCGAAGGCGACTCGAACGTCCCGGCTCAAATCAACTCGCATAGTGCCGGCTGAAAGGAACCGGCCAAGTAGCGACGCCACATTTCAACCGCCTGCAGGCAGAAAATCGTGGATGCGGGGTTGGCGAAGGGGAGCAGGTGGCCTCGTTTGCGGCCGAAGGCGAAGGCCCCGTTCACGCGGGGATCCGGGTGCTCCAGGTGGAATTGCTGAATGCGCGCCCACTCTTCCTCGGCCAGGTGCCGGTCTAACGGTGCGACCCCGAGGCCTTCTGCATAGAGGCGCAGCCGCAACAGCTGCGCCCAGACGTCGGACCGTTCGAAGAGGGACGCCAGCTCCCGCAGCCGCCGCGACACCTCCGCGAGGCCCTCCCGCAGGACTCTCGCCACGGCCGGTTCGTCGACCGCTACCAGCAAACCCTCCAGAAAATAGCAATACGCATGCAGGCGGTCCATGCGTCGTTCCCCGGGCTCCCCATCGAGAAACGAGGTGTGCGTCGCTAGGGCGTGTCGGAGCACCTTCTCATAAAGTTGCCGCCAGCGGCCTTGCCCGGTGATCTCCGCCAGCTCTTGCCACGCCCGAGCACCCTTAAGTTGGTGACAGACAAACTGCGTGGACCATCGCGCATCCGGACCCAGCGGCTCCTTCGACGGCAGGGTCAAGCGCGCGTGCCAGCATCCGTTGTCGGATTGAAAATCGCGGGCCATAGACTCGGCCACGGCGACAGCGCGTTCGAGAAATTCCTCCTCCCCGGTGGCGCGCCATAGGGTCAACAACCCCCGCGCTACGATCCCCGAATCGAAAAAGTACGCGACTGCCGGTATCCCGTCCGTGCAAGGCCATTCGAAGGGCATGGCGCCCACCGAGGCATCCCATGCCGTGCGCGTCAGGAAATGCCCCGAACGCACGCCGGCAGTGCGGTACGCGGGGTCTCCGGTCAGCTTGTGGAGCCACACTAGCACCTCGGCTACGTACCCACTGATCTCCGTCGAGATCGGGGCGTAGCGTTGCGTGTCGAAGCGGTAATAGCGCGCCACGCCCCCGTCGGTATCCCGAATAGCGGAGCACAAAAACCACCGCCCCGCGGCGGCGACGATATCGGTCGTCGTCACGCGGCCGTCCTCAAAACCCTCCCACACACTCGATGAGTTCTCGTAATTTTACCAAGACGGAATTCCTGACCTAGTGGAGCGGCTGGCCTCGCCGTCTCGACCCCCGGCACGCCCGAGCTGCCACCCGTGTGCTGAGAAGCTACCCCGCCCCTCCGGTCGCGAACCGCAGCGAGGGTCGTTGACGGCTCATCTGAGCGGATCGGCCCAGCCCTGGGATTACGTTTCACGACCGCTCCAGAAACAACTCGCCGCGAGCGAATCCATCCCTTCCTTCGATCACGAGGGCGGTGAGGAGGCCTCTGACTACGACGCCGTGCGCATGGGTTTGTTCCACAGCGGGTCTGCTTGGCTACTCGGGGTCTGGACCGACGGGCCGCTCCTGGCCCTGTGCCGGCGAGGGAGGTCCGCGCGGGGAGTCGTTTCATCCGCAGCTCTCCAGGGGGCTCGCGGTCCTCAGAGCCGAAAGTCGTAGCCCCGGGCCCGCATCCCCTCGATGATTCGGGCCCGGATGGCGCCCACCTCCTCCGAGGACAACGTGCGGTCCGGCGCCGCCACCGTCAAGCGAAAGGAGACGCTTTTTTTACCTTCCGGGAGGGGAGGACCGGAATACTGGCGCAAGTATGTGATGGCTTCGAGCTCCGGGGCGGCCAGATCCGCAAGCTGACGAGACAGGTTCGCGGCCAACTCCCGTCGATCGGCAATTACAGAAAGGTCAAACGCGCTTGCGGGGAAACGGCGGATGGGCCGGTAGCGCTTCCCATCCTCTTGCAACGCCAACATTACCTGCAAATCCAGGTCGAGCACCGCCGCCCGCCCCTCGAGCAGGGAGGGATGGAGCTCGAAAAGCCTCCCCACGACCGTTCCGCGCCACACGACGGAACCGGCACGAGCAGGATGCTCGTAGGAACGCGAAAACCCGGGGCACAGCTCACAGCCCTCCATGAGGTGCTCGGCGGCGCGCTTCAACTCCATCAACCCATCCTCGACGCCCTGGCGCGAATAGATCGCCGCCATCATGTGAGGGATCTCGCGAGGCAGCCCAGCCGGCTGTTTGTGGATCTCACGCCCGATCTCGAAAATACGGAAGTGCTCGTAGTGCTTACTGTTTTCGAGGATGTTTTCGAAGATCTCCGGTAGGAGGCTGCGCCGCAGCAGGGTACGATCCGTGCCGATCGGGTTCGCCACACGGACATGGTCCGCCGGATCCATGCCGAACCGCCGCGCTTGTTCCTCGCCGACGAAGGAGTAGTTATAAACCTCGGTGAAGCCAAGCTCGACCATGGTGCGGCGCACGGCGCGGTGGAAGAGGCGTTCTGGGCTTGGGGGAGGCGGAGCCACGACCACAGCGGGAGCCTGGGGCGCGATGGCGTCATAGCCGATCATCCGCCCGACTTCTTCGACCAAGTCATCCTTGATCGACACATCCCGGGTCGCGCGCCAGCTCGGAACGGTCACGCGCAGCGCGCCAGGCTCAGCCTCCTCCACACCGAAGCCGAGTCGCTTGAGGATGCGCGTGACTTCGGCGGGCTCGACGGCACGCCCCAGCTTGCGACACAGCCACTCGACGGGCAACAGGATCGAGGGAGGCACCGGCAGTGGCCGGCCCGCATCGGCCACGCCACCCGCTACACGAATTCCGGGGCAAACTTGGCGGAGCAGCTCGAGGGCGCGCGCCAGCCCGCGGACCGTATTGACCGGATCCTGCGCCTTCTCGAACCGCATGGAGGCGTCGGTACGGAGCTTGTGCCGTGAGGAAGTCTTGCGGATGCTCGAGGCCTGGAAGCAAGCGCTCTCCAGCACGATCCTCCGGGTTCCTTCGTGGATCCCCGTGTCCAGGCCGCCGATCACCCCCGCTAGGGCGATGGGGCCTCGCGCGTCGGCGATCACCAGGTCGCGCTGGTCCAGCCGATACTCCTGCTCGTTCAACGCCAGCAGTCGCTCCCCATCCCGCGCCGGACGGACGCAGATCGCGGGACCACGAAGCAGATCCCAGTCGAAGGCATGCATGGGCTGGGCCAGTTCCGCCATGACGTAATTGGTCACGTCCACCACGTTGTTGATCGGGTTCAGCCCGACCGCCTGCAGACGATACTGAAGCCACAGCGGCGACGGCCCCACGGTCACGTTTTCGAGCGCCAGGGCGCTGTAGCGAGGGCACAGCTCCAGATCCTCGATCTCCACTCGCACCGGCGCTGCTCCCTCGGGCAGCAGATCCAATCGGACTGGCTCGCGCAGGGCCGCACCCGTGATCGCCGCCACCTCCCGCGCCAAACCGTGATGCCCCCACAAATCCGGGCGGTGCGTGATGGCCTTGTTGTCGATTTCGAGCACGTGATCCGGCTCGCAGCCCGGTAAGGGCGCGCCCGGCTCCCCGTCCAATTCGAGGATGCCGGAAGCGTCCCGGTTGATCCCGAGCTCGGCGCCGCTGGCGAGCATGCCTTCGCTCGCCACTCCGTCAATGACCGCCACGCCGATTTCACGCCCGTCCAACCGCGTGCCCGGCGGCACATACGCGCTCACCATTCCTGGGCGGCAGTTGGGGGCCCCGCACACGACGGTCTTGAGCCCATACCGCCCGGTTTCGACCAGGACCTTCTTGTTACGCCCGGAACCGATCGGCTCGACGGCGAGGACCCGCGCCACACAGACGTGAGCCAAGTGCTCGCCGTAGGCGTCCACCCCTTCGCATTCGGCCGTTTTGGTCGTGATCAGACGGCCGAGATCCTGCGGAGAGACATGCAAGTTTTCCGTCAGTTGTCGAATCCAGTTGAAGGAAAACTTCAAGCGCCCCCCCTTCTCAAAACTGATGCAAGAAACGCAGATCCCCGCTTTGCAAGTACCGGATGTCGTCGATGCCGAAGCGCATCATCACCAGCCGGGTCAGGCCGAGGCCAAACGCGAAGCCCATCCACTCCTCCGGGTCGATCCCGCTCATGCGGAGCACGTTGGGATGGACTAGGCCGCAGCCGATCATTTCCACCCAGCCGCTGTGTTTGCAGGCCGGACAGCCGGCCCCCTCGCAGAGCAGGCACTGCATGTCCAGTTCGAATCCCGGCTCGACGAAGGGAAAATAGCCGGGCCGCAGCCGCACCGCCACCTCGCGCCGGAAGATCGCGTTCACCATCAATTTCATGAAGTAGATGAGGTGGGCCACCGAAACTTCCCGGTCCACCATCATGCCCTCGACCTGGTAAAAGGTGTGCTCGTGCGAGGCGTCCACCTCTTCATTGCGGAAGACGCGTCCGGGGGCGATCATGCGCAACGGTGGCTTGAAACGCTCCATGCCCCGGATCTGTACGGGCGAGGTGTGGGTGCGCAGCAGATTCCCATCCGTGAGCCAGAAGGTGTCTTGCACGTCCCGCGCCGGATGGTCGGGCGGAATGTTCAGCGCGTCGAAGTTGTGGTATTCCGTTTCCACCTCGGGTCCATCCAGCACGGTGAAGCCCAACGAGGTGAAGAGGTCTTCGATTTCAGCCTGCACCTGCGTGACGGGATGAAAGTGGCCGCGCTTGGGCTCCGGCGCGGGCAACGTCAGATCCAGCCATTCCGCCTCCAGCCGACGCCGTAATGCTTCTTCCTCGAACTCCTTACGCCGCGCCTCGAAGCTTTCTTCCAGACATTGCTTGACGGCATTGAGCAAACGACCGACTCGGGCGCGCTCTTCCGGAGGGAGCTTCCCGAGTTCTTTGCTGATGTGTCCAAGGGCGCCTTTGCGACCCAGCGCTTCGACCCGCGCCGCCTCGAGCTCCTCCATCGAGCGGGCGCCGCGGATCCGCTCCAGGGCCCGCGCTTGTAGATCCTCTAGCGTCGCCTCGAGCATTCGAGAAACCCTCTATTTTAGGACCGGCCACTGGGACGAACGCGCCCCACCTGCGGATCACTCGGGCTCTTGCGCGGGCACTTCGGGCGCAGCGAGCGGACCATCGCCAGACGGGTCTGCCACCCGCGCCGCATGGGGAATCGGTCTGGCAACCTCCGGGGGCCACAGCCAGGAAGCCACGACCGACACGCTGAGGACGCCAGCGACGACCGCCAGCGATAGCGTGATCGGGACCTTGTAGAACTCCGAGATCAGCATCTTCACGCCGACGAACCCCAGCACGATCGCCAGCCCGACGCGCAAGTAGTGAAACCTCGCCATCATGCCCGCTAGAACGAAATACAGGGCGCGCAACCCGAGGATCGCAAAGATATTCGATGTGTACACGATGAAGGGATCCCGGGTCACGGCGAAAATCGCCGGGATCGAATCCACGGCAAACACGAGGTCGGTCGCCTCCACGCACACGAGCACGAGCAGCAAAGGAGTGGCGCGCCACTGGCCCCCTTCTTTGACGACAAACCGTTGCCCCCGATAGTCCGAGACCGACGGAACCATGCGCCGGAACAGCAAAAACACCGGGTTGCGCTCCGGGTGCACCTCGCTGGCTCTTTGCAGAAAGAGTTTGATCGCCGTGAAGACCAAGAACGCGCCAAAAACGTAAATCACCCAGTGGAACCGCTGGAGCAGGGCCGCGCCTACGACAATGAAGATGGCCCGCATGACGAGCGCCCCCAGCACGCCCCAAAACAGCACCCGGTGCTGGAAAGCCGGCGGCACGGCGAAGTACGAGAAGATCACCAGGAACACGAAGATGTTGTCCACGGAGAGGGCCTTCTCGATGAGGTAGCCGGTGAGGAATTCGAGCGCGCGGTGGCTGCCGAACCAGAAATATACCCCCACGTTGAAGGCCAAGGCCAAGACAATCCACACGACGGTCCAGGCCAAGGCTTCAGCCATCCGGACTTCGTGGGCCCGGCGGTGGAACACACCCAGGTCCAGCGCCAGCATGGCGAGGACGAACAGGGTGAACCCGACCCAGAGTAACGGTGTGCCGATGGACTCCAGACCCACGATGGTATCAGATCTCAGTGGGGCGCACCAACCACGAGAGTCGAAACGTATTACACTAATGGGCAGGAGCGTTCAACGCTCCGAACCAACCCATCGCTCAGAGGAGGAGCACCGACATGAAGCGAGCGATTCTAGCTTGTAGCCTCACCGCATTTCTGTGGGCGGTAACCGCCTCGGCCAGCGAGTGGACTGGCTACATCTCCGACGCCAAGTGCGGCGCCGCGCACGCCGATGGCTCCGAAAAGTCGATCAAGTGCGTCCAGGCTTGCGTCAAAGGGGGCCAGGCGCCGGTGTTCGTCACGGCAGCCGACAAGAAGGTCCTCAAAATCGCCAACGCGGACAAGGTCAAGGAGCATCTGGGACACAAGGTCAAGGTCACCGGGAGCTTGAAGGGCGACACCTTGACCATCGACACCATCGCCATGGCGCACTGACCCAGCGCGGGAGAGGCTATTGGAGCTTGCCTCTCCCGTCCACCGTCCACACTTCCTCCACGAAGTCTCCGCGAATGCCGTAGATCCGTTCGTGGAGGTTCACCGCCACACAGACGTGATTGGGGATAATACGGATCCGATCCCCGACGCGGAAGGTTTTTCGGCACCGATCCACGCGAACGAAACCGTGTTCTTCGTTCATGTTCCAGAAGACCGCTTCCGGAGCGTCCACGACCCTGCCAAAACCGTTTTCCTCGGGGTGCACCAAACGGTCGGAGGAAAACGTCTTCGAACCACCATCGATGATGACCTGCCCCGACCGCGCCGTGGACACCACGGTGGTCAGAATCGTGACCGCACAATCCTCCCACGCGCAGGCCCCGGAAAGCACCGTATTGCGGTCGTTGAAAATGTAAGTCCCCGGGCGGATCTCGTTCACTCCAGGCACGGTGTGGGACTCGAATAGCGTCGGCGTCGAGCCCCCCCAGACGCATCGCGGCTCGATTCCCACCCGGCGCAAAGCCACCCCCCGCACTTTGGCCGCAACAGCGACGCGGCGGAGCGCCTGGCGTCCATCCTCGTCCAAGCGCTTGATGTGGCCAGGGTAGAAGGCAATCCCTTCGAAGACCAGCCCCGGGAGCCTCTGCAACTCCCGGGCGAGGCCGGCCAGCTCCTGGCCGGGTGAAACCCCCACTCGCCCTAAACCCACGTCCATCTCCGCCAGCACTCCGATCTCGACGCCCGCCGCGCGCGCCGCCGCGGACAGCGGCCTGGCGACGGCCAGACTGTCGAGGGCCACCGTCAAGCGGGTCCGGCGCGCCACCTTGATCAGCCGCTCCAGTTTCCTCGCCCCGACCACGGGATAGGCCAGCAGCAAATCCTTCCCGCCGGCGCACAACATCACTTCCGCCTCGCCCACCTTTGCGACTGTCAGCCCCGCCGCACCGAGCTCGAGCTGGCGGCGCCCCAGCGCCGGAATCTTGTGAGTCTTGGTATGGGGCCGCAGCCGCAGACCGTGGCGAGCGGCGTACTCGGCGGCGCGCCGGAGATTGCGCTCCATGATGTCGAGATCCACTAAGAGGGCAGGAGTGTCCAGATCCGCGACGCGCATTCCGTCAGTTTACTGTTGGAATCGAATCGACAGCTTGCCGGCCGGCCCGTTATAGAGAAGTTCCAGCTGCTTGGGTTTGTGTTTTCCTTCCAGAGGGAAGTAGAGGAGTCCCCACAGCGGCTCTGAAGCCTCTTTCTCTGGCAGGACCTTCTCTTCCAACAGCGCCAACAGGGGGCTTTTTTTGTCCGTGCTGCTGGAGTGCAAGGTAGCCTGCGGGGACGCTTCGCCGACGTTGCCGAACGTTGTACCCTCCCCGCCGAGCCGACGCGGCCTACCCCCGCCCGGCCACCCGCCGATGATCGGCCCCTGCTCCTCGCTCAGGATCGCCCCGCCCCCGCCGCGCTGCGAAATCACGAGCACGCCCGAGCCCGCGATTTGGCTGGGTGCGAACGGTTGCGAACGCTGCCCGTCTTTGTCCGACCGCAGCACGAAGTCGTCTCGGCTGACCAGCAGCGGCTTGTCCCCTTTCGGCGCCAGGCGCACGGCGAGCACGACGATGTTCTCGGGAACCTCCGCGCCGATGACGCGTTTGATCGAGGCGCGGTCGCAGTAGGCCGTAGCTTCGATCACTAAAACTTCGTTCGAGGCCTTACCTGTTGCGCCGCCCGTTGCCCCACAAGCAACCCCTGCCACCACCGCCATCAGGACCGCAGCCTTTCGGGTCATCTTTTTGCGCCCCCCAGGCGCATTATACGCCACCGTTCCGAAGGAGAGCGTCGCTGCCTGGCGCACAGCGCGGCCCGCGGGGCAGCTTCTCCCCCACCACTACCGACTCACGCACGGATGGCCGCGGATGTAGAAGCGCAGGGGCCAGTCGGCGCAGTGGCGGACGCCGATGCGCGGGCCGACGCCAAGCTCGAAAGAGGGCTCGTTGCGGAGCGCACGCACGAGCAGGGGACCGCGCGTCAAGTCCGCGCCGTTCAATCGCCGCGTGATGCCCATGGCCTGGGTGAGCTTGCCAGGGCCGGACGCCAGCTCGTGGACCGATCGCGCCTTGGGGCGGCGCCGGCGCATGAGATCGAGTCCCGCCAGCGGCTCGAGCGCCCGGATCAAAACGCAGCCAGGAACCCCCTCCGGTTCCGCCACGAAATTCAAGCATTCATACATGCCGTAAATGAAATAGACGTAGGCATGGCCGGGCGGCCCGTACAAAACCCGTGTGCGGGGCGTCAGGCCATGCCAGGCGTGCGCGGCGCGGTCCTGCTCGCCCAAGTACGCTTCGGCCTCTACAATGCGCCCGGCGGTCCGCCCATGCACGAGGATCTTGCCTAGGATGTCGCGGGCTACCTCCACGGTGGGGCGCTCGTAGAAGCTCCGTGGCAAGATGTAAGACCTTCGTTCGATTTCCCGAAGTGCCATTTCACCGTCGGACGCGATTGCAAGTTCGCCGAAGCTCATCCGACAATGTGGTACGGCCCTACTAGCATAGTGCCATCCGCATGCGATTGTTCACCGGAATCGGCTTGCCTGCTGACCTCACCGCCCGCTTGGAAGCGTTGCTGGAGCGCTTCCGGCCGCTCGCGCCCTTGAAGTGGAGTTCGCCCGAAAACCTGCACGTCACGACCAAGTTCATCGGCGAATGGCCGGCCGAGCGTCTGGAGGAGCTTTCCGCCGCGCTGCGCGCCCTTCCCCCGCGCGCGCCTTTCGAAATCGAAGTGCGGGGTTTGGGCTGGTTTCCCAATCCGCACCATCCGCGCGTATTCTGGGCGGGCGTGCACGCGCCCGGCCTGGACGAGCTGGCCCGGGACACGGAGGAGGCGCTGGCCCGGCTCGGCATCCCGAAGGAATCACGCCCCTTCTCAGCCCACCTCACGCTGGCCCGTGTCAAGGAACCGGCGCCGCTCGCCGTGTTGCGGCGTGAAGTGGCGGCGCTCGACTCCGACGACTTCGGCGCGTTCGTGGCGGACCGCTTTTACCTGTACCAGAGCCAGCTCACGCCCAGCGGCTCGATTTACACTAAGCTCGTCGAGTTTCCTTTCGGCAACCCATGAGCGGTGTGTACGCCATCCTGATCGCCTATGTCTTGGGGGCGATTCCGTTCGGCTACCTGCTCGTCAAGTGGACGAGCGGGCGCGACGTGCGCGCCGTCGGCAGCGGCAACATCGGCGCGACCAACGTGGTGCGGGCGGCCGGAAGGCTGGCCGGGATCGCCACCCTGGCGCTGGACATCGGAAAAGGATTTGTGGCGGTTTGGGTGGCGGGCCGCCTCACGGGTCTGTCCCCGTGGTGGATGAGCGCCGCCGCGCTGGCCGTGATGGTGGGGCACGCCTTTCCGGTATTCCTCGGGTTCAAAGGGGGCAAGGCCGTGGCCAGTGCCGTCGGAGCGTTCGCCTGCCTGACGCCGGGCGCCTTGGCGGCCCTGCTGCCCGTGTTCGTCGTCGTGGTCGCCGTCACACGCTACATCTCGATGGGCTCGATCGTCTCAGCCGCTTGCCTGCCGCTGGCCGTGTGGTTGCTCGCACAGCCGCCGGCTCCCGTCTTTGCCGCCTCGGTGGCCGCCGGGGCGTTCATCATCTGGCGGCACAAGTCGAACATCGAGCGCCTGCGCGCGGGCACGGAGCACGTATTTTCCTTCGGGAGCCGCCGTTCGTGAAAACGCTCGCCATCATCGGCGGCGGCGGCTGGGGCACCGCGCTGTCGATCGTGCTGGCGCCGCGTTTCGAGCGCGTGCGCCTGTGGGTGTACGAGACAGATCTGGCCGCGACGCTCCGGCGTCGCCGCGAGAACGAGATTTACCTTCCGGGCGTGCGGATCCCCGACGAAGTCGCCGTGACGACCGAGCTGGGCGAAGCGCTCGCCGGCGCCGACGTCGTGCTCGGGGTCATGCCATCCCACCACGCCCGGCGGTTGTACACGGAGATGCTGCCGCACTTGAACCCCGCCATGATACTGGTCAGCGCAACCAAGGGGCTGGAAGGCGGCACCTTGATGCGGATGTCGGAGGTGATCTCCGACGTGGTCCGGGCGCGCTTCGCGCCCAAGGTCGCCGTGCTCTCCGGACCTACGTTCGCTGCCGAGGTAGCGCGCGGGGAGCCGGCAGCTGTGGTCGTCGCCTCCGAGGAGGACGGCGTGGCTCGCTCGATCCAAGCAGCGTTCTCCGGGCCGACCTTCCGGCTTTACACCAATCCTGACGTTGTAGGCGTCGAGATCGGCGCCGCCGTCAAGAACGTGATCGCCATCGGCGCGGGAGTGTGCCGGGGTCTCGGACTGGGCGGCAACACGGTGGCGGCGCTCATCACGCGGGGACTGGCCGAAATCACGCGGCTGGCCACGGCGCTGGGAGCGCAGCCGAGGACGCTGGCGGGCTTGGCCGGACTCGGCGACCTCGTGCTGACGTGCACGGGCGAGTTGAGCCGGAACCGCACGGTGGGCCTCCGCCTCGGGCGCGGCGAAACGCTCGAGGAGATCCTCGCTTCCACGCGCACGGTGGCCGAGGGAATCCGCACCACGGACGCCGCGCTGGAACTGGCGCGGCGTTGCGGCGTCGAGATGCCCATCACCGAGCAGATGCACCAAATGCTGCGATGCGGCAAGCCGCCCCGCGAGGCGCTGCGCGAGCTCATGGAACGCTCGCTCAAGCCGGAATAGCCGCCGGCGGCGACGTATCGGATATTCTGGTGGCGAGATGGCGCTGACACGGAGGAGCTTCCTGACCACCGCGGCCGTGCCGGTCGCCGCACAGCGGAGGGCCGGCGACGGGCGCCCCAACATTGTCCTGATCCTCGCCGACGACCTTGGCGCCTGGATGCTCGGCTGCTACGGCAACAAAGAAATCCGTACGCCTCACATCGACGTGCTGGCCGGCACCGGCGTGCGGTTCCTCAATCATTACGTCTGCACACCCATCTGTTCGCCGAGCCGGGCTACGCTGTTCACCGGGCGGGTACCGCGCCAGCACGGCATCCACGATTTCCTCACCGCCAAGCCCATCGAGCACCCGCCCCAGGGGCAGGCCGAGCCGCCGGCCTCCTTCCGCGACGAGATCATGCTGTCCGACTTGCTGGCGGCGGCCGGCTATGACTGCGGCTACGTCGGCAAGTGGCACATGGGCGACGACGCCAAGCCGCAGCACGGCTACCACTTCTGGCACACGCTGCTCGGCGGATCCAGCCCCTATCAAAATCCGCGGCTCAGCCGCAACGGCGAGATCGTTCAAGAACATGGATATCTGGCCGAGATCCTCACCCAGCGGGCTGTCGAGTTCCTAGAAAACCGCCGCAAAGAGGCGCCCTTCTTTCTGGTCGTCAGCCACTTCAACCCGCACGTGCCCTATGAAGGGCACCCGCAGAAGTATTACGACATGTACGCGGACGTTCGATTCGAGACCATCGGCTGGCAGCCGCCCGCCAAGAACGCCTTGCGGGAGAAGGAATACCTGGACGACATCGTGGGCAACATTCGCAAGTGCGCCGCGGCAGTCACAGCCCTGGACGACCAGGTGGGCGCGTTGATGAACGCGCTCCAGCGCATGGGGCTGCGGGAAAACACCCTCGTCATCTTCACCGCGGACAACGGCTTCCTGCTCGGCCGCCACGGGCTGTGGAGTAAAGGGCACGCCTCGGATCCCATCAACATGTACGAGGAGGTCGTCAAGACGCCGATGATTTGGAGCTGGTGGGGAAAAATCCCGGCGCAGGCTACGCGCCCGGAGCTGGTCAGCGCGTACGATTTCCTTCCGAGCGTGTGCGAGGCTGTGGGCATCGCGCCGCCGGCCGATCGCAACCTGTGCGGGCGGAGCTATTTGGCGCTGGCGACCAACCGACCCCTTCCGAAGAACCAGCCTTGGCGAAACCTCGTCTTCGGCCACTTTCGCAACACGGAGATGGTTCGCGATGCCCGCTTCAAGCTCGTCCTTCGCAACGAGGGCGAGGGCCCTAACGAACTGTACGATCTCCGGGGGGATCCCCAGGAGCGGGTCAACCAGTACGCCAACGACGGCTTCCTGACCGTACGCGAGCGTCTCGCCCAAGAGCTGGCCGCCTGGCGCCGGCGGTACAGCTGATCCGCGCTGCCTGAGAAAAACTCGCCCGGAGCGCCACATTCTCACTAGGGACTGTGGAGTCGTACTGGCCCGAGGAGGGGGAACTGCGCTCGATCGAGCAGCAGGCGGCATCGATCGGCGACCCGGTCCGCAAACTCCGCTATCTGCGGGCCGCCATTCGGCTCCAGCCGCGGCTGGCGCCCCAATCTTCCCTGCGGGGCCAGCGCTATCCCAAGCCCTGGGCCTACCGGGCAGCCGCTCTCGTGGCGGCCTTGCTGGCGCTGCCGGCGCCGCCGAGCGCCGATGTCGATTCCATGCTGGTGAGCGTGCCCGCAAAGCCCAGGCCGCTAGCCGAGCCGCCGCCCACAGTCTGGCTCGTGGAACGGGCCGACGATTTCGAGCACTACAGCAACGGCCTGCGCATCGAAAACCTCTTCCAGGTGCGGGCAGAGCCGCGTGGCTATTGGCGATTCCCGCTCGACGGTCTCGAGCCGGGCGAGCCCCAGTGGTCCCGCGAACCCGCAGGCATCGTCTTTCACTCCACTGAAAGCCACGCCGCTGAGTTCGAGCCGGAGCGGACCGGCCCCTTGCGCCGTGCCGGTCTGAACCTTCTGGCCTACGTGCGCCAGCACCGCTCCTATCATTTCGTGGTGGACCGTTTCGGGCGGGTTCACCGGATCGTTTCCGAAAGCGACATAGCGCACCACGCAGGCTGGTCGGCGTGGTCCGATGGAAATTGGATCTACCTCGGGCTGAACCAGAGTTTTCTCGCGGTGGCCTTCGAAACCCGAACCGAGCAAGGCCTGGCCTGCCTGACCGACGCTCAGGTGCGCTCCGGGCGGATGCTGACAGAGATGCTTCGCGCCCGGCATCGGATCCCAGCGGTGAATTGCGTCACGCACGCCCAGGTGTCCCTGAACCCGCACAACCGGCGGATCGCGTATCACACCGACTGGGCCTCGGGCTTTCCTTTCGCCGAACTGGGCCTGCCGAACAATTACGCCCTTTCGCCGGCCGCCGTGCTGCTGTTCGGCTTCCACTATGATGAGCGGCTGCTTGAGTCCGGGCGCCCCGGCATGTGGCAAGGTTTGCAAGCGGCCGCGCGCCGGCTCCTCGAAGAGGCCTCCGCACAAGGTTGGAGTGTCAAACAGTATCGAGCGGTGCTTCTGCGCCGCTATCAGCAATTGGTCGCGCTCGCGGCCGAGCGCGACCCGAAGGAGGCATGGCCTTGAAAACGAATAGCGAACGGGTGTCCGCCGTCGGGCTGGACATCGGCACGAGCCGCATCGTCGTCGCCGCACGCGACGGCTCGGAGATCCGCTACCATGCGGACCTGAACGCCTTCGTCGCTCTCCCCTTCACGAAAATGACCGAACGCAGCCTGCGCCACGAGCAGGTTCCGCACTTGGTACAGGATGGGCAGATCTTGATCTACGGCGCCGCGTCGGAAAAATTCGCCGACCTGTTCCACCTGGAAACGCGCCGCCCGATGCGCGGCGGGCTCCTGAACTCCGCTGAGCCGGAAAGCCTCACCTTGATCGGACAGATCGTGCGCGCCCTCACCGACGGCGCCGACCGTTCGCGGCAGAAACTCTGCTTCAGCGTTCCCGCCCCGCCGCTCGGGGCCGAGGAAAGGGTCGCTTACCACGAAGCGAGCCTGCGGCGATTGCTCGAGGAGATGGGCTACGAAGTGATCTCCATCAACGAAGGGCTCGCGGTCATCTACGCCGAATTGGAGCAACACAACTTCACCGGCATCGGCATCAGCTTCGGGGGCGGGCTGTGCAACGTCTGCCTGGCCTACCTGTCGGCGCCCCTGTTTTGTTTCAGCGTCCCCAAGGCGGGGGATTTCATCGACGCCAGCGTCGCCGCCGTCACCGGCGAGCTGGCCACGCGCGTGCGCATCCTGAAGGAGACGTCGTTCCACTTCAACGGGAACTTCAGCCAGCAAGTCCACCGGGCCTTGGCGGTGTACTACGACGAAATGATCCAAGCCGTGATCGCGGGCCTCAAGAACGCCTTTGCCGACGCCCGCAACGTGCCGAAGTTGGGGCGGCCGCTGCCCGTCGTGCTCAGCGGCGGCAGCGCGCTGCCGAAGGGCTTCCTCGAGCGTTTCGACAAACAACTAAAGGAGGCTGCGCTGCCAGTGTCTCTTGCGGAGGTGCGGCTGGCCAGCGATCCGCTCCACGCCACCGCCAAGGGAGCGCTCGTTGCGGCGCAAGCGGAGCTGTAGTCCCCGACAGGCGCTCACCGCCCGCCGGCTGACGCTGCCAGAGCGCGGAGGGCCGCCTGGATCTGCGGATCGCGCTGCGCCTCCACCTCATCGCCCTTGGCCACACCCAGGGCGAGATTGAAGATTTCTGTCTTCAAGCGGTTTTCGATCCAGGGGCGAGCCGCGGACCACTCGCCAATGCTCGGCTGGATCTTGCGCTGGGCCAGAAACACCCGAAAATCGTCTAGCAGGTCTGGACTGACCTCGAACTGCTCGGTGACACCCGGGTGCGTGCGCACGTAGTCGGTTGCAAAAGCGGTGAAGGAGCCGGTGGCGTCCAGCACGATTTGCAAGCGTGTCAGCGACTCCGGATAAGCCACGACATCCGGCTGAATTCCGCCCCGCGCCCCGGAACGCCCTTCCGCCAGACGGTGGCCGGGCAGCGGCCGCTGAATGGAACGCCCGCTCGGTGTGTAGTAGTAGGCGGTAGTCAGCGCCACGCCCGTGCCTTCGGAAAGCGGGTAGACGGATTCGACCAACCCTTTGCCGAAACTCGGCTCGCCGACGATCACCGCCCGCTTGTGATCTTGCAGGCTCCCGGCAACGATCTCCGCCGCGCTCGCCGTCCGTTCATTGATGATGACCGCGACCGGAAACCGGTAAGACCGCGCGCCGGCCGGCACCTTCTCCTCCCGAGGCTCCACCGCCCGGCCGCGAACGGTGAGGATCGTCTGGCCGGGTTGGAGGAATAGCGAGGCCGTCTCCAAGGCCGCCGGCAGCAGACCCCCGGGATTATTCCGCAGATCGAGCACCAGCCCCGTGAGCGAGTCGCCGCCGAGTTTTTCGATCGCCTCGCGGATCTGCTTGCCGGTCTCCGCATCGAAGGATGACACCCGCAAGTAGCCGACGCCGGGCTTCAGAAAAAACGCACGTTCCACGCTCGGCGCGTCCATCTCCTCTGGCGTCAGCACCAGCTGAAGGATCCGTGCGTTGCCCGGCTTGCGCACATCGAGCTTGACCTCGTGCTGTCGCGAGCGGCTCAGCAGCGCGACCAGCTGCTCCATGTCGAGGCGATCGAGGCGAATGCCGTTGATCGCCAAAATTTCATCGCCGGGCTCGAGGCCGCCCTTGGCCGAGGGCGTCCCCGGCAGCGCCTGGAGCACGATGACCCGCCCGGGCAGCACGCTCACGACGCTTCCGAAGCCCTTGGTCCGCGATTCCTGAAGCTGCTTGAGCTGCTCGAATTGCTCCGGCGAAAAGAACACCGAATGCGGGTCGAGAGGCCGCAGCATGCCCGGAATGACGCCCTCGTAAAACACCTTTTCGGGTGCCGGCGCTTCGGCCGCCTCCCGTTCCACCGCGGCATACGCCTCGGCCACGCGTCGGATGGCTTCTTCCAAATCCGCCGGGACAGACACGGCGGCGAGCAGCAGAGCGAGAAGCAGAGCCATAGTCCTATCTGGCGTAGCGGAGGGCCCGCTTGGCCCGGTGGCGCTCGAAGGCCAGCTCGATCAATCGGTCAATCAGCTTGGGATACGGCAAGCCGGAGTGCTCCCACATGCGCGGGAACATGCTGATCGACGTAAAGCCGGGAATCGTATTGATCTCGTTGATGTAGATCCGACCCGTGGCCCGCTCCAGAAAAAAATCCACTCGTGCCATTCCCTCGCACTCGACGGCTTGGTAGCAGGCCACCGCCAAGCGGCGCACCTCCTCCATCTGTGCCGGATCCAGCTCGGCCGGCACGCGAAACTGCGCGCGGTCGAGCAGATACTTGTCTTCGTAGTCGTAGAACTCGCGCGAGGGGAGGATTTCGCACGGCAGCGAGGCCGCCGGCTCTTCGTTGCCGATCACCGAGCACTCGAGCTCCCGGCCGTCGATGGCGCGCTCCACGATGATTTTGCGGTCGTACTGAAAGGCCAGATCCATAGCCGCGACCAGTTCCTCCCGGCTGCGGGCTTTCGAAATTCCTACCGAGGAGCCCAAATTGGAGGGTTTGACGAAAACCGGGTAAGGCAACTGGCTCTCGATGCGCGCCGGGTCCGAACAGCGGCGAAACACCACCACGTGCTCCACCACTGGCAGCCCACGCTCCCGGCACACCCGTTTCATCATGTCCTTGTCCATCGAGACGGCCGAACCGAGTACGCCGGCGCCCACGTAGGGCAGGTCGGCCAGCTCCAGCAGACCCTGCACCGTGCCGTCTTCGCCGAAGGTGCCGTGCAGCACTGGGAAGACGACGTCAATGCCCGGGTTGGCGCCCGGCTCGGGCACGATGGGCGCCGGGCGCCACTTACCACTCGGGTCGATAAAGTACTCCACGGGATCGTATCTATCGCGGTCCATGGCGGCCAGAATGGAGCGGGCCGAGCGGAGGGAAACCTCGTGCTCGCCGCTGCGGCCGCCGTAGACCACTGCCACACGGAGCTTCACGCCGCCCCCTCACAAGATGCGCTTGCCCATGGCGCTCATCACCAGCTCGACCGCCAGATTGGCGGTCCGGTTGGCCTCGTCAATCACGGGATTGACTTCCACCACTTCCATCGAAACCAGCTTGCCGGAATCGCAGATGATCTCCATCGCCAGATGCGCTTCCCGGTAGGTGAGGCCGCCGCGCACCGGGGTGCCCACGCCGGGGGCCTCGTGCGGGTCCACGCAGTCCATATCGAGTGAGACATGGAAGCCGGCGGTTCCTGCGGCGGCAATTTGCAAGGCTTCTTCCATCACCGCCCGCAGACCGCGCTCATCGATGTCGCGCATGGTAAAGGCGCGCACCCCGGAGTTGCGCACGTGCGGTCGTTCGAGCTGGTCCACCTCCCGCACGCCAACCAGCGCCACGTTCTTCGGATCCACCTTAGGCGCATAGTTGTACAGATGGGTCAGCGCCCGGGGACCGATCCCGACACAGCAGGCCAGTGGCATGCCATGCACGTTGCCGCTCGGGGTCGTCTCGGGCGTGTTCATGTCCGCGTGGGCGTCGATCCAGATCAACCCCAGCGTCTTTTTCTGTCGCCGCAAGTGCCGCGACATGCCGGAAACGGTCCCCACCGCCACCGAGTGATCCCCGCCGAGCACCAGCGGCACCTTGCCTTGCCCGGCCGCTTTCTCCACCAGCCGCGCCAGCCGCGCGCAGGTTTCGGCGATCTGGGGCAGGTAGCGGGCACGGGCCGAGCCGGCGGGCAGGCGCTCGGGCTGTTCCACTTGCACGTTGCCCAGATCCTCGACCTGGTAGCCGAGCGCCGCCAGACGGCCATTGATGTTGGCCACGCGCAAGGCCGATGGCCCCATGTCCACGCCGCGGCGTCCGGCGCCCAGGTCGAGCGGCGCTCCGATAAGGGCGATGTGGGACGGGCGCATCCCGATCCGATCAGGGTCGCGTGCGGTAGAGCATGCGCGGGAAGGGAATGGTCTCGCGCACGTGGTCCAACCCGCAGATCCAGGCGACGCACCGCTCGACGCCCATGCCGAATCCCGCGTGGGGTACCGTGCCGTATTTGCGTAGATCCAGATACCACTCGAAGGCCTGGCGCGGCAGGCGGTGCTCCTCCAGACGCCGCACCAGGAGCTCGTAATCGTGAATGCGCTGGCCGCCGCCGACGATCTCCCCGTAGCCTTCCGGCGCCAGCACGTCCACTCCCAGCACCACCTCCGGGCGCTCGGGATCCGGCTGCATGTAAAAGGCCTTGACCGCGGCCGGATAGCGGTCGATCATCACCGGCCGATCGAAGGCCTCGCTGAGCAGCGTCTCCTCGTCGCCCCCGAAGTCCTCGCCCCACTGAATGGGGCTTCCCTTGGACTGCAACAGCCGCACAGCCTCGTCGTAGCTGATGCGCGGGAAGGGAGGCTGCACGGCTTCGAGCTTGGAGACGTCGCGCTCCAGCACCGCCAGCTCCGCCCGACGGTTCTCGAGCACGCGGCCGACGACGAACACGATCAGCTCCTCGGCGACCTGCTTGACGTCTTCGAGTGTCGCGTAGGCCATCTCTGGCTCCACCATCCAGAACTCGGTCAGATGGCGCCGGGTCTTGGACCGCTCGGCCCGAAACGTCGGGCCGAACGTGTACACCTTGCCGAAGGCCATCGCCGTGGCTTCGTTATAAAGCTGCCCGGACTGCGTCAGGTACACCTTGTCGTGGTCGAAGTAGTTCACCTCGAACAGCGTCGTGGTGCCCTCGCAGGCGGCGGGAGTGAAAATCGGCGTATCGCACAGCGTGAAGCCGTGCGAGTCGAAGTAGTCGCGGATCGCCTTGACCACTTCGTGCCGGATGCGCAGGATGGCGTTCTGGCGCCGGCTGCGGATCCAAAGGTGGCGGCGGTCCAGGAGGAATTCGATGCCGTGCTCTTTGGGTGTGATCGGGTAGGGATCGGACTCCGGTACGCGCTGCACCACTTCTAAGTCCGCCACCTCGAGCTCGTAGCCGCCGGGCGCTCGCGGCTCGGCGCGCACCGTGCCCGTGACGACGATCGAAGATTCCTGCGTGAGGTCCTTGATCGCCTGAAACACCGACTCCGGCAGCTGCGCCTTGCTCGCCACGCACTGCAAGATCCCCGTGCCGTCCCGCAACAGGGGAAACAGGATCTTGCCGGACTCGCGCAAGTTGTACAGCCACCCCGGGATGCACACCAACTCGCCGACGTGGCGCGCCGCCTCTGCCACGGTGATGCGGCGCGGGGCCCGCGCAACGGTCATTCTCGGAGTGTCTCCAAACGCTCGAAGATGCGTTTCGCCTCCTCCAGCGGGTTCGCCATGCCGGGCACCTCGCGGAGTTCCAGCAGCAGCGGGTACTGCCCCGGCCGGGATCCGAGCAGCTTCATCGTCTCGGCCCAGTCGATGGTGCCTCCGTCGGCAAACGGGAACAGGTGGCTGTCGGAAACCCCATCGTTGTCGTGCAGGTGCGTGGATCGGATGCGCTCCTGCATCAGGCCAAACGCTTCCGCCACCCCTTCCTTCATGTTCGCATGTCCCACGTCCAGGCAGAAACCCAGGTCCAGATGCGTCTCGGCCAGGAAATGGACGAGCCGCTCGGCCGTCGAGAGCCCGTTGGGGATGTTTTCCAGGAGAATGGACACGCCGCGGTGCCGCGCGAACAAACTCAGCTCCTCGAGCGAGGTGAAGGCCGCCTCCATCTTGCGCTCGTCGTAGTCTTCGCCGCTGACCCCCACATGCTGGATGAGGTAGCGGAACGGGATGCTCTCGGCAATGTCGAGCGCGCGCTTGATTTCGTCCACCATCTGGATCCGCTTGGGCTTCACCGTTTCGGTGATGTTAATCACCGCGTTCGGCCCCGAGCGGCCCCAGACGTCGTCGCTATACATGGGCGCGTGCAGGGAACGCAGCTCCAGCCCCGAGTCGCGGAACCAGTGCTTGAGTTCGTTGATCTGGGCGCGATTGCGGTAGTCCAGGTGTTGGCGCGCGCAGAAAATCTCCACCGCCTGAAAGCCCGCTGCCTGGATCTTGTCCAACAGCGCGGTCGTCAGGCGGTGATTGACGAACAGGTGCGTGGAAAGGACATGCTCCATAGCGCCTTTAGAACCCACTGGCCTTGCCTTCCGCTCTCGGATCAGCCACCCCGACCCACCAGCCCTCGTCGGCCGCAATGGCAGCGACTTCTCCGATGGAGCGCGCCTCCTCGATGCGATGGCCCTTGGCCCGAAGCAGCGCTAGGGTGTCCGGCGAAAACCCCGGCTCCACCACGATCGCGTCCGGCTTCCACTGGTGATGAAACCTGGGCCGGAGCACCGCAGTCCACAAGTCCAGGTTGAAATCAACCAGGTTCAAAAACACCTGAAGCACTGTGGTGATGATGCGCGGACCGCCGGGCGAACCCAGAACCATCGCCAGGCGGCCATTGCGGAGCACGATCGTGGGCGTCATCGAGGACAGCGGCCGTTTGCCGGGGGCGATCGCGTTCGCTTCTCCCTGGATCAGGCCGTAGTAATTCGGGGCGCCCGGCTTGACCGCGAAATCGTCCATCTCGTTGTTCAGCAGGAACCCCAGGCCGGGCACGGTCACGCCGCAGCCATAGCTTCCGTTGAGCGTGTAGGTCACCGCCACAGCGTTTCCCTGGGCGTCCACGATCGAATAATGAGTTGTTTCGGAGGACTCGGCCGTCGGCAGCTCGCCTGGGCCGAGGGATTCGCTCGGGGTGGCGCGCTCGGGGTCGATGGTGCGGCGCCGCGCCGCGACGTAGACCGGATCGAGCAGCTCCTGGACGGGGATGCGGGCAAAGTCCGGGTCGCCCAACCAGCGGCTCCGGTCAGCGTAGTACCGCCGCATCACCTCCGTGAGGAAGTGCACGACTGCCGCCGAGCCCGCGCCAGCCTTTTCGTAGCCCGTGGTTTCCAACATAGCGAGCATTTGCAGCAATCCGACGCCACCCGAGCTCGGAGGCGGCGCCGTAAGGATCTCCCATCCTTTGTAGGAACCGCGCAACGGTGGGCGCTCTAAAGCTTCGTAGCGGCGGAGATCCTCGAGCGTGATCAGCCCGCCGTGGGCTTGCATCGCGGCGGCCAGGCGGCGGGCCGTTTCCCCTTCGTAGAAATCGCGCGCCCCGTGCCGCGCCAGCCGTTCCAGCGTACGGGCCAGTTCTGGCTGCACTAGCCTGTCGCCCGGCTCGTAGAAGCGTCCATCGCGCTGAAAGATGCGCCGCGATTCGGGAAACTCCCCCAACACTTTGGCTTGGCGCAAGGAGCGGGCCAGAGCATAGGAGACCAGAAAGCCGTGGGATGCGAGCCGGATCGCCGGAGCCAGCAGTTCCGCCCACGGTCGGGTGCCCCACTTGCGATGCGCCAGTTCCAAACCGCGCACCGTTCCAGGCACCGCCGCGGCCCTCCAGCCGGTCAGGCTCTCGCGGGTGGGCGTGCCCTCGGCGTCCAGATACATGTTGCGCGAGGCGGCAAGCGGCGCCCGTTCCCGGAAATCGAGGAAGGCCGCACGATTGTCGTGGAACCGCACGAGCAGAAATCCGCCTCCGCCCAAGTTGCCGGCGGCCGGGTGCGTCACGGCCAGCACGAATCCCGCAGCGACCGCGGCATCCACCGCGTTGCCACCCGCCTGCAAGACCGCCAGCGCCGCATCGGTCGCGTGCGCCTCGCGCGTCACCACCATGGCGTGTCGCCCACGCGCCACCATCTGCGCGCAAGTCACGTCGGCCGAAAACAGGCCAAACGCAAGCCATGCTGCCGCGCGCATACCGACTGATTGTACTATTCGCTCTCGGCGCGCTGGCGGCGCCATTCGAACAGGACGATCCCGGCGGCGACCGAGACGTTCAACGAGCCGATCGGCCCCCGACAAGGGATGCGCACCAGAAAATCGCAGCGCGTGCGCACGTGCTCGTGCAGACCGCGGCCCTCGGCCCCGAGCACGAATGCGGCGCGCTCGGCATATTGGAGGCGGTCGTAGACGTGCTCGCCGCGTTCGTCGAGGCCGTAGACCCAGTAGCCGGATTCTTTCAGGCGGTCCAATGCGCGGCTCAAGTTGACCACGCGGGCGACCGGCAGATACTCCAGCGCGCCGGCGGCCGCCTTCGCCACAACCGGTGACAGCCCTGCCGAACGGCGCTCCGGAACGACGAGCCCGTCGGCGCCTGCAGCATGGGCCGTGCGGATAATGGCGCCCAAGTTGTGCGGATCCTCGACCCCGTCGAGCGCCACCAACAAGCGGGATCGTGGAATCAAGTCTTCGAAGGCGGCGTAGTGGTGCGCGGCCGCTACGGCGACAACGCCTTGATGCGGAGTCGGACCGCTCATGCGGTCCAGCACCTGGCGCGCCTGAAAACGCAGCGGGATTCCGGCGGCCCGGCTCCGATCCAAAATTTCTTGCAGCCGGGAGGTTGACGCGCCGCGGGCGATCAGGATGCGCTCGATCGGTCGGCCCGCCCGCAGCGCCTCCAATACAGGGTGAACTCCCGCTAGAACCGTGCCCACACTGCCATCCTAATCGTCCCGACCGGCTCTGGTTCAAAGGTGGATTGGGTGGAGGTCGGAGCCGAGCTTTCCGGACTCCGAAGAAGGATGGCTGAGGGGACCATGAGCTCCACCTTGCAGTGGGTTTTGACCCAGCCGCGTCCGGTCGGGTCGGGACCCTTCACCTCTCACACCGGGCCAGTTACGGTTCCGGAACCCGTTGGCGCCCCCGAACGGGAAAGCCGGAGGGCGGGACGCGTACGTGTGTCCAGCTCGTTCGGCATGACGACGCGGGCGTCGTTGCCAGGCGCGCCGCAGTACGGGAGATTTCGGATCGCCGCGGCTCCCTGATCCTGCATGTTCCCCCAGTCTGAGGCACCAACGCTGCCTCACGCACTCCGGACAGGGCGGCGCCCGCGTTCCGCCGGACAACATGCGACAATGTCCAGTTCCCCGAAGATGCGCATTGGCGTGGATGCCGGGGGTACGTTTACCGACTTTGTCGTTGCGAGCGAAGACGGCCGCCTGCGGATCTTCAAGCTGCGCTCGGCCCCGGAGAACCCGGCGCGGGTGATTCTCGAAGGGCTGCGGCGCGCGGGAGGGTCCGCGGCGGAGGTCATCCACGGCTCCACGGTGGCCACCAACGCCCTGCTCGAACGCAAGGGCGCTCGGACCGCTTTCGTCACCACGGCCGGTTTCGAGGACATCATCGAAATCGGCCGCCAGAACCGTGCCGAGCTGTACAACCTCACGCCGCCGCCGCGCCGTTTGTTGGTGCCTCGGGAGTTGCGCTTTGGCGTCAACGAACGGACGTACTACGACGGCACGGTCGCTCGTCGCCCCGTCACAAGGGATTTGGAACGACTCCGCAGGAAGCTCGCACGAGCAGACGTCGAAGCCGTCGCCATCTGTTTGCTTCACGCTTATCAAAACCCATCGAACGAGAAACGCGTCGCCGAGAGCCTCGGCTCGAAGGTCTACATCTGCGCCTCGCACGAGATTTGCCCAGAATTCCGCGAATACGAGCGGGCCTCGACCACGGTGCTGAACGCCTATGTCGGGCCGCGGGTGACAGCGTATGTAGAACAACTGGCGGATTGCGGCGCCCCGCTGGCCATTCTGCAATCGAACGGCGGCTTCATGACCGCCCCGGAGGCGTGCCGCCACCCCGTGCGGACGATTCTTTCCGGTCCGGCCGGCGGTGTGGTCGGCGCGCTGTTCCTGGCGAGGCAGTCGGGCTTCGAGCGCGTCCTGGGTTTCGACATGGGCGGCACTTCCACGGATGTGAGCCTGGCGGTGGGTGCGCCGCGCCAGACCACGGAGGGGTACGTCGACACCTTCCCGCTCCGGGTGCCCATGCTCGACATTCATACCGTAGGCGCCGGCGGGGGATCGATTGCACGGGTGGATGAAGGCGGGCTGCTTCGAGTCGGGCCGGAGAGTGCGGGGGCAGACCCGGGACCGGCTTGCTACGGGGTCGGAGACTTGCCGACCGTCACCGACGCGCATGTGGTGCTCGGCCGGATCGCCCCGGAACAATTTCTCGGTGGGGAGATGAGGATTGACCCGGCAAGGTCGGCCCGCGCCATCGAGGCATTGGCCGGGCAGCTGGGCTTGAGCCTCACCGCGGCGGCCGAAGGCATCCTTCGCGTGGCCAACGCCAACATGCAGCGGGCCATCCGCGTGGTCTCGGTGGAGCGGGGCTACGACCCCCGCGACTTTGCGCTCGTGGCGTTCGGCGGCTGCGGCGGGCTTCACGCCTGCGAGTTGGCCGAGGGGCTCGGGATCCAGACCGTGATCGTTCCCCGCTACGCGGAAGCCCTCTCGGCCCTCGGCATGCTCGTGGCGGACCGCGTGCGCGACTACGCCGCCGCCGTGCTGGGCCGTTCGGATTACGAGGATCGCTTCGCGGAACTCGAGCGGCGGGCGCGGCAAGATCTGCCGGGGGCACAATTGGAACGCTTCGCCGATTTGCGCTACGCAGGTCAGAGTTACGAGCTCACCGTAGCTTGGGACAGCCGGAACCCCGCCAAACCGTTCCATGAGGCCCACCGGCGCGAATATGGCTACGCCACGCCGGAGCGAACGGTCGAAATCGTTACCTTGCGGCTCCGGGCCACGGTGCCCACGCCCAAGCCGAAACTCGCCCCTTTGCCGAGATCCCTTGAGGACCCGCATGCGGTGCGGCGTGTGCGCACGGCCGGCCGGTGGCTCCGCACCCGGGTGTATAAACGTGAAAGCGCTCCTCGGCGACGCACCCGCGGCCCGGCCTTGGTGCTCGATTACGGGGCCACGACGCTAGTGCCCCCGGCATGGAACTTCCGGGTGGACGAAATCGGGAATCTGATCCTGGAGACCGATTAGCCCTCTGCGCCGGATGCCCACCGCGCTGACCGCGGCTGTTGCGCTCGGTCAGTTCGATACCGGGCAAATCTCCAGCTTCGTCCGGAATAGTGGCGGGTTGGTTGTGCCCGGCGCCACGGCCACGGCCACCAACGAGGGCAACGGCTAGCCGCGCACCACGAAGACCAACGAAGAGGGCTATTAGGCCTTTCCCAACCTCTTGGTGGGCAGCTACAGTGTCTCCGCCGAAATGACCGGGTTCGAGCGGTTCCTTCAAACAGGGATCCGGCTCAGCGCAGCGGCCCGAATGACGTGGATGCCGTGCTCGAGGTCGGGGAGGTCACTGAAACGATCGAAGTCCGAATTTCACCGGTCGCGGTGCAACCGGAAACGCCCGTCCTCGGGCACACCGTTACCGAACGGAATGCTCTACTGTTTCTCAGCCGAGGAGCCCCAGGCAGTGGCGGATACGCGACGCCATTGCCTGGGAGCACAATGGCTTCTTTCCGCGCCTGAGGCCGGCCGCTGCTACTGAATGACCGTCGCGCTGGCCTGCGGCTCCAGCCGGATCTCCCCGAACGTGCTTTCGTACTGCTGGATGTGCTGCTGGAGCACGTTGGTGAGGGCCTTGGCCTGCTGGGGGCTCAGATAAATGCCCTGAAAATTGTGGATGGTCACGCTGTCCGGCGCCGTTTGGCTAATCGTGCCGAACATCAAGAAGAAATCCCACAAGTTGGCCCGGACCTGAACGCTGTTGGCATAGTTTTCCCGGTAGTCCGAGGTCTGCGTGAGTTCGATCTTGGGTGGCTGCGGCTGCATGCGGCTGAGGCTCCTTTGTAGCGGTGGGACTACGGCTTGCCGGCCCCCTTGGCGCGGTCCACGTATTTCAGATTTTCCACGTCTAGCCGAATCATGTCGCCAGTCTTGATGAACTGCGGCACCATGATCTGCACGCCGTTTTCGAGCACGGCTTCCTTCCAAGTGCTGTCCTGCTGGGCGTGGGTCGGAGGCGCCGTGTCGGCTATGCGCACTTCGATGATGTCCGGGAACAACACGCTGACAGGCTGGCCCTCGACGAACTCCACCTGAAGCCGCATTTCTGGACGCAAGAAACGGGCCTGTTCGCCGATCACCTTCACCGGTACGGCCACCTGCTCGAACGTGTCCGGATTCATGAAGTAGCAGGCGTCCGCGTCGGTGTATAGGAACTCCATCTCCTGCTTCTCTACGGGCAAGTCTTCGAGCTTGAGATCCGAACGAAAACTGTGCTCCCACAGCGCGCCGGTGGCCAGATTTTTCAGGCGCGCATGTGTGGTGCCCCCCATCTTGCCCTGTCCGGGATGATAATCCGCCACCAGAACCTTGTAGACTTGGCCCTCGTAGCGCACGGCCATTCCGGCCCGCAGCTGCGATGCAGGTACCATCGTGGGAGTCTCCGTGTGCATCAACAGGATACTACAGGGC
Organism: Bryobacteraceae bacterium; assembly: GCA_025055455.1. Taxonomy (GTDB): domain Bacteria; phylum Acidobacteriota; class Terriglobia; order Bryobacterales; family Bryobacteraceae; genus JANWXD01. Next base: position 38,671 of record JANWXD010000032.1, read on the forward strand.
GGAGGCGGGCGAGCAGAGGGGAAAGCTTTCGGCTCGAGCCAACCAAGGCCAAGGGCCTCGGGTGCCCAATGGCGGGGACGACGGGACTCGAACCCGCGACCTCCGACGTGACAGGCCGGCGTTCTGACCAACTGAACTACGTCCCCGCGGGCTCGGCGACGCTGGCAGAGGGCCCAAGGCTTCTGGACCTTGCCTCCGCCGCTACTGTCTCCAATGTACCACGTTTCGGCCTACGCCTGGCCCCGCCCGTGCCGCCCCACGCTCGAGCCACGCCAGGGCGCGCTCGCGTCGCCGGACCTCGACTTCGGTCAACCAGCCGAGAGCCCTGGACTGCAAGAAGGAGATTCAGACCACAGGAAGGATGCAGGAAACGACTTCAAAGCACGCCACACGCGTGGCCGGCGCCTCAGTCTCCCTGCTGCCTCGCGCTCCGCCACTCGCGGAACGGCCACCACCACCCCTCAGGCCGCGGTGGAACGCTTCTGGAGATTTGGGCATGGATTTGACGTCCCGCCCCGTTTGTTCGCGCCGCTTCTCGCAGAGCCCTAGCTCCTCCTCGAAACGCTTCGCGCGCATGCGAAACTTTTCGGTGACAGATTCGCGTGTCGCGATTCCTTTGTAGTTTGCTGGCCCTCACCTCGTACGTGCGCCTAAGAGCGGCAAGGTGGGGCCCAACTCAAGTATCGATTCTTGTTCGCACGGCGGCAGCGAGCCATAGGGTAGTCGTTCCCACCGGGAACCGCCACGCGGCGTCGCGGCGATTGTCGGCGGCGTATCCTTCCGTACCTTCGGACGGTTTGGGGCTTGGTAGCGCTAACGGGATTCGAACCCGTATTTGAGCCTTGAGAGGGCTCCGTCCTAACCCTTAGACGATAGCGCCGTGCTTCCTTTAGTATACCAATGCCCGAGCCTCGGGCGAGGGGACTCGCCGCCGGCGCCACCCAGTGCCAACGGTATACTGCATCTTTTCACCGCTCGCCGGAGGACTATATGCCGGATTTGATCCGCCGCGACTTTCTGAAACTGGCTGCCTCGGCCGGGGCGTTCGCATCCGCCGCGGCGCCCCCGCCTCAGGCCGAACCGCTCGATCAGGGCATTCCGCTGCGATTCCGCCAGATCCACCTGGACTTTCACACCAGCGAACACATCGCCGACGTCGGCGCCGCCTTCGACCCGGACGAATTCGCCTCCATTCTCGTCAAAGCGCGCGTCAACTCGGTGACCTGCTTTGCCCGCTGCCATCACGGCTGGATCTACTTCGACACGAAAAAGCACCCCGAGCGCCGGCATCCCCATCTCAAGCGCAACCTCTTGGCCGAGCAGATCGAAGCTTGCCACCGGCGCAACATCCGCGTGCCGATCTACATCACGGTGGAATGGGACCACTACTCCGCCACGCGCCACCCGGAGTGGCTCATTCTCGATGAAAAGGGCAACCCCACCGGCACGCCGCTCTACGAGCCCGGCTTCTACCGCAACCTCTGCCTCAACTCTCCCTACCGCGACTTTCTGCGCGAGCACGTCGAAGAGGTGCTGACGACCCTTCCGGTGGACGGCATCTTCTTCGACATCACGCACCCGCGGGAATGCAACTCCCATTGGTGTCGCCAGCTCATGGAGAAAGCGGGCCTGGATCCGACCAAGCAAGCGGATCGGCTCCGGCATGCGCTCGAAACGGTGAACGAATTCAAGCGCGAGTTCAGCGCCCTGGTGCGGCGCTATCATCCCAAGGCGACGATTTTCTACAATTCCGGGCATATCGGGCCGCGGCACCGCGCGGTAGCGCCGCTGTTCACCCATTTCGAACTCGAATCCTTGCCAAGCGGCGGCTGGGGCTACCTGCACTTCCCGCTTACGGCGCGCTACAGCCGCACCCTCGGCGTGGAAGTGCTCGGCATGACGGGCAAGTTCCACACCTCCTGGGGCGACTTTCATTCCTACAAGAACCGCGCCGCCCTGGAGTTCGAATGCTTTCAGATGCTCGCCCTGGGCGCCAAGTGTTCCGTCGGGGACCAGCTCCACCCGTCGGGAAAGATGGATCCCGTCTCGTACGAGTTGATCGGCGCGGTCTACGCCGAGGTAGAAAAGAAAGAGCCGTGGTGCTGCGATGCCCGGGCGGTGACGGAAATCGGCGTGCTCAACCCGGAGGAGTTCGCGCCCACCTTTCAGCGCACCGCCTACCCTTCCGTGTACGGTGCCGTGCGCATGCTGCAGGAGTTAGCGCATCAGTTCGACGTGCTCGATTCGAAGAGCGATTTCAGCCGGTACAAACTCATCGTCCTGCCCGACGAGATCCCGGGAACGCCGGAATTGTCGGCCAAGCTCGATGCGTACGTGCGCACCGGGGGCAGCGTTTTGGCCTCGTTTGCCAGCGGCCTGGATCCGAGCCGCGAGCGCTTCGCACCCGCCGCTCTCGGCGTACGCCTCAAAGGGGAGGCGCCCTACAGCCCGGACTTCGTCTTGCCTCGGGGCGCCCTTGCGCGAGGCCTGCGCGAGACCGAGTACGTCATGTACCTGAGGGGAAAGGAAGTCGAGCCGCTGGCGGGCAGCGAAGTGCTGGCGGAAACCGTTCTTCCCTATTTCAACCGGACCTGGCGGCACTTCTGCTCCCACCGCCACACCCCCTCGGCCGGCAAGCGCGGCTATCCCGCTGTCGTGCGCCACGGCCGCGCGATCTATTTCGCGCACCCGGTCTTCACGCAGTACTACCGCAACGCGCCCCGCTGGGTGAAGACTCTGGTGGGCAATGCGATCGCGGTG